>CAZOFT010000012.1:0-5754 GCA_964579395.1 uncultured Gammaproteobacteria bacterium | reverse complement strand
GCTCACGCCATGATGGGGTGCGCAGCGCTTCTTGTGCGCGCGCCCGCAGCGACGGTCGAGCAGGGACGGATTCTGATTTCTGAGTGGTCGGTTTCTGGGGGAGTTGCACATCCCACGGATGAGCATAAGTGCGGTAGGCATCTTGTCTGTCGGCGTGATACATGAGCTGGGCGTGTGACAGTCGGTATCCGCGTGTGTCATAAAACGCACCTGACTCTTGATTAAAATGCAGGATTTCTGTCTGGGTGCCATCCGGCAAGAGTAAGCTCATCGGTAGCTGCCAGCTGCGTGTATCCAGCTTGGGTGCGACAGCCTGCTCCGGCACATCTTGTGTGGGATAATCGACAGTGACCACTTGTGCAATGGGATTTTCAGCTGCATCAGTATACGTGGCTGTGCTGCTTCTGAAGGCTTCCCCAGCTTTGGTGGTTTTGTGCAGTTTGTACGCTGAGGTGTAGTTTGTGTGCTTTGCATCTCGCTCGTAAGCGTCTTGCGCTTGGGTAAATGCCTCTGAGTGGCGATGAATGCCGGGATATGGTTGGGTTGCCAGAGCGGCAAACTGCGGGTCTACGATGGCCGGCTCAAAGAGCTGTGTGGCGACGCGGGCAAACTGTGCGTCAATATGTGCTTTTGCTCGTACACGTTTTCGGGCTTTAATCCACGATTGTACGCCTGAAATTCCAGCTTGCGCACGATCCCAGGCATCAGAAGCAATTTCTGCTATAGGGCGCACAGGTGTATACGGTGCAAGACCGGGTGAAAATGTAAAAGTATGTTCGGAATTACGAGAGGAAGGTGGTGTGGAGCGATGTAAAACTCCCGTTCCCTGTCCCCCCAGGTCAGGAAATTCGATCATGGAGTTTATAGTATATCAAATTACTATAGGATTGTCAAGCACAAGCCGGCATTGATTTATGCTGTCAGAACACGCTGATAAAGCGAGCCGATGTGTTCCCAATCGCGCAGTTGCTTTACTGCTTGTGAGAACTTTGTTGCCTCCTGTAGATTGCCAAACAATGTATCCAGTCCTTTTTTCAGATCATCTTCAGAAAAGCGAAAGGTGAATTCACGACGAGTGAGGGGGTTTTGAGTAAGAGCCCGACGAAAGTCGGCAGTATCAAAATAATCACTGATTGCCTCAGAAAAAAGCACCGGTTTCTCGGCGGCAAACGCCAGAGACAGTGGGCCGGATGATGAGATAAATGTGGTGTAGGGGAGAATGACCAGATCAGCTGCTGAAAAGTACGTTGCAATTTGTTTTTCAGGTACAAATCCTGTTACAGTGATGCCTTTTTTTGCCGCAGCATCACGCAGACGCTTTACATATTTTCGATAGTCTTTATTCTTGATGTGGTTGGGATTTTCACCTCCAGCCAGTATAAGATGAATCTTCTTATCTGTCGGCCACAGTTCAACAAGCTTATCGAGCCCTTTGTGTGGTGCAAGAAAACCAAAACACAACACATATTTATGCTTTTCATTCCATTTCAGTCGCTTTTTTGCACGTAGCGGGTCGGGGAGTTTTTTAAGCTCTTCAACTGCATGTGGAATGACATGAATTGCCGGCATCTGCCAGAGGGTAAATGCTTTGGGTGCCTGTTTTCGCAGGAGTCGAAGCTTTGCTCCGAGATCAACGAATCGTTTTTGCAAGCAAGTTTGTTCCAGATGCAGCTTGAATGCGCGCTCAAATACGATTGTTTGAGTGCTGGTAGCCAATATGCCTGAATAAAACAAGCTCATAACAAGGTTCATCAGGCGTCTGCGCACAGGATCCGGCTCAAGACCGTGCGAGTTTACAACTACCTGATGGAGTACAGTGGTAATACGTTTTCCCGAGGCATGAAGCATAGTCATCAGACCGACAAAAAGGGCAAGATGTGCATAGCTGCCGAACATAAACGCATCAATAGGAACCAGAATATCCTCTACGTTTCGTGCACGGATCTGTTTGTACAGGTGCCATAAGCTATGCATATCGCCTCGTCGCCATACGCGCTTAATGGTCATTCCATCCTCTTCATATACGCGCTCAATATCCTGATCATGGATTTCGGCCCATACCGTAATGTGGGCATCAGGCATTTGTTTTTTCAAGGTGAGAAGTGTGTTTTTTGTGTATGATGCCACTCCCACGGTCGAGTCACCGTGTGTGGCCCCCTGTTTTGGATAGCTGGTAATTACGAATAAGTGTTTCATAGGGTGAATGCCGAATAGGCGATAGAGAAGCCGCTCTATTTATAAAGGCTTGACGTCAGGCTTGTTTTTTTGGTGAGATGTAAATCGTTTGATAGGTTGCCGTAGCAACCCAAATTATTGATTCTGAATCCCATAGTATAGCATATTTCTGCCAAAAATTCCAGGCTGCGTGAGAAAGGGGAGTACAAAAAAGCTCCCGAGGTAACGGATATTCCGTCATCTCGGGAGCCAATGAAATAAGGTGAAAAAGCGAGTTTTGTTTGGTATTACGCGCTCAATTTCTTGAGGGTTATGCCAAGAGCAATTCCTGCTGCCTGAAGGGCAAACAATGCTGCGCCAAGCGGCATTCCGGCTGCAGGAACTTTGGTGACTGCAGAGGCAGTGCCTTCAGCATTTACCTGTTTTTCTACACAAAATTGAGCACTGTCTTCATCTGAAACGGTGCCTGAGGTACTGGTGCGATCACCGGTGACTGTGGCTTTGTTCAGAAGGCATATCACGCCGCGATCGGTAGGAAGTGCATCCTGATCAACGGTATGTCCTTTGATAAAGACGGTTTTCTCCTCACCGGCTTTTAAGGTTCCGATGTTTTGGTCGAGACTTCCTTCAATAAGATCGATATATTGCGGCATTGAGTCAACAATATGAACGTTATTGATATCACGATCAGACGTATTTTTGACTATCAGACGAAACCACACATCCTGATTCGGGCTGTAGCGATTGTCTGAAACAGAAAGATTGTCTACATACTCATCGGTACCGGGGCGAGTGACAGCCTTATCGATAGTGATCGATTCGGTCGGATTGGTAGTGGTTCCATAGCTTTGAGCTGATGCGGGAGTTGCCGCAACAGAAACGGCCAAAGCAAGGGCTGCAATGGTTGAGAGAAACAATGTGTTCTTCATATCTTATCCATTATACTACAGGCTGTTTATCATGTCAACTATAGGATAGTATATGCATATTGTATGGTAAAATAGACAAATTGTGAAAATAGTAAATAGCCTAATGGGACAATTTATTTTTGAAAATCTTGCTGCCTATAAAGAAGCAAAAGCGCTTACATTGGCAATATATGAAATCACCGACCACTTTCCTTCTACGGAACAATTTGGCATCACAAATCAAGCGCAGAGCATCTGTTTCAATATCATTAAATATTGCAGAAGGCAGCCGTAGGGGGAATAAAGATTTTGCCCATTTTTTAGGTATGGCGAGAGGATCGTGTTATGAGTGTGTCGCAATTTTGCAGATAGCAAAAGAACGTGAACTCGTTACTCCCACTGAATATGAAACGCTTTATAATCATTGTGTGGTTATAAAAAATACTTACTTCTTTGCGTAAAACTATATTGCAACGAACCTAAGCTATTTGCTATTTACTAATACCTATTTACTACATGAGGCTTAATGCAGACCAACTACGAAAACTACCAGAAGAAGAGTCGCAGACAGTACAAATCAAGCGAAATCCACTCTATCTGATCGTCGAAAATGTCTATGACACCTACAATATCGGTGGATTATTCCGCCTTGCTGATGCGCTGGCAGTCTCCGGGCTCTATTTGTGCGGCGACATGGAAACTCCACCGAATCCTCGCATAGCCAAAGCATCAATCGGCACGCATAAAATCGTGCCATGGAAGTATTTTGAGCACACAAGCCAAGCGATTGAACAGTTGCGGCGCGAAGTAAGCGGTGTCCAGATAGTGGCAGTTGAGCAGTCAGAGCAATCTGTGGATTATCGCACTATAGAATATAAAGCACCGGTGGCGCTGATGGTCGGAAATGAAACATTCGGGGTGCTTCCCGAGACGCTTGTGCTGTGTGACGCCGTGGCGGAGCTTCCCATGTGGGGGGTGAATAAATCACTGAACGTGATCGTGTCTGCGGCAATCGCATCCTATCACGCGGTGCATGAGCTGAAGCTATGACGATGAGATGGTGTAGCGATAGATATCATGTACGCCACGTGTGTGGCTGAGTTGTCTACAGCGATAGAGCTTGCTTTTGGGGGCTTCATAAAAATAACTTACCCACGGGACCGATGCTTTTTTAGGAAGTTGTCGCGCAACATTTTGTACTGTTTTTTCCATAAACCAGGGAGAAATGTAGGTAAAAAAGATGGTGTTTGTGTGGGGAGAAAGTGGATAATCTGTGGAAAAGACATCTCCCTTTCGGACTGCTATATTGCTTCTATTGGGATGAAACAGTCGCTTGATATGCATAAAAAGCAGCAAATACGGATTGATTTCATACGCAATAAATCGGGTATTGAAGCGTTTTTTATATGCTGCAGTGGCGGCCCGAAATATAATGACACCGTCGCCGGCCCCGAGATCATACAAAACCATGTCATTCGTGAGATGAATCTGCTTCAAAATGAGGGAAATGTCGCGAGCATTGCTGGGGAAGTAGGGGATAGGCGAAAGTCGCTTCAGCAGGAAAAACGGCGCACTGCACGCAAGCAAAAAAATGAGTACCCCAAGGGGAGCCAAAAAGTAGATCACGGCAGTATGATAAATCGTTTTTGATGATTAGTAAATGGTAACGAAAGCGCAGCCCGTGGTATAATGCTTATCGCAGCCTGGGCAAGTGCTGGAATCGGTATACAGGCTAGTCTCAAAAACTAGTGGGATTTATCCCATGAGGGTTCGAGTCCCTCCTTGCCCACATCTACTTCTTTCGGGTATCAATCCACAACGCCACACGCAGTCCCAGCACGAATCCACCAAACACAAACACGATAAATGAGAGGGGTGGCACTTGTGTACCGATTGCTTCTGTTCCCGCCAGCCAGCTAAACCACCGTGCATAGTTTAGCATGCCAAAATGCAACAAGCCTGCGACATAGGCTATATAGCCAAAAGCCAAAATCTTCTTCCAGTGCGGATATCCAAGCCGCTTAATGGCAGGTGTGTTGGAGACAGCAGCCATGATGGCAAAGAGGACAATTGAGAGCGCAGCTGCCAAAAAAGGCAGGATACGATCCGGCGTCAAAAAAGCACTCAGCGGTCGTCGAGTCAGTGCAATCACGGTGTGAGCAGCGGCCATATAAAAGCCGGCGAGCCCCAGGTATTTTCGGTAGCCGATATAGGTATCGGCAAAGTTCCAGAAGTAACAGATGCCTGATAAAGCGAGCGACATACCGATGAGTACGATTGAGGCATCGGCGAGGGTATGGTTGAATATACGGATGCCCTGTCCTGTCGTTTGTGTTGCTGCCATAAGATTGTAGAAAAAGAATCCGGCAACAAGAAATGCAGTAAAAATCCAAGAATCAAGCAGCATCAAAGATTGTGATCGAACCGGCAGTTTTTTAGGTGAGGTGGCGGCTGTTGGTTTTTGAGGCATACTGTATATATCATATCACCTTGACGGCAGGGTACTCAATACGGCAAATATTCGGTATCGGTGTGCGCTTGTCGTGAGCTTGACGAAACTGCAGCTGGATACTAGTATATAGGCATGAAGGGTCAACTCAATATCACGGCAGATACCACATTTTCGCTGCGTGAGGAGGCCCGACACAGTCTTCATGTCGATTGTTTTTTG
>CAZOFT010000011.1:0-16931 GCA_964579395.1 uncultured Gammaproteobacteria bacterium | reverse complement strand
CATCAGTTTCTTACTCGGAGCAATTTTATTGATTGTATTCGGTTATTTCTTTTTTGTCTTCGGATTACCCCGTATGATGCCGCAACAGCAACAAGCGCCACAGATCCAGGTGCCGGATCAGATCGACGTCAATATTAAAGGCGGTGACCAAGGGCAGTAAAATCGCACGGATTGGTGTTTGTCCATGATGTTCACTGACCACTGCATACCGTAGGCGGTATTTTCAAAGGTCAGATAGGGTGAAAGTTGTGTATTCATGCGCCGATGATATCAGATTACGGCAAGCTCGGCTCTTCAAAGTGATCGTAGACTGCTTTTGAAACAGCACTGATGCGGGCATTTGCCGCGTCGCGGTCATCGCTGCGGCTCAAAACCACCAGTACATACTCGCCTCCCGGAGCATAGACGATACCGGCATCATGGGAATCGCCGTCAAGCTCACCTGTTTTGTGCGCCACAAAGACTTCATCCGGCAACTCCGATGGAATTTTACTGTTGAGGCGTTGGCGCTTGAGACGATCAAGCATTTGCTGACTTGACTCAGCATCAACCAGTTGCCCATCGTAGAGTTTTTCAAACAACCGGGATACATCCGCAGCTGTGGTGACCGGCGGCTTCTCCCCATTGCCCACCCGCGAACCGGTGAATCCATATCGTTTGAGAAAGTCAGCCACCGATGTGCGACTTATTGCATCAGTCAACAAAAGCGCCGCATAGTTGTCGGAGATGGTAATCATCTGCTCAAGCGCCTCATCAACGGTATACGTGACTGTGCCTTCTGTTTGCTCTGCTGAATCACTGGCGATTTTAAATGTTTCATTCAATTCAGCAACATCTGCACTCAATACCTGCTCCGGCTGCAGTCGACCGGCTTTCATGTACTCGTATATGACTGCCATCACCCACAACTTGTACAAGCTGGCAGCATCGTATGTGGCATCCTCTTGCTGCGCATAGTACTCCCCGCTGCCCAGGTGTTTTACAACAACGGCATAGGATCCTTGTGTGTCCTCAAGTGCACCATGCACAGCGCGACTCAATGTTTCGCTTTGTTGTGTTTCAACAGGTGTTGCCGCAGCCACAGGAGTCGGCAGGCGAAGCACATCAGGAGAAGGCGTTGATTCTTGTGCTTGTGCACTCGTGTGCGATGTGCGTGACGACACATAAAAAGCAATGCCGATCCCCAGGCTCAGCAGCGCCACCACCATGATTCCCGGATGAAAGCGCCGGGGATTTGAGCGGCGTGGGGCACCACGAACAGTGCGTGGCTGGTAGGGATTATACGTACTCACGCGTATAGTATATCCTGCAAGTGCAGGCTTCGGTACTGAAGAATGTATGGCTTCCCGACCCCTGCTACTTCACCATAAAAAAGCCTTCCCTTCAAGCGTCTGTACGCTATCCGGGAAGGCTCTTCAATTGGCTATTGTATTAGTCCACAAACGTCAGCGCAAATCCTTTTTGTCCTGCGCGACCGGTACGTCCGATACGATGTACGTAATCGTCGTATGACTCGGGTTGATCGTAGTTGATGACATGTGTCACTCCCTTTACATCAATACCGCGGGCGGCCACATCAGTGGCAATAAGTACATTGACACGATTTTCCTTAAATGCCTGAAGGGCACGAAGGCGCTGCTGCTGGGCTTTGTCACCGTGAATGGCGGCAGTACGAAACCCATCAAATTGCAGTTGTCGTGACAGCATCTCTACACCGCGCTTGGTGCGTCCGAATACCATGACTTTTTCAAAACCGGGCTGCTGCAAAAGCTCCTTAAGAACATCAAATTTCTTCTTATCAAACGGTACTTTGACAACATCCTGATCGACATTTTCACTGGTTGCCTGTTGTTTTACAGACACAGTGATAGGATCTTCGTGGACAAATTTGCCCAAAATCTCACGGGAACGACGATCCAAGGTGGCCGTGAAAAACAGCGACTGGCGATCTTCCGGAAGAAGAGCCAAGAGGTATTTGATGTCATTGATGAATCCCATGTCGACCATACGATCCACTTCATCTAATACGACGTTGTGGAAAAACGTAAGTGACAATTCGCGACGCTCGATCAAGTCTTTGAGGCGACCGGGCGTACCGATCACAAACTGAGGACGTCGGCGAAGGCCTTGGATCTGACGATCAATATTGGTGCCGCCAACGGCAATAACTGCACTCATATGGAGGCCGCGACTAAAGACGACAAATTCATCCTTAATCTGAATGGCGAGCTCACGAGTGGGCGCTACAATAAGTACCCGTTCATCACGATTGTGAATACATTTGTGAATGAGGCCGAGTAAAAATGCAGCCGTTTTACCGGTTCCGGTGTTGGCGATTCCGATAAGATCACGCCCATCAAGAATATGGGGAAGTGACTGCTCCTGAATAGCGGTCGGATGCACATACCCATGATGGGCGATGTTTGCTTTGATGCGGCCGTCCAAGGCATAGTCATCAAAGGTGGTTTTACTCAACACCGGGGCTTCCTGCACCGGTAGGACAGTAGCTTTTTTAACAAAAAGGGACGGATCAAGACCGGCCGGTTTTCCCCGACCGAATCGACTGCGTCCGCCACCACTTCGGGGGCGTCCGCCAAATCCGGGTTTGTTCATGCGACGTGCGCGATACATTGACATAGATAATAAAAATTGCAAATTATATAAACACGTCTTGCTCATGGTGAGCAGACAGGATAGGTAAAGAAGATCATGACAAGCATGTCCTCACATCGACCGTGCAATTAGGGGTCGGATGCGCGGAATGCTGTGTCTCTGCTTATGATTAATAAAAAAGCAGTTGTTCTATCAAACAATCGAAAGAAAAACGTATACGTTGCGTGTTTCTATCACGAATTCCGCGTATAACTATGGTTATAGTATATCACACTGAGGCTCCAAAAGATACCGATTCGCGTTAGTGTGGGGTTGAAGAGATGAGTCGCAGTTTGTCTTGCCTGCGCAGCTGCTTGATGGCATACTCCCGTTTGAGGGCGTCAGCGCGACTTGTGCATGCTTCTGTATAAACGAGTGTCACCGGCTGGCGGGAGCGGGTATATGCTGCAGCTTTTTTCGGATCATTGTGCTCTGCCACCCGGCGCTCAACATCGGTTGTGATACCGCAGTACAACGAGTCGTCCGCACAACGCACTATATATACAATATACATAGGGTCGTTACTTGAGAAGATATCCGCCATCCACCACAATCTGAGTGCCCGTCATATACGAAGCCATATCAGATGCCAGAAAGAGCACGGCCTTTGCAATATCATCCGGCACACCCATTCTGCCCATCGGCACATCAAGCGGCGGGGGGTCCGGGTTGCGATCCAAATCTGCTCCCTGACCGCCTTGCATTTTTGCAGCTCCCGGTGTCAGCACACCGCCCGGGGCAACGGCATTTACCCAGATTTTATGCCTGGCAAGTTCGATAGCGACATTTTTGGTAAATCCCCATACACCATGCTTTGTCGCATCATAATGTGCCAATCCCATCATAGACGGATGCAGTGCGTCAATGGAGGTGATGTTGATGATTCGTCCACCCTGCTCTTTTTGAATCATAGACTCAGACACGTATTTGGTGCACAAAAACACACCGCGAAGATTCACCGCAACCACACGATCAAAGAGTTCGGCGGTCAAATCCTGAAGCGGCGCGTAAGGAAAAATACCTGCATTGTTTACCAACACATCAATGCGCCCGAACACCTCCAGCGTCTTTGCCACCATATGCTGCACATCATGCTCTACCGACACATCAGCCACAATCGGCAATAAGTCTGCCCCGGTCGGACGCAGATCATCGAGTGCTTTTTTGAGCTGGTCTTCGTGATGAGCCACCAGCACTACCTTTGCGCCGGCTTCTGCCAGCCGATACGCGATGCCATACCCGATCCCGGCCGATGCACCGGTTACTATGGCGACACGATTTTTCAGCGACAGCAAATCTGCTTGAGGAAGAAGTTTCATATATAAGTAGTATACCCCTTTCCCTTTGCGCAAAAGAGGTGTATAAAAAGGAACACATCACATTATTTGTTTTTCACCAGACACCATGAACATCAAAACAATACTCGGCATTATCGCAGTAGTCATATTGGGTGCAGCTGCCTACTATTTCCTCACTCCAAAGCAACCCGCAATGCAGGCCAAAACGATGGGGAGCAAAATGAACGACTCAATTGAATCATTTACCGGCACTGTGTCGGAGCTCTTGGCAAAAAATACGCCGCTGCAGTGTGACTTTGCCTATACCGATAAGGACTCAGGCAGCACCAGCTCCGGCACCGTGTATGTGTCAGGAAATAAAATGCGCGGCAACTTTGAGACCGCAGTAAGCGGAAAAACGACCCAAACATCTATGATTCGCCGTGACAATGAGGTGTATACGTGGGGATTTGAACAGGGAATCGGCTACAAGATGCAATTTGATGAAAGCATGATGCAACAAGCCAAAGATACGGCGCAGGAATATATGCCGCAGGAGAAAAGCGGCTCGAATTTTGATCCCAACAAGCAAAAGGTCGACTACAATTGTCGCGCATGGGCCGCTGACGAAAGCATGTTTACTCCACCGACTGACATCAAGTTCCAGGACCTTTCCGGCATGATGCAGCAGATGCAGCAGATGAACAGCGAGACACAAAACAGTATGGATACACAAAAAGCATGCGCTGCGTGTGATTCAGCCCCGGAAGAAGCACGAGCCGGCTGCCGCCAGGCTCTTGGCTGTAAATAAGAGTCACTCTGAGCCATGAGGCTTGATTCCTGGTTCCAGACTCAGTGGACCCAGCTGTACACTGACATCTGCTTTATAGCGCTCCCCATGCACTTCATCATGACGCATAAAAGCAGGACGCTTTATATCCAGATCAAACATATACTCTCCCTCTTTGGGAATCTGCCAATTTGCACCATAATGATATAAAAACGGGTGCCAGAGAAATGGTTGTTTCTTTTCTCCCACCTCATCTCCATCAAGTGCAATCACCCGACATACGATTTCAAGCCCCGGTATAAACCGGCGATCATGCGCATCTTGTACCACCACTTCAACATGCTGATTGTCTCCCTTGGCAGGAGGATGCCATTTCAAATCTCCTTCTCCATCAGGTTCATACATGCCTTCCGCTTCTTCGCATGCAACGGTAATAATATAATCGCCGATGGTAGTCTGGGTATGTGCGGCCTCTGAACCCATTAGCTCAACCGCGGCGGTAAACGCCTGACCCTGTGCCTTTGCCACCGCATCTTTTGTTGGATAAATGTCATTCATATATACGAGTAATAAACTGAGTAATCTTATTTTTTATACTACTGTGCAGGTATAACAATATCGTGAACAAACAGTAAGAAGCACGTAAGAAACAGGTGGGGTTTGTATTTTTTTAAGAACACCAAGTATACTGAAAACACTATATGGCAGCGACAAAAAAGCACGCAAAAAAGGAATCAAGCACAGTCGATCGCACCGTGCGTGAGATTCGACAAAATACCAAGCAGCTTCAGGCACTCAATTCATTCAAGCGTAATTTTGCCTTATCACTGGTGCGCGGTGTAGGTGTTACCTTGGGGGCAACTATTGTAACCGGCTTGATTTTGGCCGGAGTATACAAAGCATACACATCCTCCGTCAACACGATACCGATTCTGGAGAAAGTTCTTCCCAAATCATCCGTCGAGCCGTACTTCAAACAGTAGAATCCTCCGATACCTTAACCGACTCAGACTACTTCTTTGTGCGCATTCGGTGTACAAAATAAGCTGATCCTGTCACCAAAAACAGTATGCCGGCGAGCCAGGTCACTGCCTGGATGACACCAAACCATCCCCAAACGCCTGTGCTCCATACTGCCATCGGACCATATCCCGCCATCATCGGAGTGGCTGCTGCATTCCATCGGCCCATCATGCCATAGCGTACATTTGATTGATTCGCGCTTCTGTAACCCAAGTACGCTTGTCCCATGTTGATATGCATCTGACGCAATGACTCTGATCCTTCGCCTCCCATCATCTGATCCATCGCCTCATGGGTGTCGCCCGGATGTATCTGCTCCATCACTGCATCACCAAGCACTTCCCACTGATCATCGCTGACTGTAGTTAAATCGAGCTTGTCGACTGAAGACACGTGCTGCGTATCAAGAATGGCTTGCATCGCCTGATCGACCGACAGAACATGTTCTTCGTTCGCTGTGGCACCGGTAGGAGTTGGACTGACGTCATCGCGGTACATCATGCCGCCCATTTGAGCGCTGCTTGCACCGGCCGTGATAAGCACAATCACCAATACCAACATAATTCCCATTACGTATCGCTTCATAAAAAATCACCTCTTTTCTACAGCAACAGGTATTTTTCTTTAGAGTACACCGAAACATGAAGCGCTTCAAGCCGTCATAATACCGTATCAGTGAGCTCGGTGATGTGCTGACTGATGGTGAGACACGCCGCTTCGCCGTTGCTGCTTCTTTAATTGAGCAATTCCCCGTTTGATGCCCTCCAGAAAGATTTTGCTTTTACTGTGAGCGACCAACTTGGCTCCGGCTGTAGGGGTCACAATAATGGTCGTATTAAATAGCGCAGTAGTACCTGTTTGATATTTTGGCTCTTCAAAATGCACTTCAACTTTAGCAATATCCACTCGACGCTTCATCTTTTTCTCAAACCGCTTTAATTCCTCACGCGCCAGCCTCACTTCCGTCTCCGGTACCGAAGCACTGGGATTCATCATAATGAGTTCAGAGTCCGTCGTCGGACCTAGCATCGCGAGCGCATGGGCAATGTCTCGCAAAGAAAGAATCGATACCGGCCTATTTTTATCGACTAACACAATACTGCCATGACGCGAGTGAAGGAGCGTCTGTACGATCTTTATCGGGTCAGAGCCTGCCACCATGCTGTTTACTCTACGCGTCACAAAGGTGCGCACCGGAGTATCGTTGCGATACGACTTCTCTTGATCAAACGCCCAGTTAGTCTGTGGATTACGATCCTTATGAAACCGTTGTTTTTCTGTCGGCTTCATATATGCATCCAGCAGGTCTTGTCGGGATACAATCCCCATCATCCGGCCCTCCTCATCCACGAGCACAACACGCGACGTCTGACGATCACGCATCATCTGACGCACCTGCTCAACCGTGCTGTGATACGATGCCGTAACGACTTGTTGCGGATTAACACGACTTGCCAGTTCATGAGCTACATCTTCCCGGCTCATTATTGCTTCTGCAATGTCCCGCAACTCCACTACACCAATAGGTACATTCTCGCTATCAAAGACCGGAAGTGCATAAAAGCCGCTTTCCAAAATTGCAGCTGCTGCCTCAGACACATGGTCTGTAGGACGCAAGTGACGCGCGCTTACCACGATTGAGGAAAGCTTGGTTGTGTACGGTCGTCGATGCAGGTAGTATGCCCGATACGGCGAAGCGAGACCGATAAATGCTCCTGACTTATCGTAGACATAGACCGGCTCGTGGCTGCTTGTCGCAAGAGCAAGTGTGGTTCCGATCGTTTCGTTGGTGTCGCTTTTGACACCTTTTGTGCCGGATCGAATGTACGGTTCAATAATCATCTTCTGTTGGAGTTCTGTTTGTGTGTTTGGTATGGTGTTCATAAAAAGAATAAGGACAATATACTAACTTACGAAATGGGGGGAATATTCGCACTATATGTTCTATCTACCTGCAGGAAAAGAGTATGGCAGACTTGCGCTTGACTTGCGTGGCGAAAGGCCGCCACCTCACTCATCTATAGGGTAGCACAAACGACAGAAGATGAGAACCCCTATTATTTTTTCTTAAAAAACACCAGCTTGTAGCCGTCAGGGTCGCGCAGCACAAACTCCCGCCTTCCCCACGGCCAGTCACGCGGTTCACTTGAAGGTTTCATACCCATGACAAACCGCTTCCTCTTGATTTGATTGAAGATATCGCTCGCTGGAGACTGATCGAACACGGCTCATGACCTGCACTTAGGCAGTGTTGATGCCAAACACATATCCCATCGCGTACGTAATGGCCATCGCCAACACTCCGCCTACAACCACACGTACTACCGCCCGCCCTGCAGGTGCATCACCGATTTTGGCACTGAAGTAACCGGTTCCGGCCAGAGCAAATAATACCGCGGTAAAAGTAAGCTGCACCCGCACATGGGAGGGGAGCGCCAAAATAGCCGCCATCGGCAAGATTGCCCCAAGTAAAAAAGCGATCGCCGATGCAAATGCCGCGTGCCACGGACTAGTCAGATTATCGGGGTCAATCCCCAGCTCTGCATCAAAATGCGCAGCCAATGCGTCTTTGGCCGACAGCTCCTCTGCCACTTTTTGTGCAACAGGACCTGACAGTCCTTTTTTTTCATACAATAGTGCCAACTCACGAAGCTCGCGCTGCGGATTCTCCTCCAGCTCCCGGCGTTCCTTTTCCAAGAGTGCCTGCTCAACATCACGCGAACTGCTCACAGACACGTATTCGCCTGCTGCCATGGAAATAGCCCCCGCAATGACGCCCGCCAAACCGGCAAGTGCTATGGCGTGAGTCGAGTTATTGGCACCCGCTACACCCAACACCAAGCCTGAGATCGATACAATTCCATCATTTGCCCCCAGTACAGCAGCGCGCAACCAGTTGAGTTTACTGATATGGTTGTCTCCATGTTTTTCATCGATATGCATCTGCAGATCATCCATGTAGACAGTATACTCCCCGACGCTTCAGAAGGTATAATAATACCCACTTATGCGACGTCCTGAATTGTGGCTTGGCATTGTGCTGTTTGCGGTTTGTATCGGCGCAACAATAGTTGCTTCTCTTTATAGTGCTGCGCAACCTGCCGCCACAACATCTCCGATACGACCCAAACAATATTGGTTTCTGTTGGAGCGCAAATCAAATAGAGAACTGCTCTATTATGGTGATCCGGGAAAGACCGATCAATCAACACTGGTCAGGCAGTTTACCGTGAAAGTGGGTATCCCGGGCGAGCGCCCCACTCCCTTGCCGCAGCTTGTCGGGCGAGCCTACTGGACCATCGTGAATAAAGAGCCGACAGACAATCCGGAAACCGGCCCCTATTTTCTGACACTTGATATACCCACCGGCGACAAATGGCCGTATGGACCGACACCTTACATGGAATGCAATGGCCAATGTGACTGGGTCACGGTCGGATATTTTGGCTTGCACGGTACAGGGGGAGATCCTGCACGCCTTTCAAAAGAAGATCCGGGCAGCTCAGGGTGCATCAGGCATAAAGATAAGGACATCACCTATCTCTACAACCTGCTGCACCCGCAAACTGAACCGGTCAGATATTATGTAAAAGATATCTGATTATTGTGTTGTCAAAAGGGTGTCCAGCTGATCCATACCGATGGTAAATCCTTGCTGAAAGCCCATTGCGACAATCTTTTCCATAGCTTCTTCAGTGGCAAACTGAATGGTGACTATTACGTTGGTTGTGTCACCTTCTGCCTCAAACTGTACATCCCAGTGCATACCGGGCGGATCAGACAGTATACTGCCATGCTCGTCGCAGAAAGAATCTTGTCCGGCAAAGCGGTGCGGCGCCTGAACCAGATCATAATCCGCGCGACAATAGCTGCGCTCACCTTCAGGGCCTACCATGGCGTATTGCCACGTGCCTCCGACTTTAAGCTCTAACTGAGAAGTCTCAGCATGCCACGGCGCAGGACCCCACCACTGATCAAGAATTTCAGGAGTAGTCCAGGCTTTCCAGACGGTCTCCAACGGAGCTTCAAATGTGCGCTCAACACGCATTGTTTTTGTTGCCGGATCTCGGCTAAACACTGCTTTTCCCATAGAAAAAATAATGAAAATGAATAACGACCCCTCTTATCGGGGAATTTTTGCCAGTACGTCATCGAGCGTGTCGAAACGTTTTTCCCACATGCGCTCAATCTCATCCATCCATCTGCCTATCTCTTCCAGACGATCCGGTTTCAGAGTGTACAACCGTTGACGACCGACTTTTTTTACATCAACCAGCTTTACATCCAGTAGAACGCTCAAATGCTGAGAGACTGCAGGAGGTGTGACGCGATCACATACTTCATATATGCGTGAAGCAGGCACAGTATGCTCTCGTGCCAAGAGAGTTACGATATCCCGGCGGACCGGAACAGAAAGGGCGGTGTAAATATCCATATGTTTCATCATACTCTTCTATTTTATTTAAGTCAACACTAAAATATATTTACTAGTCATCATTTTATATACTTTTCGTATATGAACAGTAAAACACTTCAAGGAAACTGCGACAGCTGCCTGATGCCCTTTAAAAAAGATCCAAAAGGCGCAAGCCGCGAGCATGCTGACTATTGCTCATATTGCTATTTTGACGGCCATCTTGCCTATGAAGGAGATGACGTGAAGGAGTTTAAAAAGAAAATGACTGAAGCGATTGTAGCGCGTGGCGAATCTCCGATCAAAGCACACTTTTTTGCTTTTATGGCTGGGTTTGCTCCTCGATGGAAAAAAGCAGCTACGAAATAACAAGCGGCTTATGGCCGAAAAACCGCTCTCTTCCCCAGTAATATATTTGCACCAGTACGGCAAGCCAGATAGAGCCGGCTAAGTATGCGCCAACCGTATCACTTGCCCAATGTTGTCCCATATAGATGCGTGATGGTGCAACGCCAAGAATCAAAACCGCACAAAGCACCGTAATAGTGGAGCGAATATGTTTTTGACGCACCAGGACATAGGCGAGAAATATCAAGTACCCAAAATACACGGTATAAAACATGACGTGTCCGCTAGGGAAACTGTATTCAGGTATATGAGAAAATACCGACACTAAATCAGCACTGGGACGTGGACGATTTACTGCACTTTTTAAAAGCAGGTTTACTGCCGTGACACTGGAGCCTGCAACAGCTGACATGATTCCTTCCCATCGAAGTCCCGATACAAAAAGCAGAATCGATATCGCCGCTACAAAAAGCGTTGATTGAGGAGTAAACCCAATCCAGGAAAATGAACGCAAAATCATCGCAGCCGTGTGATTGTGGATCTGTTGAATAGCATGTGTAATGTACAGATCAACAGCAAAATACGGTACCATGTGTGCTGCAATAGCCAGTACAGCAAACACGGCAACGAGTGTAAAAAAGACGTTACGGAATGTAATGAATCTTTTCCGCCACGTAGGGCGCGACACCGTTTCTTTTTGTGCCACTTCTTTGATTTTTTCCACTGGTATGTGTGGTGCGGTCTGTTTTTTCATGATTCTTTCTCCGGCAGGTCTACCCACCAACTCAATAACAGAGAATAACAGGCAAAGCACAAAAATCCTATAGCGATTATCGGCAACGCTACCATACCGATTCCCTCATCTTGTATGCTCAGCAAAAGACTTTTGAATGTGTGAATTTTATCGGGATTCAACAACCAGCCGGCGCGAGCGATATAAAAGCCAATCAAAACAAACGTGAGAGCTCTGATTACAATACCTGTTTTGGCAAAAATCATAAACGGCATACTGTATACGGGATGCTTTTGTCTGCTGAGAAAATCGATCGGGCGATCAGCGCGGATTGCTTTTTGCATTTGGTAAAAGCCGGCAACAATCATACCTGCACCCACTGCGACCACAATACTGCCGCCAAACGGATACGACATAATGCGCGCTACTTGTTGATTCAGTTTACCAGCATGGATAGGTTCGCCAACATGAAGCGCCAGCTGAAATGCAAAAAGTGCAAGAAGTGAATAAGATACAGCGCTTGCCAGGTAGCCGACACGTCCTACATACGAAACATCTTCATCCGGATTCACTATATCAATACCGGCCCGAATATACCCCCACGCCGCATATCCCGCCAAACCAATCGCAACAAACAACAACAAGATCGAGCCGTGCCGGACTTGTTGCAGCCACGCAATCTCACCATGAGTATCCACCTCAACTGATGTGATTCCGGAAGCCAATTGAAATGCTCCAAAGCCGACAAGAGCATACAATAGCCCGCGGATGACATACCCAAGGCGGATGAAGTAGCCAAATTGACGACTGGCGATAACAGATCTTATTGCTTCTTTTTTCATAGACATTAGGGTGCAAGTGAGGTGTGCGACTTCAGTGCTGCAGGTTCCTCAAGCTGTGGATATCCGCAAATGACTGAGAGAGCGCCCGGGACTATACTCAATGTAGCGGGGCTGGTCCCAAAGACCGTGGCATCGGCGTGCATGGAAATCGGACGCTTGGCTGAAACAGCAACTGAGGTTGTCTGGATAGTCTTTAGGTGATTTGGTTTCCGTTGAGGATTCAGGCGAAGTCGAAGCAGTGACCACGCCAGTTCTGCTTTTGACATCTTATAGATAGTAACTGACAGACGATGATCATTAAGAAGCGATTCAGGTGCCAATCGTAAATTTGCGCCCGTCAGGGGCCCATTCGCAATAGATATAAGCGATGCGCGGGCCTCATGAGCACCGTCATCCGTATCCAATCTGACCCTCGAACCATAAAAATCAAAAAATCGTTTGATCAGCGAAACAATCGCCCACGGCTCTTGATCTTCAAACCGTTTAAACTCTTTTTGAATCTCAGCATCAAGCCCCACACCGACAGTTTCCAGAAAATAAAACGGCTCCTTCACCGGCCTGCCGGAAAGTGTCTCAACCTTTCCCACATTAATTTTACGCGTATGCCCTATCTTGATAGTCCGCACCGCATTCTCCATTTCAAGCGGAACTGAAAGCATGCGGGCAATATTCATGAACGTCCCCATAGGAAGTATGCCCATTCTGACATCAGTACCCACAAGCCCGTTTGCCACTTCAGATACCGTCCCGTCCCCGCCCGCAACAAGCACGGTAGAATACCCTTCTTTTGCACTTGCTGCAGCAAGCTCTCGCGCATGACCGGGACCCTTGGTAGGGACAGGGTCGCACTGAATTTCATATTGCACCAGAAGATTCATCACGTCCTCCAATGAGACCGTATCGCGAAACACTCCCCGCTTTTCTCCGGCATGAGGGTTATAAATAAACTTATATGCCGTTTTCTTTTTCATAGATTGATTGCAGATGATGGGTGCCGATTTGTTTATCTATCAAAAGAGCCACATCGATGCCGATACGCGCAGCTATATAGCCAAACAATACTCCTCCCACCACATCAAACGGATAATGCTCGCCGGTGTATACCCGTAAAAATCCGATCCAGGCCGTAAAAACAATCACAATGGTACGCATATGCGGCACAAATCGGTCCAGCATAGTTGCATATAGCGCTGTGTCTCGTGCATGACCGGAAGGAAACGACGGCCACTTCCGCAAGGCGTTACGACTTCCTTCGCTCAGATGCTCAGTCGGCAGATGCATAAACGGCCGATCCCGGAACAAAAGCTGCCAGTGCATGGTGAGCAGCAATCCTGCCAGTCCGGAGCTTATCGCAACAGAAATAAGAAGCCAGATAACCTGTTTCGGTTGGCGAATCAACACATACAGATACAGCGGCGCCATCATAAAATACAAAAACATCGGCATGAAAAAGATCTTCCAAGGAGGAAACCAGAGATCAAACGGAAAGACGATGCGATCAAATACTGCGTTGTGCGGCAGACCGTTTAAAAGAAGAAATACCTGCTCATCAAGCCATTTGAGAGATGAGATATGCTGCACAGCATACCCCATGGCCAATGAGCCCAATATGAAAAATGCCAGCTGTGCAAGGATCCGCTCGATAAGTATACGCTTTGTCATAGACGGACCTACAGTATACCCCTCTCAAGCTGCCAACACAAACGTCAAAACAGAATCACTCTGATGCTGCATATGCACGTTGTAACGCAGCGATATCAAATTTGTTCATTTTTAAAAACGCCTGAGTAACTCGCTCTTTTGCCGCGTCATCTCCTTGCTCCATCATGTCATTCATTGCTGTCGGGACGATCTGCCAGGACACCCCATATTTGTCTTTGAGCCAGCCGCACTGCTCGGATTCGGGCACGGCAGACAATGCTTCCCAATAGTGATCAATCTCTTGCTGATTTTCACACATCACCATAAAAGAGACCGCCTCGTTAAACATAAATGTATGTTCTTTCATGCCGCTTTCCATCGCCGCAAACCACATATCAGCAAGGCGAAAATCCTCGTACATCACCGTACCTTCGCGCTCGGGCGCTTCACTCGGTCCGCGAAGTGCCACGGTACCTTTTTCAGAATCGGCAAACACTGAAAGGTAAAAATTCATAGCTTCTTCTGCTTTTCCGTATTGCTCCTGCACAAACAGCAAGGATGGGACAATGGTCGCACGTGATTTGTCTTCAGGATTGGCAAGCATCAGCTGCCACGATACGCCAAATTTGTCTTGCACCCATCCATAGTGCTTACTGTAGGGATACTCTCCAAGTGGCATCATGACCTGACCGCCGTCTTCGAGTTTACTCCATATCTCATCCAGTTTTTCCTGTGCGTTTTCCACACTTGACGGATCAAAATTCACAAAAAATGAAATAGACGGATTGATTGAAAAATACGGTCCGGCGCTGATCGCCTGAAATTCTTGTCCCCACACCGTAAATGAAACCATGTCACAGTCTCCGGAGGGCGTGTCCTTGATTACTGATTTGCTGACGATTTTTGAATCAGGAAATACGGAAGCATAAAACTCGGCTGCTTCGACCGCTTGTGTATCAAACCACAGATGGGGAATTATATGTTTCATACATCAATACCAGCAGGTTTCCATGCGTTTCCAAAGATCTATCATAGTTGCTTCACAGCGAACTGGAACCTATTATCCTATGGAGTTAGTGCTCTTCTACGTGTTTTTTGAAGTTATCAAGAATTGCCTGCCACCCGGACTGCTGCATCTCGCGTGAGTTCTGCTGCTCCGGATCAAACGTTTCAGTGACTTTTACACCATCAGGCGTTTGCTCAAACACTATCGATACACGACGACCGTCTCCCAGTGTATAGTCAATCTGGGCATGCTCTTCGACTTTGGTGTAGGTGCCGCCGAACTCAAAGCTGGCACTTCCGTCTTTGGCTGCCATGGTGGTGGACAGGGTTCCGCCGACGCGAAGATCATTTTTGGCATTTTTTGCTTCCCAATCGGGGGTGGCAAATGCCCACTGTTCAATATGGGTCGGCTCATTCATGCATTCCCATACTTTTTCCATGGGGGCTTTAACGGTGGTTTGGATAGTGATCGGATCAGTGTTCATACGTTCAGGATACTCTTATCACTTCCATTGCGCAAGTGTTCAAGCGCGACTTGGCATACAAAAAATATGTGGTAAGGTGTAATTATGAAGTCCTATATTCGTGCCGTCAAGCGTACCGTCCATGACAATGGCCCGGCGTTTGGCTATTCAATTTCCATCACTGGAACCATCGCTGCTTTATCCGCCCTGAAGGGAAGTCCGACTGCTTGGGATATCATGTTCGCCGTACTGAGTGTTGCAGCTGCGTTTTCCCTTATGGAGATCGTATCGACATATGTACTGCATGGATCAGATGAAAACAGGAGCGTAGTGCAGCTGGGAAACACCTTGAATTTTCTGTCAATCGGTCTGTCTGTTGCTTCAGTATTGGCGATTATTCCATTTGCTCCAAAAACCGCAGCATGGGCCCTGAGTCCGTTTGTTGCTGCCATAGTATATGTGCTGGTGACTGCTTTTCAGCTCACGATGGTGCGCAAAATCACAAAGTAAATGAGGACTACCCGCCTCGCGCTACTGGTTTTCTACATAGGATTTCAAGCGATGAAGTCGTGTATTCCATGCTTTCTCTAAGCTATTCATCCACTCGCGCATGCTGACTATGGCTTCTTTATTCAAAGCAGCTTTGACCACGCGACCATCTCGCCTGAGTGAAATGACACGAGAATCTGCAAGAACCTGAATATGTTTTCTTGCACCTTGACGAGTAACTGGTAGACCGTCAGACAAAATACCAACAGAAACGGCCTCCCCCGCCGATAGCCGGAGAATAATCTCCATGCGTACAGGGTCCCCCAAGGCGCGAAACTGATCAGCAGTCAATATCATATTCATTATGAAAACAGTTTGATCAGGCGACCTGCCATATAATCCCAGCCGCCGGTGTTGTCCTGAAATCGTTGTTCACGATCTACTTCAGGAAGTGATAAAAAGCCTGATTCTTTGACGGTTACCTCAACAGTTGAGTTATCTTTTGGCTCAATAAAAAACTCAACGAGCGTGTTGGCAACACTCATCACGTCGCCGAGAAAATGTTGACTTCCCGGAACCCAGCGAAATGAAAAGTAGGAATGCGGTTTTGAGTCCACGATATGGACTTTGGTTTTTCCATATTCGCCAAAATCAAATGTCGGATCTGCGCCTGGCTCCATCGTGCCTTCAACAGCATTCGGAAACCAATGTGCGATTTTGTGAGGATCAGAAATTGCCTCAAACACAGCTTCTTGTGAAGCACTAATAGTAACTCGTTTTTCAATCACATCCTGGACTGCGTTTGACATAGCTATATAAAAATAAGTAATTAGCTCATTATTACACACATATATTTATTATGCAACCATAAAGTTGCATATATGGGAAATGAGCTTATTTGCTCTTGTTTCCTGTTACAATAATGAACATGAAAGATAGCAATAATCGCGTCTATGCCATGACGTTTGCCAGTGTATATCCGCTGTACGTACAAAAAATAGAGCGCAAAGGTCGTACGCAAAAAGAGCTGGATGAAGTAATCAACTGGCTCACCGGATACTCAGAATCACAGATCAAGAGCATCAAAGATGACGTGACGTTTGTGGAGTTTTTCAAAAAAGCACCAAAACTCAATCCGAATAGAACCCTCATCACCGGGGTTATCTGCGGTGTTCGGGTTGAAGAAATCAAAGAACCTCTGATGAAAGAAATTCGCTACCTTGACAAAGTGGTCGATGAGCTGGCAAAGGGAA
>CAZOFT010000010.1:52054-53973 GCA_964579395.1 uncultured Gammaproteobacteria bacterium | reverse complement strand
GAGATCACCTGCCCGTTCAACCCGGCCCGCATCGTCGAGGATCTCTCGCAGTGCGAGCAGGAAGTGCCCACGGCACGCGGCTAGTAGGTAGAACTACCACGGCGGGAACCCTGTAGAGTCTGATGACATGGATCGAAGACCATATGGTCAGGATCAGGTCCAATCCCTGCTCCAGTGGGTCCAATCCCCACGCGATTCATGCACAGACACCTACACCTGGCATGCTTTGTTGGCTTCCCAACTCTCCCGGTTCGAGCAATCGAATTGGTATTGATGGCGAGTCCACGGAGCATTCTCTACGGCAATAGAAAAACCCTTAGTCACCACCATAAGGAGGTGAATCAGTGTTACGACGTATTGGAACAATCATCGTTGTGGCGATCGCACTGCTTGCGACAGCTTGCGGCAGCGACAGCCAGTCACTTACCACACCTCCTTCGGGAAGTGCGGTGACGACGACGTCCATGTCTACGACCAGCGTGCCGGCACAAACCAGCACCACGGCCGCACCGACCACGACGTCCACGATTCAGACAACCACCACGGCACCCACGCCGATCACCACGCTGGAGCAGGTTCGGGCAAAGCTCATTGAGCTGCGCTACTACGACCCCGTGACAGATGACGGCGATTCGGCAGGACTTGCTGATGCAATACTGGCATTTGAGAAAGTCGAAGGACTGCCTCGAACCGCCACGGCAACGCCCGATGTCATGCTTCGGCTGACCACGGCTGCGCAACCCGCATCGCTCGTTCCCGATGGGAATGCCTACCGAGTCGAGATCGACCTCGCCCGGCAAGTGTTGTTCTTGTATGAGAACAGCCAGCTGACGCGAATCGTTCACGTCTCAACCGGAGCCGGCGAGCCCTACTGCCTCTCTGATGGCAGCTGCTACGACGGCTTCACTCCCTCTGGGTGGTTCACGGTTACTGAAAAGTACCGCGGTCCACTGGATGACGAACTTGGGCGCGTTTACAACCCCTTGTTCTTCGGTCCCACCGGAGTGTCGATTCACGGACTCGAAAATGTCCCTTGGGCCCCAGGATCTCATGGTTGCGTTCGCGTACCCATGCATGTTTCAGAATGGCTCTTCACACACATCCGAGTCGGAATGGCGGTATACGTTGTCTAACAATCTCACCTACGAAAGGAGGTGACACCATGAAACGGAAGCTGATTCAGCTGTGCCTGCGCATCGGACGATCGTCCAAATGCCCACGGTGCGGCAACGAATGGCTGTACTGCACGTGTTCAGACTGAACACACTGCCAGCGCTGGCTATCCGATAGAGTATGGGCGGTAACACTTGTACCTCGTGGAGAGCTTACGACTGGTTTCTCAGCTAGTCTCGTCCATCCAACTATACAGAAAGGAGGTGATACGCCATGTACTATTGGCCCACCACCGATAGCGGTTTGGCTTCGGCCTACCGTGCAGCGCAGCGCGCTCACATCACCAGCCAGGTTCGCCCCCACGGGACGCCTGAGCAGATCGCGACGCGACGCGCCGCCACCTGGAGTGGTCTGTTCGCAGCAATGCGAGCAGCCACCAACCCCGTGATCGGCACCCGCTGATCATGGAGAGTAGAGAGGTCCTAACCCTCATGGAGGAGTTTCCCCAGGAAACCACTATGACAGAAGCGCGACTCATATCGCTGCACGCTGCCTCTGTGGATACACTGGAGATTCGCCGGGATTCACCTCGCGACACAACTTGCACACCTCGCTTTTGCATGAGGTTAAGAAGCAGGTTCTCGCTTGAGGATCCCATTTGGCTGGAAGCTCTGATTTTGACTGATGCTGATGCGCGTTTACGCCCATCTTCGCCTGGTTCACACCACGCACATCACTCATTATCATCTTCCATCCTCCGCTCTCCTATATTCTTAATCGACAGATTGAGGGTAGAGGAGAGGAAT
>CAZOFT010000010.1:0-51954 GCA_964579395.1 uncultured Gammaproteobacteria bacterium | reverse complement strand
CCCTTATTTCCCCTTGCCCCCTTCTTTTTTTCTTCCTATACTGTAACTTCAATACCAATTCTTTTATTCCACTTTTTTTCCTATGGATCCACAAAACCCCATCGAACCGGAAGTCCTGTTAAACCTCGAGACCATGATCAAGGATTATCTGGTAGACATCCAGAAAGTCCGCGAGAAAATTAAGACCCAAAAAGAGATGTTCAAACAGTCCTTTGAGCAGGATGCCGAGTACGCTGAAGTAGAGGAACAGCAGAAGGAAATGAAGCGTAAAGTCAACGCTGCCAAGGAAAAAATCACCAAAACAGAAGCAGTACAGGCAGTCGAATCAGAAGTGCGAAACCTCAATGAAGAGCTGCGCGAACTCCAGACACTCTTGTCCGAGAATCTGAATCATTATGCCAATATGACCCGCAAGGATGAGTTTACCGGGCCCGACGGGGAAGTCTTGAAGATTGTGCGCACCGCAAAGCTCGTCAAACCCAGAGACTAATTTTGCTGTGCTATACTGACTTCGCATGAAAACCGATGTGACCGTATATTTTGGCGCACACATCGACGATGTATTTCTTGGCGCATTTTCTGATCTTTGGGCATGTAAGGGGACAAAGGTGCTTGTATGCACAACAGACAATCTACCAAGCCCTGATCGATATCCGGCAGCCTACCGCCATATTCCTTATCCTGTACATGCCCAAATACTTTCTGATGAGATAAAACAGGTGTGTACTGCAGCCAATATAACCAAATACATCCAATTTGATGTGCCTGATGGAGAGAGCATAGACCATATTGACAGACTCATTCACCAATTAAATGAAGTCTTTCTTACGTTTGATCCCGCCCGCATCGTATTTCCCACCTACGAAGGAGGGCATTTGGATCACGAAGTACTTTCTGTAATACTGGGAACCTATACCGGGTTTCATAAAAAACGAACAGAGTATGCACTCTATCACAAAACAGACCCGCAGACCTATGTACACAATAGGTTTATCGCTGAGACCCCATCCACAGAACTGTCACCCTCTGTTTTACAGCACAAACGAAAAATACTTTCCCTTCTTCATTCCAAAAAAACCGACATTGATTACTTTACGGATTCAACGATTGAATCACTACGCTCCTATATTCCTCCTGACTTTAGCAAAAAACCCACGCCATATCTTCTGTATGAACACTCCCAACCGATATCATATGAAAAGGTAATGTCCATATTAAGCGATGCAGATATTCTATAATTGCTCATGAAAATTACTATTCCCTGGCTGCAAAACAAGATTGTCAGCTGTGAAGTTCTCACCCAAACAAAAAGCGCTACACCGCCTGCGTGCAGTATCGTCGTTGCATCTTTCAACCGACTTGCACATCTTCCACAGCTGATCGACTCAATTGAGAAACAGCAACACGCTCCACACTATGAAGTAATTATTGTCGATGACGCCTCTACAGCAGGCGATATAATACAGACAAAACAATTCTGTTCAGACCACAATGTAACTCTGATCCGGCTAGAGAAAAATAGCGGCTCCGAAGCCTTACCTCAAAATGTGGGTGCATATTTTTCGCAAAGCAATGTGCTGTTTTATATTGACTCTGATGACTATCTATGCTCACCGCATGCGATTGGACACATGTATAAGTCGATGATGCAAAACGAACATGCAATATGCGCTGTATCGAATTGTATTTTTCAAATCGAAACAGATACGTTGCCCGACGAGTTGGCGTGGATCGATGAAGAAGCAGAATTTCATCCCATCAAATCAAGCCAAATGCGTTTTACAGATCAAGTCCACCGATATAAAATACGAAAAGCACGAACATACTCACTGTTTGATCTGATGGTTTACGCATATGCTATTGGGCTCAGAGGATTTAAAAAAAATGCACTGATAGCCGTTGGGGGTTGGCCGCTTGAATTGGGAGCCCACGATGACTATGGACTCCTGCTTGCCTTAGCGGCAGCTTGTCACATACATAAGTCCAGCCAAATGATCGCGGTTGATGTGGATGCCTATGCATATCGTATAACTGGTACCCAATCCTCAATAGAAAAAGATACACAATATCAGCAGCAGCGCACATTTCTGTTGCAAGTGCTTCACCGTACGCATATCAGTTATGAACAATTACGCCAGGCATCCTCAGAACAAGAAAAACGTGGTGCCGTAAGTATATTGCAGCGATGGAATATACAACCGAAAGAACTACTACTATGAACACCACCACCAATTCAATACTTGCACTCTCAGGCATTTGGCATGAAGGAAGCATATCTCTTTTGCGAGACGGAACCCTGTCGTATCTGGCAGCAGAGCGAGTAACAAGAAAAAAGTATGCAGGACTTACCGACACTACGTGTATACAAGCTCTTTTTGACTCCCTGAAAGTTGCGCCTGCTGAAGTAGATGCATACATATGGGTGGGAACTCAAAATTATGAAAACACCCATATTCACGGCAGCGAACTTCGGGAGCTTTTTGAATCACTGTCTCAGGGAAAGCACCGACACATACTTGATCATCACACCGCCCACCAGTCGAGCGCATTTTTTACCTCCAACTATAATGAAGCCCTTGTTCTATCACTTGATGATGTGGGAGACGGATTAAGCGGTAGACTGGCAATTGGTAAAGACAATACACTCACACAAGTTGCAGAAATGAATGCACAGTTTTCTTTGGGCCGATTGTGGGAAGCGGCAAATATTTTGCTTGGTTTTAATGGATCAAATGATTCCGGAAAAACCATGGCGCTTTCTGCATGGGGGAAAACACCGCGATATCTCCCGTTTTTAAAAAACCTCCTTTCCCCTGATGATTCATTGTTTCCTCATTTTGGCACAACAGAAGATAATCCGCCCATTCTGCATCGGATGTTTGGAAACACCTTCAATGGAAATGTAGTTCTTGCTAATTACATCTCGACACAACTCAATATTCCGTTTGCCAGCCCGCTTCTTCACTCATACCTGGGTAAGGAAGCACCACACCAATACCTACCCCTATTGGAAGACTATTATGATTTCGTTTTGAGTATCCAGGAATTTACGTCTCTTATCATCTCATCCATCGTGCAAAAAGCCATACATACCTATCAAATTCAAAATGTATGTCTGGCAGGGGGGGTTGCGCTCAATGGCATAAGCAATACACATCTTCTTCGTCACACAGATACCACCCACCTTCATGTGCCTCCTATGGTCTCAGACTGCGGCCTCTCGATCGGCGCAGTGCTCTGGTATCAAAATGTACACGAAAAAACAGCCTTTAGAACCCCATATCCGTTTATTCCGTATTCAGGACCCACATTTGCCAACGAGATTGAAGAAGTGCTATTGAAATATCAGGACCAGATAGTCGTCCAACATCCGGAGTCTATTGAAGAGAAAACGGCCGAACTTTTAGCACAAGGAAAGATAATTGGTTGGTTTCAAGGGGCAAGCGAGATCGGGCCGCGTGCTTTGGGAAACCGAAGCATTATTGCACACCCGGGCATTGCAGGAATAAAAAAACACATAAACAAAATAATCAAAAAACGGGAGAGCTTCCGACCGTTTGCTCCCTCTATTCTTGCAGAGCATGCACATGAATATTTTGTCCTTTCAGATAAGCTTACAGAAAGTCCATATATGCTTTTTATTGCTCAGGTACACGAAGACAAGCAACAGAAGGTAGCTGAAATTATGCATGAAGATAAAACCGGTCGACTACAGACTGTTCACCGGGAGATAAATGAGAAATATCACAAACTCATAAGTGCATTCCATAAACAAACAGGTTTGCCTCTTGTTTTAAATACTTCGTTTAATGATAATGCCGAACCAATTGTGCATACGCCCGAAGATGCGATGATATGCTTTTTGGAGAATGATATTGATTATCTGGTACTGGAAGACGCATTGATCAGCCCAAAAAAATCATGATAATGCGTGCAGTATCGTAAGAATTTTTTCTGTATCTTCGTCCGCTTGTTCACGATAGTTGTGCTGTGAGTAAAACAACAAAGAGTGACATGCCCAAAAAAGCTCCATATACGGCAGCACTGTACGAATACTCATTTGCTCCTTTTCAGTTGCACCATACCCCTCCAACAACCACCTGATTGGAAGCTGCTCATGATAATAATGAGACCATCTGCCAAAATCCAGATAATACGGGCCTGACTCAACCCCTTCCCAATCAATAATCCCAGCAACTGAACCGTTGTGCAAAATAAAATGCTTTGGTGCATAATCGCCGTGCACCAGGTGTGAGGGAGCTGACCGAAAGAGAGCGTATGCTCGTTGGTAAACATGAGTACACTGATTCGCAAGCAACGGCTCAAAGGCACCTAACTGATTCATTACACTCATGATTCGATCCATAAAAGTAGGAAACGCCCCGATACCCATCGCGTCAAGGGGACCATAATGCAGAGTTGGCACTGAGTGAATGCGTCGCAGCAAAGCACCTGCTTCTAACACGTGGGGCTTATACGAAAGGCGATCAAATGTCGGATCCCAAATGTCGACAGCCTCACCGATAATTTTAGGATATGCTTCAATTACGATCGGATGATCAGTGTTTGCATATGCACCTATTCGAATTGACTGTGGGGCAGGTACGTGGTGTCTGGATACCTGACGGATTGCCCATCGTTCTGCATCAAAGTGCGCTGTTTTTTGCGGAGAAATGCGGACAATATATGCTGTATCATCAACACCCACAGTCACATCGTATACCTCATGTGACTCACCTCTAATAATCCTTGTCATGCGTCCGATCGGAGCATCCAGCAGCTGTTGGACAGCCATCTGTATAATTTCCTGTGGCGTCGCATGTGTATGGACCTTTTGGAGGTAGGCATCAAATCGTGCGCTCATTTTTGAGGATTCAGATAGTGATAAATATGTGCTGCAATCTGTATCGCCCCATCAAAACCACCCAATAATGATTGTATTGCTTTGCGTTGTTGTGTAACCATACGTGCATTTCCATCTGCGGTGTGGATACATTCATAAAATTCCACCATATTCCTATGTATCATCGCATGAAGTGCACGATCATCATGGAGTTTCTGAATGGCCTTATACATGCGTTCCACTTCAAACTCACCATATCTCGTATGTAAGGTTCCTGCCACAGTCATACTGTAAGTGAGAGGATAATTGCTCTGTTTCAATAACTCAAAACAATGAGGTTGCCCTCCATTTTGCTCCGGCAACAGCAAGACAGGCGTTTTAAAATAGGCAGCTTCCTGCAAGGCAGTGTAGCTTGGGGGCAATAAAGCGGCAATACTTTTTCTCAATATGTCAAAATATTGTTTTTGTGACACTGCGGAAATAAGTTCAATTCCTTTATGCTGCACATGATCTTGACTCAAAGCCATATGAATTTTTGGATGAGATATGAAGTAGCAGTGGCGCGGCGCAGACGGCACTGTTTGTATAAACTCAGCATAAAAAGACAATGCTGTTTTTGCATAAAACATGTTTTGTTCAAAGGTGACAATAGGATTTAAGCTTCCCCCCAGAGAAACGACCAATGCATCTCGTTGGGAAAAGGGGAGGGGAGACGCCTGTGCATGGTGCACAATGCAGTCAACGGGAATTATTTTCTCTTTCAAATCAGCATAATTATCGAGCCTTTCGTGTATGCCTGGAGACTTACGGGTAAACTGTAAATCAGCAAAAAAATGTCCACCAAAGAGCATTTCATGCGGATTTTTCCCCCAGATAGCATCGTGCCACTGTATGATTCCGGGAGTGTCCTGAGCCTGTTTATATGCAACGGCCTGCGATATGTCTTTTCGTACATCATTTTCAAAGCTTTCCTCATCCCAAAAATGAAATAGCCCGTCATACAGGATGCGGGGCATATCATAAAACCAGGCATACACCATGAGGGTTGGATCATAAAATGAAAGAAATGCATCATATCGCGCATGCGCCGTTATTTCAAATAAATACGGCAACAGATGAGCTTCACCTGGATCAAGAATCTGATAATCTACCGTATCACGCTGAGCAATGAGTGCCTGTATATGGGGATTGGTGACAATGGTTATTGCAAATGTATTCGGATACTGCTGAGACAATGTATCTAGCGAGGCCAACAATAGCGAGCTTGGAGCGAAGCCAAAAAATTGTGCATTGGCAAGTATCTTTATCATTCTGATGTACGCAACAATTCCAAAGAGCGCATGACGGGTGCGGCATCAATCATGACAATTCCTTCTCGTCTTGCCAATGCTTGATACATATGGATAAAATTAGTGGCACCACCTGTTTTGTGCGGGGGATTCAGCTGAGTTACCAGACTGTTCCATCGATCTTGATCTTCAGCATGAACAAACTGGACCTGTTCGCATTCGTTTAGCTGAGGACCGCCGAGGCGAATTGATCCTCGGGTCCCAATGATAGTCAAAGCAGTCCCCAGAGTACGCGGCTCTGATGCCACTGTCAGACATACTGATCCAGACGCTCCATTTTGAAACTCAACTATTGCATGGTATGTGTCAGATGCATTGTGTCTCGTGTGATGAAAAGATCTGGCCAGCGCCGTAGCGACCTCGCTCTGGATAATTGTCACTACCGCATCCAGGTAATGTATGCCAATATCGTATAAGATACCGCCACTTTTTTCTTCGTCACAACGCCACGAACCATAGTAATCATCCTTTCGCTGAAAGAAAACATCAAGCGACGTGATAGTGATCTGACCAAACAGTCCCTCTTGTACGGCCTGTTTTACCCGCTGAAACACTGCATCATATCTCAGCTGCAACACGGCAAACAGCTGCAATTGCTTCTCATCCGCCAGAGCACAAAGAGCAACAAATTCTTCGTATGTGAGTGTAGGCGGTTTTTCCAGCAATACATTACACCCCTGCTGCAATGCGTAACGAGCATGTTCAGCATGCAGATGACTTGGTGAAGCAACAACAACATAATCTAAATCACCAGCCTGCTCGGCAATCATTTTTTTGTAGTCCAGGTATCCGACACAACCACACTCAGTTTCACGCCGGCGCAAAAGTGATTCATTGATATCAGCAACCGCCACAATCTGTAGCTCATCAATATGTGAGATGGCATTTGCATGCTTTTCAAATATGCTGCTGCAACCGATAAATGCAATACGTTTCATATTATGAGTTGTCCTGAATAATGCGAATAATGCGCATAACATCTTGCTCCTGCAGGCCAGGATGCATGGGAACTGACAGTAATTCATGCGCCATTTGTTCAGCTACCGGGAAATCGCCCTTTTTATATCCCCATCGCGTAAGAAACTCATACTCATGGAGCGGTTTTGGATAATACACCCGCACCCCGATTCCATGCTGCTGCAGCACTTTAAGCAGGCCATCGCGTCCAAGTCGATGTTCATTGGTTACTCGTATGCAAAAAAGATTATAAGAATGGTTTGCATGAGGATTGGTTTCTGGAAGACATATACCCTTTACTCCCATCAACTCCTGTATGTACTGATGAGCGATCATACGCCTGCGCGATATAATTTCATCAATTTTCTTCATCTGAGCCAATCCGATTGAGGCAGCTATATCAGTCATACGATAGTTGCCTCCTAGTCCCAGATAATCATAGGAGCCTTCATCACTTTGATTATGGTTGCGCAGTTGCCGTAGCCTTTGGGCAAGTTCTTCATCATCAGTGACGATCATACCGCCCTCTCCTGTTGTTATAATTTTTGTTGCATAAAAAGAAAAGGCTCCCACATCACCAAACGAACCGGCTTTTTTCCCCATATATGTTGCACCAAATGCCTGGCAGGCATCTTCAAGTATACGCACATCATGCTGCCTTGCTATTTCACGTATCTGATCCATCCGGCATACCTGGCCAAACAAATCAACCGGCACAATCAGGTTAGTCGTCTCAGATATGCGCGAACGTATCTGCTCCACATCAATACAATAGTCAGTTGCTGATATGTCTACAAAGACCGGTTTGGCACCTAAGGCCAGTAGGGGACTTACTGTTGCCACAAAGGTGAAGGGTGTAGTGATAAACGAGCTCTCTTGGGAAACTCCTAGTGCTTGCGCGGCAAGCAATATAGAGGAGCTTCCGCTTGAAGTTGCGATAGCATGCTTTTTTTCACAAAATGCCGCGACTTCTTCTTCAAACTCCCGACATTTATTGCCTTGAACAATATTGCCCGACTGAACTACCGCAGTAACAGCATCAATTTCTCTTTGATCAAAATAAGGTTTTGATAATGAGACCATTCAGTATTATACCCTATATGAGAAGCTAAACTACCTGTTTAGATTGGTGTATGGCATATTTTAAAGAAGGTCGGCTTCTTCCTCATATCATTTAAATACCATGCCGCGGGTCACGGTTTTATACGTGTTTCATATAGTTTTCTGCCCATGGCGCAGGCTCCAGGAGGCCATCTGCTCAAATATAGGCAAGAGTTCGCGGCCTTTTTCGGTGAGCATGTAGCGCACTTTGTGCTCGGAGTCTTCTGCTGATTTGGCGATAATACCTTCTGCTTCAAGTCGATCAAGTCGATCAGACAAGGTGCGGGGATTCACCCCATCAAGTTCCCGCTGAATCGCGCAAAACCCATCAATTCCCTGTGACAAGGCATACAGAAGACGCGGATTCCATTTGTCACCGATGATGCGCGTGGCAGCCACAATACAACCATGTGTTTCTTGTGTAGTTGACATACTGAAAGAATTATACTATAAATTGTATAGCGCTATATATTATATAGTATATTATCCATTTTCTATACTCTTATGTCTACTATTATAGACCAACTCAGCTGGCGTGCAGCTGTCAAACAATACGATCCGACTCAAAAAGTCACCGATGAGGAGCTTCAAACCATACTGGAAGCGGGGAGACTGGCGCCATCGTGGTACGGCCTGCAGCCATGGAAGTTCATCGTCGTCTCAGATGATCAAACCAAAGAAAAGCTTTCAGCAGCAGCTTGGCATCAACCGCAGATCAAAAGCAACTCACACCTACTTGTTTTTGCTCGCCGCACCGATATCGGTGAAAACCTCGCTGAAGAGCTGATTGAAGCGACTGCCAGCACAACGGGCGTGCCCACCGAGTCGCTTGACGGCTTCAAAGATTCACTTATGGCCTTTATCTCTGGCATGGATCAGGAAGCGCACACGCACTGGGCAACTTCGCAGGTATACATCCCCCTGGGCACCATGGTAGCCGCAGCTTCCAGTATCGGCGTCGATAACTCGCCGATGGGAGGCTTTGACCGGGAACAATTTGACGAAATTCTGGGTCTGAAGGAGCACAACGCCGCATCTGTGGTAATTATGGCCATCGGACACCGATCAGAGGCAGATGAGTATTCCAAACGGCCGAAAGTACGCTTTGACCTTGACACAGTCGTGATACATCACCCGAAAAGCGCCTAAGCTAACAGCCCAAACAACTCGCAAATCCGTCAATACGCCAACCCTTTTAGAGCGGCTTCACGCGCTCCAGCACCCACCGGGTAAACTCAGGAGTGCAGGCCATCGTGGACAGGCGTGACTGACGAACGAGGGGAAAATCGGCAAATTTGCCTGATTCTTTGACCTCACGCAGACTCACGCGGTAGTTGGGGTCGTAGGTGCAGATATAGCGCACGTCGGCGACCCAACTGATGCCGCGTGGGTCTTTTTCGTCTTTTTTCGGCTCAGTCACCACTTCACCGAGCCCAACAATTCTCGCCTCACCCTGAGAGTGGTAGATAAACACACGATCACCGGGTCGCCAGCTTTTTATGACCGCAATTGCTGCATAATTATGCACGCCGTCCCAGTGAGTCACTTTTTCGCGTTTCAAGTCGTCAATAGAGTAGGTGAGTGGATCTGTTTTGGCGAGAAAATACTGCATAGTGTGTAGTATACAAAACCCAAAGTCACAGAGGAACAATTACACATTGACTCCGACGCTACTCACCGTCTATAACACTCTCTCATTGACCCTTCAGACCCCTATAGTTTTTCTGTCTGACACACTCCTGACAGACTATGCAAATCCTTGAATTAGACCTATAGAAATGGTATAATAACCGCTTGCGCACACATACTTTTGACGCTTTTTCTGTGGCCGAAATGCATGGCTCCGGATGCGTCTGATTTGTGCTCAAATGTGACCGTTTGCGTATTGCATGCAAGTGATTCACGCACCTTAAAAATCAGGGATATTCAACAGATTACATAATTACTCTTTTGTATACCCATAGTAGATAGTGCACACTCACATATGAAGCGTGCACGATCCTACGGTACTTTAGGTCGCTTTTTTGTGTGTATGTTTTTTATGTAAACGTATGCAGAAAGAGCGACCTAAGGATGGGTCACAATACAAAAGGCAAACGATTAAGAGAATATATGCCTTTTTTTCCTCACGGACTATGAGGAGCTCACCGCATCGATTCACCACCCTGGTGACGATGCAGACGCAAAGGAGGCGTCAACTCATGAGAAGACAACGAAGAAGGTGCTTCGTATTGGGAGTCGTCGCAATCACGGCCGCCATGGCAATGATGTGGCGCACCCCCTCCACCAGCTACGCTGGCACCGCCGACACCGCATCCGCGGGTTCGGTTCTCGAGTTCTCCGGTTCCTCCGACTGGGTCGCATCAATACCGCAGGTATACCTGTCGGGCTTCCCGGTCCGCTGGACACCCGTCAACACCGACGGTGTCGTCTGGACCCCCACAGTCACCCGCATCCTGCGAGGTCAGACGTACTTCGCGTACTTCAGCCTCCCCAACGGAATGCAGTTCGCTGTTTCTGAGGATGATGGCACCGTATGGCGCATCGACAATGGTGGTGACTACTACGACTCGAGCACCTGGCATCTCTCTGTCCTCGCGGAGTATGATCCCGAGGCTGCAGGCAAGTGGATCGCTGACATGATTATCCTGATCGGGAAAATCATTATTGTGGCGATTCTTCTGGTCATGTTCCTCTTGTTGTACCTCATGATCAAGTGGACCAGAAATCCACCTGGCAGAGGCAAGGGTTCGGCCAAGATGAGCGCCAACCTCACACAGCTGGACATCGGCGCCTGGGCGGGCGACACATCCGGTCTCTCTGAGACCTATCACACCAACCCGGATTTCCGCGGTGATGTGTTTGCACAACCTGAAATCTTCAATGCCGGTGCCAACCTCGGCATCTGGAGCCAACTGCAACCCTGACCAAGGAGGTCAACCAATATGAACCCACGAACCAGAAGACGAATCGGATGGGGCGCAGTGCTCATCGCAGCACTCAGCCTGGCAGTCGCCATGTGCGGCAGTCCGGCAGCCTCCGGCCAACAGACCGATCCATCGGCTCCGACGGCCGACTTCAGCCTGCAGAGCTCTGCTTCTGCAACTGCGGCGTCCGATTGGACCGACAACATCCCGACGGTGTACTTCCAGCGCCTTCCGGTGCAATGGAGCGCCAAGATGTGGAGTGATGGGCGCCTGTACACCCCGACAGTCCTGCGCATCACGCGTGGCGGCACCAACTTCGCGTACTTCAGCACCCCGGACAACCAGTCCTGGGCGATCTCGGAGAACGACGGGACGATCTGGCGCCTCAACGACTACTACGACAACACGACGTGGACCCTCGCATCCGCCATCGACATCATCCGGATCCTGAACTGGATCTGGGAGATCCTGATGACGCTTGCCAACAACATCGTGATGTTCGCTCTGGGAGTCGCGATCGGCGTGGCGCTCGTTCACTGGTGGTACAGCGGAGGAGGAGGTCGTGGCCGACCCGACAACCGCAACCAGGTCGACCTGGGCATGTACGCCGGCAACCTCGAAGGCCTGCAGTACCGCCTGGACATCGATCCCGGTGCGCGCAGCGACATCGCCCAGTACCCGGCCGTCAGCAGCGCGCTCATCCAAGCCGGTATCCGCCTGCCGTAGTACAACGCTGAGCTCATTCAACTGAGCTCTTCTGACGGGAGGTATCTCACGGGGACATGACACCCCCCTGGATATAACAAACGGAGTGCATGCACTTCCCGTGAGATCTCCCGCTCTCTTTGCAGATACAGAAAAACGGAAAGGAACCATATGCGTAATTGGCTCAGACGACTCGGAGGAGTCGGGGCGCTCTGCCTGCTAGTGGCTCTTGCAGCTGCGATCTACGGCAGTCCCGCACCCGATTCCGGGGCGCAACCCGCTCTGTCACCACCTGCTCTGCAGGCCGGTGACTGGAAGGATGCGATTCCGCAGGTGTACCTGTCGGGATACCCCGTCCTCTGGACGCCGGTCACCACCCATGGCGTCACCTGGATTCCCCGGGTGCAACGCATCGAGCGCAACCAGCAGTACTTCGCGTACTTCTCACTGCCGACCGGACACATGTTCGCGGCCAGCGAGCAGGACGGTACGCTGTGGCGCATCGACAACGGTGGTGACTACTACGACGAGACCACCTGGCAGTTGGCCGACGCGGGGACCGTCATCTCGGTTCTCGAGTGGCTCAAGACCATGTTGCGGATACTTGCGATCATCGTAAGCGCCGCCCTGCTGCTTTTCGGAGCAGTCATGTTCATCATCGCGGTCTGGCAACGGATCCGCGACTGGACCGGCAGCCGGCGCAACCAGATCGACCTGGGAGCCTGGGACGGCGACACCACAGTCTTTACGGACTTGTGGACCGACCCGGATTTCCGGCAGAAGGTCACGCCCTACCCGGACCTCGTCGCAGCCGGTGAGACCTTCGGCGTACTCGTCACCCCCTAGAAGAAGGAGACTGTATGAGAAGACGGAGAATCCTCTGCATCATCGTGATGGCAGCGCTGGCACTTGTTGTCGTTGCTGCCCGATCGGGGGCAACCAACGTCGAGACGGATTCGTCCGACTCGGTACTCGTCCCGCAGAGCACCGCTTCTGCAGCTACGGCATCCGATTGGATTGCCGCAATCCCGCAGGTTTACCTGTCGGGAACTCCTGTACAGTGGACTCCGGTTACCGCCAGCAACGGCACCCGGTGGACACCGGTGGTGACACGCATCGAGCGCAACCAGCGGCACTTCGCGTACTTCAGCCTTCCTGACGGCTCCTTGTGGGCTGGCTCGGAAGACGACGGTACACTGTGGCGCGTCAACGACTACTACGACAACAACTCGTGGACGTTGGCAAGCAACACCCAGGTGCTCGACAGCATCATGTACCTGATCGACGCGATCATCGTGATTGCCAAGATCATCGACGTGCTCGCGGCCCTCGCTGCAGTGGTGGCACTCGTGTTGTGGATCAAGCACCGGCTCGAATCGGGGCACTGGTTCCGCAGCACGGACAACCAGCTGACCCAGGGCGCCTGGCTCGGCGACCCGCACGGGTTCACCGACGCCTACTACGGCGATCCCACCTTCCGATCCACCGTGACGGCCTGGCCGCCGCTGACTTCTGTCGGCGCTGACCTCGGCTGGTGGAGCGTTCCCTAGGTCCAATAGGTGGAATGTTGCCTTCGGGCCGCACCCCCGCCCAGTGGAAAGAAAAGATAAAAGAAAGGAAACCTCCGTTATGGTTCCATCGCGAAGAAGATGGAGAGTCATCGGCGCCATCGGGCTGACAGCACTGGCACTTGTTGCCTTCGCTGCCCGATCGGGAGCAACCAACGTCGAGTCGGATTCGTCCGCCTCGGCTCTCGTCCCCCAGAGTTCTGCTTCGGCAGACGACTGGGTCGACACCATGCCCACTGTGTACTACCAGGGCAACCCGGTACAGTGGAGTTCTGTCACGACCAACGGCGTCGCTTGGACACCCACGATCATCCGCATCCTGCGGGGGCAGACGCACTTCGCGTTCTTCGGCCTTCCCAACGGGACCCTGTGGGCCAGTTCGGAGGACGACGGTACGCTGTGGCGTGTCAACGACTACTACGACAACAACTCGTGGACGTTGGCCACCGCACGCGACGTGGAAGCGTCGTGGAGCTACCTGTGGTGGGTCGTCTGGACACTCGTCCTGACCTTCCTGAAGGCTCTGGCGATCATCGCCGGCGTCATGGGCCTTATCCTGCTCATCGAGAAGATCGGACGTTGGCGAAACGGTGGGGACCCTCCCTTCGACATGAGCGCAACACAGCTCACCGTCGGCGGTTGGGTCGATAACACCTCCGGCATCACCGACGCCTACTACACCCTGCCCGGCTACGCCGACAGGTTGGAGGAGTTCCCCAAGCTCCCGACCGCTGCTGCGCAGCTGGGCCTCATCACCTTGCCCTGACCCACGCGGTCTGTGGCATTCACTGAGTCGGTGACTTCGGTCATTTGACTCAACTGACGGGGGATCGTGATCTGCAGTTGAAGCAGAGTGACAGTGTACGTGCTCTCGACACACGACCACACAATGATGTGGCTTTCGCCTGTGCGCGTGACACGATTCGCTCCAACTGCGATCACCCCCCGTTTCCGTGAAGAAACAAAAAGGCAAAACAGAAAGGACCAATCGGATGTTCCGATGGTTTACCCGTAGGAAGCTTCTGGTGATCGGCACGATCGCAGCGCTTGCGCTTGCGGCAGTGTCCGGCACCGGAGGTGCTCAATCGGTCGAGACGGATTCGTCCGCCCCGGCCTACGCTCCACAACGGAGTGCGATCCCGATGGTCGGCACCTGGGTCACCCCGACGCCCCGCCATCTGTACTACGAGTACTACACCAAGGGGTTGCCCATCTACACCGAAGTCGTCACCATGGACGACCAGACGTTCCAACCCATGATCAAGCGCATCTACGCGCAGGACCAGATGTACTACATGTACATCGAGTTCATGGGGCACAAGCTGGCCGCTTCCGAGCGTGACGGTGCCGTGTGGAACACCAACGGAGAGCAGTCCAACAACTACGAGTGGACCTTCACGTCGATGGACGTGGTGATCCAGCTTGCCAAACTGCTCCTGATCTACTTGAGCAGCCTGGAGGGCATCGCAATCCTGCTGCTTCTGATCGCGCTGGCCTTGGCCTTCGCGCTCCTGCTGTACATGTACTACCGCCACCTCGAGTGGAAAGACAAGTTCGGCGACAAGGACAAGCTGCTCGAAGAACTGCAGGCATCCAACCAGTTCCACAACAGCATCGGCGTCCCGCTGTGGTGGCACCCCCGCTACGAGGTGGCCAACCATCCGGCTTCCTACTGGGATGACATGAACTGGCTCGCGGTCCATGAACCGGAACTCGGTCGCATGATGCGTGAGTGGGACAACGTCAGTACGTTCCTGGACACGGGCACACCATCGCCGTTCTACGGACCGCCGGCGGCGTTCCAGCTCATTCGACCCTGATCAGCACCTGGCTGCAGACCGGTCAGACACCCAACCAACGGGTGAACGCCTAAGCAGCAAGTGCTAAACACCCCTAACCGAAAGGTTATTATGTATCTGTTGATCGAAGATCGTCGTGGTGAGAGCATTCTGCTTCTCACAACCAGCCCTCCCTGAGCTGGCCAAACCCCACGACGATCTTCTTCAACACTTTCTTTATCCTTATAGCGATACACTTCTTTTACCTCATCTTCACCATTCTATTTACCACAACAAAACCAAAACCATTTAATTATCTTTTTCAACACCTCTATATCACTACTTATAGTATTGTATTGCCGCCATCTATGCCATATACTATGATTCAATGAGCGAAGTACTCAAATCACCGGGTTGGCAGGAAATTGAAGCCAATGTAGATCGTCAGTACCGACGACACCGCCGCGCGGTGCTGGGCATCAGCGTGCTTGCCGCACTGCAGTCGGTTGTGCCGGCAGCAAAGCTCAGTGAAACAATACTAACAACACAATGGAATGAAATAAAAAATGGGCTTGTGCTTATGCAACGATATCCACAAACCACTGCCGCACCAACCCCTGAACCAAACCCGTTATTTGATCCTCAGACACCTGCACTTGTATTGACCCAAGCTGAAGTGGATGCGGTGCTTGATATCATTCAATCCTGATTTCCCATGAGTCGCGAACGCACACCAAAACCCATCAGAAGACGAGCCGGTGAGGTGGTGCTTGTTGGTGGAGCCGGTGTGGGAGCAGTGCTCTTGCTGAGTGAGGATGTTGGTGCGCAGGAAGTGGGAAGAACACCCGTGGCGGTTGACCAACTGCAAGAAACCCAGCGACAGCTCTTTGACGCCTGCCGATTTCTCCCAGCCGACTTATACACAGCGCCCGGTGCAACCCGCACCGATGAGGTGGGGAGTGGGGGAGACACCGATGGGGCGCCTGACGCGCTATATGCGGTAACCACCCCCAAGCCGGATCAGGGACTGCTTGCCTTTTCACGATCTTGTCTGGGAGTGACTATCGATACTCCGGATCCAGAGGGAGCGGTGCTGGCCACAGTCGGCGCGCTCACCAAGCAAATCACCACAGACAGCGGCATTGAAGACCCCAACGCCGTCACCACTGAGACACAACTGACAGTCAATATGTCGCTGATTGCCGATATGCGTCGCCATCTGGGAACCTCACCTCAACCAGAACCCCCACCACAACCTGCCAACCCGCAAACTAATACACCCGAAAGCCTGCAACCAGTTACCCCGCAACCAGCAAACCCGCAACTCGAAAACTCGCAAACTACGACCGTTGCCCCCAACGAAGGACTATTGGCCGTGGCGCGTCGCCTGGGTATCGATCCGGCTGCACTGGCCGCTACCAATGGTTACACCCTTACCGCAGACTACCGCATCGTTGACACATCGGGAAACCGAGTGACTTTGGATGTCGGCCAATCGCTGATCATTCCCACACCTGCACAAGCTAACAACCCACAACCCGAGAACTCGCAAACTAGCAAACTCGAAAACTCACCAACTCCCCAGCCCGAAACCCAGCCGATCGACGGCCCCCAGGCAGCATGGAAAGATATTCTGACTGAGCTGGCCGCAGAAGAACAGGATCCGCAGTACAAAGCGCTCCTTGAGCAGGCGGGCGTATACCAGATCGACGGACGTGCCGTCACCTACGAAGACATCCAGCAAATTGAAGCGGAGCGCGGCCCGGATTCACTCAGCGTTGTCTTTTCCACAGCGCCCCCACAGCCGGGGACTGATGAAGAAATCCGCATACAGATCGATCCGACAAAAGAGGATGTGATGGCAGCAAGCGTGCTTGAAAAGTGCAACCAAGACCTCAAATGGGGACTGACCTGTTTGCTCGGACCCAATGCCGTACCTGTTGCTGTGTGGTATGTGTATGCACACCGCGGTGGAGGAGGACAGCCACCCGCAATCGTGCAGTATCTGTCTGAAAAAGTCGCCGGCAAGCGGCAAAACAGAGCCAACGAGGCCGAAGCGTATGAAGCACAATTGGAAGCCATCGCACAAGAGTTGGCAGGCGAAGGTGCAGGTGTTGTAAATTATGGCGGACGCCCCGTTTTAGTTGATGCAGCAGGTAATCTGGCTATCACACCAGACGGCGCGCTGGTAAGTGTGGCGCCTGATTACAAAACACATGCGACCGTCGCGGTGGATGAGTCGGATGAGGAACTGGTTGCCGCAATCAACCGCTATGACGTCATACACTTTGTGCAACCCAATGAAACAACCTTGACCGGCATCATACGAAACCAAATGCAATCACTGTTGGCCGCACATGAACTGCGCCTGAATCCCACACAAGTAAACCATCTCATCAACCTCTGGACTGCCGCTGTGTTGGCCGATCGGGGAGGGGATGATACGGTGATTACCGGCCGGGAAATTTTTATTCGAAGCGCAGGATCGGTGCCGGAGCTGGCGGAGGAGCTGGTGCGCCTACAGGCTGAGCTCAACGGCACTGGCCCCACAGCACCCAATACGCTCAACAATACCAACATGAACGAAGGCGGCAGTGTCGGCCCTGAAACCGGCATTCAATTTGACGATTTGCGCCGTATTTTTAAAGGTGAGATTATAGCTGAGCACCTTCTCCTTACCCAACCAGAACATGCCAGAGCACTTTTTGACGCGCTCGCAGGATCAACACCTACTGCTGAAGAGCTTAAAACTATTTTCCGTCGAGATCTCATGAATCAGATTGAAACAGGTATGCTTGCCTTGGGAGAACGGGGAGCGACGGAAGCCGAATACCTGGCATTTATTCAATCGCTTACTTCTACCAATACACCGCAAGAGCTGAGCACAATTACTTCAGCTCTCCACATTGACTATAAGCCACAACCGCTTGACTACGTGCCCGATATCACCAAGCGTGGAACCGACGATCATTTTGACACGTTTGTCTCTTCATATGAAATTGCAGAACTTCTTGCAATAGCCCGTGAATTTACCCATAACAAAGACTTTCTAGAAGAGCATCAAGCAGAGTTTCAGCGCCTATATCCATCTCTTTGGCCACAGGTCATGCAAGACATGGAGCTTTCCGCAACCGAAGCTGACCGAGTGGCATCAAATATTATGAGAGAGGATTTGTGGGAAGGGCTTAAGACCGATGCGTACCTTCGCGGACTGGTAGACACGCAGAGTATGCGCGTCCTCTCATATCAAGAGCAGCTGGATTTTTTGCGCAATTTTCGCGCGCTTCTTGGAGAAGAGGGTTATCAGCTTGCACTAAATCAAGTCCTCCACTTTTTTGCACAACAAGACACTCCAGACAGAGCCACACTCATGACTGGTGATAGACAACTGGATGCAATGATAGTGTCAGTAATCACGCGGCTTGCACACGATCCAAGCATCGTACTTCCCACAGAAGACCCATCATACCACGACAATCTGCGACCGATCCAAGACCATTATGTGCAACCACGCGATACGCTGTACTCGCTGGCTAAAAAATATGACACAACCGTCGAGGATCTTATGGCGCTCAATGGCTTGGGCAGTGATCAGATTGCAGTACACACGTATTTGATCGTACCTCAAAATGATTCAATTTACACCAAAAACAGTGGCGGCATGATGAGCGAGAATATGGGGCCCGGTGGGGGGCCGGAACTGCCGCCGAACAATCGTTATGAACAGATTGTTGCTCAAATGACAGACACAGCGGCGCTGACCGCTACACGAGTGATGCCGCAAGCGGCACAAGAATTTATCCTCGCGCAAGAACCATCACTCACTGTTGATGAGCTGGAACGTTTACTGATAGAGCAGTATACAGCAGCAATCATGCAAGAAGTTGCAACAAGACACGCTGCTGGACAAACACGCGAGCAGCTTCTTGCATATCTCGCAACTATGACAACCGCCGACATCGCGCCCTTTGAGACATTTTTAGCAAACAATTTACAAATGATTCCACTCAGTCAGCAAGCAGCAGATGACCTGGCACACGTGTTGGGCGATTCGCTACCTGAATATGAGCGTGTGCGTTCGACCGCATACGGCAGCAGAGATATACTGGCTCGGCTGGCACCGGAAGTGTTTATAGAAAACGATCTGTCAGGAGAATTGAGCGAAGCCGAGCTCCTTCGAATCTCTTTTATGATCGTTCGTGATGAGCTTGCAGAATATGTCGACGCTACACAATCAGCAGAGCCCATAAGTGAAGATGCTCAACGTATATATTCTATGCTTGCAGAAATGATCGGACAAGACGCACTCAACGCTCTAATCCAGACTGCCGGCACACCTGGCACCAATGATCATGCAGCATCTATTCTTACCCATGCTCATAATCGATCTGGAGGTCAACAGGCACCCGCACCTGAGACATCACCTGCAACACGCACTGCTGAGCAAATAAGCAACACGCTACGTCAGGTCACTGATCCTGTCGCACTAACACTGATCTCAATTAACCCTGAGCTTGCCCGACAAACCATAGCTGCGCTGCCGCCTGAGGCTGGCATGGCCCAGATAAACCTTGCCATGCAGCAGGCATATGCGCAGCAATTCAGCCGCGGCATCGTGGACCTGGTGTTGAATCAAGCTGACGATGATGCGTGGCTCATGTTTTATGCCGATCAGACAACTGCCGACAATGTTGACGCTTTTGCACGTGAGCTTTTGGACCGCACCACGACAGCCACCGAACAGGAATACTACATGCAGGTGATGTACTATCTGACCGTCGTCGTACCTCAGTATCAGGAGCAATACCAGGATGATGTGGAGGACAATGCTGAGGTTCTTCTTAGGTTTTATCCCGGGCTTTATCAGGAGCACATTAATCAAGGCTATAACACCGATGAGGCACTGCGCCTTCAATTCGAAGCAGTCGCAAGCGGTATATTATCCGGCATTGAGGAAAGCTATGGCACGAATCCGAACTTAGTAGTGACCGAATATGACAGAGAAGCAATGGACTGGGCACAGGATGTATTAGGATATGATGCATGGAACAAATGGATACTGCAGCACTCTATCGATACCGGCGTACCGGATGCAGCCACCATGTCACCGCTGGTGCTTGAGCTTCTTCGCCAGTCGCTTATAGTCAACCGCGATGTCAATATCGGTGACACGCTGGGACACAGTGAGGCAGACACAGGTCGCTATATCCCCGAGGATGATCCAAACAGTATGAACCGCACCGACGATGCGGGTGCCGGATCCGGTATGGCGGGGGAGGGGAATGGCGTGGATGTGCAAGCAGGTGACACGATGACCACCCCGATTGCAGAAGCCGATAAGCGCGGCGACAACGCAATAGACACGCCACCCTCATCGTGGACCAATCCGAGCGACTATAATCCCGACGGCACACCTATCACACCACCCGGGGCAGAGGCAATGGGTGAGCCGATGGTGACGCCAGATATGGCCGGCAGCGTGGCCAGTGAGAATCAGGGTATGACCGCCGAACAGGTAGCCGCTATGGCCATTGCCGACGCCCCTAACATGGGCACTGGCACAGTAGGGGAGACTGCAGGGGCTGTAGGTGGTGGTGGAGGTGGGCAAAAACCAAAAGAAGCGCCACTGACCAATGAAGAAATATACCGCATTCTTGAAGAGGAAGCAGTTGCCATTGAAGCCCATATTCGAGCACACAATGATAAATTCGGACCTGACCCAATGGCGCAGATGGCAGACCTGAACAACTACATCACCGAGCATCCTGAGGAAATTCGCCGCATCATGGAGCGCGAGTGGAAGAAAATGCACCCGGAAGAGGAGTGGGATACCCGCTGGGTCTGGGAAGATATTGACCCCGCAGTCAAAGATGCAGTAGTAATGACACTACTTGTCACAGCGGCAGCTGCTGCTGCAGTCGGCAATACCCTGAGTGGATCAGGAGCCTGACTAGTGCCGGATCGCAGACTCAATCCGCGACACTTTTTCCCGCAATCCACGCAATCCTGACGTCATATCATACACATCCGCCCCAAATACTTGCATCGCCGTGTGAGTCATCTGTGTCGCGCGAATATCAGTGCCGTAGAGCTTATCCGGATCTCCCTGTACCCAAAATCGCCACGTCATACCATCATATGGCGCCTCCTGCAGCGACGGCATTCCGCTCCACACAGCCGATTGGGTCAGCAAGGCGGCGCGCAGCCCCTCTTCACCCACTATCAGTATGTCTTTCAGCTGAGAAAATTGACTGCGTAGCGGCAGTGCGCTTACCGGACCGGCTACCACCATCATGTCAGCAATAGGAACCACCGGTCGACCCGCGCCGACTACCCCCGCGCGTGGTGATTCTATATTCCATGCCGGAGTAAGTGGCATCGTATCATACTGTTCATATGCCTCAGGGGGCGCATTTGGTGGAGGTGGCGGCGCACATCGATACGCATCAACAGACAGGTTGCTTAGCGCGTGGTGAGGACGGGGAGCAATTGTCTGTGAAAACGTCTTGTGATCGACTGAATCCGGTGAAAGACGCATTGTGCCCGTGCGCGGAAAATGCCACACAGGAATATGCTCACCACCATCCAGGATCAGCTGACGATGGGCCTCATACAGCGATTCGGCGACCAAATGCGTTTGCACCGGTGCGCCCCAATGCTGCGTGGCGGCATCAATCGCTTCACCGGGCAAGATCGGCTTTACATGAGTCAACTTCTCAATCAGACTTCCTGAGGTATCGGGAACCATAGGGAGCGCGTCAATACAGCCTTTTCGCACCAGGCGCGCTGAAATAAGTGCACGATAGGCAGCAGCATACCCGGCGTGAATTTGGGCATCATTTTGCTCAAGCGCCTTCATAAATCCGTCGGGGGCCTTTGGATACGGGGGCTTGCCGAGTTTTTCTGCCAGAACAGCCTCCGCCTCCTGCAGTGCAATCGGATCATATCCTTGTCCGGTGCGTCCGGTCAGGCGTGGGGGAAGCGCATCAAACACATCCTGGGTGACGCGAGCCAGGGGCTTGCGCGAGCGTTTTTCCCGATCACCGACACCGGCATCTATCATTGCCTGAAGCGTTTCTGGAGCGAAAAAACCGGCCGCCTCCCGGGCACGCCATGTTGCGACGGAATTCGGGCGTTCTGCTGCACTACTCATGGGGTCATTATATAGACAATGGACCGATGAGTCAATACTATAGGTTACTGTAGATTACCCGGATTGATGAAATTGGTGACTGTCCAGGTATCGCGCTGACTGAGCTGGCCGTTCATGGCAAATCGCACCGGATCCCACTGCTGGGGAGTGAGAGTAAATGCATTCAAATATACAAATTCCTGCATCTCCGGCGGCACGTAGTTGGGCGACGCGTTGCGATACGCGGCCAGATTTGCGAGTCGGGGAACACCGCGCCAGTTGCTATACCCGCGCGCCTCAGCACCGCCAGCCAAAATCTCATCCACGCTTGAACGCCACTTTTGCGGCATAAATTGCGCAACACCTTCGGCGCCCGCATATGAAACTACCCCATGATAAGAGTGATTGAAGTCATTCCCGCCGCCGTCAATCTGAAGCGGATCAAATCCTGATTCTTTGACTCGATTCCAGTAGAGCAGTCTCCAGTAATCATATGCCCCCTTGTCATCTTTCGCCATATAATTCACACCATCAAATCGAACAAGTGGCTGAGGGAGAGTGAGCGGTACAAAGTCAGGTTGTGTCCCGTCAAAGAGTGTAAACCCCGACTTAATAACTTGTGCTTGCTCGATAAAGTGTGACCGCTCCTCCGGTGAGAACATGGCGGTGGATCGCCCTCGGACTTCTGCACCAATTTGCTCACCTGAGCTTCCTGAAGAAGCTTGAGACAATGCCGCGCCGACACTTAGACCAAGCGCACCTTTTAATAATGTTCTGCGGTCGAATCGACCAGCTGGATTACGTTCGCTCATAGGAATAGTACCTTTTGTATTGAAACTGACAATGAACCGGTCGTGCCGTGCGCGAATATCACGCACACACCAAAAGAGACAGAACAACCACGAGATACAAACTCGCAAATAGAGTGAAAATTTGGTGCACAAACCAATGATTGTATGCTGATATCACCTGTCCAACTATCAGTGGGCATCGCGTATGTGCGAGCCGTTCATGAAGCGGCGAATGTGCCAGGGATTCATGGGGACTGTGTGTCGGGCAACCTATAGGTACAAAATTGGTTGTTGGAAAAACCGGAGCCCTCAGTATAGCGGATGAGTTACCTGATGTAAACATGACAAAATCAGTACAGTTAACACACAGACCAATATCCGCTTGACACCGCCCGCGCTGTGAATATACACTTGAAACAGAACCAATTATGCGAAGCAAAATCCTCTCACTCTTGCGTTTTGAGATGTATATATTTGCCACTCTTGTGGTTGTGGTGGGCATTGTCGCAACAACTGTCGTCGTCAATAATACCGCTCGCAGCGTCAACGACTCCTTATTTTCCAAGGCTTTTGCATCAGGTGATCGTGTGCTTCCCCCCGCTTCTGCCCGATTAGGATTGTATCCGGGCGCGAGTGCCGAGACGCGGGTTGATCGCTTTGAAGCATTTGAAACATGGCTGGGGAGGCCGCTTGCAGCAGCTGGAGGAAATCATGGGTGGCATATAGAAATACGTGATGATGGATCGAAGAAGTTTGAAATGAATGCAAACTCACAAGGGCTCTTTCTCAATCCGCCGGGCAGGGGTGGGAGTTGGCAAAGACGACCAGATGTGGTGCTTGGCTTGACCGTTCCCTTGCTTCCCTCAACTCGCGGAGGCTTAACCGACAAAATGAGGACGCTCGGATTTGATGTTGAAGCACCCAATGGAACAAAGGTGCATATAGATGGATTTCAGGATATTGCTGGTGGCGCCTTGGACGACCAGTATCGAAAGCTTGCTGAGAACATCAAAGCAGCAGGGGCGGTGAATCGCACATATATACGACTCGGTCATGAAGCAGAGATCAACTTCTATCCATGGAGCATGAGAGACAAGGAAGTGGGCGATGCCTATGGCAACATGAATGAGCGCTACAAAGAAGCATTTCGTCATGTGGTTGGGGTGTTTCGCTCAGTTGACCCTGGATTTATGTTTGATTATCAGGGGGATGGCTCATGGGCTGAGATTGATCCGCAAACCGGAGTAACCTATGCTCAAAGTGGCTATCCAGGGGATGAGTATGTCAATGTGATTGGTGTTGATATCTATGACACTCGATCGTGGGAAGAGAACAAGCGACGCCTTGATGAAACCAAACGACTCGCCATCCTCCACGGTAAGCAGCTTTCTGTTCCAGAGTGGGGACTGGTGTACAAAGGATGTAAGAAGGGGGAGCAAGATGATGGCGATCCCAATCGTGGAGGAGGTGACAATCCTGCCTTTATCCAAAATATGTATGAGTGGCTCAACGCACTTCCTGCATCAGGCCCAGGCTCACTCGCATACCACATCTACTTCTCAGGCCCAGATGTCAGCTGTCACAACATCAATCGCAAAGAACCCAATGGCAGCCTCGCATTCCCCCGTGCCAATGCAAAATTCAAAGAACTCTTTGGTCCGGGGAATGTGGTTGGCATCACCCCAACACCTCGCCCGCCAACTGTCGCACCAACAATGAGGCCGACGCTTGTTCCAACCGCATTCCCGACCGGCATTCCATCCGCCACCCCCATACCTTCACCGTATCCCACAAATCTTCCAACCCCAACCAGCAGACCTATTCCAACCCCAACAGTGACCCCACAACCAGACGGCTTTGGATTGATAGGTCGCTACTACAAAGGTAAAAACACCCTGAGCGATCCAGTCATCACTCGACTTGATCCAAATATCCAGTTCAACTGGCGCAAAGAGGGGCCATTTGAAGATGAGACAGTCGACACCTATCGGATCAGGTGGGTAGGCAAATTAATTGCACCAAAGACAGAAAAATATCAAATCTACGCCTACTCAGACGATGGCGTACAGGTTTATATCGGGCAAAATCGCATCATCAATGACTGGAGCGATCATGCCGCCCGTTCAAGTGTCGGAGAAATTGAACTGATCACAAACAAGAAGTACTCGTTCCGAGTTGAATATTACGAAGGTACAGGCCGCTCACAAATCACCCTCTATTGGAAGTCCCCAACCACACCACTACAACCCATTCCAAGCTACGTATTTCGCCCCAATGAGTAAACTTTCCAAAGGCAGACTATCCGACCGTCTCCAAATCCCATAGTGACAAACTGCATTGCCCTATAACACTACATGGCAGGAGCAAATACACAAAAGCGGACATAATATGAAGCAAGGAGACTTGATAACATCCTTCAAATGAAACCTTTCTTGAGCAAGACTCAAAACAGGCTTCTCACCCCCCCAAACGTGCGGAAGAGGGGGGGGATTTCCTTCGACAAAGTTTATGGTGAGCTGTGCCGAACTACTCAGGATAAACTTCTCATCCCCACCTCATCAAGCTTGACCTATCCAACCTCTGGTTGAATTGTCAAGCATTGGCGGAAGAGGGGGGATTCGAACCCCCGATGACGTTGCCGCCATACACGCTTTCCAGGCGTGCCGATTCAACCACTCTCGCACTCTTCCATGGGTTTTGTATGTGCAATTGTACCATGCCCGCACGCCTGCGGGTGCCCGGCTTGTGCTACAATACACTCCAAACAGCACTATGCGCGAACACCACACACCGGCACAGACTGAGCAGGAGCGACTCAATGAAGCAATAACAGACCTGTCTAAAAAAGGGAGAGGCCTCATAGATAGGTTTTTTGAGTATTGCGGCCCCTCAGAAACCAGTACCGTCTACTTGAAGTTTGTTGCAGATGAGTTGTGGCAGTTTGACTTTACCTTTCCTCATCAGATACTTGAAGTCACCACGCTCAATGAGGCAAATGAGGATGTTGTATATGATTTTGAGCCAGTTGAAGGCAAGTTGAGTTGCACAGAAATACACCGCACCGCTGAGCCTGATGTAGAAACGATTAATACTGTCCAAGATGAGACGTTTTACCCCGATGACCTGTTTCATCAGATCGAGCCTGAGAAAGCGCTACTGTACGTGGAAGACGGACAACCCTCATATCAAGAAGATACGCTCTATCTCCAAATCGGGACGGAAGGCGAGCCGGAGCAGACGCTTCTTACCCGTATGAAACGCACTCGCGATGGACGATCGACAGTGTCGTCTTTTGAATATCAAGTAAGCATCGGGCCAACAGATGAAATAGTGCGCAAAAAAACGTGGACATATCGGATCGGGCAGATTCACCACAACTACATTACTTCAGTCATGGACCCGATACCGGTAAATGAGCTCACCCTCGATCAACGCATCGATGCCTGCCGTGAGGGAGTTGATCTACTCGAGATGTTGTGGAACGAGACGCTGTCGAGCTCTCAACATGATGGAGATGGGGACGGCGATGAAGGAATCAACTCGATTCGGTAAGTTCAAGACTGCGCCACAACACCCGGCATCCGTACGTGCGATACGGCGACCACACGGCACTGATGCGCTCAGCTTCCTCAACAGTCGGCAGCGACGCAAGTCCGTATATTTTCTGCATTCCCTTTTTGAGCCCCAGATCACCGTGCGAGTAGAGATCCAGGCGCCCGAGCCCAAACATAAGAATCATCTCCGCAGTCCAGGGCCCGATGCCTTTTATCTGCGAAAGCGCATTGATCGCATGATCATCAGAAAGCGCGGGAAGTGAGCTCAAATCGAGTCGGCCCGATACAATTGAGTCAGCCAAATCCTGCAAACTGCGGACTTTTGCCCACGATATGCCGACATCGCGAATGGTCTGCGCATCAAGAGCAGCCAATGCGGTCGGGGAGAGGCCGTCCGGAAACAACCTCAGAAACCGGGCATAGATAGCATCTGCCGCTTTTGTCGACAACTGTTGGGAGATAATGGCGTCGCAGATGCGCGAAAACAAATCATCTGTCGGCAGAACAGGGGAGAGCTGCGCACGCGTAGCCCACTGAAACAACAACGGATCATGCTCTTCAAAATGCGCCAAAGCGGCAGTCAGCGTATCAGTAGTTGTATTCATAAGATTTACTATATTTTACCGAAAAAAAGGAGTATAATCGCCCTGATATGTCACAGCCTGAATCACCTCAACCACCATCTTCAGACAGCAGTGCCCAGGAGCAAATGCACCGTGAGCTTGTTGCAGCAAGAATGTTTGGGCGCCACACGCGATCAGTCACCAATGTCCGACAGCGCGTCATTGCAGGAGCACCGCAGTTGGGAAGTGCGCCTTGCATCGCCCAGAGCTTTCAATTTTTCGACAGCAACAGCACCCGCCCCATGCACCGTGAAACAGTAAATACACTGAGTGTTTTGCCGGGGGAGTTTGATCATCCCAGCATCCGCTACGGCCTGAATCGGATGCTGATGGGTCGTATGGTTGCGGCCGGTCCCGACGTGAGCGACTCTACAGAGCATTTTGCCCCCGAGATCCTTGACACCATTGTCGGCACGATAGGAAACAGAGGCTGGGGGCAGTATAGCCAACTACCCCATGAGCAGACTGCGCGCATTGTGATCGTTTCACCAGCCAACCCTCACCGCCCTATGCATGATACAAAACACCCGTCATACCGAAAATGGGCAGACTATCAGCTGAATGCGCCCAATCGCCCCATAATCCAAGCCTCTTATATTTTGGGTGCAAACGGTGCATGCATCGACTATCAGTCCGTCTTTGACCTGGAAGGGGATGATGGCGTGACGCACTCAAGCGTCGTGCTCAGCGATGGAGCAATGCTGAATCCGCAAGGCATTGACCCCGATTTATTTGAGCAGCATCATACAAGATGGCGCTGGTTCGCAGAGCATTTCACTGATGCTGCACGATAATCAAATGGTGTTGCATTTTTTGCCGGTGCTTCTGCTATACTAAGAAAATGCAAATGAGTTTCATTTACGCAGTTCTTGCGGTTACCATTGTCAGCCTCATCTCGCTTATCGGAGTGATCACCATTCCACTCGGACACCGTATGAAGTCGATGATGATATATTTTGTCAGCTTTTCTGTCGGTGCACTTTTGGGAGACGTATTTATTCACCTGCTGCCGGAGGTTGTAGAAGAGCTTGGATTTGGACTTGATGTGTCGATGTGGATTTTGGGATCGATTATCGTAACCTTTTTGATAGAGAAGGGAGTTCACTGGCATCATAGCCACGATGACAACTGCGATGAGCCACATAAAAACCCGCTCGGTCTGATGACGTTGATCGGAGACGGCGCGCACAATATTATCGACGGCATCATTATTGCCGCCTCATTTTCTGTCAGTATCCCCACAGGAATCGCCACGACAATCGCCGTTATCTTGCATGAAATTCCCCAGGAGATCGGCAACTTTGGCATTCTCATTCACAGCGGATACACGCGCTCACGCGCATTGTTGTTTAACCTCATATCGGCACTTACTGCGTTTGCAGGGCTTCTTTTGTTTTATGTAATCCAAGACCGCGCCGGCCATATCGCACTGCTTCTGAGTGCGGCAGCTGCAGGAAATTTCATCTATCTTGCCGCGGCAGATATGATTCCTGAATTACATAAACAGACGAGCACCAAAAAAAGTGCCGTTCAGCTGGTCACCATCTTGCTGGGCATCTGGATCATGATGGCACTGCTTCGACTGGAGTAGGGAAGTGTGTATCAAAACACACATCACTCGCCACATTCATTCTCTCATTTTGCAGCCCAACCTTGAAGATATCTGTCCCATAGTGTATACTACTCCTACCAATTGCAGTTGCAGGAATTCACATGTTTGCACCAATAAAAAAACTTGTTCACACCAACGCGTTTTATACCGCCGTTCTGCTTCTTATTCTGCTGGTAATGAAAAACGCACTCCGACCGTATGTCGGATACGATCAGTACGCAGAATTTGACTGGTATGACATGCTGCTTATTGTAGTGGTTATTATCTCCACAGCAGCCAGTGCAATTTCAGCCTATAAATATAGTCTTCGCACTGCAGAAAGTCTGTATGCCGCCACGAAAACCGGCTTCTACAGCGCACTCTACACGTCACTGTGTATCACAATCGCCAGCCTTGCGCTTCCCATGTTTATTACGCAAAGCTATAAAAACCAACTGGCAGACAGCTTTGCGGGACCGTCCATGACGAGCCTTATTCTATTTAATGTTGTCGGCATCCTGATGATGAGCGCACTCGGCGCATTTGCCGGCTTTTTAGGAGGACTTGCCGGATGGGTTGTGGGAGTGCTTACTGTGCATGGCATCATAAAACGTGACAATGTGGTAGAACATTCTGATGAATCATTGATTCAAGAAGCTGTGCAAGACCCGACCACCTACACGTATGAAACAACTCCGACTATCGAGCCGGAAGAACTACCGACACCTATTGAAGAAGTTCCAACCCCATACACGCCTCAAATAATTGAAGTTCCGGTATCAGAAACACTTGCAGCTGCTGCACCCGCACCAGAACCAGTCCCAACACCGGTTGCAGAGCCTGTGGCACAACCCGAACCGCAAGCCACACAATATGTCCCTGTCCCAGAACCTGAAATGGAAGCCGAAGAAGCGCCGGCACACTTTACTCCTTTGCCGCCGGAGCCAACAGCCACACAGTCAGTTCAGCCGGCACAAACCACCTCAGACACCACACCGCTTACGTATATACACTTTATGCCGGAAGCAGACGTGCAGACACTCCAGTCAGTCGGAGTCGCCTCAGCAGAGGAGCTTCTTGATCGCGCAAACAGCCGACCCAAACGTGAAGTCTTGAGCGCACAAAGCGGCATTGATCCATCTGTCTTGATGGTCTATGCGAATGTAGCAGACTTAATGCGCTTGCCGGGTGTAGATAGTAGTCTAGCCCAACTGATGGAGCGGACAGGAGTCGATACTATCGTAGAGCTGGCCAAGCGAAATCCACAAAACCTGCATGACGCATTGGCTACCACCAACCAAAACGAATCTCTGACTTATACCATTCCCACCGTTGATCAGATCCGCGGACTGGTAAATGCAGCCAAAGTATTAGGACGTGAAATTACTCATTAACGAACACCATTTTTACATTAATTTAGTACCATACCGATATGACACACGCAGCCACCACCGCCAAACTCATTGCTCTTGTTGTTGTCGCATTTCTTGCGCTGGGGATCGCATTGTCTTTGCACAAATACGGCGCCAGCGATCCGGCCGGTGCAATCAATCGTATGGCCCACGCGTTTGTGACATTCAATAGAACCGTAGATGATACAAGCAGCGCAAACAAGACAGTAGCAGCAAACACCAATGAACAATCCGGATTGAGCCAATCGGGCACATTCCTTGAGCCCACTACCACGCCTCGTACCACCCAGTCATCTACACAGTCAAATCCGCGCCCAACTGCACGACCGACGAGTAAACCTGTGGCAAAACCGACTGCCAAGCCTACAGCGGCAGCAAGTAAAACAACCACCAGCAAGACCACCGCAAAGCCTACTGCCACACCAACACCACGTGCTGTTGCGAGCAAAACAAACAGTACCTATGAGCAGGTTCCCTATGTGACCGACTATCAGAACTCACATTATGTGGCACAAGGTCCAAACACAGGAGCAGGACAAAGCATTACCTATGTCGTGCAATGTGGAGACACCCTCACCGGTATTGCTCTTGGATTTTACGGCGACATGTCCAAAGCACAGGCCATATACGATGCAAACAGTCGTTTGATTCCTGATGTGAATCAGCTGAGCTGCGGCATCACCTTGCGCATCCCCTAAAGACAGCTCATCAAAGTGTTGAGAAATCCCGTGCGATTTCGTATCATGGGGGAACGTATGAATAAAAATACCATCCTCATCTCAATCCTTTCGTTTCTTGCCATAGTTGGATTTCTTGCTATAGTCTACAAAAGCAGCGGAGCAGGGGAGGCCACGACAGAAGGGACTGTTATTGAAAGTGCCAAAGCAGTACGCGCTACAGATCACCTCAAGTGGAGTAAAGACAAAAAAATCATACTCACTGAGTACAGTGATCAACAGTGTCCGGCATGCGCTTCATTTCATCAGGAACTGAAATCATGGGAAAATGCAGCAAGCCCCAACAACGACATCACAAAACACGTGACATTCGTGTATCGCCACTATCCGCTTTTCAGCATTCATAAAAACGCACGCGCAGCCAGCTATGCGGTCGAGGCTGCAGGCAAGCAGGGAAAGTTTTTCCAGTACTCAGACATCCTCTTTACCAAACAAACTGAGTGGAGCGAGATGGGCGATCCCAGCAAAACCTTCATCGAGTACGCAAAAAGTCTCAAACTCGACACCGATCAATTTGCTTCTGATATGAAATCAGACGCCGTCATACAAAGCGTCCAAGATGATCTGACATTAGGAAATGAAGGAGACGTGCAAGGTACGCCATCCTTTTTCTTAAACGGAAGAAAAATGCAGTTTAATACGATAGATGACTTCGCCAAGCAGATCAGAGCGGCCATTGAGGCTAAGTGAGTTAGCAGGCTCAGCTGAGCTACTGGCAAATCAACCTCTTCACGAGACAGAATCACCTGTTGTCTTTTTGCCGGGAGGAAATAGATACAATCAAGAGGCAGAAGAGTATTGCACTGACCACCTTCCGCTATCTGTCCGGCGCGATGCACCGGAGTACTGGGAACTTCATCACCAGGAACGAAACGGCTATCAGAGCCTGCCCAGGCGGCGGGGAAATGTGCTTGAGACGCTGAATAGGTATTCACGTGCCACGGGCAGACAAGCCACCGTCGCAGTGCTGAGTGCAGGCGCCGGACGCGAATGTGCAGATATTGCTGATGTATCTGTCGTGCAACAAGTGCATGCCATCGACTTCAGCACACGCGTATCAGATTCCCTTACCCGACAGCCGCATCCCAAACTACAGGTGTATCAGTGCACCAATAAAGATTATCTGGAGTGCATGACAAAGTGGGGGAGAGAAGTAGATGTGATTCTCGCACACGGTGGAGTATTTGAAAACAATCCGACGCTTGATGAAAGCCATGCGCTGATGCGGCTGGCTGCACAGACACTGCGACCGGGAGGAATTTTATGGACAGTCGGACTGGTACAACCGGCCTTAAACGGCGCATCCTACAGTGAGCGCGTAGCACTGGATGTGCCCGGTATGTACTGTCATCCGGTGGGGAGTATCGCAGAAACGCCTTTTTCAGAAGACGATCAGATGTCTCAAGTTGCACGGTTTGTCCATACACGCACCCATGTTCATCCCGGCATATCGCTTCAGGGAGAAGAGACAGAGGCGCGGCGACACGGCCACACGATCGAGCGCGCTGCATGGATCAAAGACGGCGTCCCTTCTGCCATTACTCACAAATACCAAGACGTTCACCTCATCGGATCACATCTGCAATAGGATTAGCGCCCGCTATGAATCCCTTTTGAGACTTTATATAATGAGCAATATGTTTGTCCAAGCGCATGGCGTGCGCACCCATATTATTGTTGAAGGTGAAGGTGACCCGGTACTTCTGGTGCATGGGTGGGGAGGGAGTGCACAGTCGCTTACAGCACTTGCGTCACTTATTCGCAAAACAGGTGGCAGACAAACAATTTTGATTGACTTGCCCGGCTTTGGCCAATCAGAATCGCCTCCACCGGAGTGGGGGACAGAAGACTATGCGCAGACTATACTTGCAGTATGTGACGCACTCAAACACCCAAGAGTCTCGTATTTTGGCCATTCCTTTGGCGGCGCACTCGGCATCTACTTGGCAGCCAACCACCCCAAGCGTATGAAAAAGCTCACCCTCTGCAACAGTTCCTTCAAACGCACAAAAAAGAAATCCCGTTTTTTAGTACTCAAAAACCTCATCCAGCCACTCTCATCAATTGCGCCGCAGGCAACAAAATCGGTTCGATTAGCATTGTATCGGGTGTTTTTCCCACACTCAGACATCTCGCGATATCCGCACCTTGAAGAGGTATTTAAACACATCATCGACTTTGATCTGACGCCGCTTGTTGAGATGATCAAAACACCGACACTCATTTTGTGGGGGGAAGATGACCACATCACGCCACTTGTATGGGGACAAGAACTCCATGACACGATTGTCGGCTCAACATTGGTAGTCATTCCCGGTGAGCGCCACGGTCTGCCGCTTCGCGCACCGGAGACCATCGCCGGCACGATCAATTCATTTTTATCACGCTGATTTTTCATGCAGACACTTATTTCACTGGGTATTGTTGGAGCAGCAGCCTTCGTCGCACATACGAGCTGGATTCGCATGTTTCAGATCAAAGAATACCGTTTTGATCGTCTCAAATCGCAGCTTATAGAAGGTGGGTGGGATTTTATACGCGCAAATACCGGCAAGCTGCCGGCAAAGACCGCGCGCAATCTGCTTCTGGTTGTGGGAAGCATGATCGTTCACCTTATCATTCTCAGTTGGGTGCTTCCGGGATACATTACCGATCTGTTTCAGACGGGTATTGCTGTTTTTATTAGTTTTCCCATCGGACTTACTGCCGTGGCAACAAGCGTAGCGCTCACTGCACCACTGGCATCCAGAAAGCGTCACAAACTGATTGAGAGAGCAACACACGTACTGTCACAACGCGATGTGTCAGCAACCGTCATTTCGGGATCTTATGGAAAATCGAGCGTTAAGGAATATCTGTATGCCATCTCGTCAGCACAATTTCATACGGCAAAAACCCGAAACAACATGAATACGGATGTGGGCGTATCAGTGTGTGTGCTTGACTCTGTCACCCCAGAGACCCAGCAGTTTATTGCTGAAGTGGGAGGGTACAAACGGGGAGAAGTAAGAGATGCTGCTAAGGTTCTCAGCGGCCATATCGACACTGCAATCATCACCGCATTCGGAAATCAACACGTATCACTCTATGGCAGTCGCGATAATTTAATTCGTGCAGAAAGTGAAATCATTCCCATGTTGAATACTGATTCTCCTTGCTATATCAATCTGTCTGCATTTCAAGAGCCTGTGTTTCAAACAGAGATACTTCCCACTGCACAGTGTCGATTTATCACGTATTCAACAGATCCCCAATCAAAAGCAGACATCACTGCATCACAAATACAAACAACCAGAGATGGTACCCAAGCACACGCACATTACAAGGGAAAACGGATTCCGATCCAGACGCAATTACTCGGAGCCCACGCGATTGAAAATCTGCTGCCTGTGGTAGGATGGGGGATAGATCATGCAATGAATGAGAAAGTACTCACTCAAACAATTGCAACTATCAAACCTATTCCACACAAATTGTCAGTCCATCGGGGAGTCGGGGAGAGTGTGGTTTTGGATGATAGCGGGAACAGTTCACTGCACGGCTTTTTAGCCGCAATCGATGTGATGCAATTATTTCCGCAAAAAAATAAAATTATAATCGGCCCCGGAATCATCGAGTTGGGGAGCGAAAAGGGGAGCGTGTACGAGCGACTTATTCAACGATTAAACGACGTTTCAGCAGCCTATATAACAACTGATTCTTCGTTCAATAAATATAGAACAAATAGTAATATTCAGATTGTTAAGACAGAAAGAGAAATAATGCGTATTTTGCAGGATTTTGACAAAAAAAACGCATGTATCCTTCTTGAGGGAAGACAGCCAAAAAAACGACTTGAATCGATTATAATTGAGGTTTGAGAAGGGGAGAGGGGAACAAAAAGACCTGCCGTTGTAGCTTAATCAGGATAAAGCAGACCCGTCCTAAGGGTAAGACTGGGGGTTCGATTCCCTCCAACGGCACAACATGAAACTGCCATAGTTAGTACTGACAAACGTAATTACATCCATGATATCCACCGATTTTGCACCACTTGAGCAACCCAAAGACGCGCAAGCCGCCTACGCACAACTTCTGCACCCCTGGCAATGGAAAAAAGGTAAGCACATTCAGCGCGCGCGCGCACGGATGAAGAAGCTTTTTCCCAAGCACGAAATCGCATTTTTTCTGACTGCCCGGGCTGGCCTAAGCAAAGTCCTTGAAGCGCTCAAGGTAGGTGAGGGGAGCGAAGTTATCACCATACCGTTTACCTGCGAAGCAGTCATTATTCCGATCCTGGCAAATCAGGCAACTCCGGTCTATGTTGACATCGAAACTGACACATTTTCACTTGATGCGGCCAAATTAGAAAATGCAATTACCAAACAAACAAAAGTAATTCTGCTGCAACACACCTACGGCGCCACACCGCGTGACCGGGCGCTGGTTGTTCAAATCGCAAAAAAGTATCGCATTCCGGTCATCGAGGATTTAGCCCATGGATTTGACCTTGCCGCACTACAAGCAAAACCATATACAACAATCAAATTGTTTTCGTTTGGGAGAAGCAAAGCAATCTCGTCAATCTGGGGGGGAGCAGTCGCAACACAACAGCCTCAACTGGCTCAGACGATCAAACTGATTGAGCGACAGCTTGACCAACCTCCTGTGCCGTTTATTCTCCAATCGCTCTGGTATAAACCCCTTGCAGTTACCATCAGAAAAACCTACAATCTGGGCATTGCAAGGCTTACAATCGGCCGCATTTTGCATGGCATCACTCATATGTTCGGATTCATAGCGAACGAACTTTCTACACGTGAACGAAAACTCAAACCGGACATGCACATGATAAAAGCATATCCCGACGCATTTGCGGCACTGCTGCTGGTACAGCTGCAAACATTTGAACAAATTCAGACACATCGCTCACGCATCTGCGCCTACTATTCTGCAGAGTTTCCAACGACAGCCACCACTCAGCCATTATCGCGCTATCCAGTGCTGTTGGACCATCGTGATGCTATATATCAGCAGCTGACTAAACGCTCGATATACTTGGGACGATGGTATCGGAAACTTATGGGAGACACCAGCGAGTCTTGTCCCGTTGCTAATCGCATCCGCGAATCTATCATCAATCTTCCGACCAATTGCACCATGCAGGAAGCTGAGCTTGTAGTGAAGGAACTTCGTCAAGCACAACAAAAGGTGCAGAAGAAACTAAACAAAGCCGCTGGAAAGAAAAAATAGGTTTAGAGACCAACTATAATCGCCTGCGGAAATGTCTCACGCGCTCTATCACATAGTTGACAAAGTAGGGAAGAGGGGAGATGATCATGTCCTGAGCCGGCAAATATGCCACATCCTCGCCGCCAAATCCGCGCTTAAATAGAGAAATGCTTGAAAAGCGCTTATCAGTGACGCCTTCCGGAGTAACACCCCAAAAGTTATAGCGCAAGCAACCACGACGCCTTGCCTCGCAGATTGCCTCCCATTGAATCAGATATGCACCCGGGGCACGACGCCCATCTTCTGTAGAAGCGCCGTAATGATACACTCCCTCTGCCGCATCAAATATCACAAAGGCCAGAGCCAACAGCGTTCCCTCATAGTAAGATTTGTACAAAAGTACTTTATCAGACTGTGCAAACGCGCTAAACTGCTTTTTGAGAAAGTCACGGGAAAAGGGGATAAACTGCTGCCGTTTGGCTGTCTGCAGCTGGACATCATAAAACTCCTCAATATCATCCGGGTCTCCAGAAACCTCCACTGTGACACCCATTTTTTGTGCCTTTCGGATTTCATACCGAGTGCTTTTACGCATGTTTGCGAGCAGTTCATCAGGTTCTGGCGTAAGATCTAGCTGACTCGTAAGGTCGGCCGTCAGATGCATAGGGGAGGGGCGAAACCCAAATTCAGCACAAAGCCGACGTACTTCTGGGGAGTCCACAGCTTGCGGGCGCATTCTGATAAAACTACACCTGTGTTGCTTCGCTTGTGCACGAAGTGTTTGAAAAACATATGCAACCACTTCCCTGTCGGGGGAGGGAAGCCAGTCTATAATCGGGCCGCCAGCAAGGGCCATATAAGTTGCGCGCCGTGCGGATTCGATCACATAAGAAACAATTCCGATCAGCTTGTTTGAACGAAAAAATCCAATTCGTGCAACTTTGCATCCTCGTGCCTTGTGAAACTCACCCCATTCCCAACTTTGTAAAAAATTCGCTTCAGGACGGGCTGATTTAAATGCATCCCACTGGGCGCGATCCGTAATCAAGGCATGTGACACTGCAGACATGAAGTCTATTATAAAAGGATGTAATCGCGCATGCAAAACAAAGCCCCCAAGCTGCATTACTATATTCTGCGGGAATTATACTATAAGACACATATAGTCACTTTTTAGTATACTTATCCTTTGTTATATGAGTGAATTGCCTCTTACAGCAGACCGTATTACGTTTAAATCTGTGCGCTGCACCAGTAGTCATGCACATATACTAGATACCTTGTCGGTGTTGCCTGATTTTCCGGAATCGATGTATTTTCCCGGCACCATTGTGCGCTTTGGTCTTTATATTCCACATGATGTAGACATGGCCAATACTGCACCTGAGGCATTAGTTGGTGTAATTGTGAGCGGCCTCCACCCACATACCATCAGGTTCGTTATCAAAAGCCAGCATCCGACTCGTGACTCACGCACCCATGTCCGTATGAAATCGGACATTATTTTAGATCACCGGGGCGACCATAGCCTGATGTCAGAAATCTCCTCATTTTGCGGTGATTTAGGCGTAGAAGATCCTGAGAAACTTCTTTTAAGCACCAACGATCAATGTGATACCCATTCACGCTACTATGCACATGCACCGTCGAGTCGACTCATGTCTGCCATGCTCACACAGCGCATGTGTAATACTGAGCCGCTATTGGTGGGCTCTCTCTGCAGCGATCGCTTACCATCACTTGCCGCATCTTCAAAAATTCTTTCTCAAGCTATCTATACGACCGCAGATGATCTTGAGGATATACTTGCATAAAACTGATTTACTGCTGGATTTTTACGCACAAATCGTGCTCATTTGAGCTCAAAATGAGCTTATAGCCATCAAGCAGACCATGCATACCGGCTTATTCTGCCGGTCCAAATCGACCTCGCTTCTCCTACAAATATACAAATAGGGTAGTAATAACCGCATATTTACCGTTTTAGCCTGTTGTGAGGCTCCGATAGGGAAGTGGTACAAGAGCAAAAAGAGGGGCATAAACCGGGGGGTAGAATCAGCAAAAATTGGCGTACCAAATGAATAATAATTACGAAAAATGACAAAAAATAAACACAAAATTGAAACAACAGAATACACACTACCCCTCTCCTTCCTGCTCAGAGACGTCGTAAAAGATTCATTTTACGACGTTTTATGTCCTTTATACTCTGCGGGAATTTGTCTCATTTTTAGGACTTCTTTTAGGGAGTGGTATTTGTACCGTTTTTGAGATGTATTCTTTTTTATTCCCCAAAGTTGCACCATTATTTTTCAATAATGCACTCTTTTAACCCCTCTTTCGGCACATACTAATCACACCGCTCTTCATGCCAGTTACACACCAATTTTGCGGTTATTTTAGCCTGTTATTATGCTCTAAATATGTAATTTTGAGCTCAATTTATGTGCTTTTATCACACATTCTCTTCTCTTGAGAAGGTGTCTCGAAAAAATAAGTGTTTTTTTAGACTATTGCAATAGTCTAATACTGCAGTTTTAGCCTCAGTTTTATACTGCAGCGCCTCATCCCTTTGACAGTCGTAGACCACAGTTGCTAGGAATCAATTTCTAGACTGTTGTGACTTTCTAAAATCTATTTTTTGTGCTCAGTATCACTACGCTCTCTAGGGGCGTATGTCACAATTTGAATGATTAAATTAGACTATTGCAATAGTCCAAAACATCTTTTTTGTGCTTGTATTTTCACGCTTTTTTATGTATTCCTTAGATTCAGTTTAGCCTATTGCAGCGATCTATTTCTGTATATTAAGCACGAGAATCGCACATGAAACAAAGACCGCCATCAGCTGAGAGAGTAAATAGCCTCTTTTGGCCAATACGCTGTGAGGATTTGTGCTCAAATTAAATAAGTTATCCACAATTTTTGCAGAAATTATTACTATAGGACATATTTATTATAGGATAAAACGTACGTCCGTACCCTTTCCCTATTCCCCTCTCCTCTGCTTCACCTTGGCACCCTATGCATTTTCCAATGGGTTTTGAGCACGAATTGAGCATGAAAAAATCAAAAACGCACCGACTGGCAGATAAAAAATCGAGTTTGTGCTCTCCGAAACCATGCGCAGAAACTATATCAAAAGACATCATGAGGACGCTGAGTCTTGCATTAAAAACTGGCTTTGAAGAGTATACGAGAGATTACCACTGAAGAACGGTCAAAAGCGAGACAAGAACAACCACAATAAGCGCAATGACATATTCTCTTACTACTCCTTTAAACAATCGGCTGTCGATCCAAGCACTGGTGAGACCAACGATTGCATAATAACACGCGGCCAATAGCATCGCGCCGACTGAGGAACGAAATGGAATAAAAGAAATCAAAGCGGCCAACTCCCCCATCACAAGGGCAATTATCGCACTATAGCGCAAAAGCTCTTTATTGTATTGATCCAAATCAAGCCGCACACTCCATAACATCTGAAATACCAGGCCAAAGCTTACTACGGCGACTGCTCCACCATTGATATAAAAATCAGATTTATATGACAATATGACACTAAACATCAGAAATGTGATGAGCGTTTGAAACAACACATTCACCGAAAAAGCTGCTTTATAAAGTCTCAAACTCTTTCCTACTCCAACATTGAAAATATTTGATATTGAAAATAGCGCGTAGATAGATATGCAATACGTGACCAGAAGCGGCACTCGGGTAAGCCAGCGTACGGGAATCAGAAAGTAAAACATATACATTGCTAAGGTGAAATAAATAGGCATGAGAAAGAGAGTGAGCCACTCAATGCGCTCAATATCTTCAAGAAGAGCAAAAAATGTGCTCACATATGCAGCCATGATAAAAAGCGGAATAAAAAGGTAGCGTGCATCATACGAAAAAATGCTGGAGGTAGATAGCAGAAGTAGGCTTGCCATAATGACCATCGAGATCACATACCGGAGTCGTTTTTCAATACGCAGCCCTAGCGCGGTAAGCCGGTTGCGAACAGGCGCATAAAAGAGGCTGAAACGACCGCTGGTTGCTGCTGTCTTTTTTGGGCTGCGAGGACGGGCTTCTTCAACAGCTTCTTTTATTTCTACGGCCAGCTTTTTCTTCTTTCTGTGAAATATAGCTGAGATAAATGACATGTTTGTTATTGTATATTGCTAAACACACTCCCTACTTCGTCGATTGCTTCCAGTTTCTCGACACACACTTGTACATCATCAAGATATGTGTCAGCGAGAATCATCGGTGACAATGGCCTATACCAAAGTGATATGTCTTCTATGAGCTCAGACTCCCCGACTCTACCCATTGTATCAAAGGGAATATAGAGAGTGATAGTGCTCTCGTTTTCCATATCAACTTCATGCGCGCCAAGTTCCTGCGCAAGCCCTAGCACCTCATCAACTGCCAAACCTGGGGCACAAAGCACTCTTGCGCATTTCTCAAATTGATGCATTACAGAGCCCTGATTACCTATTTTCCCCCCATTTCTGTCTGCAGCGAGCCGCACATCCGCACTGGTACGATTCACATTCTCTGTAGTGGCGACGACGACCAATAATGCACCTCCAGGGGCAAAAATTTCATACACAACTTCACGCATCAGCAAAAACTCCCTCATTTGTGCTTTCTCAATGGAACGCTCTATAGTGTCACGACTCATTCGTGCCATTCGTGCACGGGCAATTGCAAAACGCAACCGCACATTGATTGCCGGATCAGTTGATCCGCCACCTTCAATAACAGCCAACGATATAGCACGTGAAAGCTTGGAAAATAAGGCGCTCTTTTGCTTATCGTTCGCTTCTTTTTTTCGTTTTATCTGTGCCCATTTGGAGTGTCCTGCCATACCAAAAATCAAAAAAATGCCATTCTACTGACCACTTGCAGCCATTATACTTGACAGAAGAGGCAAATAACATATACTTGTATATCGAATGAATATATACCAACTGGAACAGCAGGCCATCGATGCTGCAATTGAGCGCCGATTTGCCGATGCAATCAAACTGAACAACACTATTCTGAAAGAAGATGCGCACAACCTCGGTGCCCTCCTGCGCCTAGGATTTGCCAAACTGCAAAATGGAGATCTTGCCGGTGCGAAAAAAGCATACAAAGCAGTTCTTGGACAGCAATCTGAAAACGTTATTGCACAGGAGAACCTTGAGCGCATCGAAATCCTGCAGCAAAAAAAGGGGCCACCCACAGCGCCTACAAAAGTGCGCGAAGACAAGTTTAACCCAAATCTATTTCTTGAAATCCCGGGCAAAACAAAATCATCAGTTTTAGTAAACCTTGGTCAGAAAGAAGTGCTTGCACACCTAACTATCGGTGATCAGCTTGAACTCAAAGTACGCCGCCGAAAACTCGAAGTGCGTGCTGATGGCGAATATGTCGGCTCACTTGCTGATGACCTATCCAAACGACTCTACGTGCTTATCAAGGGCGGCAGCGAATACAGCTGTTTCATCAAAGAGATTTCAATGAGTCGGGTCGTGGTCTTTATTCGTGAGGAAAAGAAGAGCCGTCGTCTTGCCCGCTTCACCTCATTTCCCCGCAATATTCAGAGCAATTTGAGCCTCATTGAGCGCGCCAGTGAACGAATCATATCAGAAGAAGATATGAATCTTGCCGCAGAACGAGTAGATGACGATATGGAAGACGAGGAAGAGATTGCCGAAGATGAACTGGAGCGTATGGCCGAGAGTCTGGGCAACGAAGACAAAGACGAATTCTACGATCTTGAGCAAGACAGCTCGGATGATGACGAGGAAAACCTTGACGACTAAGTCTGAGAGTAGTGTTTTGCCCCGTGTTTATAGAGCACAATTCTTCCCTTTTTTTGATGGCTGGAAGATTTTTTATGCACGATTGCAGAGTCATTGCCCACTTTCACATGACGCATAGAATAGCGTGCCCACCCATACGAAATCGTTGCCAGCAGCAGCAACCACAATACGATATTCATACATACAGTGTATCAAACACGTTATTTGATAAGCCAGGTTTTTTCCGCTGCCCCCAAACGCAACTGAATATCACTATGATCTACATCCCCTACTTTCAGTCGACATCCATAAAATGATGCCAGATCATGGGCAGTTTTTGATGCACGAACCTGCTCAGTGGACGTTGCCACAATGCACGGCTTTTGTTCTTCACCATCATCAAGAGATTCAGATATATCTACCACATTGATACCTGCACCTTCTAAAATGGACGCAATGCGATCTGCTGTCTTGTAGCTTGTGTCGTAGATAATTTGTATATTCATCTCCTCCTGGCGGTATGTCTCCTGAAACAGGTATGCTTCAAGTTGCTTTTGCAGTTTGTAGTTAGAAAGGGCTTTGTCGCCTCCGGGATTGGTGACATGTGCGTCTGCCGCAGAAATAGCGATGACATCCGCTCGACTGGCGCGGGCAATCGCCTGCCAGATGATAAATCGCTCATAGATCGTTGCATTTGAGTCCATGGTGGCGATATCATACCAGGACGGCATTGCTTCTGATTCTTTTGTGGAGCTGTCATACCAGATTGTTTTGCTGGGATGATAAAAATAGTATGGCACCATGGTATGTGCTGCCAAACTCATTGCACGTGTAATGATTCGCGCTTCATGTTCCTGTCCTGCCAGATGCCCGAGCGCCCCAATACGGTATTCACCATATCCACCGGGAGTCTCTATTTTGAATTGTGCAGGATACGAAATGACATAGTGTATGCCATCGGTCAACCCCAGTGAATATACTTTTGTGTCTTTTCCATACACAACAAACTGGAGGCGCTCCTGAGAGATGGTTCCTGACTTTGGCAATGACAACACCAGAAACAGTATTGTTGCCAAGGAAATGATGCCGATGACAACAGAGAGGAAACGCTTTGATGCGGCTTTTCCAGATCCGCGAAACACCTTCGTCACTGATCGTTTTTTTGCCCGCTTCATAGAAACTATTTTCTTTCTAACCGACACCCTCGGCAACCTTGATCTGCCCCAGAAGCCTGAGCGAATCTTCCTTTGGAACGCGCTTGAGCGAATACAGCTTGCGGATAACTGAAAGCGATGCCTCAACCTCAGGCACGATCATTGAATGTGCGCCGATGTCTTTGAGTCGCCTACTGTCAGACGATGTGTGAGCGCGGCTTATTATGGTGATATTGGGATTCAATTTGAGCGAATGCAAAATAAGCATTTCCTGATCATGACGAGAAGGAATTGCAATGACTATAGCGCGTGCATTTTCGATTTGAGCATACTTTAGTACGTCCTCATCAGCCGGGTCACCATAAATAATGGGGATGCCTTCTTTTTTCGCCTTCTCCACTTCGCGAAAGTTATAGTCAATTGCCACAAACGGAATGTGCGCCAACATCAGCGCATTGCCGATACGTGAACCGACTCGTCCGAATCCACAGACAATGATGTGGTCGCTGTGCTTTGGTTGCTCCTCCATCAAAAGCGGGTTGGCAAAATCAACATTGCTCTTTACCCACAATTCAACCGGGGGTAAAAATCGCTTAATAAATGAGCGCAGTTGCAAATAAAGAATATCCTTTTGATTGATAACAAAAGGCGTAAGTACCAGACCAAGCAAAATTGAAGTCAACAAAAACAAGTATTCCTGTGATGAAAATACTCCATTTGAAAACGCCAATGAAAGCAAAATAAATGCGTTTTCACTGACTTGAAAGAGAAATAGCCCGACAGAAAATGCCACCCGCGAACTAAGTTTAAAGTAAATGAATACGGTCGTGATAACAATCATCTTCACAATCACGGTAAGCACTGCAAATAGCACAATTGCCGGCACCGATCCGAGAATCTCACTCAAGTGAATCTGACTTCCCACATAGACAAAAAAGATGATGGCCATGACATCTCGAAGTGGCCGTACCTGAACAAAAATGTCATAATGCTCAACGGTTTCCGAGACCAAAATACCCGCGATAAAAGCACCGATCAACACAGGTACGTGAATCAATTCAGACAAGGAGATAATCAAGAATATAAATGCGAGCACGAACAGGTTTAGCAGTTCCCGTGACGACCGGGCGATGCGGTGAAATAGACTAGGAATAAACCGCTTCCCGGCAAAGTACATGATAATGATGATCGCAGTCGTCTTCAAGAGACTCACAAGTATCGACGTAAACGTGGCGCCAAAACTGAAATCACCGCCATTAAGATTTGAGAAGATAATAATAAACGGAATAAACGCCAGATCCTGAAACATTAAAATTCCCAGGGTAATCTCTCCGATAAACGACTCTCCCTCTCCCCTGTCTTGAATAATTTTTGCCACCACTGCAGTTGATGAGGAAGTCAGTGCAATGCCGATCATACCCGCTTGCAAAAAGCTGAAGCCAAAAAAAGAGGATACAATCCATATACCGACAGTCGAGAATGCAATCTGTAAAATACCTCCTATGAGGATGTAGCGTTTGAGTTTGTATAGTCGGGAGAAATTGATCTCAATTCCGACAGTAAAAAGAAGAAGCACAATACCAAAGTAAGCAAAGGAGCTTATTACCTCAGATGACACCACAGTTCCAAATAGCGTGCTCACATTTCCGATGAACACACCGCCGATTATGTACCCAATAATCGGTGATAGATTAAAACGTTTCAACAAATACCCAAACAAAAACGGAACAAACAAAAAGAAGAAGAAGTTGAAAAAAGGAATGACGTTAATTTCGTTCATGACACCATTAATAGTACAAAAAAGACCTTAAAATCGCCACCCCATACAAACAGAGCCTTTTGAAACAAAGTGGTTGATTCTGTGCGAAACAAGCTGTGAGCAACAAAAAACTAGTGTTATACTATCTCCATATGCTGCCGGTTTTGTTTTCATTTGCGGGAATAACCATCTATACGTTCGGGATATTCCTTGTTTTGGCCTTTTTTTGGAGCACCTATTTGCTCTGGAAGCTGGTGCAACTGACCCCTTATCGAGAAGAGGATGTGTTTGACACTATGTTTATATCCCTCTTTATCGGCCTCGTAGCATCACGCATTGTGTATGTTGCCGGACACTTTGGTGACTTCGGACTGCAGCCGCTTCGCATCCTCTTGGTCAACGGCTATCCAGGCATGTCGCTACATGGGTTACTTATTGGATTTTTAGGAATGTTTGCCTTTGTTGCCCGACGAAAAAAAATGAAAGCACGCGAAATGCTTGACTATGTATCCCCCGCCCTTTTGACCGGTCTGGCTGTTGGGTCTTTGGGAAGCTTTTTTGGAGGCATACAGCTCGGAAGTCGCACATCGTTTCCACTTGCAGTGACATATGTCGGCCATGATGGCCTGCGCCACGTAGCTGGCTTGTATGAAGCGGTTGCGTTTGGACTGGCGGCATTATTAGCGTACCGTATCATCTTTTCCATCAGACGTGAGGCGTATCCACGCGGTGCAGGACTTGTGTTTTTTGGCTTTGCTACGTCACTTATCTTGACTTTTACAAACATACTGCTTGACCAACCTTCTCTCATTGCTGGCTATAGTTTTGAGACCATTTTGAGCGCGCTATTGCTATTGACTTTCTTCGTGCTTTTTATATATTATTTCAAAAATCTTTTTTACTCATTTTTCGCGTCCGCAAAGAGTCGCACCCAAAAAAATGGCACAAAACATTGATCCGAAACTCATAGAAAACCTGAAAACAAAACTTGAGGCACAAAAACAGGAAATCACTACCCATATTAGTGAACTTCAGGCCGATGATCCGTTTTCAGATCCTGACCACGCCGTTGATAATGCCGCTGTAGACACTGATGTGCGAGAGCAGATCGGCCACGACACTGTCGAAGCAGAAATCAAAGAGCTGAAAGAGCGACTTGATGACATTACTCGGGCTCTCCACAAGATCCAAAAAGGCACCTATGGTGCATGTGAAAAATGCAACGGCGATATTCGCCCACAGCGACTGGAAATTGTGCCCGAAGCAAAATTCTGCATGAATTGTTCAAAGTAAGAACATATCGGAGAAACGATTTGCCGATTTTTCCTTAATCTCCTGTTGATATACTTATGTCTATGAGACGAATGCTGGTCGTCAGTGATTTTTATGCCCCCCACTGGACCGGTGTGTCTAAGTCGATCGTTGGTCTCGTGAAAGAAATCAGTCGAAGCATCCCGACTACTGTTCTTACCGTGCGGTTTGATAAAAAACTGAACACACAGGTCAAAGAGGGCAACGTCAGTATTCGTCGGGTCCCCTACCTAAGTCGATTCAGTCGCACCTATCTTGCTCCGGCTTTTCTTCTTGAACTCATCTTTCAGATACCAAAACATGACGTAATTCTCATCAACTCACCCTGCACATATGTGGCTCCAGCTGCTATTGTGGCCAAGTTATTTGGCAAGCGCCTGGTTATATTCCATCAAGGCGATCTCATTCTCCCAAAAAAAACCTGGACAAGCCGATTTCTAGAATCGACCTTCGACGTAATGACTCACACAGGGTGCATGTTGGCTGATCAACTGGCCACATATACTGCTGATTACGCTTCTCATTCACGCATTTTAGCCCGTTACAAATCCAAAACAACACTATTTATTCCTCCACTACTCTACCCGCAACAGGCAGCAAAAAAAGCACCGAAGCCGGATTGGCAGCAGCTTGTTGAAGCTAAACGACGAAGCGGCCATCTTATTATCGGATGTGCAGGACGGTTTGTGTCTGAAAAAGGATTGGACACATTGTTTGAGGCGCTTACTATCTTGCGCAGCAGTAATTCACGCAAAATACATGTTCTGTATGCTGGCGCATCTATGGCATATGAAAACTATCTAGAACACTATCGCAATCTCTTGGAAGAGCTTGCAGACACCATCACCTTTACCGGTCTTCTCCACGATGAATCACTCGGGCGATTTTATGAGTCTATCGATGTGTTCGCTCTTCCGTCGCGATCGGAATGTTTTGGACTCGTACAAGCGGAGGCACTCCACTTTGATGTGCCAATTATTGTAAGCAACATACCCGGCGCGCGCTACCTCACACAAACATTTGGTTGCGGAACAATCGTTGCAGCCAACGATCCACACGCCCTTGCAAACGCAGTTCAATCTTTTCAGCACTCATCTTCTGTCAAAAAAGGGGTTGTAAATGCTCAAAACTATATTGAATCACTTGATCATCAACAGGCGTTGCGGCATTTTCTTGGTATTTCAGCATGAAGGTTCGAACCTCGCTCATCTGGGGAGCCGTACTATTTGGTGCGACGATTGCTCTGCGACTCAGCGCACTTACTATGCTTCCGTGGCGGATCGATGGTGATGCGGCAGTATTCAGTCTCACCGGAAAAAATCTTATTCAATCTCGTGAAGCACTTTTTGGAACCGGCTGGGAAGGTCATACCCACCTATGGTTTTATGTCGTTGGTCTGCTCACATTCATCATCCCTGATCCTTTGTTTGCTGTTCGTTTACTCAGTGCGGTAGGTGGAATTGCCGGAGTCATTGCCACCTATGCATTCGCACAACGCCTCGGCAAATCCTCTACCATCGGGCTTCTTGCCGCCGGTTTTCTTGCCATACTCCCCTTTCATATAGTTTTTTCACGAAACGGGATGGAGTTGACATGGAGCGCGTTTTTTCTTGCTGCAATCCTGTCATTGCTTTTGAAAAACAAACTCTCCTATTGGAGCGCGGCAGGCATCATGACAGCTGCTTCACTGTACATAGCTCAGTCTGCCCGCATCATCCCCTTCATTGTTGTACTGTTTCTTATTCTTCGACTTATTCACCACGACAAAATCCCCCGGCGTCGATATCTGATTCAAGCCGTATTTTGGGCTGTCACCACCATTTTTTTCTACCTGCCACAATTGTATTATTTCCTCTACCACCCCTCTACATTCAATGCTCGGCTGGGTCGTGTGTTTATATTTGATCCATCACATCTTCCCCAACAAATTGCGCTTCGAGGTGGCATGATGCCGCTTATCTGGTATCAATTGAGTCATACGTTTGGTGCTTTTTTCACTTCATTTCCTGACGCTACATTACTATGGTACTTTCATCTTCCCTATTTAAACCCACTTCCCCTCGCCTTTTGTGTTGTCGGACTTACAGTAACTGTTGTTCATATACGGCAGTGGCGTTCTCAATTCATACTCGCCACACTGGCTTTGATTCTTCTTGCATCCGCAGCCACCACACTCCCCCCCATGTCTAGCCGATATGTCATAACCACACCGCTCATAGCCTACCTGGCAGCCATTGGGATGCATACTCTTTGGGGCCTTGTAACTAATAAAAAACGCATTTTTCCACTCCGACTCATCAGCACATCAGTATGCATAATCATCATTGCCATAGGAGTTGCACACGAAATACGATGGTATTTGCACCATGATCAGACGCTGATATTTCAATACGACAGCACGACCCAAAAGAACACAGCGATCACACGATATCTGCGTGAAAACCCGCACATACGCACCATTTATACACCGCGCCCGGAACGCATAGCAACCATGGTTGAGGCGTATACCGATGCTCAGGTCTACCTGCTTGATTCAAGAAACCGCAAAACAAACCTCAGATCAGATGAGGTGCTCTTTTTCGACACCGAAGAAAGCATCCTGATGAGCATATACACCAAACCAACGCAGCCGGCACGCCAACTGAAAACGCCACCCGGTGAGCTTGTGGGCTACACCATCCAGGCCTCAGCGCCCTGAAGATTTATGCTGAAAAATAAGCACTTTCGGATGATCATACACGGTGTACGCTTCATCCAACCATTGATCAGGAATCGTCAAAGGTATTCCGAGATACTGCAGCGATGGATACGAAGTAGCACTGTAGATGAGTCTGTAATCAAGCTTTGCACTACAAACTGCTGTCATTATGTTTTGCTCTTCGGGAGTCAATGGCTCCAAACCGATATATGCATCAGTAGTTCCGCACAGCAAGAAATGAGTTCTTTGTGAGCTGAGCAAATCCCGATACATGCGACTCATCAGAGGGTACTTATCCGGCGCGCGCAAAACACTCCCCCACCCTCTGTTACTGGACATGACATAATACTGAGCTGAACTCAGCTGATTGGCCATCTGAAGCCATTTTGCTTCATCATCTACGGCAAACACATGAAATTCCTCTCCCACAAACTGCACTCCATGACTTTGCTCAATAGGAAGGCTCAAAGGAAGTGGATCATCCCAGTACTCCCACAATATGGTAGATCCGGCAGGAAGATGGTCATACATCCATGCCGAAGCAGTATTGCGGGTGTGAGGATATTGATAGATTGATAAGAAAAAGAGTGCCGGCGCAACAAGAGCCAAAAACAAAACGCTTCGCACCACCACTTCATACATACGGTGCTTTTCACCCAGAAGCGCTTGCAATCCAAACCCTCCCAGAAGCGCCAAAAAGGGATAAATCACCACAAAATATCGAGGACTTTTTACAAACTGAAGTGACTGATATATCACAAAGCCCATGGCAAAGACGCCAAACGATAGTGCAAACCAGCGGCGGGTACGAGCCATATGTGTAAGACCAACCAACGATAAAGCACTCGCCACAAGCCCAAATCCCACCAACACCCCCTGCACTACTCCATAGGAAAGCGACGTTCCCAGTGTCGATATCATTTGCTGCACTGACGGTTGCATCGGACCGATCCATTCTATGTCTTTGCTCATCCATTGAATAGCCGGTGGAAAATATCCCGATGGATCATCATAGGATTTGAGTGTTTTCAGACTATCAAGAAATGCCGTGGCAGGACGCGGATCCCATAAGCGCTGTGAGTCTTGAAACATATACGGGTACACACCGCGCAATACAATATACGCAATAAGCCCGTACAAAAGCCCCAAACCAACCAATTGCCATGACAACGCCCCTAGTGATTTTGATGCACGGGTTCTTCTGAGTGCATCAAGCAGTATCACAGCAATCAGTGGTCCCGCATATATTGCCGTAATTTTAGATCCGATTGCGAGTCCGAAGAGCACAGCAGATACGCCAAACCATACCCATCGCGGTCGATCCTCAAAACAATACATAAGAAGCGCCAACGCAAGCATCATCAGTGACACCATAAATGTATCTGTCGCGAAAAAATGTGACAGCTGAATTGGAAGTACTGCTACCGCATACAAAAACGCTGCGTACCCTGCAACAGATGGCTTCAGTTTGTATCGCAAAGCCATTGTTCGCCCCATTAAATATATGCCCACTACCGTTCCCATATCAAACACAGCAGATACCATACGCCCTACTTGCGTGATACCCACGTATGAATCCATATCGGTTGCAATTGAAAGCAACTTCACCAGAACGAGCGGAAACAGGCCATAGACAAAAAATCCGAAGTTCAAGTTGGCCGGATTCAACGTAGAAGTATTTGCATTGAGGTAAGTCGCCCAATTGCCGGGTATGCTCATTGCCACCGTGACCATGGTCAGAAACCGCTCATCCGGGTGCAGATGTTGGCCGGCATCCCAGTCTACCGTGACCAGACGCGTCACACAGGCGATAAGGAGTGCTGCCCATAGGGCTTTGTGCCGCAATAAAAACGCTTTCATATGCGAGAAATTACTTTTTTTCAATATCCTGCTCAAGCCACTCGAGAGCTCGCTTTAGGCTTGGAAACGCATACGGATATGAGATAAACAAATGATCAACAACATTATATATCCATACTATTTTACGCTTGGCATTTTTGGGATCTGAGCTCAGCGCACGCACGATATCCCAGTTGTCTTCAATAAAGTAATCGAGGTCCAGTTTCTGTACCAATTCGTTCTTATAGACATGCGGTTGCTTGTTATTTTTGTTGACATAGCATTTTTTAAAATACGTTTCTGCTTCGAGTTTTTCATGCCATTTATCAAAATCTTCCTGTAAAAAACCATAACGAGCTGTAATGATATATCCTTCTATTTTTTTATTTTTGATCAACTTTTTTGCATCTTGGAAGCCCTCTTCAATCCACATACTAGAAGTGTGTAAGATACGCCATATGCTTTGACCGGTAGAAGAGTCAGGTACATAAAACTTGGTCTTTGTCTGACGTATGATAACGCGTTTGGCAAATGCCACAATGGGGCGCGCGACACGAAACGGGTTATATAGAAGAACACCATCGAGATCAAATCCAACCCGCACGATTCGCTTCGATGACATGGCTTTCATTCTAGCAGCATACGTTCTTATTTGGTTCGGATTTTGCGAAATTCAGCCAGCAATGCCTTGAGGTTCTTTCCTTCACGCGACTTTACTTTCTTCGAGCCACGCACCGGAACGATTGACATGATAGCTTTAAATACGCCGCCGTGCTTCTCTTCTTTCACAGTCAAATCAGCCGATGCCACACCGGGCATTTTTGCCATAGCGCGTTCAAACGTAGCTGCAAAGCGACGCAAAATAGTCAGATTTTCTTCTGATAGATTTCGTCCACTGACTTCTATTTTTTTCTCGCGAGGACTTCGAATCAGTTTCTTGAGAAAATCACTGGTGGTAACGATACCGATAGGCTGTTTTTTCGCATCAACCACAATCACACTGCCGATCTCATGATCAAGCACCATATCGAGCGCATCGGCCAGGCTTCGCGACTGACTCAACGTCAACATCATTGACTTCATGACTGTTTTTATCTGCTGTTTTTGAAAGCTGGTTCGCTCCCCCAC
>CAZOFT010000009.1:0-67221 GCA_964579395.1 uncultured Gammaproteobacteria bacterium | reverse complement strand
ATGTATATCGTGCTTGATTACATCTGGAATGTGGTGCGCCGCGTCAAGAAAAAGCGTGTCCTCATCGTCGATGAGGCCTGGTATTTGGTGAAAAACAAAGACTCCGGCGCGTACTTATTTACCTTTGCCAAACGTGCACGAAAGTACCTGCTTGGCCTGACTGCTATCACCCAGGACGTGGAGGACTTTGTCGCGACAAATGAAGGGAAAGCAATTATTACCAACTCATCGCTGCAGATTATTCTGAAGATGAACACGGCGGCGATTGATGCAATCAGCAAAACATTTTATCTAACAGGCGGCGAAAAGCACTTTCTATTGTCGGCGGGTGTCGGTGAAGGGCTCTTTTTTGCCGGCCAGTCACACGTCGGATTTCGTGTCATAGCGGGCGATGAGGAGCGGCTGCTTATTGAGTAGAAGTTGCCCCGTCGACACACACTTCAAATCCTCCATACGAAAACCGTTTAAAATCAAACGGCATTTCACGTTCCATCTCAGCTTTCATACGCGCATCTCGCATAACTGCCCGATTCACTTCATCTCGATGGGTACGTGAGCGAAACAGCACATATGCGAATATGAGTGTTTCATCATTTTTGAGCTTGTACGGCAGAGGAAAGGGGTGCTTTACCTCATCAGGAGTCAGATCTTCACCAATGCATTCTTTGTAGTCAAGTGCGCCATGATCCATCCATATTTGGGCTGCTCGTGTGGCCATTTCGATGTATTCGTTGACGTGCTTTTTCTTCAGCGCGATGATATACCCATCAACGTAGGAGGACATGTATTTGATGATAGGGAGTTGACAGGATGCTGTCAACATATGAATATCCATATACTATAGGAGCAACATATCGTATACTTTCTAGAATATGAAAGAAAGAAAATATGGGCCAAATGCTGAAGTACAGACTGTTGATACGCCCCATCAGAGCGGGAGAAGAGGGGTTTTTGATGAGGTGGCGCATCGGCTCCTATTTGAAGTGCCGCGCGGAATGCAGAGACATAGTCTATGGGGTGAAGATGTGGTTCAGGCGGCGCTTCTTAGTGTGGTTGAAAAAGCAGGTGACGTTGACGGGGGGCGCAGTTGGAATGAACAGGTGATGTATTTGCTCAGGCGAGGACGCGGTGGTGCGTATGATGAATTTCGCCGCATCCGTCGCGGAGACGGGTATTCAAGAAGAAGTGATGAGACGCTGGCGAGATTGAATCAATCCATTGAAGCTCTTGAGCAAGAATTGAAGCGGCCGCCAACGCGCGCTGAGATTGCGCGGGAGATGGATGTGCCGGTTGATCAGCTTGAGACTGCGCTTCTTTCAGGGAGGCGTCTCTCGCTTGACAGGCCCTTGGTTGAAACGGGGGAAGGCGATGCTGATTGGGGAGATATTATCAGTGCTCCTGAGCCGTGTGCTGTGGATGCCATGGTGCAGGATGAAAGCATGCGGATTCTCACCCGGATGGCTTTTGGACATTTTAGTGAAGGCGATTCTGAAGGTCTGGATCCTGTACAAACGGAACGAGTATGTTATGAGCGTTGTCTGGAGGTGGCGGTCGACTGTGATGGGGCAGGGGTAGATAAAGATGAGCGTGCAGCCCGAATGTCAGGAGTTTCTGATATGTTTGGCGCGGTGCATGAGCATTTTGGGTTTGTTGAACCGACTGCAGTGACCCCAAAAGAATCGTTTGTATTGCGGGCAAAATACATACATGGCATGACAAACTCGGATATTGCAGTGATGCTTGGAGTAACAGCATCACGTGTATCGCAAATTCTTAAAGCAGCAAATCAAAGTCTGGAAGCACGTATACGAGAAGACGAAATATTGTGAGGGTGGACCTGAGGGGACTTGAACCCCTAACCTTCTCTATGCCATAGAGACGCGCTAGCCAATTGCGCCACAGGCCCTTTGGTACTTGCTATTATAGCAAACTCTCCACAGATCGCGTAGTAATTGTCTATACCCCCCTTGTGCAAATGAAAACAATTTCCTTTATACTGGGGTTTTAGTCCATGAAAAATCTCGATTTTTCCCGTATTTCTCGCGTTATTATAGTCGGATCAGTAGCCTACGACGAAATCATGGATTTTCCCGGCCAATTTGCCGACTACATTCATCCAGAAAAAATTCACACTCTCAGCGTTTCGTTCGGTATAGACCGCCTCACCAAACAACTGGGAGGAGTGGCGACCAACATCGGGTATGGTTTGCGGCTTGCGCACCCCAAACTGCAAATAAGTGTTGCCTCCGGCATCGGCCAAGACGGCCGTGAGTTTGAAGAGTTTTTTAAGAAACATGATATCGACATGTCGCTACTTGTTTCAGATAAAGCGCTTTACTGCGCTACAGGGAAAGTCATTACTGACCGTCACAACAATCAGATCTGGGGGTTTTATTACGGCGCATGCGAATCAGCCAAATCTATCAACTACGATAAAATAGATCCGGAAACCGCATGTGTAATCATCTCTTCCACCCACACCGCTGCGTTTACCGTGGCGCAGGATGCGTGTATCAAGCGCGGCATTCCCTACATCTATGATCCGGGAATGGTGATGACATTTATGGATGTTGAGGTCTTGAAAACCGGCATACAACATGCATCGATTGTGATCGCAAACGACTATGAAATCGGCCACATAACAAAAGCAATAGGAATATCGGTTGACGATATGGTGCGAGCGGGCACAACTGTCATCACCACGCTTGGGGAAGACGGCGTTGAGTATCGCAGTGGAGCGAAGAAAACGAAGATTTGTGCATATCTGCAAACCAAGGTTAAAGATCCAACCGGCGCAGGAGATGCGTTTCGTGGCGGATTCATCGGTTCTATGATAGATGGGCGCCCGCTTGAAGAGTCGCTTGCCACCGGCTGCGCGCTCGCATCGTTTGCTATAGAAAGTTACGGTACGGTAAATCATGCCCCGACCAGTAAGGAGTTGCTGAAGCGGACAAACACCCTTTTACAGTAATACACCATTATTCATTTATTCACACACACCATATGAACCATGATGTAGCCAACATCGCACTTGCGGCAGAAGGAAAAAAGTTGATTGATTGGGCAGCTCGAGACATGCCGGTTTTGGCAAAAATTGCGCAGGACTTTTCTCAAAAGAGCGTGCTCAAGGGTGTCAAGCTCGCTGCCTGCTTGCACGTAACCTCAGAGACAGCAAATCTCATGATTGCTCTGAAAAAAGCAGGAGCTGATGTGGTGCTTTGTGCCAGCAATCCTTTATCAACCAACGATGCAGTAGCTGCATCGCTAGTCAAAGACTACAAGATTCCGACCTACGCAATAAAAGGCGAAGACAATAAGACGTACTACAAACACTTATATGCAGCACTTGATTTTGGACCGAATCAGACGATGGATGACGGTGCAGATCTGGCAGGATTGATTCATACCAAATACAAACACCTGATTCCCACGATCGTAGGCTCAACGGAAGAAACAACAACCGGCGTGATCAGACTCCGCGCCATGGAAGCAGACGGAACGCTCAAAATCCCGGTGCTTGCCGTAAACGACAACATGACAAAACACATGTTTGATAATCGTTACGGCACCGGACAATCGACGATGGACGGCGTGCTTCGTGCAACCAATATGCTCATTGCCGGAAAAACAGTCGTTGTGTGCGGATACGGTTGGTGCGGTCGGGGTGTGGCGATGCGAGCGCGAGGACTGGGAGCCGATGTGATTGTCACAGAGATTGACCCGCTGCGAGCACTAGAGGCTCGTATGGATGGCTATAGGGTGATGAAGCTTCTTGACGCGGTCAAAGAGGCAGATCTGATTATTTCAGTCACCGGCAATAAGCACGTAGTCGACGCCGAACATATGAAAGTGGCTAAAAATGGAGTGGTTCTGGCGCAGTCGGGACATTTTGATGTGGAGATCAACAAAGATGCATTGAAAAAACTGGCAAAAACAGTGCGACAAGTACGCCCGTTTGTCCAAGAATATGACACGGGCCGCAAAATATTTTATTTGCTGGGCGAGGGAAGGCTTATCAACCTGGCTGCAGCAGAAGGACATCCGGCTTCTGTGATGGATATGAGTTTTGCCGGTCAGGCCATGGCTGCACGCTATATGTGGGAGAATCGAGGCAAGCTTACCGCGGGCGTATATCAACTGCCAAAAAAGCTAGATGCAGACATTGCGCGGATGAAACTGAAAGCCGAAGGTGTGTCGATCGACGCCTTGACGAGCGAGCAAAAAACCTACCTGCAAAGCTGGCAAGAAGGTACCGCTGTGTGAATAATTAAACCGAAACAGTCAGAGAAAATGTCTACATCTTTTTCAAATACTCACCATCATCCCAAAGTGCCTTGACGATTACAAAAATGACGCTGATAGTCTGTCCAAAAACCCCAATAATTAAGTATTTGAACGTCTCGCCGTCAATAACTTCATAATTTGGGCTCCAAATTCTCATGACACCTTGCGCAACCGCAATGAGAGACAACAAAGCAAAGGAAGAGCCGGCTAAAGCACACGCAAATAACAACATATGCCCTCTTTGTTGTTTTCGCTCCTTCAAAAGGTCTTCCAGCCCCTTTCCTATTTCTCGGCGAACAGTTGCGGATTCACTGCTCTCCACTTCTGCGGGTTCCAACATAGTTTTGTTGGCAAGTGTAGGTTTTATATTTTGTTCATCTTCATCCATTTAACTCTATTTTGAATAACTTCCTTAGAGACGCCAAAATATTTGGCTATGTAATCTAAGTTTGGTCCGAAGTAACTTATTAATTTCTGTAAAAGCTCTTTGTTTACCAGGAAAGAAGCTGCGAAGTAGTTTGCTTCAATCTCTTCCAGCACGTCATTTGAATTACTAGAGTAGTCAATTCGATCTATACGAAACTTTACGCCATCTTTTTTATGTAATAGATAGTGTCCAAGCTCATGTGCCAACGTGAAAGTTTTCCTTGTAGGCGGAAGGCCGTTTTTTATATAGATTGTCGGCTTATCGCTATTGTCAGAGTCTTTGTAGACAAGCATTGCATTTATGTCTTCTCTTCCTTCAAAATCTACTTCGTATACATCTATTCCGAGAGAATTAATTATCGAAACAATGTTTGTGTCAGGATAAGATGCGCCCAGTCGAAGCTGTAGGTCTTCAATTTTTCTGTCGATCTCTTTTTGCTTGTCGATAGTAAGATAGGCCATACCACTATTCTATATATAAATCTAGTTGCCTGCATGACAAAATGCATGACAAAAAAGCCCCGCGGTAAAGCGGGGCTGTGGTGTGAGTCCCCTGGGACTCGAACCCAGAACCAATAGCTTAAAAGGCTACTGCTCTAACCAGTTGAGCTAGGGACCCTGGCGCCAACAGGTAGACTCGCGAGAATACAAGATCCAGGCAAAACACGAGCTGACGCCAAGTAGTATTGTACCAGTTTGGGCTTGTTATAGCAATGGATTTGCTACAATATCAGCATGATTCCACTGCAAAACCGTCGCATAGCTGTCATCGGATCTGGTGTTGAAGGAAAAAGCGCTCAGACCTATTTGCTCAAGCACGGAGCTGATGTTCACCTCTATGATTCAACAGATGATATTGACACATTGGCTGCATATCAGCTTGTTGTGCGCTCACCGGGCATTCGTCCCGATCACCCGCATCTTGTTGAGGCAGCTAAAAATGGAGTGGAGATCACTTCTGCAACAAAACTATTTTTTGCAAACTCTCCCACAAAAAACATCATCGGGGTAACGGGCACAAAAGGAAAAGGCACCACATCGACGCTCATTTATGAAATGCTCCGCGCCTCCTACCGTGATGCTTACCTGGGTGGCAATATCGGTACGCCGCCTTTGGATTTTATCGATAGTCTCACCGCAGAATCATGGGTGGTGTTGGAGCTGAGTAGTTTTCAGCTGATGGATCTGACGGTAAGTCCGCATATTGCCGTGGTGCTCATGGTGACCAGCGAGCACATGGATTGGCACCACTCAAAAGAAGAGTATGTCAATGCAAAAGCTCCGCTTGTTGCTTTTCAAACGGATGAAGATTTTGTGATCTACAACAGCGACTACGCTAATAGCGTCTTGATTGCCAAGCAAAGTGAGGCCGAACCCTATGAGGTCTCGGCCCGTCACCCGGTGGAAACAGGCGTGTATATCGAAGATGGCGACGTGGTGCTGTCAGATGGCGGCATGCAGTCGACCATGATGGGAACTGACACGATCCTCCTCCCCGGACAGCACAACTGGGAAAATGTCTGTGCAGCCGCGGCAGCAGCGTATGTGGCTGGAGTCACCCATGCGCAGATTCAAAAAGCCACTTCTACCTTTGTGGGCCTTGAGCATCGCATCGAACCGGTGCGGGAGCTTGGTGGCGTCCAGTACTACAACGACTCATTTTCGACCGTTCCTGAAACAGCGATCGCTGCCATTACTGCCTTTGCTGAGCCGAAAGTTCTTATCTTGGGAGGATCCGAAAAGCAAAGTGATTTCAATGAGTTAGCCAACACAATAACTGCTTCAGCGGATTCAATCCGCGGTATCATCGGAATCGGCCGCGAGTGGAAGCGTATAAAAGAAGCGCTTACTGAGGCCGGATACAAACCACAAACGCCGTATGTCGAGGGGCTTTCTGATATGGAAGAAATTGTGCATGCAGCGCGCACATTGGCCAAATCCGGCGACGTGGTTTTGTTGTCTCCCGCCTGTGCTAGTTTTGACATGTTTGAAAACTACAAAGAACGGGGAGCGAAGTATAAAGAGGCAGTGACAGCTCTTTAAACGGTGCGTTTTATCACGAACTCATCAAACTTTTGCTTGGGAACCTCAGGATTTATAAGTACTTCCTGAACGCGTGCGATCGGTGAGCCTTTTTTAATCTCTTCTATAAACGCCATCAAGTCCGCTTCTTCCGCCTGTGCCACTATCTCTACGCCTCCTTGCGGACCAAATACATCATCACGGTCTTCATTATTGCGCACCCATCCTGTGACATGGTGCTCGCGTGCCTGGATGCGACACCATGCGCGAAACCCGACGCCAATTACCGAGCCAATCACTTGCAAACGTACTTGATGAATCATACCCATTAGTATAGCCGATGGGAGAGTCGAGGATACTGGCTCTTGATTGAAGCGGGTGTTCTTGCAATTTGCTGGATACTGATCATATAATGGGGGCATATGTCACAGATAAAATCCACTTTGACCATTGGTTTCATTTTGCTCACCGTGGCGCTTCGCGTACATGCTGAAGATTCGGTAAAAGATGACATGATGCAGTGGCGTGATGATCGAGGTGAAATGCATGAGATTCAACGCCAAGAACGGATGGAGTTTCGGGAGGGTGCACGCGGTCAAATGCAGGAGTTTCGAAAAAACCGAGCCAGTGAAGGTGTCGAAATGCGAAAAGAATTTCGGGAAGATATGAAAGGCGCGACAAATGCAGCAGAACGACGCATGATTTTAAAAGAATCTATTGAGCAGCGAAAAGAATTTCGGGAAGCAACTGCGTCATCACGACGCTCGTTATGGAATATGATTCGTGGAACCCATGGCGACATGGTGGATGAGCAGAAAGAGGAGCGCGCCAGCTTGTTTGAAAAGCTTCGCTCCATCGTTTCCTTTTAGAAATCAAACTAATGTATAATCACTATTAGTCATTTACTTTACACTAACCATCATGGCCAAAAAAACAACCACCTCAACCCCCACGCAACAATCATTTTCACAGTCTGATAATCAGAATGCGCTTATCATAATCCTGATTGTGTCCGTGCTTCTTTTGTCTGTTTCTCAATTTATGTTGTTTCGCAACATCGAGCAAGTGAAGGCAATGATCAGTGTTAGTGTCATGGAGCTCAAAGAAGGAAAGGGTGTTCGTCAGGATGCGGTTGAATACAAAGACGGAAAAGTGTCTGTGTGGAGAAACGGTGAGTCGGTCGAAGTAAAAGATGAAGTAAAGTTGGATGATGGCACCTCAATCTCCAAAGACGGTGTTATTGTACATCCAAACGGTGTCATTCAGCGCCTTGACGACGGGCAGGAGATCCCCCTTGAAGACCTCAAGCGTTATTGAGTCGGAATGGCTTCAATAAGCACCACGTCATTCGGAAGCATGTAAATGCTTCGTACCACATCCTCTGCACCTGAGATTGTTGCGCCTTCTATTTCGCGCCTCGGAAGCCCGAGCGTGGTTGTAAAGATTTGATATGTGCCGGGTGCAAGACCCGCTATTGTGATCGGAACCTCTTCCTCATGCTTGCCTGCAGTGTCGTAATTTGCCGCTATGATTGCCACCTCGCCTGAGGTCGGTTGTTTTGCGGCAATAATGCGAATATGGTCAGTTTCTCCACTGACTCCCAATGCGTGTGCGCCGCTGAGCACGTCAAGCATCTTAAATGCGTAGTATCGCGGTTTGGTTTTTCCGCTTCGATCAATTACGCCAAACTGTGATTGCGGTCCGTCGACCGGTTCAAAAGCCAATCCAAGCTGGAGCTGATTGGCAATCATCTCTTTTACAACAGCCACTGCATGTGCTGCCGCAACGCGCCCATTGTAGGCTTCGGTTCCTGCAGAATCAATGCCCCACTCAGTCACGATAAACGGAACATTGTAGTAAGAAGGATACGCGTCTGCATTAAGCCAGCTGTGCGTGTCTTGGATATCGCGGCCATATGAGCTCGGGTCATCGCTGTATTTATGCCAGGAGAGAAAATCCATACGAAGGCGATTTTGCTGTACATAGCGCATAAATGTCTGCATCCAGTTGCGGTAGGGGGCAGTTGTCGAGGGCCCGCCGATAGCAAAAGTTCGCACAGACTGCGCGCGTTGTGCTCCCATGGCGGCGTGGTAATAGAGGTTCAGATAGCTTTTATTACCGCCATAAATACTCCATTTTCCAAACTGCTCAAGATCCGGCTCATTCCACACCTCATAATGTATATCGTTAAGCTTATCTCCGAGCACCTGTCCGTCGCATAAAACAGTCTCCTGGCCACTGTAGCGCTCTATTGTGGCCTGTACGGTCTGCGCCCACTCGTTCCAGTCGTTGGGCGCACCGATCGGGGTGCCGTCTGAGGAGATGGTTGCCGGCATGTAGCCGAGTGAGAAAAAAGGTTTTGCTCCTGTCGCATATATATCACACACTGTCTGATCAAGCTGACCCCAGTTGAACACCAAGCGGTTTTCACCATCACGCTTTACAACATCATAAAAATCATACACATGGTCGATGCGGATATAGCGCGGGTTCAGTGTCTTCATGTGGGGGATGACCGGCTGAATCATGCGTACTCCGATCTCCTCACCGCCCTGGGCAAAGCCGCGCCAATTATCCTTAAGTACCGCAACAGGCCGGGAGGCATCGACGCGAATATTTGCCTTGGCAAACGTGCCCAATATAAAGTAGCTGACAAAAAGACCTATCGAAAGGGGGAGCGCAAGTGCAGTCACTACCAGCGTGACCATTAGTCTCTTGCGAAGCGTTGCTTTTATATCATCCTGCATGCGGTCATTATAGAATATGGTTCATCAATGAGTGTCAGGAGGGTTGTTTCTCGCCTTCTTCTGTGCCTGGCATGGGAGCCGCTGCCTCTTGAGCTGGAGACTCTGCTTGGGGAGGGTTGGCAACGAGATCATCGGCTACAGAACTTTGACCTTGCTCCGTGCCGGTTTCTTCGCCTGCTTCAGCAGGTGTCTGTTCGCTGTTTTCATCTGCGCCAAACGGCTGTTCCTTTGGCTCACCGGATTCACCTTCTTCGCCGGGGAGTTCAAGCGACTGCTCGAGCGTCATGGTGTTTTCCTCTTCCTTTGGCTTGGCAGCATCGACTTCGACCAGATCGTCACTCTTTGCAGCAAGCTTGTCTTTGATCTCCTGTTCGCGCTCCAGCATCTCCTCAACACTCTTTGCAGCTTCAAGCTTTGCTTTCAGATAAACCAACAGCTCATCTCCCTGGAAGTTGTTGATCATAAATATCGGAAGAATATAGCCAACGTCGCTTAGACCTTCCTCTTTTATCTCCTGGTCTTCGCTCGTAAGTTTGTTGAGGGTGTTTGTGATAAAGACAATATCGTGATTGACCCACTCGTCGCGTCCCTGCATATTTTCTGTCGCGGGAATCTCGCCCGACTGATATTGTTTCATCCACATCTTCTTTACCTCTTCGTAGTCTTCAATCGAAACCGTCTGCGGAAGAGTGATGCGCTTTTCAACCGGTTCGCTTTCCTGGGTAGCGACGGTTGCTTCTTGCGCCTCAAGCAGTTGTTCCACATCATGTTCTTTCACATTGTGCTGCTTTGCGATTTCAGCGACCACAGTCTTATCTTTTTTGGCTGCCTGATGAATCTCTTTGATGACAGCTTTCACACGCTGCTGCTTTGCCTGCTGGAATTGCTCGACAACATTTTGCACCTTCTTTTCGTCGATATGTGTACTCTCTGAGATGTTGTGAATCTTATTTTCTTCGGTAGTTACTGCCTGCTGCTTCCAGGTGTTGATGACGTTTTGTACCGTGTTAATCGGCATGCCGGTCTGTTGGGCGATTGTCTGCGCCACGATCGTGGTGTCACCGGCCTTTTGGGTCATGGCCTGTTGGTTTGTTTCGTAGCTTTTGATGACGCTTTGCACTACCTGCTCGCTCGCATTCGTTTGCTGACTGATCTGCTGTACAGTGGCGTTTTTATTGGTCTCATGTGCATTGACGATATTGGAAACGGTAGTGACTGGCGCGCCGGTTTGTTGGCTTACGGTGTTAAACACCTGCTCTTTATTGACGGTTGTTTGCTGTTGGCTTGTGTTTACCGTTTCATATCGATTGACGATGTCTTGGACTTTTTGACTGTCAACATTGGTGGTCTGACTCACATTCTGGACAGCTTGTGAGTTTGACTGACTGCTGGTAAACGACTGCAGGATCTGCTGCACTTGCTGCTGGGGTACTGAAGTGGTTTGCGAAATGTTGTTTACCGTGGTTGTGTCACCCGCCACAGTTTGGTTTAGTTGGGAGTTAACTGTCGAGTTTTTAGTAACGTTGTTGACGATATTTGTCGGTGTTTGTTGGATGTTGGTGTTCCAGGTCTGGAAAATCTGCTGCACCACCGGCTGCGCAACCTGAGTCTTTTCCGTCACTGTCTTTATAATCGATTCTGACTGGCTGACTTTTTCTTTGATCGAATTGTTGATCGACTTCAATGTGCTCTCGGGCACCTGAATGCGCATCGATATTGCGCGCTCAACCGGCTGATTGGCAAGTTGATTGGTGGTATTTTTGATAGAGTTTGCTATCTGGACGCGCTGCTGTTTTTGCTCGAGTACCGAATTAGATACAGAAGCGAGGGTCTTTTGCGCGATCTTATCGTCTTTGAGTGCGCGATTGAACAGCTCCGTGCGGACCGTCATAAAGCTCTGTCTTTGAGCAGGAGTCTCTGCATTCATCGGATTTTGGAGACTCTGAATCGTCTTGTTCATCTGTTCGCGCTCGACGGTATTGGTTTCAAATCGAGCGATATCGGTAAGCTTTGTTGCCTGCACATTCATGCTCTTGAGAATCTGTGATGTCTCGGTCTGCTTGATTTGCTCAGAAGTAAACGTAAATGTCTTTTCCGGTCCTTGCTGAATCTCGCGCGTAACACGGTCTGTGAGCTTGGAGATGGTGGTTCCTGCACCCGGTTGCGGCTTGGGTCCCTGGCCCGGCGGAGTTGGTCCGGTGGGAGGAGTACGCATCTCATCATACATATTCAAGAGAATATTCTTCATGGCCATCAGATAGTCACAGCAGTAATCGCGGAAAATACGCAAGAGCCACCAGGGGAATATGATGCACGCCCACAACATGATGAGGGTGATTACGTACTCTGCAAATGTATCGACGTAGTTGCCGTTGTTGAGAGCGCTCAAGTGTTGTGCCGGGCCGCCATAGGTAATATTAATAGCGGTTGGATACACGTACCCGATGAGCTTATCGACTTTGGTGAAGTTGAACAAAAACGGTATGCCCTGTTTCCATATGATGCCTGTTGCACTCAAGAACATAGCAAACAGCGGCCCGTAAAAGAGCCACTGCAGAAATACGCCGAGCCAGATCCATGCAACATTGCGCACAAATGTGAACGGGATGAGTACAGCCGCAAACGGCGCGACAAAGATCATGAACCAGAGAAGAATCTTGCGCAACAGTATCATGGTTCCCATCACGTAATAGGTGATATTTGTTATTTTAAAAAGCAGAATTTCCGCTTGCGCACCTTCCTGGACGCGGATATTGAGGTCACGGCAGCCGACAAACTGTGTGTAGTTGTATTCGCTGTTTCCACTGGCAGCCGCATTGGTTGGCTGAGTGCCGCCTGCCGACACACTCAAAAACTCGTTCGGATCAGAGGAGAAGTAGATGTTAAAGTAGTCTCGACCACCGACCGCCTCTAAAAAGAACTTCATCAGAATTTCTGATATCTGAACCAAAAATAGAAGTATCGCGGCAGAAAGGGCCACGTACAACAAGATTGCACCGATTTTGAAAATGATCGGCCATACTTGCAGTTTAGATTGGAAGCGAATTCGTTGGCCTATGATCAGGCTGACGCCCATGATTGCTGCAACAAACGCGATGAGAAAGTAGGTGATGTTGCTTGAGATGCGCCAGACATTGGTGATGATCGGGCTCGAGTCGAGTGATTGCGTGTTTAGTGTCCAGTATATGAACTGGCGGGCTCGCTCATTGGTTTTTCCCTGTGCTGTAATTGCTGGGTCTTCGATCCAGATGTGCTTTTGGACCGGATTGTTTTGAAAATCCTCAAGGCTCACTGCGCATGCTTCGCCTCGCTCAGCATACGCATCTTGCAAGGCGGTCGGACATCCCCAGGCGCCACTACAGGGCTGTGGGGTGATCGGAATATCAATATATTCTTGTGCAGACGCAACAGAAGAACCCACCGCAACAAGCAGCACAAAACCGGTGAGCAATGAAAAAAGAAAGCGCCTCAGAGAATGGGGCATATATATACAATATAGCCAGAAATGGGGGTCAGATGCAATGATAACTTCTTTTGTTTTAAACATTTGAAAATAAAACAAAAGAAAGAATGTCTTTTTGTTCTTTACTGACGCGACAGCGCTTGACAACACGTTTGAGATTGTGCATATTGAATCTATGAGACGATACTTATTTGGCGTGTTTTTAACCCTCCTCCTTTCGTTAGCAGTTACGTCTAGCGCCTCAGCACAAGCTTTGAGTCAACGCTGGATGTGTCTGGATGCCCACTATTGTTCTGATGACAGTGCAGGATGTGCTGGTGTCGGGAATCGATGGCATCGTGCCCGTTTGACAACCAAAGAAGGAGCGGAAGCGCTTCCAAATGCTGATACGTATGTTGTAGAGTGTTTCACTGTTGATAATCAGGTTTTGTGCACGACCGGTAATGATGCCGGTGACTCAAAAGTGTTTGGTGCAAGCAATCTCGCAAAGCTAAACAGCGCCATCAACTATAAGTTTGAAGGCATGTTTAAAGCAGACGGTCAGACCGCTGCGCCGAATCCGACAAAAGCAGATGCTACCGGAAAAATCGGCTCAGTCGAATGGCAGAGCTTTTCCAAGTACACTGCACGCAAGTTTCTTGCGGTCAATTTCTTCTCAGGAGAAAATGCACAGCCGGGATCAGCAGGCGGTCAGCAGCAGGGAACCTTGGAGTTTGAAGTTGCCAAGAGTGACTGTGTGGCTATCAACTGGGATCCGTTCGGTCGTGTATTTGATGCTCAGACCCTCGAGCCGATCAAAGGAGCTGTCGTAACTCTGATGATGAAAAATGGTTCAAGCTATAAGACAGCAACCAATGCAGACTTTGGTGGATTCTCCGCAATCACGAATCCTCAGACAACAAAGGGCGATGGTCTCTTTGAGTTTGTGGTGCCAGACAACACATACAAGCTGCAAGTAAGTGCGCCGGGATATACTTTCCCGCTCACTTCGCTTTCGTCTCTGAATAGCGGATATTCACGCATATACAAAGATATTTATCCCGCTCAGACAGGAGAAGATATCGTGCAAAAAGGAAAGATTCAGCATCGTGATATTCCCCTTGTCGCCACAGGTGCTCATCAGGACAATCCTGTTGAACTCGTCGAATACTTCACTACGCTGGATAAAGTGACCGGTGAGTATGTTGTCGAGGGTCGCGTCTCGCATCCGTTTGCGAAAGTAAACGTGTGGACCGATAAAGAGGGTTATGGAACGACTGCAAATCCTCACTTCCGCATTGCAGCAACTGCAAAGGCAGATGTTGAAGGAAAGTTTCAGGTACGAGTTGATCAGTCTGCCTTTGAGCAGGGAGAAACAGTATCAGAGCTTGAAGTCGTGAAGCAGCCTTTGACGACCGGCTCCATGTCATGGATCGATCGCATAATGGGCATCTTTGTAAAGGACGCGAATGCGCAAGACAATCGTGCAAACGCAGCGATCGAGCCGATTCCTAACTATCTGGAGGGAGTGGCATATGATCGAAACAGCAACCCGATTCCTAATGCACAGGTCTCTGTGTATGTGGAGGGGTCCAAGGTGCCGTATCATTCGGTTGTAGCCGATGAAACCGGCAAGTTTGTCATCTCATCAGAATACCTGCCGTTTCTGCCATACACTCTTGAGTACACGAGTGCAAACGGGACGACCACTGCGGTAAGCACGTCGACTTATATGACACAAAACGCTGAGTATCACAAGACAAACAACGTCGACTCAAACGTTCTCAAGTTGAAAAACGGAACCATAGTCCGTGAGACTCCGGGCGGGGATGTCGGCATGAAAAAAGGTGACTCAAATACCAGCATGATGAAGTCATCACCGCAGTATGCGTTCATTGTGACCATCATGCTTATCATCATGTTGATCGTCATCGCGGTCATCCTGGTGCTCTTTGTTAAAAACAAAAACAAAGACAAAACCATGATGCCACCACAGGGTGACAACATGTCATGATTTCTGACAGACACTTCTGATAGGATTGTGCGATCGGTGCCATAGGCATCGGTCGCACAATTTGTATGTTAGCTACCATATCTTCCGGAACACTACTGGGGCTTACCGGCCGCGCGATTGATGTTGAGGTGGATGTCGCCTATGGTGGATTCCCCAGCTTTACCATAGTTGGGTTGCCAGGGAAAGCGGTAGATGAGTCTAAAGACCGAGTACGTACCGCTATCATAAATAGCTCACTCGACATGCCTGAGTCTCGCATTACGGTCAATCTGGCCCCGGCAGACGTGCCTAAATCAGGATCAAGCTTTGATCTGCCAATTGCAGTTGGGATTCTAAAAGCATCACAGCAAATACCAAAAACAGCAGGAGACGGTGCACTTTTTGTTGGCGAACTTTCGCTTGAAGGGCACGTAAAGCCGGTGCCGGGAGTCATCTCACTTGCTTCGCTGGCAAAAGAGCAGGCAATTTCAGCATTATATGTGGCACAAGATAACGCACACGAAGCATCCCTAGTAAGTGGAATAACAGTGTATCCAGTATCACATCTAAGCCAGTTGGCGCTTCATTTGCAGGGACACACAGAAATCATCCCCTACACTGCGCCGCCTGTAGAAAGTCCGCAACAGATGTTGTCAGACGTGGATTTTGCACATGTACGCGGCCAGTATCAGGCAAAGCGCGCACTGGAGATTGCTGCTGCCGGATTTCACAACGTACATTTAAAAGGGGTGCCCGGTGCCGGAAAAACCATGCTTGCACGCGCATTTACCACAATCTTACCTCCCCTGGATCCACAGGAGCAGCTGGATGTTATTCGTCTCTATTCGGTCGCGGGCCAGACGCTGTCCGGATGGAGTTCGCATGTAACACGTCCGTTTCGCAGTCCGCACCATACAACATCCCGTATCGGACTCATCGGCGGCAGTAGCACACCGCGCCCGGGAGAAATCTCATTAGCACATAGAGGGGTGCTGTTTTTGGATGAATTTCCGGAATTTCCCCGATCAGTACTTGAGGCGCTGCGACAACCTCTAGAAGATGGAGTTGTGTCTGTGTCTCGAGCAGCGGGAAGCGTGGACTTTCCCGCCCGATTTTTACTGGTCGCAGCATCCAATCCGTGTCCGTGTGGGTATCTTGGTCACCCGAAAAAACGGTGCAGCTGTTCATCCGGTCATATTTTGCGATATAAAAAACGCTTGTCAGGACCGATATTAGATCGTATTGATTTACATGTAGATGTTGCGCCAGTGAATGAAGTAGAGCTTTTGGAGAAGACGGTACCAGTGGCTGAAGGAAGCAATGATATTCGCAACCGGGTAATGCGGGCGCGAGCCAGGCAGCAACATCGATTCGCTAAGATGTCGATTCACACGAATGCAGAGATGAGTTCACAGCAGGTGCGGGAGCTTTGCCAGTTGGAAGATGCTGCGCGCACACTTCTTGAGCAGGCCATCGGGCGCATGCAGTTGTCTGCCCGAGCAACGTTTAAGGTGATTAAAGTTGCCCAAACAATTGCCGATCTGGCAACAGCAGACACGATTACTTCAGCGCACATTGCCGAAAGCCTTCAGTATCGCGTGCAAGAGCCGTAGCGGGTTGTTAGAATAGAACATGCCGTCGTTTTATCGCATTCTTACGTATCTGTTTTTAGGCCTCTATGTTTGTGCGATACTCTTTATTGCCGTCAACGCAGACAAAGTGCTTTCGATGGGTAATGATTTTCAAGCGCAATACGGCGCGGCGCGTCTTCAAATGATGGGGAAAAATGTGTATAGCCTGAGCGAAGAGGCAGCAATTCAGACTGTTGCGACGGGACGTAAAACAAGCAGTTATGATGCGGTGCCGTACATCAATAGCCCACTGACATTGCTTCTTCTTACTCCTCTTGGAGCCCTTTCTTTTGCCGGAGCTTATATGGCTTGGGCATCGGTACTGTATTTATTACTTCTGCTGAGTATATATTTGTTGCACCGACTGTACGATGTGGTGGCGCGTGAGAAAAAGAGTGTGGTGCAGACCCAATCAAAAGATCTTTTTGTACTGGTTGCACTGGTTATGCATCCGGTTGTGGTTGCACTATTTGCCGGACAATTATCGCTCTTGCTGCTGGTAGGCATGCTCAGCACCTATTTCTTTTTGAAATCGAAGCGCGACATATGGGCCGGCATTTCGCTGGCACTATTGTTTGTAAAGCCATACCTGCTGGTCGCACCGCTCTTGTACTTAGTTTACAAGCGCAAGTGGTACGCTGTTGTGTCGTGCACGCTTGTGTTGTGTGCGCTATATGCAGTGGTCTGGATCTGGTTGGGAAGCGGTCCGTTTGTGCGATATGCTGAGCTTGGTCGATCACTATTTTGGATCGGTGATGAGCCGATGAAGATTCATCTCTCCCGACAAATCGGCTTGCGAGGCTTGGTGTATGTGTTGTCGGGAAGCTCCTTATTTACTGTTGCTCAGTTGGTTGTTTGGGTGGTTCTGGTCGCGGCGGCAAGCGTATTTGTATTTTTAAATCTTTCAAAACAAAAAGAAATTCTGGGGCAGGATTGGGCTTGGGTGTCTGTATTTATGGTTTTGTCCGCTGTTCATATGCATGGACATGATGGGATTATTCTCTTGTTTCCACTGCTGGTGTGGTATGTACATTCGGGCATTGCACAGTGGAAAAAAACAGCGGCCCTTGTTGTTTTGACGATTTCACTTCTCCCTATTATTTTTTATGCCGGTCCGGCAGTGAGCGCGCTGCTCTTTTTTGCACTGGTATATCGGTACTTTTCATCTACCCATCATGCACGCACTCTCTGATCGATTTGTTGCTGTCAGTCGTTGGTATCAGATCAGTATTCCGCTTCTTCTGTTGGCTGTATTCAGCTTGTCTTTTTTTGCAGCGAACAAGTTTGATCGTCCGTCATTTGAGATTTTAGAACAGCGTTGGGGCACCATTCGCTCGCAAGTAAATGAATGCTCAGAATATGGATATTTGACCGGTCCGTATTTGCAGGCAGGACAACTGCCAAGTGGGTATTTGCGTCAGGAATATCAAGATCAAGTGGCAATTATGCAATATGTGTTGGCGCCGACAATTGTGCGTGAATCTATTACAACGCGCTGCCTGCTTGTTGATGTGAGAGTGGAAAACGAGCGTGCAGTAGAGTATTTTGCGAAGCGCAATAACTATCGTGTGAGTCAGCGGCTGGGAAGCGGAAGATTTATTTTGACACAAAACTAGAATGATCGGGATTATTTTTACCTATGTGACAGTGCTTTGGTACGGACTCATCCCGTGGCTCATCTATCGCCGCACTGCAAAAGCCCATTCACACATTGCAGCGGTGGTGTATCTGGGAGGTGTGGTTGCGGCAATTGGGGTGTTGTCGGTGCTGCACTATGCGCTGCTGCTTGTACTCAACCGATACGGAGTCGGCGCGGTAACGGCAGTTGAAGCAGTGGCTTTGGTTGGTGCGAGTGTAGTAATCGGCAGGCTGCGCACTGCTCATATGTTTCGGCAGTTGGCGGATGATGTGGTATGGTTGCCGAAACAGCTCTGGCAAGATAGACTGGGTCGATGGGTGGTGGGTGCGCTTCCGCTGCTTGTGGTCGGTATGGCATGGATATGGATCTGGCTCATGCCGCGGCAACAGTGGGATATATGGATCACCTGGGAACAACATGCTCGCTTTGTGGTGCGCGACCAAGGTGCGCACTGGCGGGCGCTCTTTGTTGCTGCGCGTCCCGAGGATGGCTGGTTCCGTCATACCGACTATCCGTTTTTGTGGCCATTGGCGATCTCTCGATTATGGCTGTTGCAAGGAGGAGAATGGGTATGGTCTGAGATAGGATATGTGGTGTTTTTTGCCCTAGCCATGTTTTATGCAGTTGGGGCAGCGTCCTATGAAATAACGCGCTCACGCACATCAATGTTTTTTAGCATTTTATTGTTGGCGAGCCAACCGATCGCACTCTACTGGATGACCATTCGATATGCAGAGGCACTCCTGGCGCTTTGTATGGTGCTTGCTGGAACGTTGTTGCTTGCGGCAACGCGCAGTGTTGGTAGACAGCAAATCATATTGGGCTCATGCGCCATGCTGTTTGCTGCTTGCGGTGTATGGACCAAAAATGAAGGCGTGCCTTTTTTTGCCATCATAGTCTTTTTGATTGCATATCATCGCATGGTGCGGGCACTTTTGTGGGGTATTCTTCTTTGCACACCGCTTCTTGCAGTCTACACAATACATAAGGTAGTGGTTGCTCCGCCCGGCGACTTATCTGTCGGCATCTTGCTTGCACAATGGCAGCAGTTGTTGCATATGGCAAGCTACCGATTGATTGGTATGTATGCGCTCAAACATGTGGCGATCGGTGCGCTGGGCGCGATAGCCTGGTCGGCACTGTTTATCGTTGGGGGGATACGGCGGCCAAACGGCATATTCGGCGCATTATTTGCCTTGCAATTTCTCGGGTATGTGGCGGTATACATACTTACTCCGCACGGAACACTGTGGCATTTAACCACTTCGTATGAGCGATTGTGGATGCATCTCTTGCCGCTTTTGTGCGTGTTTGCAGCGTCCGCACTGACCTTTTCTGACCCTCAGACAAAGTGATAGTACACGATCTGAAACAGTGCTTTAACTCCATCCTTCCAGGTAATTTTTTTCCCTTCTTGATAGGTTCGCCCCCAGTAGGTGATGCCGACTTCCACCATGCGAATCCCGGGGATTTTTGCCAGGCGCGCGGTAATTTCCGGCTCAAATCCGAATCTGCTTGATTGCAGTTTGGGAGCAATATCTTTTATCACATCAGTCCGAAACACTTTGTACCCGGTTTCCATATCGGTCAAATTCAGATTGGTAAACATGTTGGAAAAGATTGTCAGAGCGCGATTTGCAACATAATGCCAAAAGTACAGGACTCGGTGCGGTTTGTTGCCGATAAAACGAGATCCGTAGACAACATCTGCATACCCATCCAGAATGGGTGCGATAAGGTGGGGATAATCAACCGGATCATATTCGCCATCTGCATCTTGGATGACGATTATGTCGCCTGTTGTGTGTAGTAAACCTGTTTTTATTGCCGACCCTTTTCCGTGGTTTTTAGCATTAGTAAGGATGCGAATAGGGACAGGCGTTTCTTTCAAAAGTGCAGGCGTGTCGTCGGTTGATGCATCATCGACGACAATAATTTGTTTCTGGCATCCCAAAGTATCTGCCTGTTGTATCTTGCTCAGAGTGTCCACAAGCCTTACAGACTCGTTAAATGTCGGAATGACAATGCTGATAAGTGGTTTAGTGTGTTTCATTACTGTGGATGATGACCGCAACAGAATCTTTGTAAACGACGCTGCCTTGCGATTGTAGTTGGGTGCGAAATGACTCAGTACGCATGGCGTCTGGAGAGGAGGGTTTGGTGGGATAGAGGAGCGATGTAGGCAGCAGAAAACAGCCGATCTGAAAACGATTTACATAGTGTTTTACCGGTGTTTCTCCCAACATCATTTGGTATGTATCGCTGAGTGCGTCTGTGCTGTCGGGATATCGCGCTTGTTGGTTTCTCCAGCTGGGCATGCGTCCGTCAATAAACACTTGCTTGCCGGGATTCTTCCACAAATAGTAGCCGCCCCACTCATACGGGGTAAACACCTGGCCGTCACATGGATGTTGTTGCAGATAGGCGATTGCAGATTGCGGATAAAATGATTCACTACGAAGACGCATTTGGCCCACGATAAAAAAGACCTCATATAAAAAGACCAGCGAGACAAAAAAGAATAAGCCGACATATGCACTGCGCAGTCGGGCAGTTGCGCCCGGTATGGTGTGAACTGTTTGTTCAAGCTTTGCCACTCCTTCATTTACATACGGCGCAGCGAGCACGATCCATATAGGGAGATTGCGCCGAGAAGATAGCGCCATAAGAAAGGTGATTAAAAGAAGCATGAGCTCGGTCGGACGCAGTGCTTTTCTGTGATACCACAACACTGTCGCATAGATACTTACGACAAACATGGTGCCCAAGTGAATGACGGTAAAACTGGATTGCCATTCTGAGACGCTGGTACGCAGTCGTACATCTGCTACACTCTCCAGAACACCGGCCCATAGATGGATGCCATACGGTGTGAGCAGCGTTGCTATCGTGGCTGCGGCAACCCCCAGAAGTGCATGGGGTGAGATTCTTCTTGACTCTATGATCTGTCCCGATTCCCACAACACATAGATGCCCAGTCCGTAGAGGAATCCGCCATGGATATTGGCCCACAACAAAAAAAGCAGCGCAAGTGCGGCCCGCCTCCATCGCCATGCTGATTTTATAAGAATCATTTCAATCGCAACAAAAAGCAGCGTAAACAGGGAGGGTTTGGGAATAAATATCTGCAAAAGTGCCGCTCCCAAAAGAAGCACATGGATGGACTTCCAAGGGGTGGTGGCTTTACGCGTGACGAGCCACACGGTAAGAAGCAGAGGAATCATAAAAAAAATTCCCAGTGCAACAGCTCCCCCTTGTTTGTAGAGAAGGTATTGTGTCACGTGCACGATCCACTCATGATCAACAAACGGATACCCGGGCATTGTGTAGGAAAAAACATCTGTTTTTCTGATGCCGTGATCGAGAATATACTGTCCCCATCGTAGACTCCACCCCAAATCGGAGTCGAACATAAGAAGGGATGTGTAGAGGAATATCCCGCCCAAAAGCAGTACTATAGGCATCATGCGATATGATACCACAAGGGGGGTTTGTGTTATAGGGGCTTGACATTCTGAATCCGTGCTATATATAATGAGGTATTATGAATAAAGCTATCAAATTCAAACAAACCCTGGCGACCCTCACTATGATGGGAACGTCGCTTGTTTTCACGGGCTCAGTCTTGGCCTCTGATCCGGTTGTACAAGTTAATGAGACCGCACTCGGATTTCAAATCCCGAACTTTTCAACACTGCTGACATTTCTTATTCGCTTCATCTTCGTCGTGGCCGGCGTTATCGCGCTTATCATGATGCTTTGGGGTGCTCTTTCATGGGTAACTTCCGGTGGTGATAAAGGAAACGTGGAAAATGCACGAAACAAGATCGTCCAGGCTGTTGTCGGAATCTTGCTTATTATCGTAGTGGTTGCGGTTGTTGCGACCTTGGAGCAAGTTGTATTCCAGAACACGCTCTGCTTCGGCTTGACCTGCCCGGTAACCATCCCGCAGATCTTGAGGCCTGCAGGCACCAACTAATGTAACTTATCTTTAAAGCCCCGCCTCGCGTAGGCGGGGCTTTTTTATGGGTACTTATGCCATATCCTATTTACCTTGCTGCAATTTTCCTCTACACTGTAGCGTATGTTCACCATAATGCCTGTTTTGCTCGCTCAGTTACGGAACTGGGAGAATTATGATGCTGCCACGAATACCGGTTGTATTGTAAACGGCGTACCCACCCTGAAGTGTCTTGAGGTGGTGTTTGGTAATGTGGTGTTTGCCGCATCAGGGCTCATCGTAATTGCGTTGTTTGGCGTTATGTTGATGGGAGGATATAATTATCTGACGTCGCTGGGAAATCCAGAAAAAGTGCAGCGAGCCCAAGACACTTTCAAGTGGGCATTTCTCGGATTCATTCTCTTTATCAGCGCATTCCTGATTCTGAAGCTTATCGACTTTTTGTTTCTTGGAAACGAAGGGAGAATCTTCCTCTTTCAAATTGGGGAGTGAGTATGTTACTTGGCTTTCGGACTTGCCTCTATTACTTTTATTCCTGACCGCTCAGGTACAGGCGATACGATTGTTGTGTCGTTATGAATGGTGGTGTAGAGCAGTATGCTCGCTGCTGCCACAAGAAGCATAATGATGATAAATCCGACGATCTTCATATCAGTGTTTTGTAGAACTTAGTCTTTTACGATGTAGGAAGGGCGATGCTGGACTTCTTTATATATCTTGCCGATATATTCACCGATAATACCGATTGTGATAAGCTGGACGCCCCCAATAAACATAATCCCCACAAATAGTGCTGTCCAACCGGTTATCCAATACTCAGGAAGAAACAGCCGTCCCAGGATAGCATACAGGATGCCAATGGCGCCTGCGCCCGCTGTCCAAAAACCAAGCAGTGTTGCCAGCCTGAGTGGTTTCAGTGAAAATGAAATGATGCCGTCAAACGCCAATCCAATCATACGGCTTACAGGATAGTGTGTTTCGCCGCCATGCCGCGCGGGGCGTTCGTATTCAACGATCGTGCTGGGATACCCACTCCAGGCCACAAGTCCTCGCAGAAATCGGGTCTGTTCGGGCAGATCGTTTATGAAATCCACCACGATACGATCAAGCAGGCGATAGTCACCGATATCACGCGGAATCGGTGTATCGCTGAGCATGTCAAGAAGCTTGTAATACGACTCAGCGCTTGTACGCTTGAACCACGTGTCAAAATCCCGGCGAACCCGTTTTGCATAGACGATTTTTGCTCCTTGTTCCCATTTGGTGATAAGTTGTGGCAGAAGTGCCGGTGGGTCTTGTAGATCGGCATCCATGGTGATGACCGCCGCGCCGGTAGCGTGTGCGTAGCCACAAGTAAGCGCTGCCTGATGGCCGAAATTGCGCAAAAAAGTTATGATTCGCACCTCTTTGTGATGGTGCGAGTACTCAGATAGAATTTGCGGTGATCGATCGGTAGATCCGTCATCAACACAAATAATTTCGTACTCTTTTCCGGTGAGCGCTTCGCGTACTTGATCCAAGCAAGAAACAATGCTTTCTTGTTCGTTAAAGACAGGAATGACGACTGATATTTGGGCGTTTTTCACAGCTACAGTATACCATGATCGCTCGGATGAGGCTTATTTGAAGGAGAAAAATCTTGGTTACGGGGCCGGGAGTTGAACCTCGGTCTAGAAGATTATGAGCCTTCTGTGCAGCCGTACACTACCCCGTAAGAAGTTGTGTGTAGGGTAAGTATATCACACTAGAACCCGCATGTGAACCCCTCAGTCATCTTGTGAGAAGAATAATCGATACCATTGGACGTAGTTCGGAGCAGGCGTCGGCGTCGGCGGCATCGGAGTTGCTGTCGGAAGCGGCACGATAATAGTGGTTTCGCCCGGTTTTTGAAGCCCTAGCTGATTGCGCATGATCTTTTCTTGCTCGTATTCGTCGCTGCTTTTGATTATGTCTGTTTTCAGTTTGATGTTTTGATGTTTTGTGTCCTCAAATTCTTTTTTATATTCTTCATACGTTTGTACCGTTTGCTGATAATCTGCAATCGTTTTGGTAAGTGAGAAGAATAGGAATATGATGATTGCGATACCAAATAGATTCTTGATCCCTTTCATATATTCCCCATTCTACCGCAGAGTAAGCGGTGATTACCAAACAACTCGGCGTTTTTTAAGTATTAGGCATTGAGCGCTGCCATGATACGATCAGGTGCAGCACGCCCGCGAAGCGCTTTCATAGCGATGCCAATTATCGCCTTTGGATTATCAGATTGGTTTTCTGCTTTCAGCCGCGCCACTTCCTCAGTTAGCTGCTCATCAGTGAGCTGGGCGGGAAGATAGGTTTGGGCAATGTCCTTTTGCTCTTGATTGGTGTCGATCAGATCTTGCCGATTGGCCTTTTTGGCCATTTCGATCGCTTCATCAAGCTCTCGAACGTATTTTTGCACCATTTGAAGCACCTCTTCTTCAGCGAGTTCGCGCTTCTCATCGATCTCTCGATTTTTTATGCGGGCATTGATAAAACGAAGCACCTCAAGGCGCTTTGCATCGCGCTGTTTCATGGCAGCGACTTGGTCAGAAAATAACTTTGCACGTAACATAGAAATAGTATATCATGTGGTGTTATGAACACGCCTTCAGGCAAAAAAGACATCTTTGCTGTCCTGGTTGAGTTTGAAGAACAGGTGCTTCAGAGCAAGCCGGTTCTCGCGCGCATGAAAGAAGAGGTGCGCATGATGGATTTTAAAATCCGTCCGGTTCAAGGCGATATCTCCAACCTGGATCTGACAAGTACCAAATTTATCGAAGCGCTTTGGTGCATGGGTAAACTCGACGAGCTGTATCAGAACATTGGTGATGAGTATAGTGAGCGTGATCGTGAGCTTTTTGGTCAATTTGCCACCAATCTTCAAAATACCTACATGCGTGAACTACAGCATGTTATGGTGTCAAACACTCAGGAGGATGCTCCAGCTGCGCAGATTGAGATTGAAATCTACCGTGAATCGATTGCCAAGCATGGCATGAATTAAGTCGTTTTTCTGTATCGCATTATGAGCAAGATGCCCGTTGTATTTGACGTTGAGACAAAGCACACTTTTCGCGAATTCAGTGAGCATAAAAAGCTGGGCGTTTCTCTTGCAACTGCATACGATTATGCTACCGACACCGGCTATTCCTTTTTAGAACATGAGCTTGGCGACATGTTTCGCCTCTTTGAAAATGCATCCTGCGTGATTGGCTACAATATCATTGGTTTTGACTTGCCTGTGTTGCAGGCCTATTATCCGGGGGACATCATGCAGTTTCAGGCGTTTGACATACTTGACGATATTCGTGAAAACCTGGGGCGGCGACTGGCGCTAAATGACGTGGTGGCGGCAACTTTGGGTAAGAAAAAATCAGGTAATGGATTGCAGGCGATTGAGTACTATCGTGATGGACGCATAGAGGAGCTTCGTCAATACTGTCTGGACGATACCATGCTCACCAAGCAGCTATTTGATTACGGTGTGCAAAATAGCCAGATTTTTTATATGAGTGAGCGCGGAAAAACCCCGATCCGAGTCCGTTGGAAAAAACACATGGAGCGAGATGGTGCCGCAGAAACTCACCTTATTCTCCCGTTTTAGTCACTCTTTCTTTTGAAGACAGCCTATTGTGGTGCATTATTGACCGTTTGCAATGGTGTACCCTGATGGTCCAAAGAGCACAAATTTTCCTGCCGGTGGTGAGTATGCCGCCTTGGTGGTACCGTTGCCGGTTGGAATCGCAAATACGTTGCCTACGGCGCTCGCATCAGTTTTTGTTGAGTCAATATATACCGCTTTGTCTTTGAATGTAACCATACACAAGTTGGTATCAGTTGAGCATGCAGTGCCTGTTTGCCAGTAAAAGAGACCTGATGCCGCATCTCCCAAGGACAGTTGACCGCTAACTGAATTTCCGTCCATATCGAGTATGTGTGCTTTAACACTAATTGGGGGAGTGGACCGGTAGGGATTGCTGCTTTGTCCATAGACTGCGACATAGCGATTAGTCGTAGGGTTAAAGGCAATTGAGATATACCATTCAAATGTTGATGCATTATTGTCGATATCAAGTTGCCCTCCTTGTACGCTGACGCCAGCGGCGCTTGTGGTGTGGCGATTTATAGTAGCCTTTGTAAGACAATCTTCGTCACAGGCTCCGGTATTGGCTGCAAAAAGAGATATGCCCTCACCGCGGGTCGAGTTAAATGCGCTGCCTGAGTACTCTTCCAAATTGTCAGGCGTGTCATGCAGCTTCAAGCCGGTCTTTACGAGCGCGCCTGTTGTGCCGTCAACAAGGGCGGCAGTAATGTCTTTGCGTCCGCCCAGTGAGGAGGTTTGTTGGTGCCATTCCATGTAAAAGAGTTTGCTCTTTGAGTCATAGTAACCATGCGGTACCCATCCGCTATAACTGCCGTCATAAATTTCTGTGATATTTCCTTTTGAGTTTCCTGCAGCATCAAAAAGACCACCATAAATACTGGTTTGATTATCACCGCCAGCACCACCTTTTCGGGAGGCGTGATACACCACGTACCAGTTGTCTGCGTCAGGATTATAAATCGGATAGGGGCGAGCACCGTTTACTGGGGCGTTTGGAACGTCGGGCAAATTGACAGTCTTAATAACTACGCCTGTTTGAATATTTCGCCACTCAACCCGCGCAGGAAACGATTGGTGTCGCGGCTCAGTATAGACATCGCTCTCCTGCCATCCGAGTGCGCAGATAGGCTCTTTGGTCGAACAGTTGACCCGATTGCCATACCCAAAGCCGGGTCGACTGACGAGCGAGAGACTGCCTGCAGAAGCGGGTATAGGCACCACTTGTCCACCTCCGGGTGGGGTTGTTGGTACGGCTGTTGGAGGCACACTTGTCGGGTTGGTGCCGCCGCCTTTATAGCCGTTTGCCCAAATTTGATAGTCTGCCAGTGTGGTTTTGGTGTCGCCATTAAAGTCGGCATCCATCATATTGCCGTCACCATCACGATCGGGTCCCAAGTCGCCCAAGTATTCAGTGCGCCACTCAGCAAAATCAGAAAGAGTCACTGTGCCATTGCAGTCACTATCTCCGTTGGGTTTTGTTTCACAAGCTGTCGTTGGAGGGTCGGTGAGTTGGGGGGTCGGTGGACAGGATTCGCCAACACACGTTTGGCCGCCGATTCCTGATGGTTGGTTGTCTGTCACTGTACCGTTTTTACCGTCACAGGCAGGGTTGACTGCGCCGTTCATGGTTATTTCGCTTTGATTATTCGTAAATGTCCCATCAAATGTGTTGCCGCACACGACGTTTTGATGGGGTGCGGTGACATACCCTTTGTTTGATACTTTCAGCGCAGCAGAATAGCCATATGTTTTCATGTCGTTCTTAATCACCGAATTTTCCTGAGCGACCCAAGAATATCCATTTTTTACTTCTGCACCTATGCGGATTCCAGCACCAACCACATTTTGTATGGTGTTATGAGAAAACGTGTTGTTTGAGCCGCGAGTATCCATACCGGCACTGTCTGGATCTTTCTGGCCGGTGCAGCTGTTGTATTCAACCAAATTACCCTCTGAACCTTCCTTGATGTCTACACACTCATTGCCGCGACTCGGCGCATTTTGTGGATTCGGCACTGAGGTGCCAACTTCGGTATCAAATGCATTGTGGTGAACACGATTGTTGTTTGATTTATCGTGACAAGGGATTCCGCCGGGTGAAGTGCCGGCACAAGCGACCCCATATTCTTTGTATTTCGTTGGCTCAGCAGCAATCTGTTCGGGATCAATGCCGATATATACACCTTCACCGTTTTTGCTGCCATCAAGCCCGTACTTATAGGCACCACATCCTTTGACCGTGTTGAAGGAAAAGTCTGTTTGTGTGGAGTCGCCCAGTATGCGCACACACTCACCTCCACCGTTGGTGATGATGTTGTGATGTATATGCGTTCCTGTTGCGCTTTGAATCCAGAGGTTTTTCGTGTCTGCCGGTTGGCCATTTTTTAACCCATCAATCGTGAATCCGGTTATCTCGACGTTGCTTGCCCCAATAACGCTCACCATATGTCCGGTGCCACTTTGAGCAGCACCGATTGTTGCATTATTTCCAACAAGACGAAGGTTGCTTTTAGTAATTGAGAGCGGCTCTTTATACGTACCTGCCTCTACGCAAATGGTGGCACCGGGAGCCGACGCATTAATTGCTGCCTGTATTGATGAACCGGAGGCGACTGTTGTTGTGCAGTTTGTATCCACCAAGAGATTTGTGGGGTAGGGGCTCATACCCGCTTGTGTGCGACCCGTGACTGTTGCCTGGACCCAAGAAGCATCTGCTTTCTGCTTGCCGCTTCCCGGAACCCCAAGCCAGACGTGATGAAATGAGAACGCCCAAGTATACTCATCTGAAGCCTTCGCATTTACGCGAATATCCTCCTCCCAACGCGCAGGTGTTCCGCCTTGTTCATCGTACAGTGTAAACGCAAGTGATAATGAATTTGCCCACGAACTTTTGATTGCGGCAGGAACAAGCGGACTTGATTGCGGCATTGTTTCTTTGCGCAGCGCATAATCTGTTTCGGCTTCTGCGGTGGTGTGTACGGAGAACTTTTCTCCTCCATCCACATAGGTGGCACTTTTGCCAATAGTCGCCTCATTCATACCGATCGTATAAGCCCCAAGAATGAGGTGTTTTGGTAGCGGCGCCTCGCGCAGGATTGATTGGAAGGTGTTTGTGTCGCCAAAGTATGGGCCCAACATAGACATAAATACAACATCAGGCCACTTGCTGATAATGGCATTCATCACTGTCTTGCCGGCCGCCACTGCCTCTTGTTGACACGCGGCAAGATCTTTGCCGGGACACGTAACGGAAGGATCCCACGTGTCATTTTCATAGTCTTCATTGTCAAACGCGATTCCGGTAAGTCCGGCATCGCGCGCCGCCTGGGTAAGGTTTGCCAAACTCTGTGCGGTATTGGCTGTTTGAGTAGCAAAAGGGCCTGTCTTGACAAGCCGTACATAGACAAAATTATGACGCACCTTGGTGAGTTTTGTGCGCATTGCTTTATACGCTGCAAGTTCCTGGGTAAATTGAGAAACAGGAATGACAGTGCCTGCGCGCATGCTGTCCATGGAGGGAAGGCTGAAAAAGATACCTTCATACGGAAGCGCATTTACTTCCTCAGGATGCGTGGCAACATAATCAACAGTGGGTATTTGTTGCTGAAAAAGAATGAGCTTCTTTTGTGAAGAGTCAACGGCGGCGCCAGACTGAGTCGGCTTCAGGTAGAGGAGAATTCCGACGATGAGTCCGATCGCCACAAGAAGCAGTGCACCTATCTTCATATACATATGATACAGCACGAAGAGGCAGAGTTTCCATTGACACGAGCCTACAGGGCAACTATGATCTAATCTAGATATGCTATCACTTGCGTTTATCGTTATCCGCTTTGTGCGGGGAATGCTCGAAGGATTTCGTGATGCGGAGTTTAAGGGGCTTTTTTATTTTGTCATCTCCCTGCTTGTCACCGGCGCCGCGTTTTATCACTTTGTTGAAGGGTGGCGTGTATTGGACAGTCTGTATTTTTCGATCGCCACATTGACAACGATCGGTTACGGTGACTTTACGCCGCAGACTGATTTGGGAAAGATCTTTACGATGTTCTATATCTTTGTCGGAGTCGGAACGATTCTTGGTTTTTTGAACTTGGTCTCTCATCATTCGGGTGAAAATGATCCCATCCACCGCTTCCTGGTGGGTAAGCGAAAGACGCTTGATCCGAAAGAAGATTTGAATTGAGCGATTTGCAATCTGCTTCATTTGCTATGAAAGTACTAACGCTAAATATTGAGGGTGCAAAGCATTTTGACCGCTGGATCCCGTTTGTCCAGGAGGAAGACCCTGATGTGCTGTGTTTGCAGGAAGTGTATGCAGTAGATCTAGACCGGATCTCATCAGATCTGGGGATGCGCTACACGTTTGTGCCGACATTACTGATCAATGATTTTTTTGAAGATCTGCAGCGGCACGATGTGCGTGATTGGGGGATCGCCGTCTTTTACAAAACGCTTCCGCAACAAGTACACGCAGAGTATTACACAAAAGACACTACTAAGCCCGCTACATTGCCGCTCTGGAACGGGCGCGTGGGCGATATCTGGAAACAGGCAGTCATTATAGCCCGATTTGCGGGGGGAATATCAGTGGCCTGCACGCACTTTGCCTGGACCAAAGAAGGAGTCGCCACTGATTATCAGCGAAGCTATATGCACGATCTGCTTCACGTGCTGCATCGGCATCAGCCGATTGTGCTCTGTGGCGACTTGAATGCGCCACGGGGACGCGCCACGTGGGAGATGGTTGCGGATCACTATAAGGATAATATTCCGGCTGATACGTTTTCCACGCTTGATCCGGTGCTTCACAAAGTGCCGGGACTGCCATATATCGTAGACGGCCTTTTCACGTCGCATGAACTGGAGGCGCATGATGTGCGTGTTATTGATGGAGTCAGTGATCACCGCGCCATAGTCGGCGAAGTCACGCGCGCCTAACCCCTTTGAAAATAGGTGAGCTTGCACTATAATAAGCATTGCAACAATCCACTTATTTGGATGTAGCTCAAACGGTACCTGCCTGCCGTCAGGCAGGGAGCAAGAAGCTGTTATGTGGTTTGTGTACGCAATAAAAAGTGAAAAAGACGGTAGAATATATGTGGGAATGTCTCAAGATGTAAGGCGGAGACTGAGAGAACATAATTCTGCACGAGTATTTTCAACGAAAGGGTATGTTCCATGGAAGCTCATACATAAAGAAGAAATTGGTGATAGAATTGCAGCTAGAAAAAGAGAGAAATATTTTAAAAGCGGCATCGGTAAAGAATACTTAAAATCAATCCCCTGTAGCTCAACGGTAGAGCAAGAAGCTGTTAACTTCGAGGTTTGAGGTTCGAATCCTCACGGGGGAGCAGGAGTGGATTAGCATTATAAAATGCTTCCAATTGGGCCTTTGTATAGCTCCCTTTTGGTGGTTCGAACCTTCCGTCTATTTTGTCCTCAGCTTCTTTGAGTTTCAAAACTATCTCAAACGGTTTCTCGCTGTCAAAATCAACCGTTTTGTTAAATAATTTGAGGTTTGATCCTATTTCAAACACAAGAGTCCGCTTTTCATCGGGCGTACCATACTTAAATTGGTGCCGTGCCCGCTTGGCATTGAGAATCAACGTGCGTCAGCTTCGTTGCTGCAGCGAAAGCTTACCATCGGCTACGCTAGGGCCGCCCGAATCCTTGACCAGCTGGAAGACGCCGGCGTCATCTCCCCCGCCCACGGTTCAGCCCCGCGAAAGGTTATAGCGAAATCATAAATAAGCAAAGCAAGAAATCGGAGATTGACCTGGTGAATATTAGCACTCAACTAATGAGCGGACCGTCTTACTACCCACATCAAACACATTTATGGTGATTTATGTTACCGCGACCGTGATTTGATAAAGCTTTCACTGAATAGTCCTATCCTCGTGTCCGATCCCCAGTTTATAAAAATACATGAAACTCGTATTGTCAGGGTATTTCTTTTCTGCCCTTTTTACCATTTTATATGCCGCTTTCATTTGCTCTGCTCGACACAGGAGAAATATCAACAAACAAAACGAATCCTTGTCCCCCGAAGACTTGACGATCCTGTTGGCAAGAGTGATTGCATCGTCGGCGTCCCCCAACCTGTACAAGACATGTATAAGGTTTTTTATCACCTGTGCTCGTTCAGGTTCAAGTTCATATGCACGGAAATAGTCCTTGTATGCGCATTTCCACGCCAATAGTCGAGAATACACATCGCCCCGCTGTGTATAAAATAACCAGTAGTCATCTTTCAGCTCAATTGCCTTGGTCAGCGAATCTACCGCATCCTGATATTTTCCAAGATCACGGTAACATGCCCCCATACAACCCCATGCCACATAGGCACCTTCTGGATTGGCCCGAATATATCGGTTACATACCGCAATGCACCTTTTATAATTCTTATTGGCTAACAACGCATATGCCTCTTCCATACAACTACATTATCATATCGATGGAATATATTTCTAAGCTTGCACAACACGAATCAACGCTCTTCTACCAGCAAACCTATGAGGCGCCCCATGTTTCAGTGTCATCGCCCGCCGCCTCAACGTCAAATACTCAACCGAAACAATCCATCGGGATGACGACTAGAGGTAATCCATGGTTCGAGTTTGACACTGAGTCTTGAGTCCAAGTTTTCGGAGCCTTCTAATAATCTTTCTGGTATAATCCAATTGCGTTTACTTGTTTGAACTATAGTTACACGTTACATATGCCAAAAGAAATAGCAGCAGTTTGGAGTGAATCCTCAATCAAACACAATCCACCTCCAGGGAATTTTGATGGTATTTCAAGAGATTCATTCGATCTTCCAAGTAGGTCTGACTCAATAATACATTCATTAAAACAAGGAAGTGTCTCCTTATCAATGAGAAGCTTTGAGCCTGAGCCATTCGATGTATCATACGTTTACGAAGTTCACGACCCAGACTACGTCGCCCATCTTAGATCTACAAGTGAACACTTAACCAGCCTTCCAAATATACTTTTAGCAAGGTCCATTAATCCACAAACTCACGCAGCGGATGTTGCCGAATATCCGGCTTTTACATTCCCGTCTGTATTTCCGCATGGTCCTTCTCCGAGAGCGTCCCATGTTGAGGCCGTAAAAGGCTTCTATCATTTTGATACCGCAACTCCAGTGTCTGGTAATACATATGAAATGGCAATGCTTTCAGCTCACACCGCCTTAACAGGAGCTCATCTTCTGAGCGAAGGCTTCCCCCTAGTATATGTACTTACGCGCCCTCCTGGTCACCATGCAGAGCACAACAAAGCAGGTTCATATTGTTATCTTAATAATGCTGCAATTGCCGCGCGGTTTATTGAGCGAGAGCTGGGAGGAAAAGTTGCTATTGTTGACATCGACGCACACCATGGAAATGGTACTCAGGAAATATTTTATGATTCTGCTAATGTGTTTTATGGTTCGATTCATGGTTCTCCAGCAAAAATTCCACCATATTATAGTGGCTTATCTGATGAGGTAGGTGAAGGAAAAGGGATTGGATACAACCTCAATATTCCACTTGAAATCGGCAGTGGAGACGATGCATTTCTAGTCTCCTTGACAAAAATCATCTCAAACATAGAAGCGTTCTGTCCTAGCCATCTTTTGGTTTCGCTTGGATTCGACGGATACGAAAAAGATCCTCTCAATATTTTCAAAATAACAAAAAAGGGCTTTGCAGAAGCTGCAAAATTAATAGGTGAATTACATCTGCCTACGCTTTGTATTCAAGAGGGAGGTTATTACGTTGAAGACTTAGGAGATAATGTGTTGAATTTTATGACTTCTCTTGGGTTTCACCACAACTAACTATGCATTGTCTAGGGCATACGTTACGGATCTATTTGCAGCGTGTTCGTATAGGATCGGGGTGATTGCTTGAACTGCTTGTCTTGCTTCGTCTCCCGCACATCGAACTGGGTCAAGTATGAGTTGAACCACGATTTGAGAACCGTCAATATCCGATACCCGGTAAAACGAACTCACTGCATCTGTTGCCGTTTGTGCCAGATCGTCAGGTTGACGTATTGTGCAGTCAGCCAATACCACACTCGCACTCCTGGCCAAATCACCATCACGTTTATCAAGTAGTGTTCCCGCAACAATCTCAAAAGGCTCCCTTAGACTACCACTCATCCATGCAAGATATTTCATCACCTTAAGGTGTTGAAGACCTTCCTCAAACGTTCCCGCGTTCGCAAAATCGTGCGCTGTAGACACAAATGCCTGATCGTACAAATCAAATCCAACCAATCCCGCAATACTTGAATCTCTGGTTGCCTCATGCAACTTCTCTCTTACAACACGTTTGTCTTCAGCGGCTGCGGCAGGACAAACCTCATCATCCAACAATCGCACACTTCTCGCTCTTAATCCTGGATATCCGGTACTTTCTTCGATCATCTTCGCGAGCATATTGCGATATTCAGGAGTATCTCCAAATGGCTGCTTTAAAGACTTAAAAAATCTTTCTAACGCAAATAAATAATTTGACTCTTTCGGATTAGAATCAAGAAATTCCTGCAACGACGCAAATGCGTCTCTAAATAGGTTCGGGTCGTTGACTGTAAAATCGCCATGTGCCCACATAGAGGCACGCTGAACACCAGGGTCAGGATCGAGCAAGCCTGCTTGTGCAAAATCAAGCCCGAAACGCCCGTGCCTTGGGTCTTGCCACGCAGCAGTGCGCAAATTCCAAATTGTAGAATGACGAATACGTGGATGAGGATGCTCAAACAATGTTGGTGCTTTTTCAACCCATTCGTCAGCCACCTGTGGCTCCTGCCACATACAAAGCCTGTAGATGTGGATTCCTGCTTTTACCTGAGCTGGGTCTTGGGATCCAAGCCAGTCATTTGCCGTTCCCACTGCAACATCAATTGGCATTTCACCCGATTGAATTGCATCCTTGATGTATCCAAACTGACCGGACTGATTATCCCAAACGTTGTATACGGCGTCCCGTCCAAGTTGGTTTGCGTACTGAATGGTTGATCCTTCCCTTTCGACATACATAAAGGCTCTATTATACAAACTACCTATAGTATATTCAATGACAATATTGTCAGCTTTCTTGACCGCCTAAGTAATTTGTTTCCGCGCGCCTTGCATGCAAATATGAAGTAGCTATAGTCGCTCCCATATTTACTATGCTAGGAATTCTACCTGTGACGTCAATCCCCAATGCACGAAGTCCGTCGATTTTATCAGGATTATTTGTAATGAGCCATACGCTTTTAATACCTAAATCTCGCAATATTGACGCAGCGGCCTCATAAGTACGATTATCGGCAAATAGCTCTCCCTTATATTCGACCGATTCAAATGTGCCAGTAAGTCGTTCATGTTCGATTTGAGCAAGTTTGGGTCCAAGTCCATTGTCATTGCCCTCTTGGTTGAGCCAAATTACTCCACCTAATCCTGCTTCATCGGCATGAACGAGGGCTTCGTCTAATTGCTCTTGGCAGTCGCAAGTAGACGCATGGAATGTCTCGGCCGTAAGGCAAGACGAATGTACACGAATAGGAACGTCGGTGCCGTCACCGATCCCTTTTATTACGGCCAAGTGTTCTTTACCGTTTATTATATCTTTATATGCAATCATCCTAAACGGACTTGTTCGCTCTGTAATTAGCCGCACCTCTTCTTGATCGCCAATTTGTAGATCTACAGCATTTTCTATTCCTGGAGGAAGAGGTATTGAGCGTCTAACTCTAAGCGGAAGAATACTTTCAGATAAACGCTCGACTTTCTCAGGATTCAGTCCGAATTCTTCTTGCGACATATGTAAATTTAAACTTGTACCAATCTGTTCTTTTGTGCAGAGTCTAACGAGGCGAGAATCATTTTAAGAGTATGTAAATTATCTCCACACCATGTCTCCGGTTGAGTGCCTGTTTTTATTGCCGACACAAAGCGCTTGAGAGTAAAGGCGAGTTCGTATTCAAATGCTTCTTTTGTGCTGTTGTTGAGGAGTGGTGAAACGGTAAGATTCAGCACTTTTATTTTGTCATTTTTTAAATACTCAAGTCGTGGAGATTCGTTTCCATCCCATGTAATCGAGCCCTTACTGCCAGCTATTTTCCACTGACCCATGAAGCTAGTTCCTTCTCCAATACCTCCCCAAGACCCATGGTATCCGAACACTACACCCGATTCCATTTGAAAAATAGAAGATGCACTTGATCCATTCTTGAAAGGGCTGGTTTTTACATTGTACTCAACGCAATATACTGATCTAGCTTGGGACATGGTGAAGTAACGTACTAGATCATAGTGGTGGACCGCCATGTCAAGAATGAAAGGATGATCGATTTTGTACCTAAAAGTATCGACGAATTTAAAATTTTGAGAGTAGATAATTGAGATTGAGTTTATTTCCCCAATCCTGCCGGCATCTAAGACAGATTTGATTTTCTGCACAGCTGGATTCCAGCGATAATTTTGATTGATCATGTATATTCGCTTTCTCTTGGTGCAGAGACGTACAATACTCTCAGCTTCTGCAAGTGATAACGAAATCGGTTTTTCGCCAAGTATATGGCAATTGTGTCGAAGTGCTAGTTTAACCACTTCGGCATGAAACGCAGGAGGCGTAGTATTCAGTATTACGTCTGGCTTTTTTTCCCTCAAAATGGCTCCAAGGTCCTTTCCTACACTTGAATTATCGAGGTTTAGTAACTGCTTAGCATCTTCAATATTTCTATCTATAACGTCTACTACCCCAAGCACGACAATTGCCTTATCCTTTTTCAGGACTGGAACCCAGTCTCTACCCATGTTTCCAAATCCAACAATTACAATTGTGATTTTGTCTGTTTTTTTCATAGCACACCATATGCCTTGAGTAATTTTTCTTCAATCGGATATCTAAGCACTTCTCCATTCCATTCTTTTTTCCACTGCTTATATATCTTCGTCAAACCAGCAACTAGTTCTTCAGTTTGTATTTGATATGCGCCTACCATTTTTTTGTTGGACACGATAAAAGTCACATTCGGAAACGGATAGAGATCATCATAAAACTCCTCTTCTAAAATGCCATACTTCTTGTTTTCTATATTTGTTATTCGTGGCTGTTTGTTTGCTATTTGACCACAAAGCAAAATGAAGTCTCTTAAGGACAAATATTGACTGCCCGCTATATTTACATACTCGATACTCTGTTTCTGAAGCTTAGGAATTTTATAAAATGCCTCTACTGTTTCATCCAGAAAGCCGAATTGTATAAGAGCTTTGCCATCACCGGGTAAAAGAATAGTCTGATCTTTTAAAATTCTTGAAAATAAGTAATTCTCACGGTCAAAATAGTTGTTATTTCCGAGCAGATAGACAGGTCTTAGCATTGTCGCTTTAATATTATTTTTTTGAGCAAAATGACTATATACTTTCTCCGCTGCAGCCTTTCCCGTTCCATAATCTCCAAAAGTAGACCATTCGCCAAGTTCAGAATCCTCCTCAAGTGGAAATATGGGAGTTTTCTTATACACAGCGGCGCTACTAAAGAAAATAATATGTAGCTGTGGTTTTACATACCTCAGTAATGAGGTAGCTTCTAACGCATTAAAACAACACATATCATAAACTATGTCAAATGTCGTTTTTGAGAGTTGCTTGAGCTCGTCTCTATTGTGACGATCTCCTTTTATGAATTTTACTTCTTTAGGATATCGATGGCCATAATCATTACCTCTATTAAAGACGGTAACCATATCGCCAGATGCAACTAGTTTTCTGATGAGAGGCGGTCCTACAAATCGAGACCCACCGATAACTAAGACACTGTTCATATCTGTTTTTTCGTTTCGACTTCAATCGCTATTAAGATTAATTTCTTTTTCACATTAACAATATCATGATAACTTCCGTCTTCAGTCAGAACAATATCGCCTTTTTTTAAGGAATGTCGTTCGTTGTCTATTATGATCTCCGCCTCGCCATCAATTATATAAAACCACTCATCGTTGCCGATGTGCTGATGCCATCCTGCTGTAGAACCAACAGGAAATTCAGCATATCCGAAGAATTCCCAGCTGCTGGGAATGCCCGTTTCCTTTAAGTCTGAAAAGGCAAACTTCATGTCAATTTTCTTCTTCCCACCATGAGGTGCAAAATGTTTTGTTTCTAGATTCTTTATATTTATGACATTCATAATCATTCCCTAACTTGTAACGACTTAAGCCTATTCTCAATAAACTCTACATTAACATTAATCTGATTGTATAAATCACTTACCTTATTGTAACCTGCCAAAGCTATCTTTTTCTTGGCTTGACTCGACAATCTAACTATTTTTTTAAGTGACGCATTAATGTCATCTTGTTTCAATTGCGTAACAAACCCATCTTCTCCATCAATTACCTGTTCATTCAATCCTCCGACCGCAGACACAAGAAGTGTAAGTTTTTGATTCTTGTAATATCTGGATTCTATTGGAATTAATCCAAAAGGCTCCGCTCTTGAGAGAACTGCGAGAATATTTGTATTTTTCCACTGCATAATAATATGAGGGAGCAGAAAATCTTGCGTAGATATGACTTTCATATCTTTTGTATGGCTTTTGGCTATTTTTTTCAGTTTTGTTAATATTAGATCGCGCTGATTGTCCTCATATGGTGAAGCAAGAACGAGCACAAAATAGTTGTATTTTTTTATAAGATCGAGGGATCCAAGCAAAACTAAATCTAAGCCCTTATAATATTCGGCTCTACCGAAGGAGAAGAGTATGGGTCTATCACATGGTAGCCCTAGTTTCTGCAATGTATTTTCGATAGATTTCTGACTAACTCTATATGTGTCCAGTCTGTTTAAGTACAGAGAGTTGGTCAGGTTGACGATCTTCTCCGGCATAGCTCCAAAATCTTCTATTAAGTGCCTCTTCATGTACTTACCGACGCTACCGATAAAAACTTGGTTATGTATATTTGCGAGATCGATACAGACTTTCTCCCACTTAAAACGCAACTCTTCCTCTGAGGATAGTGTCTTTTGTTTTTCCCTGTGAATTATGACGGTGCTCTGAGGTAGCCATACAATCTCTACATTCTGACTTTCATACTGGTTAAAATAGTAGTTAGCAACTTGCGCAAAAGGAGTATCTACAGCAATGGCAATTACATAGTCGTAGCTCAAAGAAAGAGAATAGATAAAAGTGGCGGCAGAAATACTTGCCGCTTTCCAATTTCCAACTCCAGCATATGATTCTTCTCCGTGAGAGCCATTAAGTAATTCAATGAGCTTGATATTTTCATGCTTCTTTATGAATTCCAATGTACTCTGTTTTAAATTCTCCGAGTATCCAAAGCAATTTTTGTTGTATTTTATCGTTGTTGCAAATAACTCATAAGAGTAGTTTAATTTTTTTTGTAGATGTTTTACTACTTCAGGAAAAGAAAGTAGAAAGTCGCGCGCGACTGTGCCCACTCCGGTATACATGCTTGTATATCCATCATGTGCAATATAGACGATAGCTACTTTTTTCATTTCTACTTCAACGCAAGCCCAAAATTAACTCTACATCAGTTTTTAATTCAGAAATCGATCTACTCTCTGAGTCTAATGTTATAACCGGGATATGTGACTCATACATGGCTACATACAAAGGAAAATGTGTACGCGCAAACTGGAGCCCTTCTAGATGATCCCACATGTTATCTTCAACTAGCGGTCCAGTTCGCCTCGCGATTGATGTCTCTGGGCTGACGTCTAAATGAATGTACATATCCGGCAACATATTCTCTCTAAGAATTTTTCCCCTATACCAGTCATCAACAAAGGCCAAATCCCTATCGTCATTTATTCTGTTGTATGCATGACTATATAAAACAGTTGATAAGTGACCTCGATCAACAAGACATCTCCTCTCACACGCTCTGGCAATCTGATACTTCAGCTCGTCATTACGCATAAAAAACTCCTGATAATCAAATATTCCTGGAATATCTTTATCGGGGTGTGTATACTCTTCAACTGAAGCGAATTCATCGGGGTACTCTTCTGCAATTTGAGAAGTAATTGATGTTTTGCCGCTAAAAGGAAGGCCCTCGAAATATATCACTTCTGGTCGTGCCATAATACTGTTTGGATTGTTCTAACGCGGATTATATATCTCTTCTCAAAGAAGTTCAAGACTATTTTATAATAGTATACCAAGCTATGTATAAAGGTATTATTTTTGACCTCTCCGATGTTTACTTAAGGGGAATTATAGGAATTGAAGATCCTTTAAGTGAAATTGTTGGAGCTAAGGTTAATAATTACCATTTGTATAATGAAGTAACCACAAGACTCTTTAGGGGAGAAATTTCAGAAGACACATATTGGAAAAGTCTAATTAGCATGTACAACTGGAAAGTCAATAAAAGTACTTTGAAAAAGCTTATCAGAAGTAATATGGCGGAGATAAGTGGCGTTAGAGATATTATTGAGGAGATTAGAGAAAAACAAACTTATAAACTAGGATTGCTCTCTGTACATGCCAAGGAGTGGATCACCTATTGTGAAGACAAGTATAAGTTTCACCAGTTATTTCATACCGTTTCTTTCTCGTTTCAAAATGGGTACTGTAAACCGGAAATTGAGGCATTTAGAGAAATATTATCTGTGATGAAACTGCTGCCGCAGGAAGCACTTTTGGTGGATGATGCTGAGGAAAATATCGAGATCGCAAACGAATTAGGGATGAAGACGATTCATTTTAAAGACGCTGACATGTTAAAGTCAGAGCTTATAAGTAGAAACGTATTATAATTTTCTATTATTTATGAATAAACACACAACAATTTATGTGGTGAGGCATGGACAAGCGCAAATCAACCTGGCACGTAAGATAGGCGGGACTTTGGAGCCAAATCCATTAACTACAAAAGGCGAGGAACAGGCAAGAATGTTAGCGGCAAAGTTTAAGAATATTCACCTCGATAAAATTTATTCATCAAACCTTACTCGCGCAAAAAGTACCGCAAGAATTATTGCGGAAGGCCGTGGGATCGAAGTAAAGTCGGACGAGCTTATCAATGAACGATATTGGGGTGTGTTGCAGGGGTTAACATTTGATGAGGCTCATGAAAAGTACCCAAAATCGTTTGAAACTGAAGCTAAAATCCACGGAGATAAAGCCATGACATTTAAATATGTAGATGATATGGAATCACTCGCAGACACGGTAGCTCGCTTTAAAAGCTTTCTGAAGAAAGTTCTTGAAACCGATGAGGGCAAAGCAATTCTAATTGTTTGCCACTTTGATATTATGATGGGATATTTGGTATATCTTGGCTTTGGAGACTATCAAAAGCTTATGAATGCTCAGCTTGAGCATACGGGATACTATCAGCTTATCGGTGACGAAAAGAAATTTAAAGTTGAAAAAGTTATCGGTTTAAAAACAGCAGATTAATTTTCTAGCGATTTTAGAAAATTAGAAACTGCTCCAATAGCCATCTGCATATCGGCTTCTTTTGTAAATCCTGCAATGTGCGGAGTAAGAACCACATTATCTAACTCCAATAAGCCTTTGTTTACGTGAGGTTCATTTACAAACACATCAAGCGCACATCCGGCAATTATTCCTTCCTTCAATGCAATAATTAAGTCATCTTCTTTGATTAACTCACCCCGTGAAGTATTGATTAACATACTTGTGGACTTCATCTTCTTAAGCTCATTTAGTGAGAACATATTTCTAGTTTCTGGAGTTAAAGGTAAATGCAAAGAAAGAATGTCAGACCGCTTGAGTATCTCCGAAAGCCCACATTTGGTAATGTTGTGTTTCTGCAGTGCGCCCGCGTCCAAGTAAGGATCATATCCGAGTACTTTGATGTTAAATGTTGTCAGCTTAGCGGACACAAGCTTGCCTATAGCTCCACAACCTACCAAACCCAGAGTTTTGTTTTTGAGTTCTTCTCCGATGAATCTCTTGTCTCTCCATTGCTGTTGATAGATGCGACTAGACTGATAGGGAATCCTTCGTAACAACATAAGAGTAATGGCAACTACATATTCAGCAACTGCGTTGGCATTAGAACCAGGTGCATTAAATACACTAATATTCCTTTCTTTACATTCATTTATATCGATATTGTCTAGTCCTACTCCTGCTCTAAGAATGTATTTTAAGCTGGGAAATTCGTTCAAAAATTTCTTGTCAGCTTTGGTGTAAGTTCTTATAAATAGTCCAACAATATTGCGAGAGTTTTTATTATCTGCAGAGTAAACGACATGGAAGTTATTTTTTGTGAGGAGTTCTATTGCCACCCTATCTATATCCTCAGGCTCAGTTACTAAGAATAAATTTTGAGAGCCAATATCTTTCATACGCTCTATTTTACTCTGAAGCGGCAGTTTTGGCGATGAAGTTTAGGTAATTCCTTGCAAAAAGGTTCGAGCTTGGTCTAGGTAGTGGAGCATTTTGTCTTCGCAACTAAGCTATAATTGATTTCAAAGTTTCTACTTTTATATATGGCGGATCAAACAATCTCTGCATACAATGAGGGCGTGCCGGCACAGGTCAAGGAGATCTGCGAGAAGCTTAGGGATATCATAGACACCAACCTCACGTTTACTGAGAGTAAGATCTGGCATGCACACCCTGTGTGGTTTATTGAGGGAAATCCTATTGTCGGATACAGTCATCAAAAAAGCGGCGTCAAGCTGATGTTTTGGAGCGGGGCCGACTTTGATGAACCGCATCTGGTGTTAGGGACCGGCAAGTTTAAAGATGCGTCAGCGAATTACCAAGATGTGCGCGATATCGACGAATCAGACCTCAAGCGATGGCTGAAAAAAGCAGAGACCATACAATGGGACTATAAAAATATTGTAAAGCGAAAAGGCAAGCTGGTGAAAATAGAATAGATCACTACTGTTCCAGATCGCCACATTTCTTTCAGAAGTCCAAGGAAACCATCCTCCTAAAATCTCCTCAATCTGATACTATTAGCTATGACCACAATATATCCTTGGATCAATTTTAACGGTAATGCGCAGGAAGCATTTGCGTTCTACAAATCGGTATTTGGCGGCGAGTTTACCAAGGTAATTTGGTTTAAAGACGTAGCTACTGAAGAATTTCCTGTTGCTGAAAAAGAGGAAGAAAAGATCATGTATATTGCGCTCCCCATTGGCGGCGGTACTATGCTTGTGGCCAATGATGTGCCGGAGGTATTGGGGCCGGTAAATGAGCGTGAAAACAGAAGTAAGATCGTGGTAAGCGCAGACAGTAAGGAGGAAGCGAAGCGACTCTTTGATGGGTTGTCCGCCGGCGGGGAAGTAGAAGGCGATATGGGTGACAGTCCGTGGGGCAGCTATGCCGGGATGTTCAGAGATAAGTACGGCATCGAGTGGATCATAGAGTACTCATCAAAATCTGACTAGCGGATTATCTTAATAAGACAGATTGTCGCCTCTTCACCTCACATATGTGGAGGAGTACAATAAAATAAAATGCGAATATGAAACAGAATACTGCAAATCTGAAACGTATGGACAATATCGGTATTGTGGTGGAGTCGCTTGATGAGGTGGTAGCTTTTTTTACCGAACTCGGTTTGCGTCTTGAAGGAAAAGCTATGATTGAAGGAGAATGGGCGGGACGCGTGACTGGGTTGGGTGATCAAAAAGTAGAAATTGCGATGATGGTCACCCCTGATGGACATAGTCGACTGGAACTTTCGCGCTTTATTTCGCCTCAGGTTATTGCAGATCACAGAAATGCACCCGTTAATGCACTGGGTTATTTACGCGCCATGTTTACTGTGGTAGATATTGATGACACAGTCAGTCGCCTACAAAAGCTGGGAGCAACACTGGTTGGTGATGTGGTTCAATATGAGAATTCATATAAACTGTGTTACATTCGTGGCCCTGAAGGACTTCTTATTGGACTGGCCCAAGAGCTGTAGATTAATACCATTATCATTTATTACATCAAAAAAATATCATATGGCAAAGTATGTAGACGGATTTGTATTGGTGGTACCCAAGGACAAAACCGAAGAATATAAAACAATGGCAGAAGACGGCCGCGACACGTGGATGAAGTGCGGCGCTTTGGAATATTATGAGTGCCGCGGCGACGACATGGCTGCACAGGAGATGGGAGGAGAAAAAGCCCGTGCATTTCCTGACATGGCAGGTGCCAGCGACGAAGAGACTGTGTGGTTTTCATTTATCGTCTTCAAATCCAAAGAGCATCGTGATGAAGTAAATGCGATGGTCATGGAAGAGATGGCAAAAAAAGCAGAGCAGTACAAAGACATGGTGATGCCCTTTGACATGAAACGCATGGCCTACGGCGGCTTTCAGGTCGAAGTCGAGGCCTAAGTCTCATTGCCGCTTCTTTGTTACAATAAGTGCATGCGGATGCTTTTGATCGGTGGTGCTTTGGTGATATTTGCGCTTGCAGGCTACGCACTATTCTCACCTCCCACCTCCGTTAAGGATGCTCCAAAACCCTCAGTTATTCCCGTCGCATCACAACAGCCTGCTCAAGCAGAAAAGAAAGCAGCTTTTGCAATATTTACCAACGGGCAATTTCGTATATTTACTGCGCCGATGTACCACCGCCTGTCTCCCGACGTGTATATTGAATCTTCAAATCCCAATATCATTCACGTACAAAAAACAGGCGTCACGTGGGATGACTTTTTTAAAACGCTTCCATTCAGTCTGACAAAAGAATGCTTGACCACAGGAACAGGGCAGACGTTTTGCACGGGAGGAAATCAACAGCTGCGGTTTTATCTCAATGGAGAGGAAAAGCCTGACGCACTCGATCAGGTTGTTGGCGACGGTGACAAGCTTCTTATCACTGTGGGGTCAGAGTCTGATGTGCAGATCCGAGATCAACTTCAGCAGATCCCGAACACACAATAGTTGTGTCACATGTAGATTAACCGAGTACTTGAACGTTTTTTGCCAGCGTCTTAAACCGGTCGCCGCCGTCTTGTATGACGGTGATGGTGACGGCACCCGTTTTGCTTGTGTGGATATCTGTTGCTGTGCCGACTTTTCCTTTGTGAGTCCCTGCAATGACTCTGCATTTGTCTCCGGCTTGAAGTACATGACTCATGATTTTTGTAGGAATGTATAGGCGTGTTTCGACGTTCTCATTTTCAAAATTTTTGGCAATTACCGTCGTTTATATGCAATAAATGCAGCAACCGCAGCCGGCACCAGAGCCCATACGATGCCTGAGCCTGAATACGCTGAGTACAGCACGGCTCCCAGGAGGGAAATGACTGTTAATCCCATGGCTGATTGTGCAGTCAGTGTATGAGATTGTTTCAACAGTCCGGGTAGTACCAGTCCGAGTGAAAAGAGAATTTGCAGCACGCCGATTACAGTCCATACAGGAGGCGGCACAGTGTTTCTTGCCCAGAGGCTTGATAAGTCGGTGTGATGACTCATCATATAGATAGCGCCGGTCGACATATAAAATGCCAGGCCGATTTGCAGAATCCAGAGGATGATGTTGGTTGATTTACTCATATGGTTTAATTGTCACCAAGAGTAATCAGTTTGTCAACGGACACCGAAGAAGAAGGTGGTATTTACGCAGCGCGTTTAAGAAGTGTGGGCACGCTCTCTACAAACGCTTCAGTGGTCAAGTGATCAACTGCTTTTCGATTGTGTTCTGCGATCTCTTTCAGCTCATCCGGCTTATCAAGCAGCCCGTCAAGAGCCGCTGCTGCCGCCTCGATGTTGTAGGGATCTTCCACGATAATCGCGTTCAGGTCGGGATAAATGTGGCTGTAAGAGTCCTCAAGAAATTCATCACCAAAGCGGGTGGTAACAATAGGCTTTTTGGCAATAGCTGCTTCAGTCAATGTTCGGGATGCTGCTTCTACGCGCGACGGGGAAATAACAACATCACACGCATTGTAAAAATCGGTCATACGAAACTGCTCATCCAGCGTTCGATCCTGTTGAATTCCTCCCATGGTCATGAGGTTGTGAAATCCGATTTCTGCTGCATACTCTTTTACTTCTTCTTCGTATTTTCGTGAGTCTTCAAGTTGCTCATTTCCTCCGGCAAGCACCAGGTAAACATTTCCGCCTATTCGATCTTGCAGCAACTGTGCCAGCTCGATGCTCAAGTGAATATCTTTAAATCGGTGTACGCGTGTCGGTTGAAACATCATGATATCTTCATGGGTAAGACCGAGCCCTGACCGTATCCAGTGGGCATAATAGTCTGCTTCTCCCGGGTGAGCTTCTTGTTCAATACGCTCGGCTGACACAGGAGAAGGCACAAATCGATAGCGCAAATCAGGATTGATCTGGGCAAGATAGTCGTTGTGGCCGGGATTTACCGTCCAACACTCCACATCAGCAGGAATGGATTGAAACACCTCAAGTTGTGAATCTGGAAACGGGTTCTGAATGCGAAGAATTTTCTGTGTGCGGGCAGTTGCAAACAAGTCAGCTACTGCACGGGCAAATGCGGGTGACTGCATGGGTTGGCTCACCATCACTCGATCAGTATCAGCCACACGAGCCAGAGCTGCTGTGATGTGTCCGATTGTATGGTTTGGATCAAAGCGATCAAGGCTTGGCTCCACTGCAATATCTGACTCTTGAAAGCCGGATGCATGGTATATGGGCATGACGCTCCGGTCAAGATAGCCGGTTGCAAAGGTGACGGGAGTGTGTGGGGCAATCGCTTGTCCCACGACCGCATTTTCAATAGCGGCGCCTCCCAAGCCGATGCCTGGTTTGATGATGCTCATACCTTCTTTCATAATACTAAGTGTACTATACTATAGGATATAAGTCAATCCCTGCATCGTAGCGTAAAGTAGAAAAATATAGCAGATTTTATGCTATTTTATGATTGATCACGATGATGAGAGCTTATATTCTATCGGTTTTAAATTGCCGATAGAATAATCACCTATTTGAGTGCGATGAAGAGTGATCACTTGGTTACCTACAGCCTCCATGGTGCGGCGTATTTGTCGGTTCCTGCCCTCCAGAAGTACCGCTTTGTACATGCGCTCCTGATTGTTGTAAGGGGTGATTTCAAACTGGCTTGGGCGCTCATCACCGATATCAACACCTTTTTGAATCGCCTTCACATCCGACTCGCTTAACGGTCTTCGGGTCGTGATGATATATGTTTTTTGTTTGTGAAGGGTGGGGTGGGTGAGTTGCTGAATCACATCGCCATCGTTGCTGAGTATCAGTAGTCCGCTGCTGTCGCGGTCCAGGCGCCCGGCAAGCTTGAAGTCCCGGTATTTTTCAGGAAGCAGATCGTATACCGTTTTGCTGCCTTGGCCCTCGCGACTGCACACGTAGCCGCGTGGTTTATGAAGAAGAATGGTTACCGATTCTGCTTGGCGGGTATCGATGGTGCGCCCGTTGAGGGTGATGATTTCAGTTCCGTCAACAGTCTGGCCCATGGTGGCAACAGCGCCATTTACCGTAATTTTGCCCTCTTCGATATATCGGTCGACCGTCCGCCTGCCATATCCCGTCTGCCCCGCAATCCATTTGTTGATGCGCATAAGACAGTATTATTGTGAATCTTCAGGGAGGTTTTGAAACTCGGCCATTTTTTCATCCATCCAGATCTTCATGGCGGTAGGGTCTTGCATGAGTTTGGCCATTTTCTGCATGGCTTCCAGGTGGGGAACGTCTTGTTTTTCAAACAGTTCCTTTCCATGTACCTGGCTTTGGTGAGCGAGTTCTTCAAAGGTGTTTGCGTGAAAGGCCATGTCGCATGCGCCTCCCAGTTGGTTGCAGGTCATTGTTTTCATATGAAGACAGTATAGCAGTCGCGGGTGAAGTTTTGTCCCATCAGAACAAGAATCATGATATGATGGTCGAAACTCTCTTATGCGTCAAAGCACATTACACAGGTACTCTGCGCGCCGGGCGATAGTGATCGGCGGCGGATTTTCCGGCCTTGCCACAGCGGCGCTTCTTGGTCAGCAAGGGTGGGACGTGATTCTCTTTGAAAAACAGCGTGAACTGGGCGGGCGCGCTCGGGTATTTGAGAAGAAGGGATTTCGTTTTGATATGGGGCCATCGTGGTATCTGATGCCTGAGGTGTTTGAGCGCTACTTTTCACAGTTTGGCAAGCGCCCCGAAGACTATTATAAGCTGGTGCGCCTGGATCCGCGGTATCGGCTGTACTTTGGGAATGACGCTGGCGTGACCCTGAGTGATTCGGTACAAAAGAATGCGCTGTGGTTTGAATCAGTTGAAGCAGGTGCCGGGCAGGCTCTGAAGAAGTACTTATCTTCCCGGGAACAGGCATATAAAGCTGCTGCTCAAACACTTATTTACACGGATATTTGGAATTGGCGCTCATGGACAAATATCAACACGCTCAGAGCCATCAGGCATGTGTTGTCGTTTCGCGTATGGGAAAGTTGGCATGCCGGTGTGGCGCGCGTCGTTCGTCATGACACATTGCAAAAAACTCTGGGATTTTCAGCTGTGTTTCTGGGTGGTTCACCGTTTACTACGCCGTCTTTGTATAGCATCATGTGCTATGCGGATTATGTAGGTGGTGTCTGGTATCCGCGCGGTGGGATGGGGAAGGTGGTCGGCGCATTAGTGTCTTTGTGTCGCGATATGGGTGTGCAAATAGCAACAGGAATGTCGGTGAGTGCGATTGACATGACAAACGGCCGGGTCAGTGGCGTGCGCGTTGGATCAAAGCGGTATGAGGCAGAGGTAGTGATAGGTGCCGGAGACGTGCCTGCCCTTGAGACAAAACTACTGCCACCTGCATATCGCGTGTCAAAAAAAGAATGGCAAGAAAAAACACTGGGTATTTCGGCACTGCTTTTATACTTGGGAATAGACAAAAAACTCAAAGACATTACTCATCACTCGGTGTACTTTTCTGAAAACTGGGAGAAGAATTTTCGCCAGATTGAGCAGGGAATAATTCCTGATGATCCCTCGTTTTACATATCTGCACGTACGGTTACCGATCCGGCAATTGCACCGAACAATACAGAAGAGCTGTTTGTACTGGTTCCCTTGGGGGCAGCGACGTATCGTGACGCTGATTTGAAGCGATTGCGCCGGGCGGTCATTGCAAAAGTAGAATACCTGTTTCATACATCTATCGCTGACCATTTGGTGGTTGATGAAGTGTTTACTCCCAAGGATTTTGCTGCGTACTATGATGCCTTTTCCGGGACGGCGCTTGGCTTGGCGCACACTGCTTCCCAATCGCTGTGGGGGCGACCGAATAATAAAAGCAAGGTGCGAGGTCTCTACTATACCGGCCAATATACGAATCCCGGAGTGGGGGTGCCGATGGCTCTTGTGTCTGCAGAGTTGGTTGCGGGTATGATTGCGCAAGATGATGATTTGCCGAAACAGGTTTTTAAAAAAGGGAGTACGACGTATTATTACTCCAGTATTTTTTTTGATGAGCAGGTAAAGCGGGATGTATTTGCACTCTACGCCTATGTGCGCATCGTTGATGATTATGTCGACAGCACAACTCCTGATGTGGGTGCATTTGAGCAAATGTGGAGGGATACAAAATTGCAATGGGCAGGCAAGCAGTGTGAGAATCGAGTGGTTCGGTCATTTGTGGCACTCTGTCGACGCAGACACTTTGAGTGGGAATGGGTCGAGGGGTTTTGGCGAGCGATGCGCGCTGATTTGACCAAAAAGGAATATCGCAGCTACCGCGAACTGGAAGAATATATGTATGGATCCGCTGAGGTAATAGGGTTTATGATGGCGCGTATTTTGGGATTATCAGACCAGGCAATGCGAGCTGCCGGACTACAGGGGCGGGCGATGCAATACATCAACTTCATCCGGGATGTCTTGGAGGATGAGGAGTTGGGGCGCAATTATCTGGGGTATACCAATGAACAAAAAAATGATCCGGCTCAGTGGGCGGCATTTGTGCGCTCATGTATCAAGCGATACAACTCGCTTCAAAAGCAGGCAGAACGCGGGTACAAATATATTCCGAAGCGTCACCTGATTCCGATTAAAACCGCTTCAGACATGTACGGGTGGACGGCACGCGAGATAGAAAACCACCCGCAGCGTGTGTGGGAGAAAAAGATAAAGCCAAACAAGCTGCGTGTTATCTGGACTATTATCAGCAATGCGCTCACTCTCTGACTATGAAGATAGAATATCTGCTGTTTGATTTGTTTATCCTCGTATTTTCATGGATCGGGGCATTATCGTATCCCAAAAAAAGACTGCCGCGGGTGCGCCCGATGGTCGTGGCCACGGCGCTGGTGGCGCTCTTTTTTATCATCTGGGATTGGGTGGTGACGGGCTGGTGGTGGCGATTTAATCCTGCATATACGCTGGGTATTTTTATCGGAAATCTGCCGCTTGAAGAAGTGCTTTTTTTCTTGATCATTCCTTCGAGTTGTTTGTTGATATGGGTGAATCTTCGCACTCATATAGAAGGCGCTTGGAAGCTGCCTGTTGAAAAATGGGTTGGTATCGGATTACTGCTTCTGACGATTGTTTCAATCACGCAGGAGTGGTGGTACACAATGAGTGTCTGTAGCTTGGGAGCAGGTTTGTGTGTGTGGAGTGTGCGGACAAATCAGTTTCTTCACAAGCGATCAGTATCTGTTTGGTTGATGCTCGTGGTTGTACTAACACTTATTTTCAATGGCTATCTGACTTGGCGGCCGGTTGTGTTGTATGAGGCATCGGTCAAAAGCGGCGTCATGATCGGAACAATTCCGGTTGAGGATGTGCTCTATGGGCTCATTCTCGTTGCGGCAGTTGGTATGATATATGAACGCTATGAATCATCCGGTAACCGGGGCGGCAGGTAAACAGTACTTGCTGCGTCATGCAAATCAATTTGATGCGCTTTTGCAGCGCGGTCTGGAGAAGTACAAAGAAGAGGCTCTGCAAATCAGTGAGTCAGCCGATTTGTTGTTTTCTCGCCTGGCGCATATGTCTGATGGCGGAAAAAAACTGCGCGGGGCGCTCATGGTCTTGGGGCATGAACTATCCGGAAGTACGTCGGATCTGGATGTCGCACAGCTGAGTGTGTTTATGGAGCTCTTTCATACCGGGCTTTTGATCCATGATGATATCATGGACCGGGATGATACACGTCGAGGTGAAGACAGTCTGCATGTGCAATTTGCGACAATCGGGCGGGAGCTTGAGATAGCGGACTCTGATAATTACGGCATTGCGATGGCGATTGCTGCAGGGGACCTGGCGTTTTATTTGTCATGGCGCATTCTTCTGGAGTCAGATTTTCCCGAGACACACATCCGCGAAGTCTCAAAGGTCTATAGCCGGTATGCGATGCGTTTGGTGTATGGGCAAGCAATGGATCTGAGTCAGTTGCCGTTGACGAAAACCAATAGTGAACGAATCCTGCGAACCATGCGTTACAAGACTGCGGAATACACCGGTGTGTTGCCGCTGGAGATCGGTGCGGTGATGGGTGGTATGGATGATTTGCGACGTGAAAAGTTGCGCAAGTACGGACTTGCACTCGGGTGGGCATTTCAGGTGCAGGACGATGTGTTGGGGTTATTCGGGGAAGAAGAATCACTGGGAAAGCCGATCGGCTCAGATATTCGTGAGGGAAAAAATACCTTACTCATGTTGAAGTTGCATGAGATGGGGACAGCGGCGCAAAAAAAGAAACAGCAAGAGCTTCTTGGAAGCCAGAATGTAGGAGTAATAGAAGTGGAGGAGATGAGAGGTCTGCTGCGTGATAGTGGAGCATATGATGCGGTGCTTGAATTGGGGAATCAATATGTTTCTGACGCACATCATTGGGCAGACTCACTTCAGGCAACACCTACGCAAACAACACTGTTGAAATCTCTGGCTACTTATATGATGGAGCGTGTTCAATAGGTTTTCTTTGTCCCATTACTATCTGCTATTATGAATATAGATGGTAAAACATTGGGTCTTTTCGTGTCTTTTCGTTTTTCTTCTTTTGCTGGGAGTTGTGGCTCCGGTATCTGCTGACTTTAGCATTACCGGCACGACCACGCTGACCGGGACTATCAATGTAGCAATGCCTATTACTGATGTGCAGATCGCTGGTACTGGCACTGAGCCTATCCCGGTGAAGCTTTTGGTGACAAACGGAACACTAGCCATGTCAACAACAACAGGTCTCACCTTCGATGGAGCAACATCCGGTTCATCCATTTATTTTTCCGGCACAAAGGCAAATATTAATGCAGCATTGGCGACGCTTACCTATACTCGCACATCAACCGGCTCGGATACTCTTGAAATGTCTTTGGTGCCTCGTGGTGAAGTATTTTTCACCGGAAACAATCATTTGTATAAATTCATAACGGGGAGCATCACTGCAAATGCAGCACGCACTGCGGCATTGAATCAAACGGCCTACGGGTCAACAGGATATCTGGTCACTATTACGTCTGCTGAAGAGAATGCGTTTGTTGCAGCACGTTTGCAAGGTGACGGTTGGATGGGTGCATCGGATGCGGCCTCAGAAGGAGATTGGAAGTGGCTTGATGGTCCTGAAGGTGGCACATCATTTTGGTCGGGGCAATCTGGTGGTTCAGTACAAAACAGCCTCTATGCAAACTGGAGTAGTGGTGAACCAAATGATTACTCAACCGGCGAAGACTGTGCTGAGTTTTATATTGCCAGCAGCAAATGGAATGACCTTCCTTGTACGGGCAGCACGTTGTCTGGGTATGTGGTGGAGTTTGGCGCACCAGGCGATCTGCCGACTGTGGTTGCACAGAATTTTTCAATCACCACCGTATCAGCGCCGACTGCGACGGGCTTCACCCCCGCTGACAATGCGACCGGCGTGGCGGTGGACACTAATTTAGTCGTGACATTCAGTGCAACGATGATAAAGGGTTCAGGGTCTATCATCATTAAAAAAACAGCAGATGATTCGACGGTAGAAACGATCGATGTTACCAGCGGACAGGTGACCGGTGCAAGTAGCAGTACGATCACTATCAATCCAAGTATCACCTTAGATGAAAGTACAGGATATTATGTAACGATTGCAAATACGGCGCTGACTAATGCAAGTAGTGTAGCATATGCAGGTATCTCTTCAAACACGGTGTGGAATTTTACAACGGGAGATTTTACTGATCCTACCATCAGCAGCGTAGCATCGTCTTCGGTTACGTCTACCGGTGCAGATATTACTTGGACCACCAATGAGGCATCATCCTCAAAAGTTATTTATGGAGCAACGAGTTCATACGGACTTACTACGAGCGAAAGCGACACGTCACCGAGAGTTACTTCGCACACGGTATCACTGACAGGATTGCCTGCTTGCACACTCTATCATTATGCAGTAGTGTCGGTGGATGGGTCATCGAATGACTCCACATCATCAGATAATACTTTCATCACAACAGGATGTCCCGCATCAACAACGCCTTCAAAAGCCACATCTGAAGCGGTGACGGTAAGTACCGGTGGAACCTCAACATTCAGTCAAAGCAATCGCCAGATGGATGTGCAGGCACCAAGCAATTTCAAAAGCGGTTCATCAAGCGTGGTTATTCAAATCAAATCAATTGAAGCATCACCAGTCACTCAGTCGTTTGGGGTCCCCAGCTCAGTGCCGAGGCCTGCAGGAAATACGATGTTTGATGTAAAGGCAATCATCAATGATACGACAGTGGCCGACTCATTTGATGCGCCAATCACCATAACCTATCGATATACCGATGCGGATATTGCCGGATTGCAGGAATCATCGATCTGGCTCTACCATTATCACGGGGGGTCCTGGCAGCCGCTAAGCTCATGCACCATTAATCAGTCAACGAACACCATCAGTTGTACAACGACAAGCTTTTCGGTATTTGGACTCTTTGGAAAGGCGCAAACAAGTGGAGGTGCCACGGGATCAGCAGGTCCAATCACTTGCAGCGCCATCGGGCCAACTGTTCGTCCGAACTTGTTTCAAATTGACACCACCGCCACAACTGCACGGTTGCACTTCGCTCCGCTTCAAGCAGGAGTAACCGACTACTTTATTTCCTATGGATATGCTACGGGTGAGGAACGGTTTGGGGTGTGGACGGGACAAGGTGCATCAACCGGTGTTTTATCATACAGCATTCAGCATCTGTCGCCGGGTGTGACCTATTATTTTAAAATCAAAGCGCGAAACGGCTGTAGTGAGGGGAAGTGGGGAAATGAGATGCAGATCGTGACCAGTCCAACAGGGGGAGTGAAAACTACGTATTACAAAGATGTGTTGGCACGAGTCGGTTCATGGATTCCTCACACCACCGATGTACTCGGCGCCTATTCCACGCCGACAGCCCCAGTTGAGACAAAAGAAAAAAGAACAGCAGGAAGTGCAGATAGTTGTGAAGCGTATCGCGTAAAAGCAGGAGATAGTCTCTGGGCTATCGCAAAGCGCGAATTAGGTTCGGGATATGAATATAAAAATGTAATGAAAGAAAATAAACTCACGTCAACCGTCATACGAACAGGAAAGACGCTTCGCCTTCATTGTGCGCCGTAAGCGCGTATACTACCAAAGACATGAAACGGAAAACAGCAATATGGATGCTTCTTTGCACTGTGATCATTGTGGTCAAAGCGTTTGCAGTGGAGCAGATTCATACGCGGTCGCTACGTGACTTTGACGAAGCACGCTACGCAGAAGTAGCCCAAAATATCGTCCGCACCGGAAATTGGCTGATCCCCATGGCAGGCGGTCCGGATGAGCCACGTGATATTATCTACACTACGCTCCCGAATGGTCAAGATCTCTATCCGTATTTTTGGAAGCCACCACTGCATCCGCAGATTATTGCGGCGTTCATGCATGTCATTGGAGTCAACGAGCTGGCGGTCAGGCTCCCCACGGTGCTCTTTGCTCTGGGAGCTTGTTGGCTGGCATACCTGCTTGTTCGCAAGCTCTATCCTGACACATCTTGGGCGCCCATTTTGACAGTTCTGTTTTTCATAAGTGGTGTGGACTTCGCAATTTTATTGGGGCAAGGGCTTGCAGAGATGCAGCTGTTGTGTTTTTCACTTGCCGCCTTGTATTTTGCAACATACAAAACACGAAGCGGTGCAGTCATGGCGGGCGTAACATTTGGTTTGGCATTTCTAACCAAGTCGTTTATTACGTTTTGGGTGCCGCCTGTCGTGGCATTGTTTCTTCTTGATTCAAGACAGGTAAAAGAATGGGCGATGCGGCTTATTTGGTTTGGAGTCGCGGCAGTGGTGATGATTGTACCTTGGCATCTGCTGATGTATGTGCAGTTTGGCCAATCGTTTATTGAGCATTACCTGCTTACCAACAGTGCTGGCCGAACCAGCGGAGCAACCGGCAATATTGCCCCTCCTCAGTGGTATTTTATCTACATGCTCGATCAGTGGAAACCCTACATTTTTGTTATTCCCGCAATCGCGGGAGGAGTCTCGGCATCGCTTCGAAACAAAGAAAAAAGCACGTGGATGCTGATGCTGTGGAGTCTGATTATTCTCGTTCCTCTAAGTATCGCCAAGTCAAAAGTATATTGGTATATGTTTCCGGTATGGATTCCTTTCACGCTATTGTTGGCGGTATTTTTAGAGCGGGCATACCGGTCTGGTCGCGCATATGTAATGGGAGCAGGCGTGGCAGTCGCATTATTTTCTCTCCATTCATACTGGCAATTAAGCCCACAACACATTCCGCTGAAGTCGTTTGCCGCATTCGCAGTATTGGGAAGTGGAGTATCTTTGTGGCTGTGGCGAATGAAACAAAAACACCAAGTGCGCGAATTATTTGTACTTATCTGTACGCTCATACTTGTTCTTGCGACCATCACGTCAGTCAGCGGTCGTCTTCATCAGACCGATGAAAACCGTGACCTTCGCACGCTTATCCTACGGCACCCTGATCTTCTTGAGTTGACACCGGTGAGCTATCCGTATGAAGCGGCACTCTTTTATTCGCGTATCGGCAATATGCAGCTTTACACACCTCAAGCGCAGTATATTTTTGCAGCGGCACCCTTGGAAGATCCGACGATCAGGTCGCAGTGTATGGCAATTGATCAAGAGGGTCGCTTTACGCTGTATCGCAAAATCCGCTGATTGTCATATGTTCAGCTGGTATCATAGTGGTGACTATGTATTACGTACATCCATGCTCCTATTGCAACAAAGTGTTCTATGTATATAGAACAGATAAAATGCAGGCAGCTGAGGCGCTTTACCAGGGAATCAAATCACATCTCATCGAATGGGGTGAAGACGACCGGGAGCATGAATTTGATGAGTATCCTCAAAAAGAAATAAATCAAATGTACTACTCCATGAAGGAAATGAATGATCCGCCACATGGCGCTTATGAAATTCGATAGCAAGCATGAATCCGCGAAGAACAATTACGGTGAAAGCCGGTATTTGGCAATATCAAGGCTCCGGCGCATGGTACTTTATTACGCTCCCACAAGATGATGCAGATGTTATCCGTGAATTGTATGGGCGTGGTGCGCGGGGGTTTGGATCACTTCGTGTAAAGGCAGTGATTGGTGACGTGTCGTGGAACACTTCAATATTTCCTGATTCAAAGTCTGATTCTTATGTGTTGCCGTTAAAAAAAGAAGTGCGTAAACAGTGTAATTTACACGAGAGAGACATGGTTGAGGTGGTGATTCATATTCTCTAACCAACAAACCTATTTCAGCTGCCAAGAGGTGCCTTCGCTAACTATTGAGGGAATCAAAAAAAGGAAATGAGATGTATTTGTAAGGGGTTCGATTTGGATTGATCTGTTCGCACTTTTGAGTACTTTAGTATATAATCTATAGCTCAAGTACTTATGTTTAGTATCAAACGGTTCGTATCCCTCACTGTCGCCCTCCTCTTTTTTATCGTTATTGCGATTCCTACGCAAGCGGCTGAAGTATTTAGTGTTGATTACTACAATAACACCACTCTCTCAGGCACCCCAGCATATTCAACAACTGAATCAACGATTGACCATTCATGGGGTACAAATGGTCCGGGATCTGGTGTGAATGCGGGACAATTTTCCGCTCGCTGGACCGGAACATTCACGTTTGAAGAAGCCGCATACGATTTTACGATGACTATCGACGATGGAGGAAAGCTTATTGTTGATGGAAATACAGTGATCAACCAGTGGAAAGATCAGGGGCCAACTACTTACCATGGGATAGTGGATATGGCGGCAGGCGAGCATGTCATTGTCATGGAGTATTATGAGGGTGGCGGCGGTGCGACTGCGCAGTTGCATTGGGAAAAAGCGACAACACCAAGTCCCGATGCGCAAAAAATCATGCCACTTGGTGATTCAATCACCGATGGGTGGAATGTGCCGGGTGGGTACCGAACCGATTTGAAGAGTCTTGTCCCTGATAGCGATTTTGTCGGTTCACAAAACAATGGCCCCGCAATCCTTACCGATCGTGAACATGAAGGGCATCCCGGTTGGAAGATTCATGACTTGCAGGGATTTATGACGCAGTGGCTTGATGCCCAACATCCAGAAATGGTTTTACTGATGATTGGTACCAATGACGTCTTATCTGATCACCAGCTTTCAACAGCACCTGATCGTCTCAGCACACTTTTGGATACGATAGCTCAGCACTCACCGAATACGGACGTGCTTGTTGCCACCATCATTCCCATTGATAATGTCACCGATCAGCAACAGGCAGACGCATATAACGCGACTATTCCCGGCATGGTTCAGCAAAAGCGAGATGCAGGAAAAAAAGTGCATTTTGTAGATATGGCATCAATTGCGGTAAGTGACTTGGCAGACGGTGTTCATCCGAGCGAAGCGGGATATGCAAAAATAGCACAAGTTTGGGCGAATGCCATTACGACTGTGCGGGGCAGCGCAACTCCACCCATTCCCGATGAGACCATAACTCCTGATCCTGTGCCGACGCCGACGCCTACTCCTGAAGATCCGGGAACAGGTGCATTCAGCGCATCATATTACAACAACACAACAACATCCGGCATACCTGCTTTGGTGAGAAATGAAGCGACAATCAATAATGAATGGGGAAGCGCTGCGCCGGCACCCGGGGTAAATACAGACAACTTTTCGGTGGTGTGGACTACGACCCAGACTTTTGCCCCTGGCACTTATGAGCTTATGACGACAGCTGATGATGGGGTGCGACTTTATGTGGATGATGAGCTGGTTTTGGACCAATGGAAAGATCAGGGCCCCACTACTTATACTGTCAGCACTCCACTTTCCGGCGAGCATACGATCAAGATGAAATATTATGAGCACACCGGTGGGGCAACGGCGAAGCTTAGTTGGCAGCTGGTTGCGCCATATCCTACCCCCACTCCTGATCCTACCCCCACTCCTACAGTGACCCCGGCCACGATCCCCTTGGATAACGGATTTGCCGCATCATACTTTAACAATATGACCTTAGCCGGAAATCCTGTACTGCAGCGACTTGAGCAGGAAGTAGATAATGAATGGGGAAATGGTTCGCCGGGAAGCGGTGTAAACTCTGACTTTTTCTCTGCTCGCTGGACGGGCGATGTGACATTTGCCCCTGGCACCTATCGATTTACCGTGCGCGCTGATGATGGAGTACGTCTGAAAATCGACAACAACACGGTGATCAACCAGTGGAAAGATCAGGGGCCAACCACATATACTGCCGATGTATCGCTATCTGATGTATCGCGCATCGTCATGGAATACTACGAAAATGGCGGCGGCGCAACTGCACAAATGAGTTGGGCGCTGGTGCAGTCAGGTACGAATCCACCCACGCAACCCGGTTCTGCTCCGGCGGGACAATACCTTGCACAGTATTACAACAACATGACCTTGGCCGGCAGTCCCGCATACTCAAGTATCGAAGCTGATGTGAATCATGATTGGGGACTCGGCTCACCTGATGCTAGTGTGAACACTGACCATTTCTCTGCCCGTTGGAGTAAGACACAGGAGTTTAATGCGGGCACCTATCGATTTACCGTGCGCGCTGATGATGGAGTGCGGCTCAAAGTTGATGGGAAGACCATTATCGATAAATGGATCGATCAGGCACCAACCACATATAGTGTGGATCTGACGTTGGCACAAGGAGATCACGCAATAGTCATGGAGTATTATGAAAACGGTTGGGGTGCAGTAGCACAACTTGATGTTCAGTCGGTGACCCCGCCACCGGTCGTGGAACAACCCACTGATGGCTCCTATCTCATGGAATTTTTCAACAACATGACATTGACCGGGTTGCCGGTGTACTCAACCACTACGCCAACGGTCAACTATGAATGGGGTCTGGGTTCAGTCAATTCATCTGTGCAAGATGACTTTTTCTCTGCCCGCGCAACACGCACAAAAACATATACTGCCGGAACACATCGATTCACGTTGACCGCAGATGACGGTGTGAGAATGAAAATAGATGGTGTACTGGTATTTGATAAGTGGATCGATCAGGCACCGACCACCTATCATCTGGATGTGCCATTGTCAGCAGGGGAGCATACTGTTGTGGTGGAATACTACGAAAAACAATGGGGAGCAGTGCTTCAGCTGGGCGAAACACAGCTATAACTTCATGAAGTGTATTTGGCTTGAACGATCCAACTAAACCGTGTAATTTTGTCGTATAATCAAAGTATTAGTGTTCACACGAACATATGATACAGCGAAGCAAATCGGTAGTTGCATCAGTAGGGCGCTTCGCAAGGCGCAGAAAAAAACTCTCTCTCTTTATTGGCGTTGTTCTGCTGTTGATTATCGGCTCTTCTGTCTGGGGCGCGCTTACCAAGCCATCACCTTACACCCGGGAAAAAGTGCAGCGTACGGATGTGACAGAGGTGGTTTCTGAGTCGGGAAAAATAACTGCCGCAGGTATCGTGCCCGTGTATTCTACTACGACCGGACTTGTAGATGAGGTATATGTGGCAAACGGCGATGTGGTAGGTGATGATCGGGCACTTTTTCATGTGAAGAGTACCGCCACAATACAGGAAAAAGATGAGGCGCTCTCCTCGTATATGGCAGCAAAAAGTGCGCTTGAGGCAGCACAGGCAACAAAATGGAGCTTGCAAGCTGACATGTTTGGTAAATGGGATACGTTTAAGGAGTTGGCAGAAAGTGATGAATTTGAAAACTCGGATGGTAGTCCTAAAGATCGTGAGCGGGCAGTGCCGGAGTTTCATGTACCGCAAAAGGAGTGGCTTGCTGCCGAGGCAAACTATAAAAACCAAGATGTGGTGATTGCTCAAAAAAGCGCTGCCGTGAGCGCAGCATGGCAAGCGTATCAGGCAACTCAGGACAGCGAAGTGAATGCAGTCATCGGGGGAGTAGTTCGCAACTTAGGAGTCGCAGTCGGTGATGGGGTAGCTGTCCCCACTGCCACGACAATCAACACAATGGCGCCGAGCATGCTTATTGTCGATGATCAGTCGCAGTCGGTGTTGAAGATTACGGTGAATGAAAATGATGTGGTGAAGATTAAACCGGGGCAAGCAGCTGAAGTGACGCTGGATTCTCTATCTGACAACGTGTTTAAGGCGATTGTTGATCGGGTAGATACGGTAAGCGTGTCACAAACTGATGCGGCTTCGTACTCTGTGTATATACGCCTTACTGAAGGATCTTCAAAAATCAGACGTGGTGCAACAGCTGATGTTGACATTATTGTCGCTAAAAAAAGCGATGTTTTGACAGTGCCAAATGCCGCAGTCAAACCATATAAAGGCGCAAAGGCAGTTCGGGTAGTTGGTGCAAATAATATGTTGGAGTATGTGCCGGTAGTCATCGGCGCACGAGGCAATACGCGAACTGAAATACGCTCCGGGCTGAATGAGGGAGATATGGTTGTGACTGCATCAACAACTGATAAGCAAAGTAGTTCTGGCGGTCTCTTTTAGGTGAGTTGCCAAAAACGGGTTATTCTACGTATGAGCAATGCACACATAGCGCTGACTGATGTAAAAAAAATTTATGCGTCTCCTGCTGGTGATTACCAAGCATTACGCGGTGTGAATCTCAGTATAAAAAAAGGAGAGTTTGTCGCCATAATGGGACCTTCGGGGAGCGGTAAGTCGACGCTCATGAATATCATTGGGGCACTTGATACGCCGACCTCGGGCACATATCATTTGAATGAAAAAAACATCAGTCAATATAGTCAAGATCAACTTTCTGAAATCAGAAATAAAGAAATAGGATTTGTGTTTCAGTCATTCAATCTGTTGCCACGCACCACCGTATTGGCCAATGTTGAAAAGCCCATGGTCTACGCAAATGTGCCGGCAGAAGAGCGACATCGGCGCGCTATGGAAATGTTGGCTCGAGTTGGATTGGAGTCGAAAGCGCAAAACCTCTCTAATCACATATCGGGTGGACAGATTCAGCGGGTAGCTATTGCGCGTGCTCTCATCATGAATCCGGACATACTGTTGGCTGATGAGCCAACCGGCAACCTTGATACTGCGTCATCATATGAGGTGATGGACTTTATCAAAAAATTGAATACCGAAGGGCGAACGATTATTTTAGTAACACATGAAGACGACATAGCAAAATACGCAAAGCGGGTTATTCGCCTAAAAGACGGGGTGGTGGATTCTGATACCAAACAATAAATTTATACGTATCTATGCAAATCAGTGAAGTCATTCATTCTGCGCAAGACGCTCTTCGGGGAAACCGTTTACGTACGGCACTTACGATGTTGGGTATTGTGATAGGCATCTCATCAGTAATTATGATTTCCTCAGTTGGTCAGGGTGCTGTGGCATATATCACCAATGAGCTGAGTGCCTTTGGTACTAATTATTTTCAAATAACCCCAGGTAAGGGAGTGTTTGCGTCGTTTGCAGGAACCAGTCGTCCGCTCACAGAGGACGATTCAAACGCGATAGCAGAGGATTCAGGGATCACTAATATTGAGTCTGTTGCCTCCTTTGCTTATGCACAGCGCAGAGTAAGCGCAAATGATGAGGAAGACACCGTGCTTATTTATGGGATGACTTCACCGAGTCAGATATTGCTTAAGCCGGAGATGGTATATGGTGATTTTTTTGACGAGTCACACGATCTATCGGGTGGGCATGTAGCAGTAATAGGAAATGATGTATCAGAGAAATTGTTTGGTCCTGAGACCAATCCGGTTGGCGACTCGATTCGCATTGATGAAGACAAGTACCGTGTTATTGGTGTGACCAGATCGCCAGGTGGGTTTGTTGGTAGTTTTTTTAACACCGCGGTAAATGTGCCCTTAAAAACAATGACGCAAGATATTTCAGGAAAAAATGAGCTCGCGGAAATTGATATTAGTGTGTATGACGAGAATCAGCTTGACCAGACGATTGAAGATGTTGATGCATTTTTACGCGACCGGCGCGATATTAAAACAGACGAAGATGTCGACTATACAATAACGAGTTTCAAAGATTCACTGACTACCGTGCAAAACATCACAAGCTTACTTACCGCAATGATTTCAGGTATTTCAGCGATCTCCTTAATTGTGGGAGGTGTGGGCGTGATGAATATCATGTTGGTCACCGTAACAGAGCGCACAAAAGAAATTGGGCTCCTAAAAGCGATCGGTGCAAAACAAAGAGATATATTGGTGCAGTTTCTTATTGAGTCAGTCACGCTTTCAGTGGCAGGAGGTATTGTTGGAATACTGGTTGGTATTTCAGGTGCATTTGCGATTGCAAAAGTTGCCAATATTCCTTTTGTCATTAATCTGGTGTCGGTAGCGCTTGCTGTGGGAGTTTCCAGTCTTGTCGGCATCGTCTTTGGGTTGTATCCGGCGAGTCGCGCAGCCAGGCTCAATCCTATCGACGCCCTGCGTCACGAGTGACTTCAACGTAGTCTTTTTCGATTTGGTATTTCCAACGAAGTAGAAAGTGTTTACTTTCATTCTTGCTATCATTTGCTTCCATGTTTCTTAGCAAATTAGTCAAAGCATATAAGCTATTTTAGTTCACAATGCTTTTTGTCATGAATTTTGTCATGAATTTTGACAATTCTGTCATTTCATATTTTATTATCAAGTGTAAGAATCAATATAACGTTGCAAAGGAAAAACAGTATGAGAAAAAAAATTATCGGGATTTTAGGAGGCATGGGTCCAGCTGCCACAATAGCCCTTTATGAAAATATAGTTCGTTTAACTCCTGCCATGAGTGATCAAGAGCATTTAAAAACAATTATTTATAGTGATCCAGAAATGCCAGATAGAACAAATGCAATTTTAAATGAGGGAGAAGATCCGACAGACCGTATGTATTTTGATATTTCAAGTCTGAAAAAGGCTGGGGCAAATCTTTTGATAGTGCCTTGCAATACGGCACACGCATTTGTGCCAAGTATTGCTCGTAAGCTAGGTATAGATTTCATTGATATGATTGCTGAGCTGAAAGTTTTTATTCAAGAAAAATATCCAAAGTGTGAGCGAATAGGGCTACTGGCAACAATTGGAACTTATAAATTAAAGCTATATGAAAGGTACTTTACGTCTGATTATAAGATCATCGAGCCTTCAAAAAAAGATAAACAAAAGATTATGAATTGTATATATGGCATCAAGTCAAAAAAAAATTCATCGAAGCAAACTCAGGAAGTGCTTGAAATAGCAGATGTGCTAATAAGTAAAGGAGCCGATTTGATCATATTAGGTTGCACAGAGCTTTCTTTAATAAAAAAATTTAAAAGAAAGCATTTGTATATTGATCCATTAGAAATTCTTGCCCAAACCACTGTTAACAGGGCAATGCCAACATCAAGAAATGAATAATCAATACTTCAAAAATACTCTCTTGGAGATCGTAGGAGAGAAACACAATGGAATAAACAGCATTCTTGATAAAGGTTTGCCCTTCGACATATACCAAAGCTACATCGAAAGTTTTGCAAAGCATGTTCATATGATTAAGTTTGGATGGACCACATGGGCGCTTTTTTCTGATTTAGAGTTTCAGAAAAAAATCAGCTTGGCAAAGAAAATGCAAATTCCCATATGTCTAGGAGGAACATTATTTGAGATTGCCTACACTAGGGGGATGTTTGAGGAGTTGCTCAACTTTATAAAAAAAAGCAATATAGAATCAATTGAGCTTGCATCAGGATTCTCTGTTTGTTTTGATGATCTTCCTAAGTTAATAAAAGAAGCAAAGAAGCAAGAATTAAAAGTTTTGGTGGAAGTTGGTTTGAAAGATGAACAAAAGGATGCTGCCTTACCAATAAATGATAGAGTATCGCAGATTCAAACTGCATTTAATTCAGGGGCAGATTATGTCATCTTGGAAGCAAGAGAACAGGGTGTTGGTTACTCAGTATACCAACGAGAAGAAAAAAAGAATGAGGATCTAATATCTAAAATACAAGCCAAATCTTCAATAAGTAAAATAATATTTGAAGCGCCAATACGATCAAATCAAATTTACTTAGTAAATCGGCTTGGAGCCAGTGTAAATATGGGAAATATTCCATTCGACGAAATTCCACGCGTTGAGACTATAAGAAGGAGGTTGCATGCGAGTACATTTTTAGTAGACAAAGATGAAGATTGTTATTGATTTTGATCCAAGTTGCGCAGCCCGACATGTGGGAAAAGGGAAAAATATAGTGATCGTTGATGTATTGAGGGCAACTTCAACAATTGTTGCAGCTCTTCAGCATGGCGCAGCACAAGTAGTCCCTTTTAGCGATATAGAATGTGCCAGGGAATATGCAAAGAAACATAGTGCTGTGTTAGTAGGAGAGCGACACGCAGAAAAAATTGATGGATTTGATTACACAAATTCGCCATTAGATATGATTAATGGAGTGATAAAAGGTAGAAAGATTGCCATTACTACATCAACAGGAACTCGCTTGCTTGTTGCTTGCTCAAAAGCACAGAATATACTAATTGCTTCCACACTTAACGCAAAATTTGCTGCAAAAAGGATGAGGCAAATAGGAGGAAATTGGGCAGTTATCGGCGCAGGTTCAAGAGGTGAATTTAGAGCTGAAGATAAAGTTGGCTGTGCGCTTGTTTCTAAATACTTCTTGGATGACGCAAGCAAGTATGAGGTTGACCACAAAACCAGAGAGATAATTGAAGAGTACTCAAAGGATGTGGATGTGCATATACGCAATTCGATAAGTGCAGAAAAATTAGTAAATTTAGGTAGGCAGAATGACGTGGATTTTGTCATTAGTTCAATTAATAATTATCCAATAGTTCCAGAAGCAGTAAAAGTTGGAAATGAACATTTTATTATTAGGGCAATATGAATAAAGAAGTTGATGTGGGCGCATATGTCTTAGCTGCAGGTTTGCAGACCCGCTTTGATGGTGCTAAAAGCAAATTGATGGCTGATATTGGCGGTATACCTGCATTTTCACGTACGGTGGAATCGTTGCTTGAAGTTTTCCCGGAGAGTTCGATATGTGTTGTTACTTCAGATAGATTCGAAGATTTTAATAACTTTGTTTCAATGGAGTTACCCAATGCTCTCCTTTGTTTTGATAAAAATCCAGGCACAGGCAGCGCTAATTCACTACGACAAACTTACCCTTGGTCAAAAGAATGGGGGTATGTGACTGAGGGAAATATATTTTATAAGCCAGATTTGATAAAAGAAAGTCTAGCGCTTGCAAAAAATCAAGGGGGGCTGTGCGGGGTAATTAGTGTAACTGATAGAGTTGATGTTGCGAAAACGCATAGGTCAGTCAGATTATCTCCTAGATTGGAGATTGCAAAAAAAGGCGACAATGAAGGATTAAAATTTAGAAATCTAGGTGCGTATGTTTTAAACAGAAAGTTTGAAGAATATGCTCAACTAGCTGTCGATATTATTGATGTTATTACGATTATGAATATGATGGGAGTCCAATTTGCCTCGTACTTATATGAGGGAGATTATCTTCATATGGAGAACTCACAAGACGTTAATGAATGGTTAAAATATTTTAGCGGTATAAAAAATGAGGAACAGTGAGCGAAAGAGTTGTCTGATTTGTGACAGGATTAATCTTATAAAAAAAGGTAAGAACAAGACTTTCATAATGGAACTAAAGACCTGTTATGTTGTCTTTGGTGACCATCAATTCTATTCAGGGTATACCCTCGTCCTTAGTAAAAAACATGAGGTAGAGCTACATAATCTGAGTCTAACCGAAAGAAAGCTTTTTTTGTGGGAAATGAGTGTGGTTGCAGAGGCAGTTCATAGGGTTTTTTGCCCAAAAAAAATGAATTATGAACTTTTAGGAAATGCTGAGACACACCTTCATTGGCATTTATACCCAAGACACAGAAATGACCCAGACCCTACGCGCCCCATTTGGTCTTATCCAAAAGAGAAAAGATGTAATGAAAAAACAAAAATCTCAGATGAGTTTATCTCTAAATACAAAGAAAAAACTATTTATGAGATAAATAGAATTATAAATAAAAAACATACCGTATGAGCAAAGAAAGAACAGCTTTAGTTGCAGGTGCAGCAGGATTTATTGGAGCAAATTTATCACAAGCTCTTATTGAGCAAGAAGGAATGAGGGTCATTGGTGTGGATAATTTTATAACAGGAAGTCCATCAAACATTGAGTATTTATCCCAATTTTCAGAATTTCGATTTATTGAGCAAGACATAAAAGATCCAATTGATGTGTCGGAAAGAATTGAGGCGGTCTATGATTTTGCCTGTCCAGCGAGCCCGGTAGATTTTGATAGGTTGAAGATGCAAATACTTGAAGCAAACTCATTAGGTATTTATAATTTGCTGAGGCTGGCACAGGCTAAAGAAGCCATGTTCATTTTTTCATCCTCAAGCGAAGTTTATGGTGATGCAGAAGTTACCCCACAAGGTGAAGGTTATAATGGGAATGTTCACACAACGGGTGCGAGGTCGATATACGATGAAGGCAAGCGGTTTGGTGAATCAATGACCATGACCTTTCACCGGGAATACGGAATGCCAACGAGAATTCTTCGTATTTTTAATACGCATGGGGTGAGAATGCATCCTAATGACTCTCGTGCAATCCCTACGTTTATTAGACAGGCGCTGCGAGGAGAGGACCTGACGATTTTCGGTGATGGTACGCAGACACGCAGTCCACAGTACGTTACTGACCTTGTTGATGGAGTTTTGCGGTTGGCTAAAAGTGAAGTGGTTGAGCCGGTGAATATTGGAAATCCTGATGAACATACTATTGGGGAAATTGCTCAAAAAATTATTGATCTCACTGATTCTGGAAGTAAGTTGGTGTATGAACCGCTTCCTCATGTGCATGATCCAAAACAAAGAAAGCCAGATATTGGTACTGCAAAAAATAGACTTGAATGGTCGCCCAAAGTGTCTTTTACTGATGGATTGGCCAAGACAATTGACTGGTTTAGGATTGTGGCAGTTGAGGATTTTTAGATGAAGTGTGATCGACAAGCATTGCGTCACGAGTGATGCAGGTGTTTGATTGATTTTCTGTGTTTGGCAAAATCAGC
>CAZOFT010000008.1:0-72065 GCA_964579395.1 uncultured Gammaproteobacteria bacterium | reverse complement strand
AGCCTCAGACCACATGGTGGTCAAAGCGCGTGATGTACTGGAGCAAAGCATTGATCGCGCTAAGCACATGCTTCAGGAGACAGATTCGTTTCAGCGTGAGCTTGAGCGTGAAGCGCGCGACATGTATACCAAATCGGCAAGGCGTCATGAGCGTGATTTTGAAGAGATGGTTGCCGGCATGCGTGAGCAGTACAAGCAAATTTTTGATAAAGTCGCAACAACCGCTATTACTGAGGTGGGAAAAATGCTCAGTGACCAGCGACTCAGTGTGCAGCACTATGTCAAAGAGCGAATTGACCAGGAATTTGAGCAGGCAAAAAAAGAAATTCAAACGTATAAAGAGTCTCAGATGCAACAGGCGGGCAGTCGTGTGGATGATCTCGTGAGCTCGATTGCAAAAAACATCGTGAGCGTGTCGCTATCCAAGGCCCAGCAAAAAGAACTGATTTATCGGGCTCTAGAGAAGGCTGCTGCCGACGGTGTATTTGGTAGTGTATCTCCGGTAGAACAGGCAAAACAGCACATTGAGGAGCCGAAAGAAGTTGCAAAAGAAGCGCCAAAGCAAGAGGAGCCCTCCAAGCCTCCGGCACAAGCGGCCCCGTTACAGGCATAAATGACTCATGTATGAAGGATATCTACAAGACGCTGCTTTCGATGATTCACACGATTTATGAGCGTGATGCGTTGATTCATGAGCTGAATGTGCTTGATGAACATCTGTTTCAAGCAAATCTCACTGTCAGAGATGCTGTTCGCAATTTTATCTCTGCTCGCTACGCCGCGGAACTTCTCCATATTGCCGCAGAACTTAATATCGGAGCAACAGACGGAGCCCGGTTAAAAACAGTTGTTGATGAGATTATTCAGGAGCTGTCTCAGATGAAAGAGCTCCATTTGCGTATTGCCTTTGATCCGAACGAAGATGATCTGCAGGCGCTTTCACAGTGGATTCGCTTTCACGTCGGCGTGCACGCCATTTTGAATGTTACGTATGATCCGACCGTGACCGGCGGCACGATTCTCACGTACGACGGCGCCTATCGAGATTATTCTGTGGCTACGCAGATTGACGAACAACTGGCACATATGGCGTAATCAAGCCATATCTATGCCACACGAGCTTATGTTAGATTTTCAGCAACAACTCAAGACAGTCGGCGAATACGGGATGGTCGAGGGTGTGACTCATCCTATTGCCTTTGTAACTGGTCTTCCCCGTGTCAAAATGGGGGAGCTTGTGGTGTTTGACGATGGCCATATGGGTGAAGTGGTAGCACTTGATCCGCAAGGAGCAAAGGTCCTTGTGTATTCCAAACAAGCGGTTAGTTTGGGTGCAAAAGTGGTGCGTAGCGACTCTTTTTTGTCAGTTCCGGTGGGTGAAGAGCTGTTGGGAAAAGTGATCGATCCGATCGGCAACCTGATTTATTCACACAACGACACGCTGGTAAAAGACAAAACACAACCTGTTCAGCCGCCGCTTTTGCCGATTTTTGACCGCGCACGGGTAAGTCGCCGCCTCAGAACAGGGGTAACTCTTATTGATTTTCTTATTCCTTTGGGAAAAGGGCAAAAAGAGCTCATTATTGGTGACAGAAAAACCGGAAAAACGAGCTTTTTTAAGCCTATTATCCGCTCACAAATCCAAGACGGAGCTGTGGTGGTGTATGCCATGATTGGAAAGAATAAAAGTGATGCTAAGCTCACTATTGAGTCGTTTGCTCAAGCAGGGCAGGCAGACTCTATGGTATATGTGGTTTCATATGCGGATGAGTCGCCCGGCATGATCTTTGCGACGCCGTTTAGCGCTATGACGATCGCAGAGCACTTTCGCGATTTGGGAAGAGATGTGGTGATTATTTTGGACGATTTATCTACCCATGCGCGTTTTTACCGTGAGGTATCGCTGCTGTACGGTGCATTTCCGGGGCGAGAGTCCTATCCGGGTGAGATGTTTTACACTCATGCACGACTCTTGGAGCGGGCCGGTAATTATGTGCATCAGACGAACAAAAATCATGAAGTATCCATTACCTGCTTTCCGCTTGTGGAGACAATCCAGGGTGATCTCACCTCACATATCGCCACCAACATCATGGGTATGACAGATGGGCACATTTACTTTGATGCAAATGCGTTCAATGACGGGCGTCGACCCGCGATCAATTTTGCCATATCAGTCACCCGCGTGGGTCGTAATGTGCAGCCAAAGCTCATAAAAGAACTCTATGTCGAAGTATCTATGTTTTTGTCACAGTATGAAAAGCTGCAGAACTTCTCGCACTTTGGCGCAGAGCTCTCAAAACACGTACGGGATCAATTGAAAAAAGGGGAGTATTTGTATGAACTTTTTAACCAAAATTATCAAGCTGAGCGAGTCGAGCAGGTTGATCTGTTGTTGTTTGCCATTATCTGGTCGGGGCTCATTCTCAAAGATCCAAACCAGACATTTGAGCAGACACAAACCGGTCTGTATAAGGCGTACACTTCAAATGAAGCTGCAAAAAAATTAATCAATGAGATAGTGAGCGTGGAAATGCTTTATCAGTTGCTGATCCAGACCGTCAAACACGAGCTGGAACTCCGTCCGTTATGGCAAATCTCAAATCCATCGACGCCGAGCTCGAGCTCGTAGGGCAACTGGAAGGTATCGCCCAAGCCTACGAGGAGATCGCAATCCTGAATATTAAAAAAACACGCGAGCAGGTTGTGTCTATGCGTCGTTTTCTCTCAGACATCTCGCACATTTACCGAGACGTAAAGTACTCACATGAAAATATGCTTGAGCAGATGGTTGAATCTCAAAAACCAAATGCAGTCATCTCAGATGCGCTCAAGTTGCGCCTCGCGCGCCTCAAGAAAAAGCCGCTGGCAGTGCTTCTTACACCGAATGCAAAGATGTATGGTGAAATTGTCAAAAAAGTATTTGATCAGTTTTACGAGTATGTAAAAAAAACTGACTGCGATGTGGCTATTATTGGGCGCACCGGACTACAGCTTTATGAAGAGCGCAGTGAAAAACAGGCGCTGTATTTTGATATCCCGGATTCGGTCTCAGACAACAACTACCTCAAACCGGTGCTCTACCATATTCTTGGATACGAGCAGGTAGCGGTATTTCACGGTAAGTATCAGACCGTTATTACGCAGCAGCCGACCATTTCACACATTTCCGGGTATGACGTATTCAGTGACTATAGTCAGTCTGAGATGGAGGGTGTCGATTCACAGGCGTATAAGCCCGAGATGTACTACTTTGAACCGTCACTCGAATCAATTGCTGACTTTTTCGGCGATCAGTTTTTCTCCGTGATGTTTCGTCAAGCACTCCAAGAAGCTCATCTTGCACAGTTTGCCTCAAGGCTTCGTGCTATGGAGCAGGCGCTAGAATACATCAACAAAGAGCAAGGAAGCCTTCATGGCGATCGAAGGCGCATCGAACGTCGTATTCAAAATAAGAAACAGATCGAACGACTTGCCGGTATGGTAGCACGAAAACACGGTGGCAAATGACCTTAGGCCATTGCTTCTTCATCAGTTCGCTTGTATGAGGCAAGCTCATCCTTACCGAACCACAATGGGATCTCATACACCGCTTCTTCTAGAGTTCCTGACGCATGAATAAGATTTTTGATGGCGCGCTGACCTTTGTTGGCCAATGCGGCTGAGTCATATGAATAGTCTCCGCGGATGGTTCCCGGTGCTGAGAGCAAGGGAAGAGTGTTTCCACAGATTTTACGTACGAGTTCGACTGCATGAGGTCCTTCAAATACGGCGGCAAACACGGGGCCAGAAGTGATGTAGTCAAGAAGCCATATGCGAACGATATCGCCGATTTTTTTAGCATCAGTAGTGCCCAAGAGCTCCTGAGCATCAAGCTCAAGTTTTTCATAGTTTTCAAGCGTTTTGTTACCGATTCCCACCCACAACTCTTCACGGTCAGAAGGATAGTGCTTGTCTGCAGTCTCTTTCGTGACAGTCAGCATCTTAGCTCCAATGAGCTTCAGACCTGCTTTTTCGAAACGAGTAACAATTTCTCCAGTCAAGGCGCGAAGAACTCCGTCGGGTTTAATCACAATAAGGGTTTGTTCTACCATGCGTATTATGATACAGGAGATGCTATAGATTCGCAACTAGGGAATCCTGTCTTTTGCCTTATTCTGCAACCCGTTTGGCAAATACGAGAAGGCGAAGAAGGGTGGTGCCCGGCGGCCAGCATGTCTGGAGGGTTAAAAACTCAGAAGAAGTCTTTTTTGTTATGTACTCGACACGGGAAGGGTCGACAATGGTGGTGTCTGAAACCTCGTATTTATATTTTTGGTCTTTATAAAACAGATCGACCTCATCACCTTTTTGCAGTTTATAAAGCAAATAAAAGATTGCATTGTAATTTCCGACATTCCAAAAGTAGTCTGTTGAATGAGCAAACAAGTATATGTGCGCATGTTCTCCTGGGAAGGCAGTGCCTTTGGTGTGAGCAACAGAATGTTCTAAGACGGGAAGGTACTCATCTTCGTTTCCTGCATCGACGTTTGGCTGAATTGAACTATTAGCTCCAATTTTTGGTATTACAATTCCAAAATTTGTATCTACCGGCTGTATTACTTCAGTCGCTGGTGCACGATCAAAGAGTCCTTGCATGAGCCCTTTTTGGGTGCCGGGGTCTTGAAGCGTGCTTCCCGCAGGTTTTTCTGATACGACATATTTTTTGCGCTCTAGCTGCTGGATAAAATAACCGACTTCTGAGCTCACCGGTGCATAAAATGTTTTCACCATAAAAAACAGCGAAGTCAAAATGAGCATGTTGCCAGCTGTTTTCATGGCAAGCATGCGTCGGTATTGGTGCTTTGTTACTGTTTTTTTATGTTTCATTCGGACGAAGAGCTAATGTGCATTCTATGTCGCTCACTTTCAGTATACTAAAATCATGTCGATCTTTAATTTTGGTGGTACAAAACCGGACAAAGATGCTCAGCTTGAGGTCACAATTGAGGATACGGGAACGGTGCTCTACGAAGGGCCTGCATATGCTGTAAGCTCAACGAATGAGAGAGGGCCTTTTGACATATTGCCTTATCACAACAATTTTATAGCACTTGTCCAGAAGTACATCACTATTCATAAGACAAAAGACGAAAAAATTGATCTGCAGATCGAGTCAGGCGTGCTGCGACAGCACCAAAACAAGGTACAAGTCTTTGTGGGAGTAGAAAGGCTGAACCAGCAGGCAGAGTCGGCATTGCCACTTGGGGCTCCTCAACAATCTTCTCAGAGTAAAAAATAGCCCGATTCAGAAAAGTGCTTAGCGGATGCCAACCTGGTAGAGATCGGGGTGCTTATTAAAGCTTGGGTTGAGGTTTGCCAGAACCAATATTTTGCCGCTTGGGGCAACTGCGACAAATGAGCCTTCACGAGGGCCGGAATAGACAACTTGTTTATGTTGTCCATCATACAGGGCTATTGATATTGTTTGGGGCTCTCGAAAAACAAGTCTCTTGCTATCGGTATACCAATAAATATCTTGAATATTTGTCTTTTCACTGGCAATCAGAAAGTTTTTATCCTCTTTACGATCATATACGTATTTGCTTCCGGGTGTGAGCTCACGCTGTTCTGTGGTTTGATTTGCACCGATAAGAGGAGGGTCGATCACAAGAGGGATGATGGCAGATGCTGAAGCCTCATAGAGTATCTTAGTTTCGTCAGGCGAAAACTTCATCTTAGAAAAACTGACACTCGCTACAGGGCGCATGATTTTCGGTAACGTTTCCAAGATTTTAGCGGTATTTTTTTCTTCCTCCATGCGCCATGCTTCAAGCAGCGTATCTTTGGACGTGGTTATATCAAGAAGTTGGGTGTTTTCGTCAGAGGTAGAGAGTAGGTAACTGGCGACTGCCTCGCCGTCTTTGTAAAACGTAGATATCATATCTTTTTTATCCGGTGAAAACTCCAGTGTGGTATCGAGCAAATCAACATCTATGGGAAGAATTGAGCTGAGAAGGAGCGGTTTTAAGGGTGGGAAGAGATTGAGGGGCTTGTCATCGACTTCATACAGGTATACGCCAGATTTTTCGGGATCTGATGATTCTGAGAAAAGAATGATCTTGCCGGAGTCTCCAATCTGAACTGATTTTTGAATACCGATATTTGTAACGGGCGAAAGGGACGGATTGATGGGGAAGAGGATAGGGTCTACTACTTGCACAATCTCACCTTTGAGCTTTACCGTCTTCTTAAATGAGGTATATCCCTCTTTTTTCACCTCAATTGTATATTCACCAGGAGGAAGATTGATATTGAGGTCGGTTACTCCTCTAAATTCACCATTAATAAATACTTCAGACGCACGCGGCGATGAACTGATCGCGAGTATGCCTGTTGAGGAGAGTGTTTTATTGGTTAGGTCAAGTCGATATCCACGCCCGAACGCAATCACTCCGATAATCACTGTGAGAATAGAAACAGCAAGAACTGCACGGAAAAATATGCCTGCGAGACGTTGAGGTAGTTTGTTCGTCTCTGCAGACTGTTTGACTGCTTTTTTTGGTCTGGAGTTCTTTTTTATCACTGTTGCCATTATACTATACCCAGTGGGTACTAATACGCCCCACTACGAATGATAACAGTTATTTCATCTCTGCAATAGACAATGTTTTTTAAACAGAAAATCGGGATTGATTTGGGCACCGCAAATACGCTCGTATATGTTGCAGGTCGTGGAATCGTATTGAATGAACCTACAGTGGTTGCCTATTCCATTGAGGATCGTCGTATTGTGGCAGTCGGGGAGGATGCAAAAGAGATGCTGGGACGTACTTCCGGTTCGCTGGTAGCCTCAAGGCCCATGCGGGAAGGGGTAATTGCTGACTTCATAAATACATCCGCCATGGTGACTTACTTCATTAAAAAAGGGTTAAAAAAACGTGCCTGGTGGCCGGTGGTCATGATCGCAATCCCTGGAGGGTCATCTCAGGTCGAAAAACGGGCTGTGGTGGCTGCTTGTAAGCAAGCCGGTGCATCAGACGTCTATTTGATTGAAGAGCCCTTAGCGGCCGCAATTGGGGCAAAAATCCCTATTGCACAGGCGTCTGGACATATGATTGTTAATATGGGCGGCGGAACTGCTGAAATTGCAGTTATTTCGCTTGGGCAGCTGGTTTCATATAAGACAGTTCGTGTCGCTGGGACAAAGTTCGATGAGGCGATTATGACGCATTTGAAAAAGAAACATAATCTTGTAGTTGGTGAGCGTACTGCTGAGGAGGTAAAGATGAAGATTGGAAACGCATTCATCGATGATCGTGAGAAAGAAGATGCTGCTCAGGAGCGCACTATAGAAATAAAAGGGCGTGATGCTCAAACCGGGCTTCCGAAAATCCTTGAGGTTGGGGAAATCTCAGTAAATGAAGCGTTACAGAAGCCATTGAAGCAGATACTGGAGGGAGTAAAAGAAGTGCTTTCCCAAACTCCTCCTGAGCTTGCAGCAGATATCGTTGATCGTGGCATTGTGTTGTCCGGCGGCACAGCTTTGCTGCGTAATCTTGATCGGTACTTCACCTACTACACAGGAGTGAACACGTTTGTGGTTGAGGAGCCGTTGTTTTGTGTTATTCGCGGAGTCGGAATGGTTCTTGAGAACCTTGACTCATTCAAGGATGCTATTCGATAATTATTCACTATAAATTACTTATAGTAATTAATTTTTTTGCCCAAAAAAGTAGCGCTCAAATCATTCACAAAGTAAAATAAAAATATAGTAATTAAGCGAAGATAATTATAGATTTTAAAATTAATACCTAATTTATTACTTTATAACAATCTAAATAGATGTTGTAAAAAAATGAACAAATTGATCATTATTTAAAAAAATATACTTTTATTTTCATCTCTATAATTGTATGAAATCTCCCCGTATTTATTCACTCCTTGGAATAAACATACGTCCTCAGGAAAAAAATAATATCCTAGAGAATATTTTAAAGTACACACAAAACCAAAGCTCATTCACACATGTTGTATCGATTAACCCCGAAATCATACTCGAGGCGAGACAAAACAGAGAGTTCAAACGGGTTATTGAGACAGCCCAAATAAACATTATTGATGGCTCTTGGGCTTTGCTGGCGCTCCAATCTATCTATAAAGAGAAGTTTGAACGCGTGACCGGCGTTGATCTCATGAGCGATCTACTTGATCTTGCCGGGAGAGCGGGTCTTACTGTTGGGCTAATCGGGGCATCCGGTACTTTAGCAGAGGAAATAGCAATCTGCTATCAGGAGAAATATCCAAAATCGAGCTTTTTTGGACTCCAAGGATTTAAAGCTATCTCCCAACCAAAAAAAGAAGAAATTGACGCTATTTTTTCTATAATTACCGCCAGGAGGCCCCATATCTTATTTTTTGCCTTCGGTTCTCCGGCTCAAGAACTCTGGATCGATGCAAATAAAACTAAATTGGAAGGAATTGTCTGTATGGGAGTTGGAGGAGCATTTGACTTTATCAGTGGCAAAGTAGAGCGTGCACCGGCATGGATGAGGGCAATATATTTAGAATGGTTGTATCGTTTGGTAAAGGAGCCATGGCGAGTCAAGAGGCAAATGAAGCTTGCGAAGTACCTCGTCTTGGTTGTGCTCCAGGCTATTCGCCAAGCGCGAAGACAGTAGTCCAACAACTAACCAAATATCGCTTCGTAACGAAAAAAAACTGCCTAGAAAGAACAACATATCAGACACAGATGTGCTCTGCCAAAAATGAGGAGCCCCTTCTGTAAGCCCAACACTGCTCTTAAGTATTCGATTAGATTGTTGTAACAGCCTAAATATAAATAAAACTTAACCCTTTTTTTGACGAATTTCTGCAGGGGCCTTGCGAAGCCCTCTAAAAAGCGTTATTTGAGCTCAATTTCTCCGAATCGGGGTGCGCTTGGTATTTTTTTCGATCTGCGTATAAATATCGTCAGGATAGAACCAGAGTTGTGTCTCGGTGATAAATTCGGTCGTTTTATGTCTGTTGATGATGTATTTTTGGACTCGTTTCATGAGTGGTTCGAGAAAAAAGAAGGAAAAAGCAGGGGTGCAAGTGTGAGGTGTCGGAAGCACTGCTTGAGTATTTGGAAGATAGTGGGTCGTCCAACGGTTTGCGAGCAGAAATTGTTCGTACGTATGATTCTTGTTTACTAGTGGGCGCATACGCCACACTTCATACGCTGTATACTCGCTCTGTTTGAGTTTAGGCACTCCCAACGAGCTATTCTCAAACCATAAGTTCATACAAAGCTTGTCTGGAGCGCTTGTTTGCAAACGTTGCCTCCGTATTCCAAAAAGGGTAAAAAAGGCTGTCAGAACAGCCCGAGCAGTCCAAAGTCCGCCAGTTGAGGTGATGATGAAAAGGTCAATATCATCAGACGGGAGTGCATTGTGGCTGGCAACTGAACCGCTGACGCCAACAAATTGGACAGCGGGTGTGTGTTTGAGCAAATAAATCCACTTTTTAAGCATTTTTTCCTTTTTTTCGCTCGTTTTGAGACGGTCAAGAATGGTTTTTTTGGAGATACTATACTGGGGGAGGGTATATCTGTATACATTGCTGGGAAAGGAAATCTCTATAATTTTATTCGTTTTTATCCCAGTTTGAATACTGCGTTCCACATCGTCAATTGAGGAGAGGACAGGAAGAAATAAATGGATTTCTCGTGCGCTCGGAGCGTAGGTAAATTGGCCGAAATAGGCAAGTGTATGGATGACTGCCTTCTGAAGCGATATATTCGAGCTCATACGGGAGATTATACAAAGCAAATGTGTCAGGGAGGATCGTGATGTTCTTGAGCATGAATCCCGGCATGCCCTATTAAGCTAGATTTCAGCGTAGTGTGCGTATAATAAGCTCATGAAAATACTGGTTGTCGAGGATGAGGAGCGAATAGCGCGCGCGATTAAGCGTGGGTTTGAGCAGGAAGGTTGGGTGGTGGAGACAGTCGGAAGAGGTGATGATGGGTATGATCTGGCTGTGGAAAATACGTATGATGTGATTGTGCTTGATCGCATGCTTCCGGGCATGGAAGGCATGGAGGTTGCCCGTACGCTTCGTGACAATGACATAGGCACGCCGATATTGATGCTCACGGCCAAAACCATGATTCCTGAGCGTGTTGAAGGGCTTAATAATGGAGCTGATGACTACTTGCCGAAACCGTTTGCATTTGAAGAATTGGTTGCGCGGGTCCGTGCACTGTCCAGAAGGCCAAAAAAACAGCAAAAAAACGCCCTTTCCTGCGGTGATATCACGATTGATACCCTTACATACTCCGTGACGCGAGATGGGCAGGAACTAGTGCTTTCGCGCCGAGAATTTATGCTTCTGGAATATCTGGTGCGAAACAAGGGGAGTGTGGTCTCCAAAGACCAGATAATTGATGCGGTATGGGACTTTGATGCGGATGTGTTGCCCAACACGGTTGAGGCGCATATCAAGCATTTGCGCACCAAGCTTGAGGACCCGTTTCCCGAGCTGCCCAAACGCATTCATACCGTGCGCGGCTTTGGGTATAAAATTCAAGGCGATTGATTTATATAATTACAGAAAGTATATATTTTGATATATTAATTTGAGGCAGTTATGATGAGGGTGCGGTATCTGTACAGTTTTTGACAACACTTATGTTTTTACGAGCAAGACTGAAATTAACAGCATGGTACGTGATTGTGAGCATGGTGATCTCAATCATGTTCTCAGTGGTGGTCTACCGCGCAGTGCTTACAGAAGTGTCTCGTTTTGATGAGCTGCAGCGCGTGCGTATGGAGGAGAGGCTCAGTGCTGCAGGATACATACTGCCGAAAGATTTGCACCAGATGCGGGCAGCACACAATGCGGAGCTGATGGAAGAAGCCAAGGTGCATGTGGTCACAATATTGGCAATCATTAATGTGGGTATTCTGGTCACGGTTGCCGGAGTGGGATATATGCTGTCGGCAAAGACGCTGGAGCCTATTGCGAGTATGATTGCTGAGCAGAACCGGTTTATTTCGGATGCTTCCCACGAGCTTAAGACACCGCTCACTTCATTGCAGTCAGGGATAGAAGTCTTTTTGCGTGGGAAAAAACAATCATTGTCTGAGGCAAGAGAGATTCTTGAAGAAAATCTGGCAGATGTAAAGCGCCTGCAGGAGCTTGCGCGATCATTGCTGCAGCTTGCACAGGTGCCGGGCGCCGATAGTAGCTCGCATCGCACCCGAGTTGTGCTAGATCAGGTTGTGCACGATGCAGTCAAGTCTATGAGGCGACGCACTGAAACGAAAAAGATAAAAGTGCAGGCGCAGCTTGAAGCAGTTCAAATCACTGCTCACGAAGAAGATATGTCGCAGCTGGTACGCATCCTTTTGGATAATGCCATCAAATACAGTCCGACTCGCAGTACGGTGCAGGTCACTTTAGAGCGACGTAAGAAAAACGCTGTTCTTACCGTTGCCGATGAAGGAATCGGTATCGCCGAAAAAGATATTCCACATATTTTTGACCGATTTTATCGTGCAGAAAATGCGCGTGAACGAGTGGGGGAGGACGGCGGCTATGGGCTTGGCTTGGCAATTGCAAAACGAATTGCGAGCAGATACGGAGGGACAATCATGGTTGTTAAGCAGGAAAAAGGTGCCCGTTTTGAAGTGTCAGTGCCTGTCTGACGCCTCAGCTCCAGTCTATCGGCTCCAGACCGTGCTCTCTTAGGTACTCATTACAACGGCTGAAGTGGTGATTTCCGTGGAATAAATTCGCAGAAAACGGTGATGGATGGCCGGAGGTAAGTACCAGATTATTCTCAGGGTCAATAACTTCGCCTTTTTTCTGTGCATACTTGCCCCACAGCATATAGACAATATTCTCGCTCAAAAACGCAAGCGACTGTATCGTGGCATCGGTAAACTGCTCCCAACCATGGCCAGCGTGTGATGCGGGATTTCCTGCTCGCACGGTCAGTACGCTGTTGAGCAAGAGCACTCCCTGCTTGGCCCATCGTGACAAATCGCCGCTTGGATTGGGAGAGATGCCTATGTCGTTGTGAATTTCTTTGTAGATATTTTTCAACGAGGGTGGGAGAGTGATTCCGTCGTGCACTGCAAAGCATAGGCCGTTGGCTTGTTTGGGGCCATGGTACGGGTCTTGGCCGACAATCACTACTTTGACTTGGTCAAACGGGCACAAATCATAGGCACGAAACACGTCCTTGGGTGGGGGATAGACGGTGGTTGAAGTATATTCCTGTCGCACAAATGAAGTCAGCTGTGGCCAGTAGTCTTGCTGAAACTCATCTTCCAGGACTTCCTTCCACGATTCGTTTATGCGCACATCATTCATGGCCATAGTATAGCCAAAGAAGAAGTGGGAGTGAGGGTGGTTTTTGGACAATAAAAAACCCCGCCCGGAAGAAGTCGGGCGGGGCGAACCAACATGTGCATTACAGGTGGGAATCGTTAATGTGGACCTCCCCTTACGTGTCCAAATTTACCACCCATAATGCCGATATCTGAAAGACCCTGATCTGTGAGCCATTGTTTAAGCTCATCATGCAGAGTCTTCATTTTTTCCCGTCGCTGTTCGTCCGTCAATGAAGAATCGTCACGGATTGCATCCATTTGTTTTTTATGTTCAGCAAGCTTGGCTACAAATGCTGTTTTTTGTTCAGCTGTGATCTTACCCTGTGAGACCAGCGAATCAAGTTTTTCCTGCATCTTTTGCTCACGCTCCTGCTCATGTTTTTGATGGATTGTGTCCATGGCACTTTTTACTTTGTCTTCAGAAACGCCAAGTTGTGTAGCGAGTTCTTTGACCATCGTGTCCTGACCGTTGTCAGACCCGAAAAATGCCTGCGCCGGACGAACCGCAATCATACTTCCCCCAAGAATTGTCAGCATGATTGCCGGCAGTACGTATTTTTTTTGTAGATTCATGTGTTTCACCTCCTTTCTGTCAACGATTCTCAGTATATGAAGCGAATCTGAAAAGGTGCTGAAGGGGATTATCTGGGGTCAATACCGTGCGTTACCATGCTGCGCCACCGGGAGAAGATATTTGCCACGCATACGTGGGTCGGGTCGGGTCGTAGAACGGATCTGTTGTCACGCTCATCGTTCCTTCCGGTGAGCAATATGCCAGAAGTTTATAGTCGGATCCGTTGGAGCGATACAAATAACCTACGCGTGTCGCATTATTGCACGGAGCATAGGCTGTGCCCACACGCGGATCATTCGGCAGCTTTTCGATATAGTTGGGGGCAAGTCCCGGCACATAGTCGGTGGTGTGTGATCCATATGCGGATTGTTCACCTGTCCATGCCCCCGAGGTGCTTGGGTATGAACCATTTTCAGCGTAATACACTTGCAGCGCGGTCTGCAGCGCATGCAAGTCGGCACGCCGCTTGGCATCACGGGCAGCTTTCAGTGAGCTGCGGTATGAAAAAAATCCTACGCTGCCAATAACAGCCATAATGGTGATAACGATAAGAATTTCAAGGAGAGTAAACCCGTGTCTTTTTTGTTTCATACCTGACTCACATGCTATCAGCTGAGTCGCCAGCCTGTCAATATACCAGTTGCGAACTTGCTGTTGAACATTCGTTCTCCTTGGGCGTATAATGGTCTGTATGGAACCCTTAGCTTCTCGTATTCGTCCGACCACACTCGATGACTATATCGGTCAATCTCACCTGGTCGGCATAAAAGCAAAGGATTCTTCGCCTGGTCCGTTGCGCGTGGCGATAGAGCAGCGCCATTTGTTTTCCTTTCTTTTGTGGGGACCACCCGGCGTGGGGAAGACTACGCTGGCACGCATTTATGCCCATGCGCTTGGGGCCAATTATCACGAATTATCTGCCGTGTCTGCGGGTAAAGAAGATATCCGAAAAATTGTGCAGGAAACCGGCAATCTGCTGGGGCCGCGTGTGCTGTTTCTTGACGAAATTCACCGGTTTAACAAAGCGCAGCAAGATTATTTGTTGCCGTATGTGGAGTCAGGTCACCTGACCTTGATCGGGGCAACCACCGAAAATCCCAGCTTTGAAGTGATTCCGGCTCTCTTATCACGGTGTCGTGTATTTGTGCTGGAGGACCTGAATGCTGATGATTTGCGCCAGATTCTCAAGCGAACCGGCGTAAAAATGGATAAAAAGGCTATAGAATGGCTCGTGTCGATGTCGGGTGGAGATGCGCGTCAGATGCTTGCGATGGTGGAGAATACGCTGGGGCTTTATGGCAAGATAACAAGTGATAATCTCCAGCAGACGCTGCAATCAAAGTTTTTGCGCTATGATCGTGCCGGTGAAGAACACTACAATACGATTTCAGCATTTATCAAATCTATGCGCGCAAGTCAGGTGGATGCCGCCTTGTACTACATGGCACGCATGATTGAGAGCGGGGAAGATCCGGTGTTTATCGCACGGCGCATGGTCATATTTGCCAGTGAAGACATCGGGAATGCGCAGCCAACTGCGCTTGTTGTCGCAAACGCCGTATTTGAAGCAGTCACCAAAATCGGCCTTCCTGAGTGTGCGATCAATCTCTCACAAGGAGTGGTGTATTTGTGTCGCGCTCCCAAAGACCGCTCGGCTTATGATGGTCTGCGTGCTGCCCAAGCTGAGGTGCACAAAAGCGGCAATCTCCCGATTCCAAAGCATCTGCGCAATGCACCGACGAAGCTCATGAAGGAGCTGGGATATGGTGAAGGATACGAGATGTATGGCGATGCTGACTACCTGCCCGAGAAGATCAAAGGAAAGAAGTTTGTGAAGTAGTTTCAGCCGCACAAATCATGCACGATCTCTCTCATTGTTGCGATAGCTGCAAGCTGAGTGCCGAATCCTCCTGCTTTCCAGACGCGGGGACTCGGATGAGAAGAGTAAGGAAGGACAGTTTTTGAGAGGCTATATACGCCGCTCCATCCATGTGTGATGGGTAATTTTATATCCGGAACTAAAATCGTAAGAAACTCTTTTATGGTTTTCACATGTGGTTCGTATGCCGATGTGCGGTGAAATGTGGAGGTGTGCAAGTCTCCATACCCAATCAATAGTCGATTATCCGGTGTAATTCTTCCATAAAAGTATGACGATAGGTCAGGGTTTGTCAAAAACATATCGTGGTCTTTGAGGTGGAGTGTTGTGAGCTCATGCTTCTTTAGTGGCCAGGTGACGCAGATGGTGGTCAAAAACATGTCGATTTGATGCGGGTGCGTGACCGCGGTGTCAATAAGATAGTCAAATGTCAGCTCTGCACCCGGACATTTAAGTGTGTTTGCTTTCTCGTACACTCCCGGCGTTTGTTCAAACAGTCTTCCTCCGCGCTTAGTAAAAAGCCGAGCCAACTCGCGAGTGAGAAGAAGTGGATTTACGCTCAAATTGCCTGCAATACGTGTAGCACGACTTGCTGCCGGCGTCGCAAATTCGTGGTGAAATGCCGAAGGCGAAAGGGTGACATGAGCTTGATGCATGCTGTTTCGGACACTATCCTCACGCAACTGTGAACGAACTGATTCGTGGAACAACAGCAAATCAACTTCACGGAGCTCACACTGCAATGTATGCTTTTCAACTATTGATTTCAGCCATTTCACCGCTTCATTTTGCTGCTTCAGATATGCAGTGGCTTGCGTAAGTCCCAACGATTGAACAATATTAATCCATGGGGCCTGCTCCGGTTCGCATACCAACATCCCAGCTGAGTTTCCGGTGGAGCCGGAGCCAACCAGGTGTTTTTCGACAATAGTCACATCCTTGATCCCCGCATCCTGCAGCATGATTGCGGCAGAAAGCCCGGCGATGCCGGCACCAAGTACTGCGACTGTTGTGTGAGAATTCTGCTGAAGCTGCGGATAGTGCTGGGTGGGTTTGCCCCAAAAATAGTGCTGCATACAATCATGGTAGCAAGAAGCAGCAAATCAGTGGTTTTTATTTTTCAAACTCGCTTTTATAGAAGGCTTCTGTCGCTTCCATGGTATCGTTCCAGCTGCCGAGATTGAAGTTGTGGTTTTCGCCTTCATAGTACGTCGACTCCACATCAACTCCAGCCTCTTCGAGATTGGCGGTGATAAGCTGAGTCCACGGCACAGGAATTGCTTCATCAGCAGTGCCCTGATGAATGCGAATAAGGGCTTTAATACGATCTAAATAATCAGTAAAGCTATACTTTCTCACATCGTACTGTTGCTCAAAGTCAGCAATAAGCTTGCGAAGCGCTTTGCCCTCATCGGCAGCTTCGTCGCTGTAAAAAAGCACATTATATGGAAACGGTTTGGTGACTGGCGCCCAGAGCACGGTCGGATAGGGGAGTTCTGTTGCTGCAAGCGCGGTAAGCGCGATCTGTCCGCCGTTGCTGTGTGCCCAGATGGCCCGCTTTGTTTGATCGATGTGATAATCACTTAAATCCGCTTCAGAAAAAGAGGTGTCAAGACGATCGGCTTCTCGCATAAGATCGATGAAGGTTGTGTATGTTTGAAATCGATCTTCAAGACCGTCGGCAGAGCCTGCATCAGATGCCCCATAGCCCAAAAAATCCGCAGCAAGTGTCACATATCCATGCTCAGCAAGGTAATTTGCCGCACGCTCAGAACCGATCCCGGTGTAGTAAATCTCCCGGTCCACATAGCCGCGTATCATAAACACGAGTGGGTAGGTGCCTGGCTCGAGCGGGTAGGTGATGCGGCCGGACACCTTTTTGTTGCCGGTTTTGAAGGAAATCGTGCGCACACGGTACGTGTCTGGCTCAACGGCGTCGTCTTCCAGCTCGTCAATGCGGATTGTTGCCGATGGGGTAGCTCGTTTGGACAGTTCAGTCACTTGATAGGGAAGAAGTGGTAGGACCGTAGGTGTCGGGGTCGGATACAATTTTTCAATCGGGGAGAGGATGGTTTGCGGTTTGAGCATCAGAGCGGCAATCACAATGACTATACTGGCAGTCATCGAAAACAAAAGAAACTTCATAGTCATATTGTAGTAAACAAAGCTAAATCTGCAAAATTCACCCGATGATTTAGTAAATAAGCCAGTATAATAAGGGTTCAAGAAATGCCGAAGTGGCGGAACTGGCAGACGCGCACGCTTCAGGAGCGTGTGCCCGCAAGGGCGTGGAGGTTCAAGTCCTCTCTTCGGCACCGCGTTAGTTCATGGTTTTTAGTTGCCGGTTGTTGGTTGCGCATGTGTTTTGCATATCTAACAACTATCAACCACCGACTATCAACTAGCAAGGAGAGGTGGCTGAGTGGCCGAAAGCGCTTTCCTGCTAAGAAAGTATATCCGCAAGGGTATCGGGGGTTCGAATCCCCCCCTCTCCGCAGCTACAATTTTTATCTTCAATGAGGGAACTACATGCGTATACTGAGCTCATATCACCCGGTTTGGGTGAGAGGGATCGGTTGAACCAACACAGAAACAAGCACAAAGATTCTGCAGGTATTTTGGTGTTTGAACACCAGCGGGGTATTGCCCAAGACCTTCTTTTGCATCCGGAACTAGATGGACTAGTGGAATCAGGCAGAATAACCACCGGGATGATTCGCCCACATGCATACGAAAACAGCAGGGGACTCAGCGATGATGAGCTAGCTCAGGCTGTGCTAGGCTGGATCGACTCACAGACGCCCTTTGAAGTATTTGGGGCTTTGCCTATGGCATTTACAGCGCCGGTATTAGAACGTATGTGGTTTGACAAGGAAGATCAGCTTCGCGCAATTGATGCGGTGCGCTATCCTGAACAGTATGCGGATCGATGGGAAGAATTGATAGGGCTGATGAGCTCTGGCGCATCGACGTTTGTACTGATGCATGGTCCGGTAGATACTTGTGCGCCCGAACTATTTACTACGATTAAAGGGACATATGCCCCGGAGCCGGGCACGCTCAGGCGTACTTTTGGAGTGGGTGCTGAGCCATACAACACCTTGTTTCATTCACCACATACGATTGAACAGGTTCAGCATGAGCTAGCGGCAGTTCGCACTCAGTTATTTCTCGCGTAGGTAGTCGTTTTCCAGCCAACCTCTTCATATTCGGCTTCAAAGAGGAGATTTTTTGTGCGTCCCTGGCGGTTGGCATGATGTGCCGGGTCACAATACCGAAGACGGAGAAATCCACGAGGACCGGGTGTTTCTGTGACCACACCACGATGCGGTGTATAGGCATCAAATAGCACAATATCGTTTGGATTACATCGTAGTGCTGCATCTTCTCGTGACGTTTCTGCTAAAACGGCAGGCACATCGTCTTGATTAATATCAAGTCTGTCAAAGTCATGTGATTGTGCGTAAAAAAAAGAAGGATCGCGTGTTACAGAAATATATCCATGTTCCGGGCGTATTTTTGGTTGTCTGTATGGCCCCTGAAACCCATCCACATGCGTTGTTGATATGCGTTGTGATGTTCCTGGCTCAACGTCTGTGTATTGCAAGGTAAGATAGGCAAAATAGTCATCAACATCGGGGTTTATAGCCGCTTCAAACGATGCGCAAATCTCAAGTGTGTCACGAATAGCCTGGAGTTCGTCGGGCACCCGATATCCAGTTCCCGGAAAGCGTATTGGCAGATCGTGAATGCGAAGCCCCAAAGGGAGCCCTTCAAACGAACTTCTTCCAACCACAATGGGTGTGCGCATGCGGTGAAACTTCTCAAGTGCATATGGACTGTTCATGTCAGCCAGTATAGGAGAGTTGATTTCAACTTCGCCGAGCGAAATCGGATGGATTGATAAGTCAAATCCACCATGTGCTCCCATCTCATATATATCCGTTGGGGCAAGGACATCCGGGTGTGTTTTAGGAAATTCCTTTGACATATTTTTTAGTCATCAACGAGTAGGAGGATCAATAAGGGTAGGCCATTCTTTTTCTCCAAACACCCATTCGTGCCGGGCGTATTCTTCTTCAAACAATGCATTGAATGTTTTGATTCCGCGGTCAAATTTCATACTTGGATGTGTGTATGTGAGGCGGAAAAAGCCCCGAATTACCTCTTCTTGTGCTTCAACTGCCCGGTGCAGGCAGTATGAATCAAACAGGATCACGTCGCCCGGATCAAATTGTACAGCCTGCGTTTCATCCACTTGACCGGCAAATGCCACATCTACATCGTGCACATTCACATCAACGCCCTCAAGGTCAAATGCTTGCGGATAAAAGAGGGGAGGATCAGAGTCAACCATCAGGTATCCATGTTCGGCGCGTACTTTTGGTTGGATTCGCTGACCTTGCAGTCCGTCAGAATGCAGTGACGGGGTGCGTTGCGTTTTACCAGCTGCCACAGGGCCCTTTTGGAGGGTGAGATACGCGTATGATTCATCAAGGTGAGGATTTATAGCCGCTTCAACTGATGCACATGTATCCAGTAAACCTTTTAAGTATCCGAGTTCAGTAGGGACGCGATGTCCTGTATGGGGAAACTTGATGGGCATGTTGTGCACGTGAATGAGCGCAGGTGCTTCCTCAAGCGTTGCACGACCGATTCGAATCGGTCTTCGGGGAGTTGAAAAGTGGCTCAGGTCAAATACGTCTGATATTTCTCTAAAAGTCGGATGCTCAGATGGAAGTGGAGGTACGAGGCGAGGATCAATATCCAGCTCATATCCACCATGATTCCCCATGTGAAATACATGTTCAAGACCCAGTGCTTCGGATTTGGATATGGGGAGGTGTGAACGTTTTTCTCGTGTTTCAGATGTCATAAAAGGTGGTGCTGTGTTGGTAAGAAATGCCAATTCTAACCTTGACCTCTTAATACTTCAACTCTAAAAAAAGCGATTGTATTCTGCAAATCCAATTATTTCATCTTGGCTTTCAGGAGTTTTTCCACCTCACGATCGTTGATCGCATGATGCGGGCCGCGGTGAGAAAGCAGGGCGCCGGAGAATGTTTTGGGGATATGCATAAGCTCATGCACAAGGGTTTTCATCTGCTCACGTTCGGATAATTTGCTGTACATTTTGTGGTTTACCTCAATGATGTAGTGGGGAGTGAGGCCGAGGACGTCTTTGAACAATTTGGCCATACCCCAAATGCGCGCATATGCCCGCGTATTTGCGTCGTAACTGCGAATGCAGTGCACATGGTCTTTGATGATGTAATCCATCTCTAGAATGTCCACTAGGGCGTCTATTTGACGCTTGATATCTGGAGCTGGGTCGTACTTCATATTTGTAGGTGAGTCGAGTGGGGTGATTCGGGCTCAAAAGTTGACTTTTATCATACAGGAATCGTGCTATGATGTGTGATATGAAATCCGCTTGGATTACGCGCTTTATCACAGTTGCCGCCTTCTTTTGTCTTGCTTCGGCTACTGTTCGTGCTGAATCTGTTCGTTCATTTGATGTGCAGTATGAGGTGCGACCTGATGGAGTAGTGGTGGTTGAGGAGCGTATCACCTATGATTTTGGTTCCTTGCAGCGGCACGGGATTTACCGCGATATTGAAACAATCACACCAAACGCAGAAGGAACACTGTATCAAGTAACCCTTTCTGACATTGTTGTGTCAGATGAATATGGCAACACGCTGCCGGTCAGCACTTCACACAAACGCAGTAAAGGTAGTGACCAAATATCGCTTCGGATTGGAGATCCTGATCGAACAATCTCAGGTGAGCATGTGTACGTGATTGACTATACCGTCAGTGGTGCGGTCACCTACTTTTCAGATCATGATGAGCTTTACTGGAATGCCACGGGTACCGGCTGGGATGTGCCTATCGAACAGGCGAGTGTGCGCGTGATTGTGCCTCCCGATGCTTCAGGTACTGCAGCGCTTCAAACGGCCTGTTACACCGGTGCGCAAGGGTCAACTGCCACCAATTGTACCGCCACTACATCAGGAACATCAGCTACCTATGAAGCCATGGCACTCCAGTCGGGTGAAGGTCTCACCGTGGTGGCCGGATTCCCCAAGGGGTTAGTGGCGCAGCTTGAGGCAGCACCGTACACGCCCCCCAAGCCGTCAATTTTCATGATTCTGCTGGCTATAGTCGGGGTGATATTTGGCATATTCTGGTATGTGGTATTGCCGCCATGGATCATCTGGAAATGGTATCGGCAGGGGAGGGATCCGAAAGTGGCCGGTAGCGGCGTAGTGACTGCCGCATTTGACCCCCCTAAACTGGCTGATGGACAGCTGCTTACACCTGCTGAGACCGGAACACTGATTGATGAGCAAGTACATGCTCGCGACATTACCGCCGCAATTGTCGACTTGGCACGTCGTGGCTATATGCGCATTGAGGAGCGTAAGAAAAAAGACTGGTGGCTCATAAAGGGTGCAGACAGCAAGAGTAAAGCAGAGCAATTGCAGGCACATGAGACAATCATTCTCGACAAGTTGTTTGCCAGTAAGACTGAAGTCAGGCTTTCAAAAACTGATCTTACCAATATGCATACACTTGCGACCTCCTCTTTGAATGAGTCTATGGTGTTGCGTGGGTTTTTTTCCAAACGTCCCGATAAGATCAGAAATCCGTACTATGCGCTGGCTGCTGTGGCTATGTTTACGATGAATATCGTGCTTGCTTTGGTCGCTGCGTTTGCCGGTCGCGCCATGCCAAAAAAATCGGACACCGGAGTGGTAGCTGCAAATCAGGCAAGGTCATTGAAAAACTTCCTCAATAGTCAGCAGCGTCAGCTGGACTTTCAAGCACTCAATCAGATGACGTTTGAAAAACTGCTGCCGTATGCGGTGGCATTCGGGGTCGAAAAAGTATGGGCAAAACGGTTTGCCGATGTGCCGTTTCAACAGCCGAGTTGGTATGCACCGTATTCATCAGACAGTTCGCTCAACGCAGCGGTATTTACCCGCTCACTGTCATCATCCATGACACGCGTGACATCGGCCATGACACCGACTTCCTCATCAACAGGCCATTCTTCAGGATTCTCCGGTGGATCTTCCGGAGGAGGCGGAGGTGGAGGCGGTGGAGGAAGTTGGTAAGCTAGCGTAGATTCTCAGCTTGGGGAAACGGCAGGATGGTGTGGCGACTGCGTGTATCCAGCAGCGTACGGGATAATATCTTGTACACATCAAGGTCAAATACATATTCATGTGACTGCTCCCATCGCACATCTTGCTCTTCATGAATGATTTTTCCGATCAGGCACCACTTGTCAATCACAAAGCCTTCTGCGCGATCGTCCCGCTTATCCTGTTCAAGTACAACCATGGGGCTTTCGTACGGCCATTTCTTAAGAGCCTGCAGTGCGACTGCCGCTTCAAATCGGGCATTGTACAGTACCGGTGACTCTTTGCCCATACAGGCACCGCGACAGCGCTCAATCTTGTAACCAAAACACACGTCTCCCTTCTCAAGACCCATCAGCACCTGGCATAGCATATGGTCCACCGCAAGCGCGCGAAGGGCCTGATTCATCTGGCTTCGACTCTTGTAGATGCCGATAATGTCATCCATATTGTGCGGATCAATCTGCTCAACCGTCTCTGCATGCATACGCAGGTAGCCGTTGCTGTCTTTGTGACTTCGGGCAACGATGAGTTTGTGCATCCGGCGCAATTTGCGATTGTATAGCGGTTGCATGGACTTTATGAGGTGCTGCTCAAGAAGCAGTGCTCCGAGCTCGCCCGAGGTGGTTTCGGTGACGATATCGACTGTCTGCTGGCTGATATGCATTTCAGTGGAGTGCGTGTGATTTGCCTGAAAATGTGACAGCACGCGGGTACGCAGGCTTTTGCTTTTGCCGATATAAAGCGGCGTGTTGTTTTCCCCATAAAATATATAGATTCCCGGCTTTTCGGGAATCGCATCAACGAGTTCAGGTGAGATGTGTGGCGGGAGCGAGGGCCGCTGCAAGAGCGGATTAATTGCGGCAAGGAGTCGATCTTCCGGCTGCTCTGATAGCATCTTGAGGTAAAAATCGGCAATCACTTGTGTGTCACCCATTGCGCGGTGTCGGCTGCCGCAGACAAATCCATGTCGCTCAATCACACTGTCCAGGTTGTGGCGTTTGAACTGCGGATACAAGGCGCGTGACAAGCGAACGGTACATAGTTGTTTTGCATGATAAGCGATGCCTACGCAGCGAAATTGCTCTTTGACAAATCCATAATCAAAGCGGACATTGTGAGCTGCAAATACATGATCTTCAAGCAAGTTTTGTATAGTCGGTGCGACTTCCTCCCAGGTGGGTGCATGTTCCAGCTCATGCGGGTAAATCGTTGTTAGTTCGCTGATAAACGGCGATACCGGACGCTGGGGGTTGATGAGTGTTTCATACCGGTCGGTGATGACTCCGTCTTCCATGCGAATAATAGCGATCTCGATGATACGATCATGGCGCACGCTTGTGCCGGTGGTTTCTATATCGACAAACGCTATCTTGGAAGGAAGCATACGATGTATGGTAGCACGATAGTTGCCGGTTGGTGGTTGATAGTTATTGGTTATTGCATTTGAGAAGTGTATTGCTGACTTCTGATTTCAGTATAATGCGATTGCCCGTTATACATTTTTATTTTTTTATGTCAGATTTTGTATCGACTGTACTCTTGGAGGATCTTGCGGATGCTCATCAGTACATGAAACAAACCATGGAAGGAGTAACTGCTGATGTTGCTTCATTTCAACCTGAGGGAACGGCCAATCCGATCGCCGGAACCTATGCGCACCTCGTGTTTTCCGAGGATTTTTTTACTCACATGCTGCTGCAGGGAAAGCAGCCGCTTTTTGCCACCGAGTGGAAAGATAAAACGGGTGCAAGCGAAGTGCAGCCGGATGACTGGGTGAATGAATATCCCAAATGGCTTCGTCGCGTCACCATTGATGTGGAGGAGTTTGCCAAATATGCAGATGCCGTGGCTGCAGCCAGCGAGGCATATGTGAAAGGGGCCGATGAAGCAGAGCTTTCCCGCGAGCTTGATATGAGTGCGTTTGGGATGGGGAAGCGACCGGTGCACAAGGTGGTTACCGGTATGGTGATAGGACATATCTGGAGCATCATGGGCGAAGTCTCAGTGCTCAAGGGCATACAGGGCTTAAAAGGATACCCATTCTGATATTCGTATATTCGTATCAGAGACTAGTCAATATCGGCACGTTTTGCTATAATGTGATCTGCCGATCTTGGCTGGACCTATAGCTTAATAGGATAGAGCAGGGGCTTGCGGAGCCTCAGATCCCCGTTCGATTCGGGGTAGGTTCACACGAAACACATGGCAGGGTGCGCGCACCATCCGCTGCCTCATCAGGGGGTGTAGTTAAATGGTAGAATAGAGGTCTCCAAAACCTTTGATGGGGGTTCGATTCCCTCCACCCCTGCCCGCAATCGGCACACGCTTCTTCGCTTTTGTGCTTCCTTGAACAGTTCTTCTTTGTAGTCTTATAAAACTAGCCCAATTCGAGGGTTTTGTCGATGCGGATTTGCCAGACAAATTCGTCAAGGTGCGACACGAGCACCATTGCGCCTTCAAACTTGTCCAGTGCAGCTGCAATAATCGGGAGATGGCGAAAGTTTATGTGATTGCTGGGCTCATCCAGTATGAGAAGCCCCGGTTTCAGAAGAACCAGGCGTGCAAAAGAGAGTAGTCCTTTTTGCCCTTCAGAAAGATTGCCGATCGGGGAATAAATCTGATCTTTGGTGAGCAAAAACTTGGCTGCTGTTGAGCGAATCAAGGTCTCATTCACCTCAGTTTCTGATTCATACGCCGCGTCTTCCAAGGATTTGTATACGGTTTGGGTAAAGTCGAGTGTGCTGAAATCCTGCCGATAATATCCCACACGGATACCGCGGGCGATAGTGGCTTGCGGGTTGGTGCGATTGGCAATCGATTCAATGAGTGTCGTTTTTCCCGCGCCATTGGGACCCACGATCTGCAAGTGTTCCCGGCGCTCGAGTCGTACGTTTGCAGTTCGGTGTTGCACTTCATGGTTATGTATCATGCTGTAGCCGGTGAGGTGGAGGATAGTGTCATACATGGCATCCTGAGTGCCGATTGTAAAAGGAGGAATGGTTCGATCTTCCCGGCGCACATCGACTTTCGCATCTTCCATCTCCTGGGCCTTCTCACGCATTTTCTTGGCGACAAGGCGCATTTTACCCCCCTTATGAGCAAAAAAATTGGCTTTCTCTTTATTTTCCCGAATCCCTTTTTCCATGCGTGCATTCAGCTGTTGTTCTTTCTCGATACGCGCGGCAATATCAGCTACCACGTCGTAGTAATTGCCCGCAAAATAATCGACTTTGTGCGTGAATGTGTCCAGGTAGAGCACTCCTTGAGTAAAGCTATTGAGAAACTCTGCATCATGCGAGATCACGACCACCGTTTTTTTGTAGTCTGCCAAAAACTCCACAAGGTGCGCAATTCCTGCTGGATCTAGATTATTTGTGGGTTCGTCCAAGAGAAGCAGATCCGGGTCTTGAATGAGAGCTGCGGCGAGGAGAAGGCGTGCTTGCTGACCCCCTGAGAAGCTGCTGACCAGCTTGTCGCCCGGGGCGTGGAGATTGACGAGTTCCAGCACACGTGCGAGGCGACTTCTGAGCTCATGCAGCTCGCACGTAATTCGCTTCCCAAAATACTCTTCGACAGTGAGGGTGTACTCGGCAGGATCAACCACCTGGTGAGATGTGGCGATCGTCACATCACGCCCGCGGGCAATTTGCCCCGATGCAGGCTTGAGAGTTTCTGTAATGAGCTTAAAAAGAGTGCTTTTTCCCGCGCCGTTTTGTCCCATGAGCGCCAGTTTGAGCCCTCGTTTGATAGAAAAGCTGGCCTCGCTCAGCAAGGGCTTGTCTTCGACGTACTCAAACGTCACATCACTAAATCGAATAATAGTTTCCATAAGTGGGGAGTTCCAAAAACGCCGGCGCACGGGTTTGTGCTGTCAGAGGAAGATATCATTATATCAGAATGTCCTGCGCGTGCTCACTGCAACCGGAATCAGTTTGAAGGTATACTGCAACTATGAGTACTTCTGTATGGAGGCCGGCACATATATCAAAAGTCTTCGAGGCGCTGACTGCTATTGCGGACGGGCGAGTAGAGGTGAGTGAGAATCGTGCAAAAGTGTATTCCTCCAGTCGAGGGAAATACTATGACGTTACGTATGACTTAAAACTGGATGCGATCGGCTCAAACGACAATACAGCGTATTTTACGGGTGCTATGAGTTATCCCATGATTGCCTATTTTATGCTCACCGGGCGCATTTCCTATGATCCAAACGTGGCTCAACTTCTGAAAGGAATTCCCTGGAAAAATATTAACCAGAAGCATAAAAACGATTATGACGCTGCTATTGATGAAGTCATGAACTCCTATTTAGAAAAAGGTCTGGATGTTGGTGCGATTCGCACAGAAGTTGCTCGAATACACGCGGTTGTTTCTGGTTTGCAAGTACGTAAATTGGCTTCAGCAAAACGTCCTCCGAAGGCATATTAGTCGTTTATACTGTCTACCATGGATCATGCACAAGAATTGAAAAAACACATTGCAGCCAGTTTTCGTCTGCAGAAGGTCATATTTTATGGCATGGGCATATTTACTGCACTCACCGGTGTAGTTTTGTTGATCTTAATGACAGTGATTCCTCCGAAGCCTGGTGAAGAGCAGGTTGTTTTCTATTTGAAAATCACCTCAGTGGTATTTTTGGCGTTTGGCGTATGGTCCTGGTGGTATGTGGATAATCGCATTCGTCAGACGATGTCGCTCGTATTCGACCATCCGACAGATATTGAGCGCATTGTGCCGTTTCAGGTGCAGCGACGGGGAATTGTGGCGTTTGCCGTGCGCCTCTATCCGAAGCGGGGAAAAATGATCGGACTCAATGTGATCGGTCCGAAGTCGCAGGCAAAACTGATTGAACTTCTGTCAAAACAGGCACCGCAAGCACAGACATCCTAGTCAATTTTCTTGAAGCGAGGGACTTGTTTGCCGTCCATTTCAACCGTTTCTGTAAACATTTTGAGCGGCCGAACCCAGATCGGTCCCGCTTCATTTTCATACAGAGTTACATAGACCACGAGTTCTTCAAGAGTCTCGCTGTGTTTTGCGACACCCAAAACAAGGTATTTTTTGCCCTTATAATGGCGATATAGGCCTTGGGGTACAGATATCGTGCTCATGGGGTAGAAATGTAATTTTGGATGGTTTTTTTGAGATTTTCAGGCATCTGAGAAGTGAGTCTTTGCTTTTGGAGTACTTTCCACTGCTCTTCCAACAGCGAAACCAGAGATTCATACTTAATATATGACGTTGCGTCATAGTTTTTTTTCTTCTTGGGGTCAAATGCATGTGCAAGTGATGCGCGGTATGCATATGTGGCAAGATTTGCGTCCAGAAGCGCCTGTGTTTGTGCATTTGCAACGTGTGTCAATTGCAACAGGTCCATAAAAGCGATAAACAGAAGTCGAACCGTGCGTGATAATGCGGAACCGCCACGCGCGTCATGCTCAGGGACCATGATCCCCATACATTCAGCCTGAGCACGTGCAATGCTTGGGAGCACGCATGAAATCGCAGCAGCAGCGGAATACGTAAATGTGCTTGAACGTCCGTAGAGTAGTGCAAATTCCTTTTTACGATCTGCAAGAGCATCTAACAAATAACCCTGATCTGATTTGAGGTGAGGTGAATTGCGTGCGCGTACTCCGTCAACAATATCCATAAAGTAACCACGTACGAGTTCCCAGTATCCCGTGACGCGTCCGGCCTGACCCCCGTGAATATCGTAGAGTTTATGCACGCCTTCATTTACAAGCGTAATACCGTGTTCTGTGATATCGTCAGGAGTGAATTCTTGAGGGGCAAATCGGTCAATAATAAACTCAAATGGGCGAATAAGTCGGCGAAACGGACTGTTTTGTGCCACTTTTTTGGGAACGGTATCTGTATTGCTTGCTATGTGTGTGCTGAGAACTTTCCAGATGCGCTTCGGAGCTGAGTCAAAATAGCTTACGACGCGTATATTTTCCATTTTTGAGAGTGCCATTTGTGCTTGTGGCGTCAAGTGGAGTCCAAATGACTGGATGGTGGCATTGGGGTAATCAATGGTCAAAAGAGGCACGTCTACTAAGGCATCACCGAAGCAAAAGATGTGCAGATGATCGTTGGGATGTGCTTTTTTTATCATGTCTAATAAGTGAACTGCTGATGTTCCTTTGTCCGCTGTTTGGGGAATCAAAAACAGAAAACCAGAAAATCGATCTTTGGTATTTGGAAGAAGCAATTGTTCGGTAATGACAGTGCGAAACCGTCCATTGCTCTCGCGTTCCATATCTTCACGAATCTCTTTTACTTTAGAAATGGGCGTATTAAAAAGCCAAAATGTAATAGTGAATTGGTTGATCGTAGGTATGCGAAACAGCCGGTACTTTGCAGCAACTGCGTTTGTGTCACGCAGTATTTCTTGCTTGTTCCATCCTTTTTTCACAAACTCTTCCTGCCACTTTTTATCGGTGCCATACACGTAGTGATACTTCTTGTGCAAAATGTTAGTACCGATACCCGTTACCACGTGATCTGGGGGGTACATGCCCAGCATGTGAAGTTGAAGGTCATTTGTCTTAATCCAGCTGCGACGACCTGTAGTGACTACAATTGTTGCTTTATTTTTCTTCAGGAGTTTAAAGCTTTTTCGATTGAAGTACGGTGCTGCTAGTAGGCGAAGATCGGGGTCAAACAATGTGCCATCTATATCAAAAAAGGCTACGTAATGGGTGTTTTTTTTCGCGTTCATGTTGGGGTGATAATCTTCGGAATTATAGCGTGTTTTTCACCGTGTAACACGCACAACTTCATCGTATCTTGTGATACATTCGATTCAGAATATTAAAAGCTGCAAGTGCAGTCTTTCCTACCGCGCCGCGCCCGTGTGCAAATGCAGTGCCCATCGTGCTCCAGTATAGACGTGTAATAGCGCGTTTTCGCTGCACTGAGGGGAGGGGGGAGTGCTCAAGCTGATTGATAAACTCTTGCCATGTGCCGTAGTATTCGTGACTCATATAGTCAATGCGGTATTTTTTACCTTCTCGACACATTGCTTTGACCAACTGAGATAGGTAAATGATTTTGCTTACATCTTTCGGTTTTATACCCGCCGGGGAGCGGCATTGATAGGCAAAATAATCCGCAATCGGATTTCTTGTGGTGTATGTGAGACCATCCTCCAATTGCAGTGTCCATGGCTCCAAAGATGCTTTACTGATGGGCTGTTGTACGAGATCAAACACCAAAAAATAGTCGTCTTTTTCGCGATGTAGTGTCGTTACAAAGTCAAGAAGGCCGGGTGGGTGTTCGTTTTTTTTAAATACACCTTCGTAAGATATGGGGGGAATATATCCAAGTCGCTCTTTCATCTCCGCCTCCAACGCTTCCACAAACGTAGCTAACTCGGTCATTTCCTCATGGTCGGTGTTTAGTGTTATGAGGTCGATATCGCGGGCAGAACCATCTGCGCGCAAAAGCTCAAATGCCTTATGATTTTTGAGCGTAATAGTCCGGGTAGGGATTGAAATATCGTAGGTGGTGGCTTCCGTAAGCAGCCCGCCGTATGACACGCCACCGACAAATCGATGATCGAGCTTGTGTTTATTTGCGTACGTTTCGATCTGATGAATCATGTACGGCAGATCAGCTGAGTTGTGCACAGTTGACGGCATATGTGCATTGTATCTGATTTCCGGCCCAAATGCAGAGGAAGGCTTTGGGAGAAGGCCGTGTATTACTCAAGATTCAGCGAATCTGAACCGTCATTCGTGTCTATGTCACGAAGAATGTGTTCTACAGATCGTAGTTCCTGGTTTACAGTGGTTGGACGATCGATTGTTGATGCGCCTTTTACCATCTCAGGAGTGCTTGCTGCAGCGTGAATGAGGTTGATGACAAGCAAAATACCCAATAGGATTAAGGTTATTCCAAAGAGCCAAAGTGTCGAATCCTGCTGAGCCTTTACCGTCTCAGGATCATGAGGAGTTGTTTTATTCGCTTTTGTGCGGGTTGTTTTGGTTGCCATACTTTTACTATACCAAATGAGATGTGTTGTATAGGGTGTGAATTAGTTATTTGGTACTGTTGTGATGGTTGGATTTGCTTCTGGAGTCGGTGCGATGCTGGTGCGATAGGCATCTTTGAGCTCAACGACTGCCGGCTTTACCTGTTCAACAAACACGTTTCGCATTTCACGACATCCTTCCTGTCGCAGCTGGCGAGCAGAGCGTGCTGCACGAACGACATCTGCAGTTACTCGCTGGTCTACGCAAGCGCGCTCCTTTACGGTGCTGATGGACTGCAGATATGCTTGTTGATTTGTCATGCAGACTGTTGCAGCAGCCTGAAAAGAGGTGATCGCGGTCTGCAGGTTTGATGTGTCTTGACCCAAAGACTGGAATGTGCTGACGATTGCTTGAAGTTTGTCCTGAATCGTACTCACTTGCTGATTCAGTGTTTGAAACTCGTCTGATTTTGAGCTCTCCATTGTGGTGAAGTCAGTGCATTTATTTCCATCTACCTGTTTTGTTTCTTCTGCTGAAGAGTCTCTTTGAAGTTGTGCATCTGATGTAGCTTTTTGAACAGGGGTTACGGAGACGGCTTGTGTCACTGTTTGTGCAACCACCGCAGTTCCTTCAGTGACCGACTCTGCGTTCGCTATCGCGACTTGGGTAACAAATATCAGTGAGGCAAGGGCGATAACTGCTTTTTTCATATGTATACAATACTAGATCATTTTTTTATGCATTGTCAACTACAAAAGGATAAAAGCCACTGTTTTCACAGGGTCAAACACTACATGTGGTGCAAATAAGGCATATTTCTATGGGGTAAAGCACAAAATGTAGAAGAAACAATATGTCTATGAAAAGAGCCGATTTTTTAACAAGTTGACCTAGACCTGATTCTCTAAATCTGGGATACTTATCGCATGAAAAAACGAATTCCGGCTGCTATTGCAGCGTTAGTAGTTGGTATTGGAGTCGGAGCACTGTTTGCGGCAAAAGTTTGGTATCCACAACACTATCATGCACTGTTAAAAAATATGCATGTCGGGAACACTCCCTCAGAGCAAGTGGCTGAAAAAAAACAGGAAGTGCAAAAAGAATCGTTGCGTATTCAGTCGCTTTTCGTGCCGAACTGGCAGTTGGGTGCATGGTTAAAGCCAAACTGGCCTGCGCCCGAAGCAGCACAAAAGCGCTATGTGTATTTTGCCATTCCTGCAACTGAGTTTGGGCTGGATGCCGACTCAGACGGATACAAAGATGTGCGGCAGTTTCTGGATCAGGTTCCGCAAAATACTGAGCGTGAACTGACGATATCAATGACGAATCCTGATGAGAATTACAAGATATTTGATTCAGAAGAAGCGCAACAAACAATAATCGAGCAAAGTTTGTCACTCGCCAAAGACAATGGATTTTCGGGTGTCGTGCTTGATTTGGAGATGCCGCCACTTTTAAGCGATAAGGTGCCGGTATCAATCTTGGCTTTTTCACAGGAATTTTCCAAAAGTGCAAAAGCAGCAGGTATACGCTACTCAATAGTTCTTTTTGGAGATACATTTTATCGCAATCGACCGTTTCAGGTGCGTGAGTTGGCTGCAGGAGCGGATGAAGTATATGTAATGGCCTATGATTTTCACAAACCCGCCGGAGAGCCGGGCCCCAACTTTCCATTTGAGAAGGGCAAAGAGTATGGGTATGACTTTCAGCACATGGTGACAGATTTTAGTGTGGTGGTGCCAAAGGAAAAATTAAACATCATATACGGAATGTATGGATATGACTGGGTGGTCACCATTGAACAGCAGCCGATCAAGCCGGCAACAGTACTTACGAATCGTGAAATTCAAGATTTGTACGAGAACAGATGTAAAGTGATGAATTGTGTCATATCGCGGGATCCAAAGACGCAAGAGGAGGAAGTTGAGTTTATCGACGAAAACGCTGTATATCACATAGTTTGGCATGAAGATTCAATATCGGCGGCGCGAAAGACTGATTATCTGTTGAGTCAGGGAATAGATGCTGTCGCTTTTTGGGCGTACGGATATTATTAAGAATCAGAATTTGCTGCTTTCTTTCGTTTTGAGGATTTGGGCTTTTTCTCAGATTCCGCTTTTTCAAAGGCTCCCATTTCTTTGAGTTTCCACATGAAGAGAGCTCCTTTATTTTTGGCGTGGCTGTCTATTACGAATCTGTAGGCAGATTCCAATACCGGTCGGGGAATTGTTTTGGCAAGTCGAATATAGAGAGCCTTGCGCTTTTCATCTTCAAGTTTTTGTGCCAGGTGTACCCCAAATGACTGGTACTCGTGCGAGATGTATTTGTCCTGCAGCGGATCAAATCGTTGCAGAATATCCTGGATTGTCTTCATGTCGGCCATAGGATGTATGATAGCAAAACGACTACTTAGTTAACAGTAGAGGAAGGTTATTGTGCTTTTGGAAAGTCAGGTACGGTAGGGGGTGCTGCCGGTGCAGCAGGCTGCTGGGGAACAGGCGGTGTCGGTGCGATAGGTGGAGGGACTGTAGGAGGCACGGTTGTGGGTGTTTGTGCTGCTGCTGCTTGCGTAGGTGCTGGAGTGCCCATTTGTGTCTGTAAATCTTTCAGAATATTATCAAGAGGGTTTGGATTTGTGCCAGGAGCGGCTGGTGCACTGACTGTCTGCATGACAGGTTGCGCAGGGGTAGATGGCATGCTCATATCAGGTGTCATTGGAGGAACTGCAGGAGGCACGGCTGCCACTGGCGCTGGGTTAGCGGGCATAGTCGGATCAATCGGTGCAGTCACTGTGGTATCTACAGGAGGTGTTATGGGTGCAGCGGCATCTGGTGTTTGCGGTGCAGTCACTGCAGGAGCAGATGGATCAATCGGTGCCGGTGCGCTGGGATCAATAGGAGCTGGCGCTTGACCGGGTGTTGCCGGAGTTGCATTTGGGTCTACTGGTGCATTTGGATCTGCAGGGGTTGCTCCATCTGCAGCTTGTCCTTCCACAGGAGTGGGCTCTTCTTTTTTCGCAAACCCGAGTGCCTCATCAAACTCCTCAGCGGTGAACCCTTTCAACACCACTTCCTGTCCGTCATCTTTTGTGACGTGAGTGACGGGTGTGCCGGCAAAGTTATTGCCGACTTTCAGCATTTCTTCCAAAGCAGCATGATCTTTCTCCACATCCTTTTCTTCAAAGGGAAGATTGTGAGACTGCAAATAGGCTTTTTCTTCGGCACTGAATTTACAGGTAGCAACGGTATAGAGAGTGATTTTCATATATTCAGATACATTTCATTATGAAGAAGCGGGAAGTGTATGTCAACCCTTTTCTCATTCACCAGCTTGAATTAATGTCGCAAGTGGGTTTGGTACAGAGATTCGTAGTCGGCAACCATGCGCTCTGTTGAAAAATGGTCTTCTACATGACGTCGGCAATCTTCGGGTTTGATTTGATCAAGCTTATTTACAGCGTCGACAAGTCCATCGACCCCGGCGTCAGGCTCAACTATGAATCCTGTTTTTCCATCAACGACAATCTCCGGCACAGATCCACGCTTAAAAGCGATAACCGGAGTGCCGCAGGACATGCTCTCAGCCATAACCAACCCAAACGGTTCAAGCCAATTTATTGTCATTAAAAAAGCACGCGCACCTTGCATCAGGTGGGCAATTTCTTGCTTTGTCAGTGTTAGTTCAGATGAAAGAGGTCCGATCCATTGAATCTTTTCATTCAGGTGAGGCTTCACATCGCGCTCATAAAACTCCATGTCCTCAATATTTCCAGTGAGAAGAAGCTTATTGCCTGTTTTTTGTGCCAATTTAATTGCCCAACGAATACCCTTTGGATCCATGAATGTTCCGTCGGGATTTTTGGCTTTTGACAATCGGCCTGCCCAGAGCAGATAGTCCTTTTTTTCAGGTGTGTAGCCATATATTGAAGTATCGACGCCGTTATAGATTACATTTTGTATAGTTGCCTGAACAAATTGTGCACGGTGTGCCTCTGATATACTCACCAAATTTGTGTTGGGAAACTGTGCCAGTGCTGTATCAAGTTCTGTTGTTGCCTGTGCGTGCACAGTCGTAATCATCGGCGTTTTCAACTGATCTGTCGCAAAGAGGTTTATGAACTCCGGGTAGGTGTGGTTATGAATAATGTCAAAATCATCTCCGATTTTTTCAAGTGTTTTTGCAAGGACAGTCAGTCGTGCGGTTTCTGCATAAAACTCATTTTCATAATGAATCTTGATGCTGGCATGTTCAACGGCAGGAACGACCGTTACACCGGGAATATGGCTGTCTCCAGTTCCCAGAAGTGTTACTGTGTGGCCACGCTTTACGAGTCCCTGGGCAATTTCGCAAATAACTCGTGGACGCGATGCTTTTTCTTCGGGCGTAACTGGTCGCTTGAGAAGCGAGACAAGAAGAATATTCATGTGGACATGATACCTTATTTTGATCGGACTCGCTTGAGGTATTCTTTGGTGCTGAATTTGTGGCGGGAGTAAATGCCTTCAAATTGCTCAGTGATTTTGCTCCAGGTAAATTTGGCTTTGACTGTTTCAAATGCTGCTTTCCCCATGGTTTCACGCAGCTTGTCATCAGCTAACAGTTTGTTTACCGCTTCTGCGATAGCCTTTGCATTACGTGAAGGCACAAAAACACCGTTTTTACCGTCTTTAATGATAGATACTATGCCGCCTGACTTGGTGGTGACGACTGGTTTTGAGCTTGCCATCGCCTCAAGAAGTACGAGTCCAAATGGTTCGTTCCATACCGATGGCGCTACGTAAACATCGGCGCGCTTATAAAACGCATGAAAATCAATATGCATGTTGGGATTGATCCACCCGAGGATACGAACATTTTTTAAGTCATTCGTATCTATGATATTTTGCAAGTGTGTACGATCCGGCCCGTCACCCATGATAATAATTTCAGCGTCGATGTACTTTGCCGCTTTGATAAGGTATTCTGCACCCTTGTTTTTTGTCAGACGACCGCTAAACATCACCACACGCTTTCCGTCGAGTTTGTATTTTTTATTTATCTTTGCAACTTCCTCTGTAAATGGTTGATCAAAGTGATCCAGTGTGACGCCGCCATACACAATGCGTGTTTTGCGTGCGAGGTGGTGTCCGAAAATGTCCAGATACCATTTTTTGGTAAAACTACTGTTGGCAGTAATGCAGCGGGCAACAGTATTTGCATCGTCGATCAAGCCAAGCAGGCGCTTGTCGCGTTCAAAATAATTCAAGTCGCTTCCGTGGGTAGTGATAATGTAGGGGACGCCGTAAAGCACTTTTACAATGCGTGCAACAGGGGGAAGAAATGCCGTATGAAATACGTGCACAATTTCCGGTTCAAACTCTTTTACTGCTTTCAGCGTATCGTTTACATAAGACGTCATGATTTCGCCGAGTTCAACGCCGCTCATATCCTCATATTTTTTTGCGTCGTGCAGCTCAGGGTTTCCCACAAAGACACCCATTTGAGGAGGCTTTGTTACGTAGTGCTTTACACCGGGGAGTCGACGTTTTTCAGGAGCAAGGATCGCTACCTCATGTCCGCGCTCCACCAGTCCGGCGGTCAGGTTGCGCAGCCAGTTGCCACTGCCGTTTCCCCATAGCGGGAACATGTGTAAAAATAAGATTTTCATATGGTTTGAGGCTCTACAATTCGCCAATCGTTTTGGCAATTGTACCAAAGACGTCAACCAATAGCGATCGTTCTTTTTCGGAGAACGGAGAGAGCACATATCCTTCGCCCGGAAGAGATGTGGGTTCGTTCATGCGGTTATCTATTCCGATGCGGATGCGCCAGAAGCCAGTACTTCCTAAACTGCGCTCGATTGAAGTGATACCGTTGTGGACTTTTGGCCCTTTGGCATAGGTTATTTTGAATTTTCCCAGCGGAATATCCAGATCATCATGGGCAATATACAACTGATCAAGCGACATGTCTTTTTTTTGTTTCAGCACTTTCTCCACAAAGCTTCCTGAAGTGTTCATAAAACAGTCGGTCTTGTGTAGCTGTTGGTTGTTGGTTGTTGGTTGTTGGTTGCGTTTCATAAAATCAATAAGCATATGTCCGACGCTGTGTCGGGTTTCTGCATATCGTTTTCCTGGATTTCCAAGGCCAATAATGATCATACGCCTAGTATAGCAACATTCATATGTTGTGACAGTTTTGCTGCACCTTGCTGTCCGTTGCTATTTTTAGCACGTCGGTGTAGCATGAGGTGAATATGTCAAAGTTTGTTCCCGATATGTCCTCCCGACGCTGGGTGATCGTGTCGCAAGGTCGCGTGGTACGTCCGTCAGTCGCCGGTCCTCACCGTCATCTGGTTGATCCTTTTGCAGAGGGGAACGAAGCAGACACTGGTGAGGAGTTATTTCGAGTGGGAAAAGGAATGCCGAACAAGCCCGGTTGGGACACGCGTGTCATCGCGAATAAATATCCCATAACCGATTTTCACGAGGTCTTTGTGCACTCGCCAAATCCGAAAAAAGACATATCGCAAATGACCGTAAAGGAGGTTGTTCCTATACTACAGGCGTATCGTTCGCGATTCAATTTTTATCGGGAAAAGGGGACTGTTATGATATTTTGCAACTTCGGCATCATGGCAGGGGCTACTATTGCACATCCACATTCCCAACTTGTGCTTTTGCCTCCGCAGATTAATATGGATTCACTCGGTCGTGAAGCTATCACGAACACAGTCTATGACGGTGAGCACTTTCATGCGTATTGTCCGGAGTTTTCTCAGTGGCCGTATGAGTTGTGGATAGCACCGAAGCGTGAGGAGGTGCAGTACGGCGATTCTACTGATGAGGAGCTGGAGGCACTTGCTCACATCCTCCATGTTATGCTCAAGCGACTTCGATCCATACACAAGAGGGAGGAATTTGCTGTGCCGTTTAGCTATAACTATTACATCAGCCCCCATAAAAACTGGTATCTGCGTGTGATTCCGCGGTTTATTCATCGTGCAGGCTTTGAGCTCGGGACAGGATTGTCTGTAAACATAGTTGATCCGTTTGATGCCGCTTTGGCATATCAAAACATTGACCCGCACACTGATGAGTTGTTGCGCAAATTGGATAAACGCGCCCATCAAAAACTCGATCAGTAAGGAAGGGAAAACTGATATGAATTGTCCTGTTTGTTCATCTCCGCTTCATGAGCTTGATCTTGATTTGCAGCATGTATTTCACTGCGTAATATGTGGTACGAGTATTTTTGAAGACGGCAGTATCAACCGGATCACTTCCACCACGGCACGGTATCTAAAAGAAAACAGCACAGGTGTGCAGGATCCTGAGAAGGAGCCGGCGGTCAAGCTCTGTCCGTTTGACCAGACCCCGCTTGTAGTTCGAGTAAACCAAGACGCAATCCCGACGCACGTTCATTTGCTTCATTGCCCCAAGTGTCAACGGATTGTCGCAAAGCCTCAAGACCTTCTTGATTTTAAGCATGCCCAGGAAGCAAAAGTCAATTACATCAAAGCGTGGCGCCTGCCGATGCCCCAGCTTCGCACGGTATTTGCGATCGTGACCCTGGCTGTCATGAGTGTATTTGGGTATTTGTCATTTTCAAGTCTTGGCAAAAGCGCCTCGATGAAGACGCAGGCTTCGCAGGCAGTGCAGAACCTGCAGGTGGAAGTGACTGGGCGACTGGTTGTGGTGAGCTTCCGTACCGATTCGGCGGTGCGCACAGCTTTGATTATAGTGGAGCCTGCAAGTATCCCAACCGTTCCGGTTTCCGGCCGACCCAACACCATTCATACTGCATCATTCTCACGCCCCACCGGAGCAAACGTGTTGCGTCTTCGTGTTGAACTCACCGATGAGTCCGGGCGCACAGTTCTAAGTGATGAAAAAGTCGTTGAATTAAAGCGATAGTGTCTGCTTGTTTGTGCATAAAAGCTGTTTACTAATGGGCACCTTTCATTTACTATATATGTATGGATACAAATCAATCATCCGGGTCGTCAAATGAATCTATAGATCGATTCCTGGAGTCACTGCTGGATCGTGCAGGAATTGCTACGGTAGATGAAGCAGTGCGCGCCGATATGATCGCGCAGCTTCGTGATGTATTGAATGATTTTATGATGGAATTTTTGGTTGATAAACTTTCTGATGAGGCATTGGATGAGCTTGCAGCAATAGATCCTCAAAACACAGAAGCGGTACAAACGTGTCTCACTACTCACATAGAAGATGCTCAAACAGTCTTTGCATCGGCATTCTCCCTTTTTGAGGAGGTATACTTGGCCGGCGCACGTCAGAAGCAGCATCAGACTCTATGACAGAAGTAACGCTCCCACCTCCCGCACCATCCTCCACACCAGACACTGATGGACGTCACGTGAATCTATTTATTGCAAACACACACGATCGCGTGCTCTCTGAAGCGCGAGGTCGGGCACAGAAGGACTTTTTGGCAGCGCAAGAGAAAGATAAGCTCAATATACATGAATCTGGCAGATTGGGTCGAATGATCCGCTCGGGTGTGCGTAGTATGGGGCGCGAGATTTATATGGCGCGTAAAACCAAAGCACATATGCAGGAACTCCAGGAAAACGGACAGGAAATAGGCAATGAAGCAGCCACAGAAACGCGTCTCAGCGCCATGCAAGAAGGAGTTCGTTTGGAGGGCGTGATCAAAGATAGGTTGGTGCGATTGGCGCAGGAGTTGCGAGATGAAGGTGTAGGTCCGGCACAAACACAAGGACGCATGGAGCAATTTCTGCGTACCAATAAAAACGATAAGGCCCTTTGTGAAGCCTTCGGGGTAAAAAAACTCAATAAACGTATCATTGCCTATGCGAGTGTCGATATGGCTGGTTTTGTGCGATCAGTTGATGCCAATGCCGACGGAATTGATGCGATCAATCTCCATGTGGCCAACATGAAGGCCGATAAAAGTCGCGCATATGGCAGCAAACACAGTGAAAAATTAGCAGCAGTTGCTTCAACATCATTGACAGTTGCGGCGATAAAAACTGCGGGCGTACGCATCCCGGCCAGCGTCATACGCCATGTGCCCGGAGTCGGTAGCGCTCTCGCTGGTGCTGGATTGGGAGCGGTTCGCGGATATACGCGTGAAGGCATGAATCAGGTACATCGAAAGGGAAATGTGATCGCCGGAGCTGAGCGCACAGATGATGTCATTGACAAGCTTGAGCAAAGTCTTCATGCGGATCCTGGAGCAGAAAGCATGCGCCATATCGTGCGCCAGTTGCTCCCCCTGATTGAAATCCAGCAGCAGTATGGGGTTTCGTTTTTTGATAGCTCGGGAGGATATGACACGGTTCAGCATAAAGATGCCGATGGCAACCCAATTATCCAGACTCCAGAGCAATACATGGTGCACCTGTTTGCGCGTGTCGTGCACAAAGCGGATATCGCATCTCTTTCTGCTGAGCAAAAAGCCCAGCTTCGTGAAGATGTGGCAAAAAGACAAGACGAATTGATGCCGTACGTACAGGGAAAGCTCAAAGAGATGAAACAAGCACGCCGAAGAAAAGCGGTTGCAGGTGCAGTGGTTGGAGCTGCAGCAGGTGCCACGATGGGCGTGGGAGGCAAGTGGATTGCCGGACGAGCAGAGAGTGCCTATCACGCACTGGGTCATGTCAGAGCAGGAAGGGCGGGAGATCATATTGCAATGTCTGGCTCCGCGGCGCATGAAGCGCAGCCGACTGCGCCTACAACCTCATCCCTACAGGAAGTCCCAACAAGTCGTGCTGGTGCAAGCACGACCACCACTGTGCCGGAGCATCCGACGACCACCCACCCTGCCGCAGCAAGTGAAGCGGTAACAACTCCCGCGACGCGTCCGGCGAGTACGATCCCAGAGTACCCAACCACAACTACAGTAACTCAAGAATCTCATGCGCCAATTACTTCTACAGAGCATCCGCAAGCCCCAAGCATAGTTGAAGCACCGGCTGCGCCTGTTGTGCCGGAGGCGGTGGCAGGCTCACGGGAGGCGGTCATAGAGTCGTTCGGGCACTATGAAGTACAATCCGGTGATAATATTACCTGGATCATCAAAGATCACATGCTGCAAAGCCATCCTGAGCTCACCTATGGCCAACTCGACCAGCCACCCTACGCGGGATTGATTCAGGAATCGATCAATCGACTGGCGTCAGAGAGAGGTGTCGGCATTGATTCCTTACATATGATTCATCCCGGCGATCATCCCTTTGAGGGAGTCGATGCACATCGTGTATTTGATCCGTTGTTTGCGCAGTTTGACCAGGATCATCCGGTGATGTCAGCACAGGAAGCAGTGAGCACCATCGTTCAGACAAAACCGGAGCATGTGGTGGTGGATTTGCCTGTGGGGAATGCGAGCGGAAGCCAACTGCATGAAGTGGCACAACAGGAATTTGAAGCCCGGTTACAGCGCGCATTTGCGGTGCCGCCTGAGCAGGCGCACGCAATCACTCAGGACCTGATGACCCCACGCAGAGACGGCTATATACCTGAAGGAAGCTTGTTGGACTTTATCAATCGCGGTCCCATTGACGGACATCTAATCACACACTTTGATCCGAAAGAAGTCGTGGGAACCAGTGAATGGCGCAATCAAACACTCACTATTCCGTCCACAGTGTCTTTCCGACCGACAGAGCCGAATCCTGAAGCGCGCGAATGGTTGACAGAGACACTCAATACCTATCTGTCGCTTCGCGGACGATCAAAGGATCGGTACACCAATGAGGAGCTGGCTTCTTTATATGTATATATACGAGGAAAAAAACAGGAGTCAATCACGATCGCCGACTTGGATTCCTGGTTTTTACATGATCAAGGTCTTCAAGAGAAGCTTATGGACACGTCGGTTTCAGTGCCGGCAGCACCTTTGCCGATTGCTGAGCAGGTGACAGAGCAAGCGGCAGAGACGGCGGTAGCGGTCACCGAATCGACGAAGGAGATTGGTAGTGAAGCAGGAGATGGGGTGCTTCGCACAGTAGGGCAGTGGTTTGAAGATCATGCAGTTGAAGCCACAGGAATCGGGGCAGGCACAGTAGCGGTGGTTGGTACGGGTTTGACCGTCAGACATATGCGAAGAAGGAGGCTGCGCGCTCCGGATGTTCGCCACCCGGTGGAACCGGTATCTGCTGCCCCGACTGCCACAGAACCCGCCCCAGAGCCTGTAGCGGAAGAGCCTATTCCCGAGCCCTCAGCAGCGCCGCGGCGAGTGGTGGCGCACGCTCCATTTGTGCCGCGCGAACGCGCAACGCTATTTCCTACGGTTCCGGATGCACATGTGGGTATGCCGGGCCGACTGTATGATGAAACTCCCGCTGAACGCCGCACTCGTCTGGAAGAACTGGATGTAGACCTGGGCACACCCATCACCGATGAGATCGGCACATCGGCCGGAGCGCCGGATTTGTCAGGCATCGACTCAGAGCCTGAGCGATTTGATGCGGTAGAGGGGTGGTTTGGCGGGGTAGATGATTATGATGGGATGAGTTGGCATGATTGGTCAGGTAGAGTGCTTGTTGCGTCAGTTGGCGAAGACGGGCGTATCCGTGTGCACAAAGGAGATGGAAGCGGTCCGGTCATTGCAAACATGCCCCGTAGCGGGTTTCGTGACTGGATGATCGACAGTATGGTGGAGGGTGCGGTATCTGACGTCACGACCTCATAAGCATGAAGATCACTTTGTGCCGGCTCAGATAGATAAGGCCCTATCTGTTGCCATCACATAGTTTTGTGAAAGGAAGCGCAGAGCTATTATTGGCCTGGTGCGATATACTATAAGCATGCAGCAGCTGACGTACTCACTTGAAGTAGCCTACTTAAAGACGCTCCAGACACTTCTTATTGCTGATGAGATCACCGTCGACGGTGCCCATGAGAGCGCACAGGCATTTTTGGATATGTTGCCGTTTGATACGCTGCATGATGTTGAAGTGAAGATCGAACGCTACTGCGTGCAGTTTCCGGCATTTTCAGTATTGCGCGTTGAGGTGGGTCGTCAGGTAGAGCAAGTAGAGACGAATGAAGTCATCGAGCGCATGAGAGCGTGTATGAAGTCAGGAGATATTGATGCTGCGTTAGCAGTTGCCAAGGAGTCATATGAATAAGGACAGACACATCGTACCGGTATTTTTCTTTGATGCAGGACCTGAGGGGTTTGCTCCGCCTGCGCCAAAAGAACCAGTGGCGCCCAAAAAACCACTGGAGCTGCCTCCCGCCCCCAACCGCCTTGAGTTCACTGCCGGCCCAAACCCGTCTGAAGCCCAGGAAGCGCCAGAGCTTCCCAAGTCAAAGGCGGAGGAGATGGTTGACACTATAGCAGAAGGTTTGCTCACAAGGGGAGCCGACTTGGCAGTCACTATTGCAAAAGTAGCGGGGCGCACAGATGAGTTGTCTGCCGGCTCTGCTGATGCACCGGTTGAGGTAGAACAAGTACCGCAACAGACACCCAAAGAGCTTGTGGCCACCGATGTGCGCGTGCCGCCTCGTGAGCTCGGGCCCGGACCGACATCCGATTCAGCAGAGGCGTCCGTTGGTGATGATTCAGGAGATAAGAAGCTCGAACAGTCCCATTCTGAAGCCCCACGCGCGCTTGAAGATATTGTCGCTACCCCTGACATGGATAGTATGAAGCAGCTTGAAGGGCGCATCGTGAATACGCCCGACGGACCCATGGTGCTTGGCAAAGTCCAAATCAATATAGGGAGTGGAGAAGTGGCTGTGCTGGCTCATCCGTTTGGGGTGGAGGGAGATGATGTCTCCACGACTCGCTTGTCTCTTGCACAGCTTCGAAGCGGTGAACTGTCTGAGATGTCAGATGAGGAATATATGGGTTCAAATGTGGAGCAGGCAGATATATCAGAAGCGGTACAGGCGATTGCCGATGATCCTGAAGCGCGAGCATTTGTGACAGCGGATATTTCTGAGTTGATTGAGGTATTGGCTGATAAAAAGGGCGGACGACTGGATGTGGTGATTGATCGTGCCAAGTCATATCAGGAGGCAGAGTCATCGACTGTAAAAACATATGGTATTGACCTTGAGATGGCGACGCTGCAGTTAAAACAAGATGGTTTGATTCGTCAGACCCAAAAAAAACCACATCAGGCAGCTGAACTTCAGCCGCAGATGGATGAAATACGTGCAAGACTAAACGAATTGAAAACGATGCGTGAGGAGTTTGTTACTGAACAAAATCAAATTGCCGAAATGGGGAAGCAGCTTGGGGTTGCTCCTGACAAGGCTGATGCGGCGCCTTTGGTCGCTCTTCGGGATCTTGTCCAGACAGCCAACGGGCGTAAGCAGCTCATGGATAAGTTGGGAGAGCTCTCAGAAGACAACGAGCAGTTTAAGGCCATGCATGAGACGGTACAAGCGATCACCAAGCGTGAAAAGCTGAAAAGTAAGGCTCAAATGGCCGGATTGTCCGTGGGTATACTCATGGCGCTTATGGCTGGTATGGTTGCCTTTATGGCAAGTGGTCGAAGATAAGGCCCGAGGGAGTGGGTTATTCTTCAATTTCCATTCCCAGAAGACGAGTCACTACTTCTTTTTTGTAGCGACGATCTCCACGAGAATTAATACGAATAGCAGGAAGCTTTCCTTTTTTACCCCAGCGTTTGATGGTTAGTGGGGAAACACGCAGAAGATCAGCGACTTCACGGATCGTCATAAGATCTGGTAAGTCATGAATTGATACTCTCTGATTGTTTTTGGTAGATGTCATAGATCACAATTATAGGCAGCCACAACGCTCTTGTCAACAGTTTGTGCTATTTCGCAACAGTCGTACCGTTGGCCGGAGAAGAACTTTGGTTGTGGGTGGCTTTTTTGTGTGGATTCGTTGACTTCTTTCTGAAATTATATTACCTTATTCTAGTCTATGTACCGCGAACGCTCATATTCATTGTTTGAGTCGTATCTCAAAATCATTTTTGTGGTGGGCGGTATCGTGGTTGCTTCCTTTTTCCTGTTCTCCTACTTTTTGCACAATCCTACGGGCTCCAAGGCAGCGCTCGGCCCTGATGCTGTTGAGATTTCGTTTACTGATGTGGCTGCCGGCTCAACAGGCACGATGAAAAAAATCGGCGTTACGATCAAACCAGTTACCGCAACAAACAAAATCACGGCATTTAATCTGGTATTTAGTCTGAGCGGAAATATGAAAATCACATCGGCAACAAAGCCGACGAATTTTCCGGACGAACTTTTTAACACTCCTACCGCAGCCGCTCCGCGATTCGCCTACACTGTAGGCGCAACCGGAGAAGCGCAGGATTTGGTATATATGGAGCTGACTGTTGAGCAAAGTGGTACAGGTGGAACGGGTACGTTGAATGTAGACGCTGGTGCATCTGAGGTGGTAGGGACGGTGTCCACGATCGCATTTGATTTGGGAAGTGATCCGATTTCTCATTCGGTAAGCTGGGATGGTAGCGTGTTGCCCACGACGCCTCCAGGCACGAACCCGACTGCGACACCGGCTATCACTACAACCCCGGGTGGTCTTCAAACGATGAAACTAGACTTTGCCGTTCGACTTCAAGGTATTTTAGCTAAGCCTACTTCTGCTGGGGCGGAGACATTTGCGATCGGCCTTCGCGGTCCGACGGACCTTGATACCAAAGTTTCGTTGACGCCAGATGATAAGGGTGTCTATCGTGGGTCGGTGGATGTGCAGGCAAAACCAGGCACTACATATCGTCTGTATGTCAAAGGTCCGCGCCATCTGCAGAAGAAGATTTGTATGAATTTGCCGAAGGAATCTTCAATTGGTACGTATCGCTGTGATCAAGGTGCAGTATCGCTGATAGCAGGAGGAAATGACTTTGATCTCACCAGCATCACCATGTTGGTGGGCGACTTGCCTGCACAAGACGGCATCGTTGACTCCTATGACACTTCCTATGTGCGTCAGTCATTGGGTTCTCGCGACCCATCAAAGCTGGTTGTCGCTGACTTGAATCGTGACGGCATCATAGATACACAAGACATGTCTCTTGTGATTCAATCTCTCAACATCAAGTACGACGATCAATAAGCTGCTTGAAAAACGATCGTAAACACTTCATACTAAGTGCATGGACGAGTCTAAGCCTCCTTCTCATGTAACAAAAAGTCGCATCAATCGTGTCTGGGTCGTTCTTGGGGTTTTGTTGTTGCTGGGATTTCTTCTTTTTGGGCTGTTTGGCAAGAATTCTTCTCAGCTTTCACCAGCTGGCCAGAAAGAAGAACAAACATACACAATCACCATGAGCTCAGGAGGCAATGATGTTGTGGGGTATGATGTCATCTTAAGCTATGATCCGAAGATGGTAACAGTCGGCACCGTTAAATCACTTGATTCACAATTTCAAGTAGTTCAAAGCAATGCAAAAGAGGGAATGGTAGCTATCACTGCAATCAAGCTTCCGTCAGCACAGGGATCATCAGTCTTTGAAAACAAAGCAGTGCTCACCATTCCGGTGACACAAGTCAAAGGACAAAAGGATGCAGTACGCATTGTTCAGGAACTCGAGAACAATACGACCAAGCTCATCAACAAAGACAATCAAAAAGTATATCTGTCAGATGACATGGTGCGTATTGCACCCAACCAGTAACGCCTGAAAAAAAGGCATAACCGATACCAATCCCATCAAAACAACCGCTGACTCATGGCTCGCCGTAAATCACCATCTCACACAAATCTGATCTTGCTCTTTTACGGTGCCATCACTGTTGCAACAGCAGTGCTTCTTTGGGTGTTTGTGAACAATACACTTCATACGTACCGAGCAGCAGTGGCAAATGGAGTAAATGTCACAGTAAGCCCCAACTCGGGCACGCTGCCACCAAATACGCAACAAACTGCTACTGTCACGATCAAGCCGACGACCGCTACAAACACTATCACCGCTTTCAATATCGTGCTGAAGGCAACCGGTGGTACTCAGTTTGTCAGTGCGACCACGCCGACCGGGTTTGATGACACGAAGAAACTATTTCACACCGTTTCCGCCGATACCGTAAGGTTGGCGTACATTGTGTATTTGTCAGATCCATTAAGTGAAATTACATTTGATGTGGTGTTTACCGGGGCATCTGGAGCAGGTGGTATTACTGTAAGCGAGCCTGATCTTGAAGTGACTGGTAATGTAGAAAATTATGTATTTGTGCCGGATCAGCTTGATACTGCTTCGTATACCTTCGGAACAGGTGGGGGAGGGGAGCCGACCGCAACCCCGGTATTTACCGTGGCACCGACTCAGCCGCCGACGGATGGTGGTCAGTGTGGCGACACTTGTGCTGTAAAAAATGATTGTCCCACAAACAATTCGTGTCTTGATAGTAAGTGTGTCCTAACCGCTTGTGCTACAGGTTCAGAATGTACGCCCGATATGTGTGCACTTGTAGATCCGACTGCCGGCCCTGTTCCCACCACGCCGCCTGCTGCAACAAGCACACCTATACCGACCCAGACACCGCAACCGACAAAAACACCAACTCCTACACCAACTAAAACCCCGACGCCGACGCCAACCAAGACGCCTACTCCCACACCGACATTCACGCCGACGCCGACGCCACTGCAGCCAAAACAGATGACAATCGCTATTACAACGCGTCTTCAGGGAATAACCGCACAGCCAACTGACACCCGAACAGAATCGGTGAAGATAACGCTTGAAGGATTGACGACAGTGAGTGCGGAAACCGCACTTTCACCAAACAGTCAGGGTCTCTATACCGGTTCAATCTCAGTAAATGCTATACCGGGAACAACATATTCCGTGTTAGTTAAGGGGGCGCACCATCTACAGAAGAAAATTTGTGCGAACACGCCAAGTGAGGCATCAATCGGAGAATATACATGCGAAACCGGGCAGGTCACACTCGCTGCTGGAACCAATACGCTTGATTTGAGAAGTGTTACGATGCTTGCCGGCGATTTACCTACTCAAGATGGTATTATTGATTCAGCTGATTTGGCCGCGGTGCGACAGCGTATCGGTTCGCAGGCAGAAGAGGATTTGCAGGTTGCCGATCTGAATCATGACGGCATTGTGGATACGCAGGATTTCTCTTTGGCACTGTATTCATTAACCTTCAAGTTTGATGCGAACTGACAGGCGGTTTGATCAAGTGTAATATGCTCTTGAAAATCGTTTTACGCTTCTCCATACTGTATGTATGGATCCACAAACTACTTCTACTACCCCTCATAAAAAATCAGCTAGCATCAAGACTCTACTGCTTGTTGTACTGATTCTTGTGGGTGCTGCTTTTTTGTACGGTTCATTTATTGCGCCTGGTGCGAAAAAAGACAGCATGATGGGTGAGTCAGCTCCCAAAGAAGAACAAACATACACAATCACCATGAGCTCAGGAGGCAATGATGTTGTGGGGTATGATGTCATCTTAAGCTATGATCCGAAGATGGTAACAGTCGGCACCGTTAAATCACTTGATTCACAATTTCAAGTAGTTCAAAGCAATGCAAAAGAGGGAATGGTAGCTATCACTGCAATCAAGCTTCCGTCAGCACAGGGATCATCAGTCTTTGAAAACAAAGCAGTGCTCACCATTCCGGTGACACAAGTCAAAGGACAAAAGGATGCAGTACGCATTGTTCAGGAACTCGAGAACAATACGACCAAGCTCATCAACAAAGACAATCAAAAAGTATATCTGTCAGATGACATGGTGCGTATTGCACCCAACCAGTAACGCCTGAAAAAAAGGCATAACCGATACCAATCCCATCAAAACAACCGCTGACTCATGGCTCGCCGTAAATCACCATCTCACACAAATCTGATCTTGCTCTTTTACGGTGCCATCACTGTTGCAACAGCAGTGCTTCTTTGGGTGTTTGTGAATACTTCGCTGCACACGTATCGTGCTGCAAACTTACCCAACGGGGTCAATATTTCGATCTCAAATAAGACAGCAACCTATACTCCAAATCAGATTCAGACTTCGACTGTCACCATTAAGCCGAGCAATCCAGATTATGAGATCACCGCATTTAACGTGGTGCTCAAAAAGACAGGAAACTTAGAGTTTGTGCGCACTTCAACACCTACCGGGTTTGATGAGGCTACACAAAGTTTGTTTCATACCGTAGCGCCGGACCAAGTGCGTATGGCGTACATTGTGTACTTGGGTGATCCGGTTCCGCAGGTAACGTTTGATGTGTCGTATAAAGGAACTGCCCTAGGTGCCGGTGGCTTTGAAGTAAGCGTAGATGATCTTGAAGTAGTAGGTACTCTCAGTGATGTAACATTCACTCCCGATGTCATCGATGCTGCTACATTTACCTTTTCTGATGTTGCACAAACACCGGTACCACCTGGAGGAGAGCCAACAGCGACTCCTGTTCCCGGAATTACTACTGCGCCTGGAGCGACAAATACCCCGATTCCTTTGTTTACTGTTGCGCCAACTCAGGTTCCCGGTGGTGGAGGAGGGGGTGTTGGAGGTGGTGGAGGAGGGACAAACCCAACAACTGCGCCTCAGCCGACTACGCCGCCAGCGCCCACATCGATTCCTGCTCCAACAACAAAACCGGCTCCCACGACAGTGCCAGGTGGAGGCGGCACCGGAGGAACGGGTGGTGGAAATACGGGCGGAACAGGTCAAACAGTTCCGGTCACCATCAAGATCGTGCTTCGACTGCAGGGTATTGGAAATGGTGCAGGAACTCCGCAGACTGCAAAGATCACCTTGAAAGGGCCAACAAACATATCTATCACTATCAGCTTGGTGCCAGGATCAAACGGTACATACGAAGTATCGCTCGACTTAAACCAGGTTGTTGAGGGAAATTACCAAATGCTTGTAAAAGGTGATAAGCAGATGCAAAAGCGTATTTGTTCTGACAGCCCGACTGAAGGTGAAGTAGGTGACTATAATTGTGAAGGATCAAATATCAACTTGACCGAGGGGCGAAATATGGTTGACGCCAGCGGTATTACGCTGATGTCTGGTGACTTGGGAGTCCAGGATGGTGTGATTGATTCAGCTGATTTGGCTGCAGTACGACAGCGCATCGGTTCAAGAACGTCAGAAGATCTTGCAGTTGCTGACATCAATCACGATAAAATTGTAGATACACAGGATTTCTCTCTCGTCATGTATTCGATCAAGCATAGCAAGTACGATCAAAATTAAGCTTCCATTAGGCCTCATTCCTTTGACTTTTCCCCACATTTGTACTATTTTTATAGTATGAAACCAGTCTGGTTTTTCACCTTTCTCGTGGTGCTGTTTATAGCGCCGATTTTTGCCCGCGTATCTGCTGCGAGCCTCAAGTTTGATCCGAAAACGGCGACGGTAAATGCGGGAGACACCTTTACAGTGGATGTAGTGGTAGATCCCGGTAGCGAACAGGTTACGTCATCAGACGTGTATATTCTATTTGACAAGAACTACCTGACTGCAGAATCGGTAACCGACGGCACATACTTCCCGACGGTTCTGAATGATGTTACCGCCGGTCGCGTCTATATAGCTGGCCTGGTAAATGACCCTTCAGATTATAAAACCGGTACGGGCACGATTGCCAAAGTGACCTTTAAGGCGATTACCAACGGCACAGTCACGCTTACGTATCGTTGCGGCACCACATTCGCAGATACTTCAAAAATCATCAAAAATGATGCAAATTCTTCTAATATCATTACCTGTTCCACAAATGATGAAGCAACGATTACGATCGGTAACGGCGTATCCACAATCACTGCCACACCGTCTATCTCCAGTCTTCCGACCACTGGAACAGGTGGCACGACGAGCACCTCATCATCCACCATCTATTCGACTGCCCGACCGAACGAGTTGCCACAAAGCGGTGTCTTAGACAACCTGCTTCGCGCTTTGGTTCCGGGAGCAGCATTTGTTGCAATTGGTGCCTTGGTGCACTTGATTTTATAATCATATGAACATCAGAAAAATATTGGCTATGGCAATAGGGGGTATCGTATCAGTTGTTTTAGCATACTTGGTGTTTGGGATGGTCCAAGGGCGTCTGACTCGCGCAAATGATGAGGTGCCGCAGCAGGTGCAAATAACCAACGTCACAGGAACGACCGCAACTATCAGCTGGAAGACACCGATTGAGGCAGACGGAGGGGTGATTCAGTACGGTGTATCGCCGGCCTCGCTGGGATCATTTGCACCAATTGAGGGGGAAAAATCACTCAATCATACTGTTGACCTCAGCCTGCTCACGCCTGCTACGACCTATTACTTCCAGATCGTATATGGGGAAGATCGAGTATATGACAATGGAGGAGCGCCATGGACGTTTGTGACAAAAGGCGACGATGCACTTGATACTTCAGGAATTAATCTGCAAAACAGTGCCGTGGCGAGTCCTACACCTGCGCAGGCAATAGTAATACCTACAAGCGCGCCGGCAGCACCTGCGAGCACAACTGATACTTCTGCTACCACATCAGGCTGTAACTACAGTGATTGTGAGACGATCAAGTCCAAGCTTGGTCAAGGGTGTAGTACTCAGGAATACATGCAGTGTCTTCGAAAATAATCTCATGTCATGAGGTGGAGAAGGACATGCTTCGTTTTGATTTTTTGCCACGCAAACACCTACGTAACAAAGTTTAAGACAAGCTGTAGGATCTATCAGGCATTAAGTACAGCTTTTTGCTGTGACTCTCGAGCTTCTGCCTGAAAGACAAGATGGGGGATAGTGAGAAACGGCTTTACTCCGTCGGCCATGTCTTTTTTGACACGCTTTACGCACTTGGCGCACAGCTTGACACGAACGAGTTTGTCGCCTTCTAAGATTTCGTATTTTTGGAGATTAGGACGGAAAATACGCTGGGTCTTTTGGGCTCGCTTTTTCCAGCGACCTCCCGCAACACCACGATGATGGGTGTGTGAACGACCGAACAGTACTCCTTTACCACAGTGATAGCATTCCATAAGTATCTATGATATCATATTCTTCAAGCATCTTCAACGCATATTACAACGAATGCACGCTTAGTACGAATGATTGATTTATTGACTCAGAGCCCTCTTTTGTTTGCGCTTGCCGCAATCTCGCTGGTTATTGCCGTCACGGTACATGAAGCGGCGCACGCATATGTGGCTGATCGGCTTGGTGATCCGACCCCATCGCTACAAGGGAGAGTGACCTTAAACCCACTCTCACATCTGGACCCAATCGGCACGCTCATGCTTCTTATTGCGGGTTTTGGGTGGGGGAGACCTGTGCAGTTTGATCCCTATAATCTGAAAAATCCACGCCGTGATGCGGCTATTATTTCTATTGCTGGGCCACTGACCAATATTGCCATGGCCTTAATCGGTGCGCTCATCTATCGGGTAACTGGTAACTTTATACTCCTGTTGCCGTTTGTGCAGATCAATGTCGTCTTGGCAGTTCTCAATTTGTTGCCGGTACACCCGTTTGACGGATTTAAAGTAGTGGGTGGGATACTTCCCGAGGATCGCGCCTACGATTGGTATTCGCTGCGTCGTTATTGGTGGCTCTTTCTGATGCTGCTTATCATCCCGGTTGGAAGCTCGTCGATGTTAGATCAGATTCTCTCCTTTTTTGTAACCCCGATCATGCAGATTCTTCTGGGGTAAGTGAGTTATACGCGTATTTTATACAACTCACCGCCATGTTCTTCGTAGAGTTGTACTTTGTGCTCAAGGCAGCGGCTGGTAAAGAGAATGCCGTTTAGATGATCGACTTCGTGCTGCACAATAACCGCATCAAACCCTTCAAATCGTTCCTGGTGTGCCTGTCCATCGGGTGTCAGGTATGACAAAGTAACTGCTTGTGGTCGAATCAACGGGGCCCAAATATGAGGGATAGACAAGCAACCTTCCATGCGATTGAGTGCTTTTTTCTGATCTTGTGCTGTTGGTTTTACTGCAGGCAGTGTACCTTCAATTTTTGGATTGATAAAGACACGAGTTGGCGATTCAGTATTTTTTTTAATAATAAAAAGCGATACCGGGCGGCCAACTTGTGTCGCAGCCAGTCCGACACCTTCTGGGTCAGTTTGCGCCAAGAGCGTTTCTTCCATTTCACGAATCAGTTTTTTGACGGATTTATCAATTGTGGTAATGGGTTTTGTCGGCGTCGTCAAAACAAGTGCGGGTGCGGTAACAATCGAAAGCATAGGAGAAGCGAATGATATTATGTGCGGCTTTTTTTCTTTTTCACCGGTAGGCCTACATCATAGACTGTTAACAGGCAGATATTGAGCACAAACACGGCAGCGGCCATAAGCGGAAATGTCATAAATCCAAAAAACATATCATACCCTTTGTCACACGGAACACCGCCTACATCTGCTGCGCAAGGTGCGATCGCTACCATATGTCGAGGTAGAATATGGAGACTATAGTGATATAAGGCCACAATGGCACCGATACTGTTAAGTATCAATAGATAGGGCTTAAGCATGCGCATTTCCTGGCGAATGAGTCCGAGATAGGTGAGTACCACTTGCGGATACATAGCAATGCGCTGATACCAACACAGTACGCAAGGAGCAAAATGCAAAATTTCGGATAGACTGAGGCTGGCCAAGGTGGTTATTAAGGTTGATCCGAACAGTATCAAGTCACGTTGGGGTGCAAAACGTGTGCGCAAAGATGATATGATAGTTGTATGGACAATGCGATCCAGAATGGATGCCAGTGCCGTCAGAGCTACGGCGCAAAATGCGACCAGTCCGGCATAGGAGATGGCGGGGACAAGAATTGATTGCATACGACCCATTATAGCGCACAAGAGCAGTAAAATAAATACATTGCACCCTATGAAAACCCTTTCAGTATGTCTGGCAACATTTAACGAAGAAGAGAATCTACATCATGCCTTAGACAGTGTAATCGACTGGGCAGATGAGATTATTGTGGTTGATGGCGGCTCAGACGATGCCACTGTTGAACTCTTGAAAGGATACGGGAAAAAGGTAAAGATCATCTCCACGGATAATCCGGCGATGTTTCACATCAACAAGCAAAAAGCTATCGAACAAGCGAAGTGTGATTGGATATTGCAGCTTGATGCTGATGAGGCGGTATCTCACGAATTGAGAAGTGAGATTGATATGATACGAGAAGACGGTGCAACAGCTGCCGACGCCTACTGGATCCCGAGAAAAAACTGGTTTTTAGGACGGTTTCTCACCAAAGGTGGACAATATCCCGATCACACGATCAGATTATATAAAAACGGTGTCGCCCACTTTCCTTGTGAGTCTGTACATGAGAATGTGGCGGTTAACGGCGTGGTCGGCTACCTCAAGCAGGATTTACTTCATTATGCAGATCCGACATTCAGCAGATATCTGGTCCGATTTAATCGATACACCACGATTGACGCTTTGAATTTGGTTGAATCTGGCACACATGCAAGTATGGTGAACTACTTTGTATTCAAGCCAGCTAAAACATTTTTCCTCATGTATTTGCGTCATCGCGCATATGTGGATGGGTTTTCCGGATTTGTGTTTGCTCTGTTTTCTTCTCTACGGTTTTGGGTGATTTACATCAAATATCACGAACGCGTCGCCGCCCGTTAAACCATGTCAGATCGTACTCGTCACCATCTCATTGTAGTTTTTGCATGTTGTATCGGGCTTGTTCTGTCGGCCGGAATCTTGGTGTATGTGCTGCGTGTCACGCGTGCTGCTGACTCGCAGGTAACCATCACAGACGGCCAGCTTGAGCAGGAATCAGTGGTAACAAAAGATAGTGCGATAACCTCCTTTTCGTTGTACTCATCAGATGAAGAGGGCATCTACGACTCTTCATTAGAAAATGCCGGAGCCGCATATGAGTTTCTACAGAAAAAAGTCACCGTTGAGTACTCAGACAATGTGCAGGGTGTCGCAGCTGACAGCGTACCTGCGCAAAGTACTGTGTCAATTCTTCCTGGTTCCTTTGCGAATCGGGTAAAGCCGGTTCGCACGGTGACCGACGCAGATAATCCCTTTGCGACACCTGATCAGAACGCGCGGCTTGCTCCCGTGAAACACTACTATTTCACACAAAAAATAAATGAGGTGCCTGTGTACGGAACACATGTTGCTGTACACGTACGCGCAAACAAGGTGTATGCGGCAAGCGGTGCAATTGTAAATAGCGATGCGGTAGAAGCAAAAAAAATTACGATCGATGAGGCTTTGCAACGAGCCAAAGAGTTTGCATTGGAATTAACGAATACGCCGACTGTGCTGAGAAGTGAAGCAGTATTGGTGAATCTCGCAGTTGCAGGAATTGGTGATGATACGCACACGTATCCGGCCCAGCGAGTCATCATAACAGATGGATCCACACCTTCGCCGGTAGCTCATGCATACTTTATCTCATTGACAGACGGACGGCTTCTGTATAATCAAGAGCTCGTCAGCGACGCGCTGAATCGTGCCGTTTGTGATGCTCAGGAGCTTGAAGACACTGGGTCATGCACGCTTCGCACAGAAACCAGCGCTCCATCCACTGTAGTGCAGGTAGAGAGTATTTTTACCATCTTTGGCTCGATATATCAGTATTATGCTGATGCCTTCGGACGTGATAGTTACAATGACGCAGGCGGGAGAATCGATGTATATGCGCGTATTCCAAACTCGGTTACAAACTCGCTTGGCGGTGCTTTTTGTCCGAATGCAGCTTGGAATGGCGGGCAGAATAACTTCATGATTTGTAGCGGATTTGAGGTGAATGATGTGTTGGCACATGAATATTCGCATGCACTGGTGCAATACACTGCCCAGCTTGATTATGGTGATGAATCAGGTGCGATCGACGAAGGGTTGGCCGATGTATTTTCCACGATTGTTGATGATGACTGGCTTTTGGGTGAGGATTTACCTTTTGGATATCTGCGCGATCTGTCTGATCCGGCAAAAAATAAAACACTCACCAAAACATCCTCAGGCACTATTGTGACCATAGATCGTGCAAATCCCAAAAAACTCTTTGACCCCGCATACTACTGTGGCACAGAAGACAAAGGGGGTGTGCACCGCAATATCTCGATCGTATCATATGCGTACTATCTGATGGCACAGGGAACGACTGAAGGAGATTGTCCGATTGTGCCGATTGGAAAAACTGAGGCGCTCGCTATCTGGTATCGTGCGCTGACCGTCTATTTGCATCAGACGTCAAATTATCTGACCGTCTATCAGGGCGTATTGCAATCCTGTCGCGATTTGCACGGGGAGGGGAGTGACATATGTCGACGCGTGGGCAATGCGTTGCGACTTGTCGAGTTGGATCAGCAACAAGAACTTACACAGCAGGCACCATTGTGTAGCGGTCAAACAGAAAAACCACCCGTATGCGAGCAGGCAGTTGAGCCAACAAACACACCTCAACCTACGTTCCCTCCCGCCTGCAATAAAGCAGGTGGAGACATTGACTGTAGTGGTGCTGTAGCGCTCAAGGACTACACGATCTGGCGCGATGAGTTTGTGGCTGGTTGCAGCGCGGACACTATGGAATCATGCATGAACGATGAGGATGGAGATGGGCGCGAAATCGATGCTGACCTCAACGGTGATGACACAGTGACATTTACCGACTATGAAATATGGCGCCGCGGATATATAGGGGAGTAACGAAACTCTTTGCGTTGTTTTTTCGCTATACTGAATACGTATGATGAATAAGCAGCCGACAGTAAATGAGTTTAATACGCACTCCACCCGCATCACCGGCTACTTGTACTTTATAAACGACCTGCGCGATGTAGACATCAATACGATTTATCAGAAAATCGGGCTCAATACGCACTTTAGCGCCAGCTATATACTGCTTCTGTTTGCCTCAACGATTGTGTGTACTTTGGGGCTTCTACTCAATGCACAAGCAGTGATTATCGGTGGCATGATTATATCTCCGCTCATGTGGCCACTCATGAAAGTGGCGGTCGGTGTGTCGAGTGCGCGCCGTTCACTTGTGCACCAAGCGCTCGTTTTACTCTTGTTTTCACTTGTATTCAGCTTGGCCAGCGCATATCTGATCACCATGATCTCGCCCCTGAAGGTGGTGAATGATGAGATATTGCAGCGAACGACACCGACATTACTGGATATTATTATCGCGCTTGCTGCTGGGGGAATTGCGGCACTTGGCATCATGCAGACCAAGGTGTCAGACAGTATCGCAGGCGTTGCGATTGCTACTTCGCTCATGCCGCCATTGTGTGTGGCAGGTATCGGTATCGCTTTGGCCAATCAGGGAATATTTGCGGGTGGATTTTTGCTGTTTGCCACCAATGTCATCTCAATCATTTTTATCGCAACACTCCTGTTTACGTTTAATGGCGTGCGTTCTGCAGGAAGTTCCACGTTCAAGCGCCAGAGCTTTGGGGTGATAACATTGGTGTTGCTTGTCACCGCGATCCCGCTCTTTTTGTTTTTGAAAAATACCACGTTTAAAACGCAGGCGTATCAGCAAATTCAGACGGTGCTCAACCGTGAATTTGCACAAATTTCTCCCAGTAGCTACGTGCAAAATGTAAAAACAAATGTGCAGATGAGTCTGCCCGGCCAGCGCCCGACCGTGACCATTGATGCTGACATACTGATTCCCGAAGACATATCCATCGACTATCAGCTGCAGCAGCGTATCATTTCCGAGCTTGAAAATACCCTTCAGGCAAACGTCCAGCTTCAGCTCAAGATTCAAAAAACAATCTCGCTGGTAAGTGAGGAGGAGCAAAAAAACGGCCAGCTGAAGCGGAAGATTGCTGATGACTTCCAAGAGCTTGTTACAAAAACCTATCCCACCGTGACAATCGATTCGCTGAATGCTGCATATGATGAAAAAAAGCATGTTTGGAATGTGACGAGTGTGCTTCGAGCAGATCCCAGTATTGTGCTCACTGACCGTGCCAGACAGTCATTGGAATCCAAGCTCATAAGCTCCACCAAACAGCCGGTTACCGTATCAATGGAGATTGTCTCGCGTGTGCGCCTGAAGTCTGAACCCGAGCTTGAATATGATGCGATACGCAAAACAATCACCGCGTATCTGCAAGAGAGCATCAGTGAGGTGGGTGTGCAGCAAGTCACCATTACGGATGTTAAAGCAGATCCACAGGCTACCGCGTCAGCTTCTGTGGTCGGGCAAAAACACCTGTTGGCAACGATCAGTCTACAGGTCCCCACAAACACCAATATTCCGGCAGACGTGTTTGTGAACATGAAGGCGTTTGTGGCTCGGGCGCACGATGTTGTGTTGTCACTCAATGTGAACACGGTAGAAAAACGCGTAGATATTATTGAGTAATTCGAGAAATCAGGTTGCTTGAGTTGTATTCCAGATCGTGCTCAAGTGAGCAGGGGAGGAGAGGGTTTGGTAGACCACACAATATCGTTCCGTTTTCTCCTGCAGCGACTGTTTTTGCTCATCAGTCAACTCCGGTGCATCGATATGAAAGAACGTGCGAATGGCCGTGAACCCAACCGGAACTGTAGAGTCGATACCGAGCGTGCCGCGCAGATCCAAGTCACCTTCGACTTCTACACGAATTGACTTAATGGGAAGCCCCATATTTTCCGCAACCATCTGGCAGGTAATCTGTGCGCAGGCGGCAAGCGCTCCCAGCAAGAGGTCGCCCGAACACGCACCAGTACCTGCACCGCCCACTCCTTTGTGTGCCTGCGCCTCATATGCCGCGCGTCCGATATCAACAGTACATGACAGGGGCGTGCCGGTCTCATTTCCGCTGGCTTTTATGGTAAGGTGGGCTTTGTCAGGATCGTCACGATAGCTGTCTTTAAGTGGTTTCTGAAGTGATCGTATATCCATGAATTTGAGTATAGTACATTTTGTGATGCATGAGGTTGGTCTTAAAAAACTCCAAGGTGTTATAATATACTTTTCAGTTAGTGCCATACTTATTAAGTATGTTTCGTGCAAATCATGAATAGTATGAATGACATCGGCGAAATTTCAAAAGCAGCCGCTGAGACGGCAAAATTCGGCACGCAGGCCGTTGTAACAACTGAAAGAATATTGATAGGTTTACAGCGCATGCTAGGAGGACCAGCCTCTGATATTATGGGATTAATTGGTGATAAGTTGAAGTTTGCCAGATGGCAACGGCAAGTGAGATTTTTTGAACGTGCAAACGAAATTCTCGAAGAGTTAGATGTTGAGAATACGAGAGTAGTGCCACCCAAGTTTGCTCTCCCTATAATTACTCATGCGAGTTTGGAAGAAGAGGACGATCTTCAGGATATATGGGCGAGGTTAACTGCAAATGCGATGGATCCAACATTTGATGATGAAATAAGGTATGCGTACATAGAAATAATTCAAGGATTGAATCCGGTAGACGTGAGAATATTAAATGGAGCGTATAATTCGCTTGCAAAAGAAGATGAAATGGATTGGGCGGAAGTAACCAAATACCATTTGAGTAAAGCCGATGTCTGTTCAGTGCTGGGTATTGATGATGAGGAGTATCAGTTAAGCATGTACAATTTATTTCGTGTTCAATGTATGACGCCTGCATGGCTCACTGTTGAGCAAATAATATTGGGTGATGAGCGCTTGTCTATTCAAAAAGGTGTTGATGTCGTGACAATGACCCCTTTAGGAGTGAGTTTTGTACGGGCATGTATTGCAAATAGGAAGAAAGTGAGGGCAAAGTGAATCTGTCTATTGGTATTGTCGGACTCCCGAATGTGGGGAAGTCGACGCTCTTTAACGCACTTCTTAAAAAGACGGTGGCTGATGCGCAGAACTATCCGTTTTGTACGATCGAACCGAATGTTGGAATTATTGAAGTGCCCGACGTCAGATTGACGAAGCTGTCTCAGATTGTGAATGCGCAACAAATCTTGCCCGCTGTGGTGGAGTTTTATGATATTGCAGGGATTGTGCGCGGAGCCTCAACCGGAGAAGGTTTGGGGAATAAATTTCTCTCGCATATTCGTGAAGTAGCGGCGATCGTGCATGTGGTGCGACTGTTTGATGATAACAACATTATTCATGTAGAAAACAAAGTCGATCCTGCAGCAGATATGGCGACTATTGATGCGGAGCTTGCGCTTGCTGATCTGGCGACCCTGGAAAAATTCAAAGAACCGCGCGGTTCAGCTCCCAAAGAAGACATTCTTCGATTTGAGGTGGTGAAGAACGTGCGAGATTCTTTAAATAGCGGTGTTGCCGTGCGAAACCAAAGCCTGACTGATGAGGATCGTGAGCTTCTCAAACCCTTGAATCTGCTGACTGCCAAGCCGGTTATCTATGTATTCAACGTGTCAGAAGGCCAGTTGGAAAACCCTGAGGCGATTGAAGCACAAATCGAGTCGGTTTTTGCAACTAACAACCAACAACTAACAACCAACAACTATCTTCATTTGTGTGCCAAGCTTGAGAATGACGTCTTGGGGCTGAGTGATGGTGATCAACAGGAGTACCTTGAGCAATTCGGACTTTCTGAAACAGGGCTCGCGCGTTTGGTTAGAGAATCATACAAAGCGCTTTCTCTTATATCGTACCTGACCGCAGGAGAGAAGGAAGTTCGCGCATGGACGATCAAAGAGGGGACATTGGCTCCACAGGCTGCCGGCGTGATTCACACTGACTTTGAAAAGAAGTTTATCAAGGCCGATATTGTGTCATATGACGACTTTGTGGCACACAACGGTTGGAGTGGGGCACGTGCTGCCGGGCGTGTGGGGATTATGGGACGCGACTACGTGATGCAGGAAGGCGACATCGTCGAATTCAAAATCGGCGCATAACATTGGTTTGTGGTTGCCAGTCGTTGGTTGTCAGCAATAAGGTCTACACAAACCCGTATCGAGTGTCAAAACCGATATCCACGCTGTTTATAGATACGTTTCTAGGACGCCTTTCCGCATCTATAACATAAGGCTTTAGTTGCAGATATTATTTGCCTGCAGGAAGGGCTTCAGCTTCTCATGCATCTTCACCGCAATATTATCCGGAGGAATACTGTGGACATCGCCACCCCCAAATGCTGGCTCGCCCGTAGCGTATACATGTGATGTGCTGGTGTCCATTTCTGAAGCAAGAGCGCTGATTTCTGCCGTACCTTGACCTGTCTGTAGTGCTCCCAAGATAACAGTTACTTTAGGATTTTTACTGCGCGCATAGAGAATTATATCCTTAAGGTCTTGTTTTAGAGTTGCTGGATTTCCATCACCCGGAGGATTGTATGTGCCATCGACATAGCCAGTGCCAAAGTTATTTACGCTCAAGTAGGTTATGACCACATCCGGTGTGCCGCCGAATCCTTTTTCTTTTATTACGTTCAGCATGCCGCGGGCATTAAAGCCACCGCGCGATATACGCTGATGCTGATAGCCGGCGGGGCCGCGACTGGCATATGGTTCGCTATCGGGGTTTGGGAACTCTTGGTCGTAACCGATAAACTGGTAGTCAGTACCGGCGGCACAAGAATCTGCTTTCATGCGGTCTTGCAGCGCATAAGTCCACGAGTTGCTTTGACCAGTAATCGAATCGCCGATACCCACGATCTTGATCGGCTTAGTAATGCTTCCACCTCCGCCACCGGGAGGAGTGGTCGGAACTGCTGTCGGGTTGGGTCCACCGCCACCACCTGAGCCCACATACGTATTGCGCCAGATTTGAAAGTCAGCCAATGTGACTGAGCCGTTTGCGTTAAAGTCGGCACTCTTACCTGAGCCGCTTGAGTACTCAGTTTTCCATATAGCAAAGTCAGCCAAAGATACGCCATTTTTACAGTCAGCATCACCTTGGGACTTTGTTGCACAACTGCCACCACCCGGAGGAGTGGTTGGTTGAACGGGTGGGGTGGTTGGTTCCACCTCGCCTCCAGTACAAAAAGGAAGCGCGGTTGGGGCGGTTGGTGTGCCGCCTCCACCAATTGAGGAGGCAGTGTTGTTGTCAACAATTTCTATCTTGCTAAAAATTTTATTGATGTCTGCGCTATTGAAGCCCCCAAGTGTCGCGAGCTTATCAACACCGCTTCCGTCAGGCCCAAACTCAACTGCAATATGTGCATAAGACCATGCAGAGTTGTCAACCACGTACCCTCCATATTCCTTAAGGGCACGAGCTATCATCTTAGATGATTCAGCCTGTAAACCCAGCGAGTTGACATCCACACTTGGGGGAAGCGCTAGCAGCGCACCCATACGAAGCGCTGTGTTGCTGCCGCAGTATGCATTGCCGTTTGAACAAGGGGCATTGAACTCGGAATCTGCTTGAAGGGCGGGCCATCTGTATCCGCCGTTGCTGCGACTCATGTTTTCTACTCCGAATATGACGAGCTTAAGAGCATGAGGAATACGATATCCCGCCTTCATTTCGCTCAAGCGAATTGCACCACCCACGCTAGACATGGCTGATCCACCTTGTCCGCCTTGTATACCGTCTCCATACAAATCAACTGTCGCTTTGGGGAAATATGAGGTGACCGGCGATCCGTTTCCACATACGGTAAGAGGCTGGCTCTGATATATGGTTTTGCCATCTGAGTCCAAGATGCCGCCTGATGCGTTTGGCCATTGTCCTCGCAACTTAAATACCGTGGTCCACCCATCAGGAACCGGCAATTGTTTTCCGTCGTGCAGTGTGCCACCGGGTGTGCCGCATCGGGCTTGTTGATCTCCACCCCAGCCGTTATGTCCTGCTACCTGAATAGGTTTTTTCGGTGCATTCGGCTTCATGATGATGACATTTTCCTCAGCTCCCCAGCCATTTGCCGGGAGCTTAAAATTGGCAGGCACAAACTGTGCACCTGAGCCAATTGGGGTATTCCATATTGAATTTGCAGCAAAAGGTTGCTGCAGCGGGTCGCGACAAGCTTGAGCATAGGTGTTGCCGGGTAGCGCAAGTGCGGCAAGAAGAATCAGTGCGAGGCCAGTATAAAAAGAAAAGACACGACGAATGCCCATATATTTACTGTAGCTGACTGATGGAGAAAAGTCCAGTAAATATCAGCGCTCCAGTGCTGGTCAAAAAAGAAACCGACAACCCCGGAGGATTATCGGTTTCTTGATCGATGCGACTGATCAGTCGGCAGGAGTCGGGTTTGGTTTTCCATTGAGACTGTAGATGAGCTGTCGACTACTCTTTATGTGATGCGACATTTGAAAGAAAGCTCAAGCGCAGATCATACTCGCTTTGCTTGACCGTAGCGTTGCTTAGAGAGTTCGATTATTTTATCCGCATTGTCATTTTTGACTTCAGGGGGAGGCAGGGTCTTTGCAGGGAAGGGGGCCGTGGTCATATCGTCAATTGAGAGCTTGAGCACCGTTTCGTGTTTGCCCAAGCCGACAAGATCAGCTTCAGTGTAGATCTCACCGTATTCCTTGGATAATATGCGCGCGTCACGCGCACCGACTACAAACGATATCAGCGTTCCGACATTGCCAAATATGGCGCGCTGGATAGTCTCATCAAGCTGCTCGATATACTGATTGGCCAAAGTCAGTGAAAGGCGGTATTTGCGCGCTTCTGAAAGGATTTTGACAAATGAGTTGGTGGCAAAGTTCTGAAACTCATCGACGTACAGGAAAAAGTCCCGGCGCTCATCCTCATTTTGATACGAACGACCCATGGCCGCAAGCTGGATCTGCGTGATCATCATGGCTCCCAGAAGCGCCGCGTTGTCCTCACCGAGCTTTCCTTGTGATAAATTGAGAAGGAGAATTTTCCCTTCATCCATGATCTGGCGCAGGTCAATCGTGGACTTGGGGTTGCCGATGATGTTTCTGATCAGACGACTGGAGACAAACTGGCCGACTTTGTTTTGAATCGGCGCTACAGCTTCGGTGCGCAGCTTATCGCTCATTGCGTCAAACTCACGGTTCCAGAATGCGAGTATGACCGGATCGGTCACATGCTTTGCCACGAGTTCGCGGCGTCTTTTGGTGTCAGACAGAAGCATCAGAATATCAGGCAGCGTCGAGTCGGGGATCTCAAGGAGCGTCATGATGCAGTTGCGGAGAATATATTCAAGGCGTGGCCCCCAGCTGTCGCCATACAGTTTGTAGAAAATCGAGACTATGCCGGAGGCGACCAAGTCCTTGTGCTGCTTGTTTTTCACCTCAAGCACATTGAGTGAAAACGGCCGCTCTTGGTCAAAGGGCTCAAGATACACGACATCCTGCATGCGACGCTTGGGGATATAGTCAAGCACTGCCTGTGTCAGGTCGCCGTGCGGATCGATTATCCCAAGGCCCCGATCCTTACGGATGTCGTCGATTGCCATATTGGAAATGAGCGTCGACTTTCCCGCACCTGTTTTACCCACAATATAGACGTGCTTACGCCGGTCTTTGGTGGTGATGCCGAATATAGTGGGGCGGTTTTTAAACTCAGTTTTGGCAAAGAAGTTCAGATCCTGTTTGTCAAATTGAGGATTATCAGCAACCGGCAGATTTTCAGGTGGTTCACCCGAAAGGGTCTTGCCCCAAGATATATTTTTGATGCCGGCCATGAGAAGTCCCGGCGGATGCCAGATGGTGGCAAGCTCCTGTGCATTGAGAATCTGATGTCTGTTTTCAAAGTAGTGGATAGAGCGTTCGCGCATGCGTCGCATCAGTCTGTCAGGAAGGGCCACACGGCGTCGAAAGCTGAGTTGATTCCCTTCGCCGAGTGAAAAGCTGCCGAAGGTGCCGGCCAGATTTTGTAAAAACGGCAAGGGTGGTAGCTCGGCTTTTTGTGTACCGACCACCATACGAATGCTGACCTTGCCACCCTGGAAGCCAGCCTTACGGGTAATAAGAAGCTTTTGGGGATTTTGGGTGTATTTGCCGGAAGGCGAGTCGAGACTCATGGCTTTGGCTGCTGACATGGCGCTTGCTTGCCAGGGAAATGAGGCGGGAGTGACCATGATTTGAACTGCAGCGCGAATCCCGGCTTCCTGCTTGGACAAAAAGCCCACGATCGCAGCCATGGGGTCGACATCGCGAAAGTCCATATAGGTTTTGATCGGCAGATAAAACGAATTGTTCAAAAACAAGCGACCCATGGCGAATTGTTTTGACTTAAAGACCGTTTCCATGGGGTCAGTAGTTTTTTGGATAGTGGAAGAGGGATAGGTAGAGGAAATGAGGCTTTGCACCAGTACTTGCGACTCTTCAGGGACGCTGATGTAGTAGTAGATAGTCTGCCCTAAAAGAAAGAGTTCAAAGGCAAATGCTTTGGGTTTTTGCATGCTGTGGCGCCACAGAGGCACGTGCGAAGAGGAGAGGAGTGAGGCAAAAATCTGGCTGGCCGCCTCAATAGGCGTTTCATCATCACGGGGATTTCTGACCTGTAAATGAACCAGAGACATACTCCATTATAGTCCGTCAGGAGACAAGTGGGAAGAGTGTAAGTGTGTGAGCCGGAGAGCTAGAGCGACGGTGCTTATTTTTGATCGGCGATTGAGCCGTAGCCCTTGTCGCGAAGACACTGCTTATACAAATCTTCAATAGGGTACCACACCGTTGCATTTTGGTCAGGAAGCACAGTCTGATAGCGGGAGATGCGTCCACAGTTATCGATAGCGCGCTCTTTGAGGTAGCTGCCGATTTGCATATTGGCGATAAGAACCACCACGATCACGGCGATCATGGTAATAATAAAGCGGATAGTTGTTGCGACATTCATACCCTATAGTATATCATTTGAGCCACATTCTCGCAAGTGATTTGCCTGTCAAGACGAGCTAAGAAAGACTTTTTTTGGTTCTATTTCTGACGCGATGTGCGATGTGTTTGTGTAGTTTTCGCACGTGATAGTGAGGTGCGATGAGTGCAGCAACTGTCAGAAAGAGGGTGATAAAACCAACATACTCAAGATATTGTGGCCAATAGACCAGTACAATACTCACGGGCTTTTCGGCGGTGCCTTGATCACGTAGTTCCCAGCCGTTTTGCCAGTTGTTCACAAGGACGTGATTGGGGAGGCGAGAACCAGTAATCCACAGTGAAATAAAGCCCCAGAAAGTAGTGGGTTTTTCAGCAAGGGTGGAAAAGGCGATCCAGCCTGAGTCATACGAAGAGTTGTCGACAAAAAATGCCGGACTGTTTTCAGTGGGTGTCTGTTGTCTGATGCGTAGTTGAGACAAATACTCAAAGGGGAGAGGGGTGATTCGCACATCACGCACTTCATTGGTGGTTTTTGCCTTGCCGAATGAAATGTTGTCCAAAGACAATCCGTATCCCTGACCGTCATCAGTCGGCGGAACCAAAAAGTAATCTGTCGTGAATGTGTCTGATTTACTCAACTCATCATAGACATCGCACGTATCTGAATAATAATTTTTGAGGCAGATACGAATCGGCAAGCCTTCGATATTGCGGGCGGTAATTCCCAGCAGATAGCCCATTGTGTGAGGAATTTCTTCCATAGATAAATAGCTTCCGTTTTGAACGTACTGAGAAGTGAATGATGCAACGACCCCAGACCTATCTTGCTTTACGGTAATGGCCTTGCGATCTGAGGAGTTGAGAATGATTTGATCCGGAGTAAACACTTGTTGTTGTGAAGTGAGACGGAGGTGTTGGGTCTGTTTTGGGATGAGTTGAAGTTGATCAAACGGTAGGGTTACTGCTCGTCTGTTGATGAAATTGGGGCTTTGAGTATAGACATATGCCTGTCCGAGAAGAAGCCGCGAATCAGTGGATAATTGGGTGCTTGGGGTGCGAAAGGTGGCTGTATTTATGTTTGACTGAAAGAGTGCCGTATCAAAATTTGCATCCGCAGTGACGGTGATCGGTTGAGTGACGGTGCCCGGCAATAGGGGCTCAAGTATATACCGTATCTGTGAGTCATCAGCTTTTTGTGCGTACACATTGACATAAACGGTTGATTCCGTTTGGGTAAGAGAGGGGAGAATGTATGTGCCCTGCACTTTCTCTTGCAGGTTCACTGTTGCTGTTTGTGGGTCGATCTGTATGGTATCGTTTACACGATCGCTTGATGATACTATGTCTCGGAAGGGGTAGTAGTATACAAACGGCGTTTCTACAGAAGTGCTGGTGATATAGTCGCCCAACTGTGCATATGCGCTGTCAGTCCAGTTCCATCGATACGCAGGTTGCACGTTTGAGCTCAGAGCTCGGATACGTTGTGCCGGAGGTTGTCTGCGCGTGGTGTAGACATCGATCGTGCCAAATGTAGCAACGCTCACCAGATCACCGTTTTTCAAAAGCTGGTCTACAAGCGTCTCCGTCTCGCGCTCAAACAACATTTGCTTTCGATTTTTAGGGTCTGCCGTGATCACCGAACGATCCCATACCACATACCGTACTCCATACTTGTCCAGATTCTGTACGAATTGATCATTTTTTTGGCTATAGACTGCGTACTGAAATTCACGAAACGCCTGTTCATTATGGTAATTCCACCGGTCAAAATCTCGATCCAACAGTGGTTGCTTGAGGTTAAACCACAAAAACCCTGCTCCCTGATATCCCCAGTCATAATATTGCCAACCGGATATGGTGTGAAGGGGGAGTGATAGCACGCGGCCGTCTTCGCGCTCCTTCATGAATGCCCAAAAATCGTTGTACTGCTGTGGGACTTGAATTCGAAATTGGCGACCTATGAGGTTGCCCTGAAACACAGGAAATGCATAGATAACAAGCAAGAGGGGAATAAGGAAGGTTATGCCGGTTTTATACCATTTTTGTGCCTGCAGGCGAGACAGCGCATAGGTGAAAAATATGGTGTATCCCATCAGTTGCAGAATCGACATTTTGGTAAATATGAAACGCGATGCTTCTTCAAACAGGGAAAGGTGCAAAAGTGCATCAAACAGCTGTTCAAACGGCGGTGTTCGGTTGAGTAAAAATATCAGCGGCACAATAACGTAAGGGAGGTGACTCATAAGAAGCTTGTTGCGCTTGCGGATCGACTCAACAACGCCGTAACAGACGAGTAGAAAAGCTGTGTAGCCAATCGCAGCAACGAGCGGGTTGCTCAGATGGTTATTCCATTGCGGCATGAGTGTACCGAATCGGCTTTTTTCAAAGTCGTATGCTGACCAGTTCAGGTAAAATCCCCGCATGAGTGCCACATCGCGAATGTAGCCGTCCTCTCTATTTCTGATGCGATACTCCTGGGAAAACAACCGGTTTTGGCGACTTTCTTTGGGCACGCTGCTGCCGGTTGCGATAAAGTAGAGGTTGGGAAACAGCCAGAATCCGTTGACTGTGACCAATAACACTGCAAGAATCAGGGGGCGGGCGAGGGCATTGCGCAATGTGTGAAACGATCGAAGCGGATGCAATGTCAGGCTGTATGTGGCTATAGAAAGCCCAAAAACTGCTACAAACGGATACCATAAATGCGCTGCGTATGCTTGTGGGGCAGCAAGAAGGGTGGTGAGAAAGAAATACACCAGGTACCGATTGCGCCATCCCGCACGTGAGTGGCGCACATACTCTGTGGCAGCATAGATAGTCCACGGGAGCGCTGCCCACTGGGTGGGAAACATCTCAAATGGTGCGTAAAATTGCTGGACCGTACTGAGGTTGAATATGTAAAAAAGCGCGCTTAAAAAAGCGATAGTTCGTTTGGATTGTGGTGGCGATACCAGTGACTGAGCCAGCACGTACATCCCGAGCGGCCCGACAATAAAGCACAAAAAAACATACAGGTATCTGAGCGTATTGAGCGCAAACACAAAGTGCAAAAGCCACAGAATAATGACACGCGGAAGATCAGCCATATGAGAATGGCCGGCAAGTGCGCCAAGCCCCTGTTCCGGTCGCCACACCCCCTGCAAAAGTCGCCCGAAATTGAGGCCAAAATCAAGCTCCGGATGTAAGGTGTCCCAGCCGGTCAGCCATGTCCCCGGCGTGTAATTGAGTGCACAAATCAACACAGTGATCAGGACCAGTAGCAGTGGATAGAGGTACGGCCATGAGATGATCCGTTTGCGCATATCATACAGGATATCAGTTTGTGGTCTGTGACACCATGGCTCTATGCGTTGCGTGCGGGCATCAGGGGCTCTATAATAGTTCACTCATCCGTTCGGAGATTGATCCGACACTTGATTTCATATGATAGACAAAGAGTTACTGCGCCTTCGACTTCGCCTGGAGGAGTTGATTTCACATCATCGGACCACTTATGTGCTTGTTGGCACAATTTTTCTGTCATTGGGCGTGGTGCTATACCTTGGGCTGCGTGTAATGAAATTGCACGAGGAAGTGGCGGGCACAACGATCAGCACTCACTGTATTTCTTCAGTGTCTGAGCCGGCGTTTGACGAGGAAATTCGTACACAACTGGGAGATTTTGCGCCGGATGGTCACGTGAGCGTGCTGGCATTTCCCGGAGAAACACGCACTTTTATCCCGGTCGGCGTGCGCACAGTGCTCGTGCGTGAGTTTGTCGACGGTCAAAAAACGGTTTCTACAGTCTTTAGCCCTTCAGGGGTGCAGGGTGAATTTGACAGAGATTATGCCGGGATAACGTCTGTCATTCGTCCGACTGCAGACCCGCAGTTTCTGTTGGGGTTTTACCATGCTGAGCTTCGCAACGATCCGTATGTGGCGTCGCAGTATCAAGCAAGTATTGGCTTGGCACGATCTATCGATGGCGGTCTCACTTGGCAGCGCATGGGTAGATTTTTTGCCGGAAAGGGCTCATTTGATTCGACCAAAATTACCGGTGTCGGACAGCCGAGCGCGACGATCATCAAGCGCGCTGGACAAACGTATGTGTATGTGTATTACGTCGATTGGAATGATAAAACAGATGCAATTCATGCTCTACGAGCGCCGCTTGCTGCAGACGGCACAATCGGTCCGATTTCTCGATTTGTCGGAGAAGCACAGGGCTTTGTGTCGGGAAAAGCTGCCAGTTCTGTTGCGGTCATTCAACCGATCGGCAAACAAGTATATACGGCCCTTCCGGCAGTATCGCTGGTGTCGCGAACGAATAGCCTGCTTATGGCATATGAATCTGCAGATGGGTTTTACGCAGCTGTCAGTCGTGATGGAGTTCACTGGACGATCCCGAATCGCTTTTTCTGTTTTGACGAGCCCAGTCATCTCAGGCGGTTTGCGGGCAAAGGAACATATGAAAGCTATCCCACTATTATGAATGCGCTGACCGGCATGACGAGCGTAATTGACCCGTACAAAGTGCAGCTTCTCTACGGAAAAGGAAGGCCTCATGAACCGTTTGTTACGACAGTTGATATAGGCGGTGGGGGTGCGGGAAAGTAGTTCCCGTCTTACACTGCCTGTTGTGAGAAACAAATCTTCATACGTTTCTCAACACAGGTAATGCCGCAACTTCTTCTTTTTATAACCACCAAACTGGTGGGTGATCCGGGTGGATCAAGAAAAAGTTGCGGCGGGCTCATGTAAAGTATCAAAAAAATTGGGGTGGATCGGATCAGCCGACCTGGTGCTAGCTTTGACGTCATATCGTCACTCATGTTTTTCTTCCGTGAAAAACGCAAGTTCGACTAGAAGTCGCAGCATAGACACCAGAATCGGCGTCACCGACCACGGAATCTCGTCCCGGGGAGGGGTCTGGGGCGAGACCGTGAAAAGTGGCTGGGGGATCGGCGACACGCGGTGGTTGGGAGGGGTGCGTGGCGATCACTGCTGCTCATATGGTTGTCTGGGTGGGACTTATCATCACACGCCATACGAACTGCAAAAGCTCCTTGAAAAAGGTGCTCATACCCAGCCGATCTTGGTCTGGTGGTGTCTTTGTCCGGAATTGGACTCAGAGCTTAACAACACATCTGGTTCGTCCACTTGCGGGAGTGGTACGGGTACGAATCAGATATTGTCTGTTCTGCAGATTTGAAGCTCCTTTCAGGGCTTCATCAGGCGCAGAACCAGCAGACCAGGAAGTGTGCAGAGGCAAACTCTCATTTTGGATACTCACCGTTGAGCACCGCTTCAGTTGTCTGCCTCAGCACGATCTTGGCGATCGGTTTCTCTGACACGAATGTCGGAGATTTACTGCTTGGCTTGGGCCGGCCGGGAGTGTGTCTGCCATGCGTGGCGGAACGAACGATGAAGTTCGCAGGGAATGGAATCCCACACATGCATCCCGGCCGGCGTACGGTCCGAATGTCAGAGGATCTGCCGAGGTTCAGTCAGCAGTTGGTGTTCGTGCATCGCTGCGCGAACGACGTCACTCCAGGGGAGCGACTTGCATCATCACGGGATCGTGACGACCGGAACGTCTCGGGGACCTTCACAGCCCACCTTGACCCAGGAAGCACCGAACTTGGCGACGATGGACACCTGCGTGGTGACCTTCACTCGCTTGCCGGTGATGTCTTGGCCGTTGTACGTGATGTCGCCATCGACGTAGGTGTTGGCCGGGACGGTGACGCTGGCCGTGCTCGCGGGGTAGGTCCCGGAGGACTCTGCGCCGCAGGTGGCCGCCGTCGTGGTCGTGGACCCGGTCGTCGAGCTCGTCGTGCTGCTGCCCGTCGTGGTCGTCGTGGCACCGGTGCTGGTCGTCGTCGTGCTGCTGCCCGTCGTGGTCGCGGTGGTGCTCATCGTCGCGGTTGCGGCGACAGTGCCGTCGAGGTTCAGGATCGTTGCCGTCTTGCAGCCGTCCAGCTTGCCGTCAGCGGGTGCCTTGTCCGCGCAGCCACCACCGAGGGTGACCATGGACTTGACGACCTCGCTGGCCGGCCGTGGATCGGCGTACGCACCCCAGGGGGCGTTGACCTCGACCGTGGTGCCATCCGGGATCACGAAGCCGTGACCCGTCGCTTCGTCGTTGTCCGTCCAGCTCATCTTGGAGCTGATCATCACATCACCGCTGACCACGCAGGGTCCGGTGACCGCCTTGGTGGTGTTGGCGAACGCGAAGCCGCATCCGTTGTTCACCGCCGTCGTGGTCGTGGTGGACCCGGTCGTCGAGCTCGTCGTGCTGCTCGCCGTCGTGGTCGTGGTGGTCGGTGCCGTCGTCGTGCTGCTCGTGGTCCCGGGGGTATCCGCGGGGGCGTGGGGATCGTTCGGGTTCAACTGAACGACCCAGTCACCGCCCACGTTGGGCTCGACGACGATGTCGCACGTCCCGTCGGGATTGTTCTGCACGTAGAGCTGAGCGATGATCTGCTCATGCCCCTCGTCGGTGCAGTGGTCCCCGTAGTTGTGGACCCACACGGCCGCACCCGGGTTGGTACCTCCGTTGAGGTAGGCACCGTAGTGACCGCTGTCGGTCACACGTCCTGCGACGATGCGCTGGCCGGGTTGGATGGTGACAGCGTATGCTGCACCAGCCGTAGCCAGGGTTGTAACAACCGCCGCGCTGGCGATCACTGCTCGCCGGTGGCGCCGGAAGAATCCGGGCCTCCTGAGGCTGTGTTGTGCCATGATGGCATCTCCTTCTGACTTGTCTCTTGTACGGATTTGTACTGACGACCTGAGATAGTGGCCGAATTTCGTCCTCGAGCACCTTCACTGGATGGGTGCGGGAGATTTACTCGCTTGAGCTCGCGGCATATGCTTTGAGTCAGTTGAGTCAAGGGGGAACATTGTGCCCTTGTGCAGATGTAATAGCGTGTAATGCTATCCTTCCAGATCTGCAAGATCTTTTTTTCCGTGTGCCAGGTCAATAGCTTGATTGGTTGCGAGTCGCGACCTCTCAAAGACCCCCTGCAAAGTGGGTTGGCTAGGAACTGACATAAAAAGACCAACGATACGTAATCTTCTTATTTCAGTTCCCAGTTAGAACCACCTGCTGCAAAGCGCACAAAAAAATCCTCCTACTTACATAGGTTTTTTGATAATTGCATGAGTTGTTAAGGTGCCGGCACGGGTCATCAGTGCTTCAAGCAAAAGAAGCAAGAAGACGGTGTGTGCCACCTTGGTTTGATTGGGTTCAGGCAGAGGCCGGATGCAAGCTGTTGCGTCCGGCGTACATGATCGCAATCGTACCCGATGTATTATCATCAGGAAGGAGGGGAGTCAGACCGCGATAGGGGGGACTATCTTGGACTCACTCTCCTCATTACTGAGGACAATGCGTATTGTTACTCAGTCATATCCCGTCGTCGTTTGCGCGGTGGGGCCGTACGGTTGGCCGTATGCCACGCTTCGCGCTTGGCCTTTCGCTCATTCCATCGCTCACGCCATGATGGGGTGCGCAGCGCTTCTTGTGCGCGCGCCCGCAGCGACGG
>CAZOFT010000007.1:0-81414 GCA_964579395.1 uncultured Gammaproteobacteria bacterium | reverse complement strand
GTCCGTTTGATGCGGGCTGATCGGCCGTGGGTGCAGAAGGCGCGTTTTCACCCATCAAAGGAATAGACATTGTGTCAGGCGTTGCCACATCCGGTCCCTGAGGCATCTCTTTTGCATCACCAGCAGGCGCATTCGGGTCCGTGGGGGCATTGGGATCTTTCGGCGCGTTCGGATCAGAGGCAGCTGCATCAGCCGGCTGGTTTTCTCCATCTTTTGTCGGATCTATAGCCCCATCTTTTCCTTCTGCATCTTTTTTGGCATTCGGATCCGCACCTTCTGCTGATTTTTTATCATCGCCTTCTTTTTTCCCTTCAGCCTCTTCTTTCGCCTTCTTTTCCTCGGCCTCTTTTGCACGACGCTCCTCATCAGTCAGCAGGCGCACTTTGGTGGAGCCACAATATGGCGATACGACCGTTGCCGACGCTTTGACTTCAGTCTCAAATGTCTTACTGGTTGTCTCGCACAGATATACTTTCTTGTCAGTTTCTGATGCTTCAAAGAGCTTGCCGGCCCCGACATCAAAGATAAAGTCCTTGCCGTCAAAGTCAATACGCACCACGTCTCCCTCTTTCATCTCACCCTTGATGATCAGGCTTGAGATCGGATTCTCGATCATCTTCTGAATCGTGCGGCGAAGCGGTCGAGCACCAAACACCGGATCGTAGCCAAGGCGAGCAATCTCCTCAAGCGCCGGATCGGTATAGATCATACTCATCTGCTGATCTTCAAGAAGCTTTACAAGCGCCTTCAACTGCAGCACAACGATCTTTGATACTTCCTTAAATGACAGCGGCTCAAAGATGATCACCTCATCAAAACGATTCACAAGCTCCGGGCGGAAAAACTTCATCAGCTCATTCATGACCTTATCTTTCAGGGCCTCAAACGCCTTTTTATTGTTGGCCATATCTTGATTGTTCGCCAACTCCTGCTGAATGATCTTGGATCCGATATTGGAGGTACAGATAATGACAGTGTTCTTAAACGATATGACATGTCCTTTGTTGTCGGTCAGTCGGCCGTCGTCCAAAATCTGCAATAAAATGTTGAAGATGTCAGGATGCGCCTTCTCCACCTCGTCAAACAAAACAACAGAGTATGGTTTGCGTCGTACGGCTTCTGTAAGCTTGCCACCCTCCTCATATCCCACATACCCAGGAGGCGCTCCAAGAAGCTTTGCCACTTCATGTTTTTCCATGTACTCGGTCATGTCCAAGCGAATCATCGCCTCTTCCTGACCAAAGAGAATCTCAGCCAACGTCTTTGACAGTTCGGTTTTACCGACACCGGTTGGGCCAAGGAAAATAAAGCTTCCGATGGGGCGGCCGGTCGATTTCAACCCGGCACGTCCACGACGCACCGCTTGGGCGACCACATCGACTGCTTCTTCCTGGCCGATCATGCGCTCATGGATAATGTCCTCCAGCTTTGATAGTTTGGCCACCTCAGACTCGCTGATCTTAGACACGGGAATGCCCGTCCAGCGTGCAACAATATCTTTGATTATTTGCTCAGTGACTTCGGTGGTCGTCTGGCCTTTTTTCATCTGATATTCTTCGTTTTTCTTGTTGAGATCCGCCTGCACATCATCAACTTTATTTTTGAGAATGCGTGCTTTTACACTGTCTCCATGGGCTTTTGCCTCATCGTGCTCTTGGGTAAGCTGCTTTACACGAGTCTCAAGCGACTGAATCTCTTCAGGAAGCGAAATCAACGGAAGACGCACTGCAGAAGCCGCCTCATCGATCAAATCGACCGCCTTATCCGGAAGGAATCGGTCTCCTACATAGCGCTTTGAGAGTTTAACTGCATCTTCGACCACGGGATCTGGGATTTTCACGCGATGAAATGCCTCATATTTACCCTTAATTGCCTTAACCATCTTGATAGCTGCCTCTTCTGTAGGCTCTGGCACAAACACCGGCTGGAAGCGACGCTCCAAAGCAGGGTCTTTTTCGATATACTTACGATACTCGGTGATCGTGGTTGCGCCGATAAGCTGGATCTCTCCGCGAGCTAGGGCCGGCTTGAGGAAATTACTGGCGTCCATCGATCCTTCGCCTGATGAACCAGCACCGACAATATTGTGAATCTCGTCAATAAAGAGAATTATGTGACCTTCTGCTGCCTGCACCTGCTCAATGAGGTCTTTCATGCGCTGCTCAAACTCACCGCGATGGGAGGCGCCTGCCAAAATACTCATCAAATCAAGCTGCAAAATCTGCTTATCAAGAAGCGGTTCTGGCACTTGGCGTGCCGCAATACGCTGCGCCAGTCCCTCAACAACTGCGGTCTTTCCGACGCCTGCCTCACCGGTCAGTGCAGGATTGTTTTTGGTGCGTCGGGAAAGGATGTGAATCACACGCTCGATGACCTCGGCGCGCTCTACAACCGGATCCAGAAGCCCTTTGGCTGCCTTTTCGGTAAGATCAATCGTGTATTCTGTCAGAACATTTTTCTTTTTCTTATCTTCTGCCGCTTGTGCACCTTCTTTTTTACCGGTCACTTTCTTATTCAAATCTTCCTGCTTCAAGCCCATCTTGGCCAATATTTGCGCACCAACACCCTCTTTTTCCTCAACCAAAGACACTAAGATGTGTTCGGGCGAAATAAACTCATAGCCTAGTTGACGCGCAATAACCAACGACTTATCGATGATACGCTTTACTCGAGGCGAAAACGTAGGGGTCTGCGTAAATTGCTCTTGCTTAAAGACTTTTTGCAATTCCGCCTCGACTGTCTTTGGTTGAATCTTGAGCTCAGTCAGCAGCTTATAGATCTCCGTGTCTGAGAGAAGTCCAAACAAGAGCTGCTCACTATCGATGAACTGATTATGAAACTCTTTTGACTTACCAGATGCCATGACAAATACGCGATTGGAGCGCTGGGTCAGATGTGTCATCAAGTCAATCTCTTCATTTTTTTCAGTGGCTGAATCTTTTGGTGCATTCGGATCAACTGCTTTGTTTGGGTCTCCTGGTGCATTCGGATCCGCAGGCTGTGCCGGTTGAGCAGGCGCGTTGGGATCAACAGGAGCATTCGGGTCTGCTGGGGGTTGTCCTGGCTGTGCAGGCGCGTTGGGATCTACGGGGGTCTGCGGCATACCCGGTTGAGCTGCAGGCACAGCTGGCTGTCCGCTGGTTGCAGAAACACCAACAGATGACTGCTGTACTTGCCCGTCGGCACCGGTTGTTTGAGACATCTGTACTGCTGCTGAATCCGGCTGTCCACCCATGCCAGAATATCCGCCACTCATACCGGAGGTCGTTGCGGGTTGTGCTACAGTCTGTGTGCTGACTTCTGTTGTCTGTACCTGCGCTGCAGGTTGACCCGCAGAAGGATCGTATGAAGGCACAGTATTAGACGCGGCTTGTACTGACACGCTCGATTGAGCCATCTGATCTGACGGCTTATTATCATCTTTCTTCATAAAACTGAGAAGACCCATGCATTCATTGTGATGAATAAAAAGACAAAAGTCAATGAGAGACTTGTAACTACCAGTTTCATACACTCACATACCTGTATGACCTACAAAATAAACACTATTGCATTGCTCTGCATCCCCCGATACTCTATACTATAAGGCAGATGTGCGAGAGCATGTCTGAGAAGGTATCTATATATACATACTTATGGGAACCAACAAAGATAATCCTTTAAAACGATCAGCACTGATTGATGTCGTGATGCCGCTTGTGATTCTCGTTCTCGCCGTGGCCTATGTTGCCACCAGCGCCCTTCCGGCCGATGCAAAACACTGGTTCCAGTCGCAACGTCGTAGCATCATGCTGGCGATGTATAAATCGCCTGAGGTGCGCGGTGTTTCTGACACTGAATCAGCTCCCCCAACCTTCATTCACATTTTGCCCAACTTAATTAGTGCATTTGAAGATAATGAAATTCCAGAAGCTGATACTACCAGTGTGGGTGGGGGTGGAAATACCGGAGGACCGGGTGGCGGAGGTGGAGGTGGAGGCAATGTGCAGATTGATGACGCAGCGTTTATGGCCCGTGCCGGCGCGCCTTCTGCCAGCGGATACTATCAGATGCCGGAGCCGGTAAACGGCGAATATGTTTTAGCTCACCCATGGAATAGCTGTGGAAGCGCCGCCCTCGTACAACTTCTGAATCGCACGGCAATCCAGTGGAAGACACGATATCCCGACTCGACACTAGAGATTTGGGATTTGAATGCAGACGGACACGCAAGTCATAAAAACGGTGTAGATGTCGACATAGGCATCACTAATCTGTCAGCTGCCAATTTGTGCTCAGCTTTTTATGACCAACCCGGTAGTTGCGGAGGTGGACTCAGCGAAGGCCAATGCCGCAGTATCGAGCTTGGCAAGATGTTTTTGAGCACCAATCAGGTACAAATGATTTTTTATGATGATGACACCGTCAACAATGCTGTCATGGCATATGCTAGAGAAAGTGGAAAAACCAATTTTGTAGTCATGGAACCATGGGGGACGCAAGCATGTAACGCCGGACACCATGATCACTTTCACGTGCGGCTATTAGATGAATATCGCTTACCAACATCAAGCGGCTGTTAATACAAACCTATGAGAAGAATTAATCGAACTGCCATTCTTACCGGACTTGTCGCGGCAGCAGTAGTACTGGGCGTTATTGTGTCGATACTTTCGCGTGGCGGAAGCGGCTCAGGTATTCTCCCTCTGGGGAATACAGCACAACAACCCACGCCGACACCTCCTCAGTATGTGGCAACCAACACCAACACAATTGCCACAACGTATCAACAAGCGATGAAGAAGCTTCCTTCAGATGATCAGATTGTTATGAAGCAGTTTATAACCAAATTGCCACATCTGAGCACTGATGTCGACGTGGTATATGATCGTCAGCTTGATGTGGTGCTTGTGTCTTTTAAGACAGAAAATGGTCCTGATGCGCTCCAAAGACTTCTTACTGCCAATACTGTCTGGGATATATATGTAAGTGGTTCGCGCAGCTTTATTACCTCGACCAAATCCATCAATGAACTCAGCAATATGCTCAAAGACACCGACACATACGACCCAGAAGACCATGTTCAACGAATGGATGCTCCTTGATGTGACACTTCAACATTCCTTGCCGATGAAAATTGCACGCCGCCTAGCATGAAGCCTGAAAATAAAACATTTGCACTGACCGTCCTTGTCAGTGCAGTCGGGCTCTTGTTTGTTTTAAACATAGTATCCGGCGGTGCACTTCTGAAACCAGTGCGTAATCAGTGGCTCGCATACAAAAGCAAGCCTGTTTTAGCTGCGCAGACCGGCACACCACCACAAAACTTTATTCATCTATTGCCGGCACTCATCAGTGCATTTGAGGATGATGGGGTACCAGAGGCAGACACGACAAGCAGTGCTGGTACGGGTGGAGGAACCAACAATCCCACAACCGGCGGCGGTGGCGGCTCACCCATATCAGACACGGGATCATTGCCCACAGGCACTGTAGATGCGAGCCAGGTGGTCGACGTGCAGGGTATTGAAGTACATCAGTCAATTGCAGGAACAGTCAATTCCATGCTTTCTGCCGCACGAAGCGCCGGCGTAAACCTGAGTGGATGGGGGTGGCGCGATCCGCAGACACAGATTGATCTGCGCAAACAAAATTGCGGCACTTCAAATTATGCTATTTATCAGATGCCATCAGGGCAATGCAGCCCTCCGACCGCGATCCCCGGCACTTCCAACCATGAGCGCGGTCTTGCGATTGACTTTGTATGCGACAACACCGGCGACACAGTACGAAGCTACGATGACTGTTTCGCGTGGCTTTCTGCCAACGCAGCGACATACGGATTTTACAATTTGCCCAGCGAATCCTGGCATTGGTCGGTCGACGGCCATTAATATACAATAGGTAGTATGAACTCTCGCATGCGCATGCTGGTACTGGCCGCTTTCGGCATAGTTGTTGCACTCACCATTCTTATTCTATTGTTTTCCCGCGGGTCTCAGACTGCCATATCAGGCGGGAGTGAGGGTGGCAATCTGTTTGCCCCAAAGCCCAGCGTGGCGCCCCGCATCAATATCGGTGACACCCAGGTGCAAAAAAAACTTGAGGCCATCATGAGGGAACAAACACCTATTCTCACCGATGATGTTGAGATCGTATATTCTCCTCTCATCAAAAAGTACTTTATACATAGAAAAACGGCCAACGCGGATACGACCATACAGGATTTTTTCACCCGCAATGAAATAACGGGCATCTTGTACGACCCGACCATGGTGCAATATGTTGAGGAGGATGCATTGCAGTACATGCTCAAAGAAGAACGTCGTCTGTTTCCAGATCATCCCGACACCCAACAGCTTGACATATAGGCTATAATTACCCTATTAGTATGAAACGATCCTACACCCTAATCATTGAAGGTTGTCTGGCTGTTTTGTTTTTGATACTTACAATCAACAACCTCACAGAAGGGGCAGTCACCAAGCCGTTTCGCAACTATTACCTACAGCTTACCCGCCAATCGAACACGGTGCTTGCAGCAAATGATGCCGGAACTAATTCTCCCAATTTCATACACATACTCCCCAATCTGATTAGCTCATTTGAGGATGACAATATTCCTGACGCCGACACAAGCGGCGCAACAACAGGAGGCACCGGCACCGTGCCCGGTGGCAGCGTAAATCCCGGAACCGGCACCTATCAATATGCGCAACTTGCGGTACCGCGCGAAGGCGATGGTGGGGTGGAGATTTTTAATATAATCAACAATGCAGCGTCCATCTTTGGCATTCCACCAAAGCTTCTTGAAGGCGCCATGCGCACTGAGTGTGGCGGCAAATTCGGCGCATCGGATGCGGAGATTCTGGCATGGTCAGCCGAGGGAGCCGGTATTCCGGCAAGTGGTAGTCAGTGGGTTTCTCATTGCTACAACGACACGGCAAATGCAGGTGCTGGCCCAGCACAATTTAATGGTGTCGATAATTTTCTCTATTATGCCAATCGCGCCAACCAGATAAGCGGCCTTAATCGCCAGACACTGAATATCGAAAACATGGTTGACGCCATATACGCTGCAGCTTTGAAATTTTCAGAAGATGCAGAGCCAGCCGATAAAACGCAGTGGACTTGTGAAGAAGTGAAACGCGCAGCAGTATGTTATCAACAAGGGTGTGGCGGCACACCATCAAGCTACGCCTTACAGAAGCTGCGAACCATGTGGTATTTTTATGTTGATGGCAATTATGATGCAGGTGAGAGCACCGGTCAAAAGCCAACCCCATGCTAATCTTGTATTGATATGAAAAAATATATTATTCTCGCTGGTATCGTTCTTGCGATCATTGTGGTCGCAACTATTGTGCTTAGTCTGCGCAACCCCCAAGGCCCAAAGCCCTTAGACATCAGTAGCTACGAGGCTGCTCCAGCTCAACCAATCACCCAACCTTCACCTATTCCCGAAGAAGATATCAAGCCCGTTCGCGTTTTAACTGCCCGCGAGAACGAAGCGATTGAAGTCATACGAAAAGAAGTTATTGACCCGTATGTGGTCAGACCGGATTTTGAACTTGGCTACTCTGATATTTTGCACAAATTTATTTTGCGTAAAAAAAACGGAAACGCTTCGGAAGCCTTTCAAGAATATTTGAGAAGCCACGGCGCACAAGCACTTTTGTCCACACCACCTTCATACAAGCTCATTATCTATACGGAGAAACCATTGTCGATAGCTATAGCGGAACTTGAGGAAGCATCTCGCGAACAAATGCTGAATAACGCAAATGAGCGATATGATAAAAAAGATAGTACGCAAAACGGGGCGTTTTAAAATCGGACATCAGAATGGGCCATCAAACACAATTGTTTCATTGACATTTACCACGTTTTTACACTACAATAAACTATGCGCAGCAAGGTACAACAGCTGGGAAATAGCATCCGAGCTGTGACCATTATTCTTCTTGTTTATTTTGTCATTGTTAGTGCGTATGCGCATAGCACAAATCAGAAACCCACAGCACTACCAACTGATGAACAGTTGATTCAACAAACCCAAGCGCGCTCTCAGCATACGGTAGCAGAAAATGCGAAATCGCTGCCTGAAGGTGAACTCTTTGTCACCGCTAACAATGCCATGAACTGCCTAATGACCGGTAGTCAATGTGGCGACACACCCAGCTCAAACCATTTCTCAGAAAGCCTGATCGGAAAGGCCACTGATCTTCTTGCCTATCCGCTCGTCAATCCGCCAGCATCGGGTGTATATTGGACCATGCACCAACTTGAAAAAGCAAATCTTGTTCCACAAACATACGCAGCTCAAGGAATCGGATTCACTAAAATGCAACCATTTGCCAGCATCTGGCTCGCCTTTAGAAATATTGCATTTACGCTGATGGTGTTGGGGATTGTCACCATAGGATTCATGGTTATGTTTCGCCTACGTATTAATCCGCAAGTATCAATCACCTTGGAGAACTCTCTGCCTCGCATTTTTGTAAGTATGTTACTTGTCACATTTTCCTTTGCAATCGCCGGGTTTATGATCGATATCATGTACTTTATCATGCTCACCGGCATTTCGGTCATTGCACGCGCTGATCCCTCAGGATCAATCAGTCCTCAAATCGAGCACGTACGGTATCTCAATGCTCGAGGTGGTGAGCTTATCGACGGCATGTGGAATGTGAACAACATCCCATGGATGTTCGGACTCATACAATTTTACAAAGTAGGAGAAGCTATTTTTGATGTACTTCCCGCGATATTAGGCAGCAGTATTCGTGTCATATCGGCTGCAATTATGAGTGTGGGTGGCACATCGCTCTTGGTTGGTGTTGTAGGTGAATCACTTCTTAAAATGTTTAATGGACTGAGTTTCTTAGGAACAACGCTTGGCGAATTCCCAGAAGGTGCGGGAAAGCTCCTTTTGTATCCGGCACTTTTTATGATTGGCCTACTTTTCGCGTTTACGTGGGGTGGCGGACTCATAATGGCACTTTTCATGTTTTTTACTCTACTCATTCTGTTCGCACGCATGTACATCTTGTTGTTTCAAGCATATATTAAGATTCTTTTGTATGTGATATTTGCGCCAATGTACATTCTCTTAAACATTATCCCCGGTAATAATGCCTTTAGCGCATGGCTTCGTGGATTGGCCGGAGAATTGAGTGTGTATCCGATTACCGTATTTGTGATGCTGGTCGGAAAACTCATATATAAAGTAGTAACTACTTCAACCAGCGGATCTATCTGGACGCCGCCATTTGTCTCAGGCATCTCACCTGAGCCGTTTGGAATAATTATCTCGTTTGTCTTGCTATTTCAGGTTCCTGACATCGTGAAGTTTGTCCGCATGAAGATCAATGGCGGTCGCCAATCCCCAATCAACTTTGGACTGGGCACCCTCTTTGGAGCAGCAGCAGTTGGCGGCGGAGTTGTCGGATCTCAAATGAGTGGAGTATCCCACTACTTGACCCAATATATGCTTGGACCACGCGTTAAAGATGTTCTACAAAACAGATTGGGAAGCGCTCCCGTCATAGGTAGAATTGTCGGCGGTGACAAAAAGTAACATCGTCTCCCAACACACTCTCTTCACAGAAAAACCAGACAGATTACCTCGTAACATATACAAAAATAAGATGGGGGAGGATATCGATGCAGCTACCGTCTATTCTCTCCTGAGAGTTCTTTTTTGATTCCACGAATGAGCGTGGCCAGTATGGCAAAGGTTCCACCGGCAGCCAGATATAGTGGAGCCATCTTTGCCCACTTTTTCAGCACATCCTGGCGTCGTGCCTTGGCCTTCTCTGCAACATCATTGAGTGTGAGGCTATTAAAGCTCGCTTCTCTACGCACTTTATCATTCACCTCATCATACTCATACTTAGCCTGCACAGCACTATCATATGATGACTGGGGAATTAAGCCTAGTTTTGGATCTGCAAACGATTCCAGCATTGCACGCGTATCTTCTGGTTTATCCACTCGTGCACCATGCCAGTTACTCACACCTTTTATTGCCTCTGAAAGAGATCGGTATTTCCCCACATACTTATTACCCTTATCACCCAAGCTTTCACGCAACCGTCCATACCCTGCGCGAACTATATGCCTTGGGTCACTATCTGCTCGAAACATACGTACGGCCATCGGCGTCATCATTGCCGCAGTAATCTCATATGCATCTTTCGTACCATGGATGCCGTTCATTGTACCCTTTGCCTCATGCATAATGTTTGCAAGTTCAGCATTCCCTTCAGCACGATCTTCCAAACCAGCAATTTCAACTAACTTGCCCACATATCCTTCTAGCTTCTTTGCAACTCCCTGACCAAGCGCTGAAGCATCCCCCAAGACACGCGCCGGCATACGCGAACCGCCTTCTCGGAGGGCAAGCGCACGAAAATCCACACTTCCACCAGCTATAGCTCGATGAAATCCTATTGGCCAGTCGAGACCAAGCTTGAAACCCATTGCGTCAATAAAGCTAGAGTTTACCCCGGCATCGTTGATAATCTGAGATCCGGTAACCGATCGCTCACTATAGGAGAATTGACGATTGGCATGAAATACACGAATCACACGATCAATACGCGCTGCAGCCTCCTCATCGCCACCCAACACACCCTTATCTTGCATTTGCTGCAGATGAGTGCGAATTTTTTCCTCGTTCACAAAATCGTCCTTATTCAGATTAATTTGATCAACCCACACGCCTCCAGCATCGAGTTGCTTCCATTTTTCATCACGACACTCTCGTAGCACACCTGCGCTTACTGCCGCCAAATCCTCTACTGCTTGACGATACTCGTCATTACTGCATAGACGTTGCAGTTTTTCACTACGTTCTTCTTGTGCCTTTTTCAATTGCTTGTCTTTTTCTGAGCTATCTACTTTAGACGCATTAATCTCCTTCTTACGCGTCTCGAATTCGCTTGAAGCACGCGCATACTCATCAGTATAACTTTGCAACGTAAGTTGTTTTACTTGATCCCATGAACGACTTCGTCCGTGCACTTCATTATTGCGCTCAACGGTGAGAAACAAGGTAGGATCCTGTAGCATCATGGCTCGTGAAGCAGCTTGCATCCCCCAAGCTTTATATCGGTCTTTTAGTTGCTTTGCGGTATCTGCCTGTGGCTTTTTGTTCGTTCGCTTGTTTGTTGATTTATTTTCTGCCCATCTCGCATGATCCGCTGCACTACCATGCTCAAGCGCATTAAACATTCCATTTACATATTCTTCCCATGTTTGCTTCTCATTATCAGGACCTGTTTTCCCTTCCTTAAACTCGTACTCATCTCTAAAATAACGCTCAGCAACATACTTCACAAGGTTACGGCGACTCTCAACTTCTTTTGCTCCATTCAGATGCTCACGGCGAACGCATTTAACCCCTTCTCTTTTTTCAACTTCACCGCTCACTTCAAAAATATCAGCCTCACCTATTCCTGCTAAGAATTTCTTCACATACTCAGTACCCACGTGCTCATTTGCCTTAAATTTTTCTAAGGTGTCGAGCTTCCGCTCACCAGCTTCAGGGTTTGACCGGTCAACATACCAGTGATCCAAGGAAGCAACATCACGCCATCCGCCGCGATAGAGCGCGTCACCCAACTTTCCAGGATTCATAATATCAACAACCCGTATTACTCCGACATCTTGCCTATCTTTTCCTTTAGTTGTGGCAGCTGTAAAGCGTTTTTCTGCTTCCTGTAACTTCTCATAACTGAACACTTTTTTCCCGTTTTCATCGGTATCCATTATCTCGCCCCACTGTATGCTTCCATCTGCTTGAATTCGTCCGATCGGCGTAAACATAACGCTTGTGTTCATACCCGATGAGCGAAACCGCCATAAAATATGTCTCATGGGATTTATTTCTGCAAATGCCTCTGCGTCACGCACTCCGTATGAACGATATAGATTGCTGCCTTCTAGGTTTTGTGGTGCATCTGCCCATGCCGCCATAAGCCCAGACAACGACATGCCGGTAAAATGATGACCTGCACCCAGAGATGCTGCCTGTCTTATACGCCACTCCTCCAGCTCACCTTCGTATTTTCGCATATACTGCAAGGTGAGTTTGTCAGAAAATGGGACTCCTGATTCATGATCAATATCACCACTTGACGGGATGACCCAGTTAGATTCGGCCAGTTGAATACGAGACATTGCTTCCCACAACTGTGCGCTCTCCATCATATATGAGTTGTCAGGCATCTCATAAAATGAATCAAAGTCCAAGCTGCTCATATGTGAATCGGCAAAGCCTTTGAGTTGACCCAAATGCCCACCTTCAGGGGCTGGGTTATACTGGGTTGCACGAGCATCATGTACATAGCGCTTGATGCCCTCCATAGCGGCCACACCTTTTGACACCAAAAGCATGTATTCGTGCCAATCATGAAGTTTTATATCACGTTTGTATGTGGAGGAGTATCGTACCATTTCATCTGCACCGGCACTCGCATTCTCCACATTTTGGGCGCGGCGGTACTCCTCACCACGGCGCGTCCATACGAGTTCATGCACGATCGATCCTTCCTTAAACTTCAAGTCGCGCACCCGCTCCAGAGACTTGGTGAATGTAGCAGCAAGATTCGCCGTCTGGGTCCACATGTCTCCTTGCTGCACTGCCTCACTCCAATACGTAGCCGGTGCTTCTTCATCGACGGTCTTAAACAGCTTTCCAAAAAGAAGCGCCACCTCATCTTTAAAGTCCAAAGACAATTTCTTCGTTGCTTCAGTGCGTAACTCTTTTTGAAGCACATTGTCAGGAAGGTCTTCACCGTCTGCAATACCTAACTGCTTCTTGAGTCGTTTTTCGACTTTGTCTTGGTCTACTTCAACTTGCCCCAACGCGTCCTCAAGATATGTTTCCAAATATTCATCAGCATCAAATATGGCGCGCAGAAGCTTTTTATCTTTGACGTCGGTATACACTTCCATGATCTTCCCGTACTTTTGCTCAAGTTGTGAATACGGGCTTACTGCCTCAGGATCAAATGCCTTTTCTATGCGATCCTCAATTGTATCATCAGTCAGTGCTTCACCAAAAAAACGTTCTTTGGCAGCGCGCAGTTCATCGTCATGCTCGTGATTTCCCTTGAGTCCGGCCGAAGCTGTGGCGAAAACTTTTCTCAGCTCCAGCGTTGCATTTTCGTCTTCGAGCCCCCATTGGCGGGCAAATTTATCAAACACTCGCTCCAACCCCTGCAGAGTGACGGTGCCATCGATAAGAGATTGGATGGCGGGATACAGCTGAGCGGCAAACAGCGCATTATCTGCAACATGCATCCCATCAAGCTTACCTATCACTTCGTGCACAAATCCATCCATTTTCAAATTACCGCCATACACTTCTTTTGGATCAAGCGCGTTTGTCTTGATTGCTTTAAAAATGGCTTCTGTACCATGCCGAAGCGCAGCAGCTTCCCCCTCACTCGCTCGACCGGTTAATCTGATCTGCTCAGCAGCACTGGCTGATGCTTCAAATTCCGCAAGTGCATCAGCGGCTCGGGTATCCGGTGCTTCAGCCAGAAATTTCTCTCGCACCTCATTCAGAAAGTCTCCTTTTTCCGTACCGGTTTCAAATACTGACTGCAGCTCTTCTTCCTCTGTTTGATCAAAGGTGTTCATGAGTGCGGCCGACAAGTCGGCGATTGCCGTGCGATTGACTCTTCCGGCGGTGTCGCGAAATGCACCGTACAACTCCTGCAAGGCCTCCATGTTTAAATCGCCGCCGGAGAGCTGCTGGATGATTTTGTATGACTCCAGCACAGTGCTGGGATCAGCAACCTTCAGTGCTTTTTCTGCAATATTCTTGACTGCGCGCTCAGCAAAGGAGCGCACTTCAGGATCAGTGATATGATCAAGCGTGATGATGCCCTCCTGGACACCAACCAGGTACTTTACGGTCGTCTCAGCTACAGCGCCCAGCTCTTCTGAATATCGGGCTGCTTGTTCGCGATCGCGTGGATTGAGTTCGCTGCGCTCCTGTTCCAGTCGCTCAACATCTTTTTGCGCCTTTTGAAATCGGTTCTTGTACTCATTCCCTGTTTCTTCACGCTTTGTTTGTGCCTCATCATACTCACGCTGTTTTTCATCATGAGCCTTCATCGCCTCGCGATGATCTGCCATTTTCTTTGAGTGTTCAGCCAAGTCTACAGTGCCTTCGGCGACTTTGGGTTCTGGAGGAGCTGTGGGCGCTTCTTTTGGACCCATTGAAGATATGTCGCGTCGCACTTTTTCTGCGACAGCCTGAACAAAGTCTCTGCGGCCGGTGCTTGTAGTTTCAGGTGACATACCTAATTATATCATTTTATACCCTATGTCAATACTATAAGATAAAAATTACGCACAAAAACTATAACTCACACTCTTACGCTTTATAGTTTTTAGGTCAGTCCGGGGATGCGAAGGATCTGGATACCCACAATCTGCAAGATGAGTGCGGCAAAGATGATGAGCATCAATCCTACCAAGCTTGCATTCAGATAGGCACGGGCTTTTTTAAGCTTTTCGGCATTGCCCTGAGATGTTTGGATGAGATAGGCCGAGTACAAAATCGTCAAAAACGCTGCAGCAGCGCCAAGTGAGATGCCGATTGGAATGACAGTCTTTGAGATAAATGATCCGGGGTCAGTCTGCAAGCAGCCAAACGACGTCCATACTCCAGAGATACCAAACACACTCGGAATCATGCACTGCACACATTTATCAAATTCACCGGCCGGCACTCCCTGACAGAAGTTGCGCCCCTGATCACCGAGGTTTCCCATAGCCTGAAAGGTTGATGTATTGTCACTAAAAAACGGCTGTGAAGTGCAGCTATTGCACGTTTGCTTTTGATCATCAGATAGATTGTCGGATGAACAGTTCATACCGCTCACTACTGCAATATTGGTGCAAGCAAGACACGTATCAGTATCGTCGGGAGCGATACGATCACAGAGGTTTTGCCCGAAGTTGTTTGAATCGACTGTGGTACTATCATCAATACAGCGACAACTTGCTCCTTCTCCGACTGGGCGCACATTGGGATTAGAGGGATCGGGCATACAATATCCTGACTCTTTTACCGTACCGGCAATTTCTGGAATATTATCATTGCTAAAAATAGCACTATCTACTTTTTCAATGCGGCGACCGAGTTGATCCTTGAAGATTGAACAAAGCGTACTGATTGTCGCATCTTGTGCAAGCGTTGCACCTGATTTCACAACATTCCCGGTCCAATTAAATGGATTGAGCCAACTCTTTGCCTTGGGATAGTTGACCACTTTTAAGTCTTGCAAGGTACAACTAATCTGCGTCTCCGTCGGCAAACAACAGGCATCGTACGGAGTATTTGCTGCGCCGCAATTTACGCCAGGAATCTGAAACTTTGTTCGACTACCAAACCCTTTTCCTTCAATAGTCTCTGACAGCTCCTGAGCATTACTAATACCTCCAATGCGCTCATTGTAGACACCACATGTGTTGGCACAGAAAGCACCGTTTCCAGCTGCACCGACACCGGTAGTACATGTATCTCGCTCAACATTATTTAATCCATATGCAAACGCAATCGACGCACAGCTGATGCAATTTTGTACATAGCTTGCCGGCTGCCCTTGGTTATCTGTATTGTTGACACACGCATTTAAGATATTTCGTTTTGTCTCAGTTGAAGCGTCAAGACGTGCCTGAGCCTCGCGATCTTGATCTGTATTGAGGACTGGAAGCTTTACATCATCAACAGTCAGATTATCTGCTGAACCAACAGGAGGCTGACCATTTGCTCCATAATATGGAGCTTGTTTTTGGTAAAAAATTGGGAAGTCTTGCTGAATTGCCTCTGTAATATCATTGCGAATGAGACCATCGGGAGCAGCAACATTACAAGTGTCAATCCACCTACTCGGTAAGTCTGAACAGTTAAGTGCTGTATCGCCCACGCTATTCCATCCTTGTGAAACAACCAACTGAAGCATAGAAAAACAACGGGTAAAACTGTCATTGTTTGACGGATATTTTTGCTCACAGTATGTCTGAAACGCTGCTGCGTCGGTGTCGTCTGGATCGCCAGAACGACCGGGATCGCGTGCAAATACACCGGTATGAAATGAGGTGAGAAAAAGTATGACAAACAAAACAGAAGCGAGGTAGGAGGCCAGCTTTCTCATGTACCAATACTATAGCGAGTTTTAGCCCCGTTGACAAGCGCAAACACATGAGGCGGCATTGCTTATGAAGACTGCCATCACGCTTTTTGCCAGGATGATCGAACCGTACTCCAAAATTGCCCAACGATCTGGGCTGCCAATGATGATTGCTGAATAAACGTAGGTATGTCGCCACAACTCATACACGCATTACGCTGCAGCATATATGCAATGACATCAAAGATGATGATACAAGGTAAGAGCACCACGGAAAATGCCATGAGTGGCGGCGTAAACTCGAGTTTCTGCTGTTGCTGTGGCGGGTCTTTGGTAATATCTACCATACCGACTCAGTATAGCAAGTATCAGAACTGAGTCGTAGTCGGATATGCACAAAACACCATACTACGACGCCACGACTCCGGTCACCGTCTTCAACACTGAAAGCCGCTTATTCTCCGATAAGATCAGAGACATCAGATGCATCAACGTCTGAAGATGCGACGTTTACATCATCTTTCATCTTCACGACGAGACGACGATCACGCCCTTCTCCGACTGACTCTGACATAAGCTCAGGATAGTTTTGAGTGATGTGCTCATGCACAACCTTTCGCTCATAGGAGGATAAGCCTCGCACATATGACGGTGATTTGTAGTCCATAACCTTAGAAGCAGCGCGAGCGGCGATTTCACCCAAACGCTCCTGCTGTTTTTCACGGTAATCATTTACATTCACCATCAGTTCAACTGATGAGCCGGTGGTTTTATACGCAATGATTTCAAGCAGTTTTTGAATTGCCTTGATGGTCTCACCATGACGTCCGATCACAACTGGCGCCTCATCATCAGCCTTGATCAGAACGTGATACAGTCCATGATCTTCAGTAACTTCAACTTCAAATGTATCAACGATTTTGCTAAGCAGTGACTCAGCTTCTTGTTTGATGGTTGCTTGAATATCCATAGTGTTTAAAAATAGTAAATAGTAAACTGCACGTCGTGAGCTTTATTTTGAGCTCTTTTTCTTCTTTTTCTTACTCCCACGCATCTCATCAATCTCCTGTGCGCCTTCTTCCATCACGATCTCCAAGGCGGGAACCGACTTGGTTTTCAGTTGCTGATACTGCACGATGCTGAAAATGGAAAAGATATTCCAGTACAGCGACATGCCGACTGGAAGCGTATATGCAAACCAACCGATCATAACCGGAAAAATATAACGCATTTGGGTATTCATCACCTTTTGAAAGTCACCAGCCATATCTTCTTTTTTTTCATCACCTTTTTTCGGCTGTGGGGTGGCTTGCGTACTGCTCATCGTCAAGACAGTCTGTGCATATTGCAATCCGGCAGTGATAACGGGCACCAAATAGTAGTACCAGGCACCGGCTTTTTGCGGCGAGAGCGCCAGATTAAACCCGAGAAACATCGGGTCAATAGAGGAGATTTCAAGAAACGGCGCGTAGAGCACTTTGTTGATGCTCGCCACCACATCCGCTCCGCTTCCATGCGTCAGGAGGCTGGATAGCGAATTGTACAGACCGATAAAAACCGGCATCTGCACGATAAGAAGCAAACAACCCGAGGCCGGATTGAGCCCTGCCTCACGATAGATGCGCATTTGCTCTGCCTGTAATTTTTTTGGATCCTCTTTATGCTTTTTACTGATGTGATCCAAGTGCGGCTTCAGATCAGCCATCTTTTTTTGTGTGTGGATCTGCTGCATAAACAGCGGATGCATTGCCAGACGAACACCCGCAGTGAGCGCAACAATAGCCAATCCGAATGCGCCGGGAATACTCAGATACAAGAAGACGTGATAAAACGCGATCAGTACATTGACGACCGGAATAATGAAGATGCTTGAGAAAATATCGCTACCTATCATGAAAAATCGGCTTTAGATGGAGAGGCGGGCGCGGCCTTTGGCACGACGACGCTTGATAACATCGGCACCTTTTTTAGTGCTCATACGGGCCAAAAAGCCATGCTTACGCATACGCTTTGCTTTTTTCGGTTGACTGACTTGCTTACTCATGGTGAGAACCTAATGGGAAAATAGTAAAAATCTTATGACTGCTTATATAACATCTCGCTCTTGAACTGGCCATATACTGCTTCAGTTACGAAAGGCACAAATGGATGCAGCATCTGCAAACATCCAATATAGACCCTTTCAAGAGCCTGATACACCTGTATATTACCATTTTTCAACTCATCTTTCAATGTTTCTATATAGTGATCGGCAAATCGATGCCACAAAAACTCATACAAATCGCCGAATGCATAGGAAAACTGATACTGCTTCATATATGCATGATGACTTTTTTCAAGTGCCTCAAACTCTTTTTTCAGCTCAGATACTGCTTCGGGCATATCGCCATCTTGTGCAGCAGACTCTTTATTCATCTCCAAAAATCGTCCGATATTCCAGATTTTATTCGCAAAGTTGCGCATCGCACGTACCTTATCATCAGAAAGACGCTGATCCACTCCATTTCCCACTTCAAAAACCAAAGCAGCACGAAGCGCGTCAGCACCATACTTATCAACCATTTCAAGCGGATTCATCACATTTCCCTTGGACTTACTCATCTTTTGGCCTTTGATGTCGCGCACCAACCCGTGCAGATACACATAGGAAAACGGCACGTCTCCTGTCTTATAAAGACCCAGCATAATCATGCGACAGACCCACCAGGGGAGAATGTCATAGCCTGTCTCCATCACCGATGTAGAATAAAACTTCTCAAAGTCTCCCGGTTCATTCGTCTGCAGCGTCGTAAAAGGCCACTGACCGCTGGAAAACCAGGTATCAAAAGTGTCAGTGTCTTGGACAAATTCACAGGTGCCACATTTTTCACACGCTTCAGGCGCGGTTGCGCTCACAAACCAAGCATCATCGGATTGAGCATCGGCGGCGGCACAGCGATAGGCCGGAATACGAATACCCCACACGATCTGACGAGAAATGTTCCAGTCATGAAAATTGGTAAGCCAATCAACAGCGCGATTTTTGTATTGCGGTGTATTAAACTGCACTTTGCCACTCGTTACTGCCTCAAGCGCGCGATCAGCCAAGGGGCGCACTTTCACATACCACTGCGGCATAAGCATCGGCTCCAGGACGCGAGCACACTTATAGCACGTGGCCACTGCATGCTCGTAATCTTCATCAATATGGTCTATGAGTCCCGCCTCCTGCAAGCCCGCAACCACGGCGGCTCGTGCTGAAGCCACACGCATACCGGCATACTTCCCGGCCAGTTCAGTAAGCTTTCCGTCCATGCCAATAACTTGCTTAAACGCCAGATCATGACGCTTTGCCATCTCAAAATCATTAAAGTCGTGCGCCGGAGTCACTTTGACTACACCGGTTCCGAATTCCGGATCCACTGCCTCATCACCGATAACCTGTAGGGTAAACGGCCCGTTCAGCCCCTGCACCTCAACTTCTTGCCCGATGTATTTGCTGTAACGCTTGTCTTTGGGGTGCACTGCCACTGCCGTGTCGCCGAATTTGGTTTCGGGGCGGACGGTCGCCAGCACAAATGGCCCGTATTTCATGTAATAGAGCGGATCGCGGCGCTCAACATGTTTTACTTCCAAATCAGAAAACCCGGTTCCACAATGCGTACAGTAGTTCACCAGGCGCATATCGCGATAAATCAAACCTTCTTTGTACATCTGTACAAAGGTTTCTTTGACTATCTGCACCCCGTCTTCATCAAGGGTAAACTTCATACGGTCCCAATCTAAGGCAAACCCGAGGCGGCGAAACTGGTTCTCCATACTACCGCGGTTTTCCTGCACAAAGTCCCAAATCATCTGATACAGCGTCTCCTGATCGTAATCAAAGCGACTTTTCCCTTGTTTTTTCAGATGCTTTTCAAACACAAACTGTGTCTCAAATCCGGCATGATCTGCGCCCGGCAACCAGAGCGTCTCAAACCCCTGCAGCTTGTGGTAACGAATCATGATGTCTTCATATACATACATAGCGTGCCCCAGATGAAGATCGGCATTCGCATTTGGTGGCGGGAGAATGATCGTAAATGGTTTTTTGTCAGATGAGTTGTCGGCGTGAAAGACCCCAGCCTCCTCCCAGGCTTGATAGAGCTTACCTTCCCACTGCTGTGGCTGAAATGTTTTATCCATATATTGACTACTTCTGGAGAGTGTTTAAACGCTTACCCTATTTACCAGCGGCACTTTTACATTTACACTTTCTTACGTATCTGCAATTATATCGTATAATAACGCTCATATGGATTGGTTTGTCATGTCACTCTATTGGATCATCACCCTCTTGGGGATTGGTCTTATTTTCCTCCCATTGACTTCGCTTCTGCTTCCCACATCTCGCGATAGAGGATTTGCCGTCGGCATGACATTGGGACTTATTCTCATCACGTACTCTCAATATGTGCTGGGCACCGTGAAGCTCGTGCCGTTTGTCCGACCTGCTTTAGTCGGCATTGTTGCGCTGTGGGCCATTCTCAACGGATATCTCTACAAACGCTACCTCTGGCATAATCGTTCAAAAAAAATACCCCTATTTTCAAGTATTAGGGCTTGGTATGGCTCTTTCTTAAAGCGCAAACTCTTTGCTGTAGAAGTGGTGGTTTTTGCATCTTGCTTTTTGTTTCTTGCCTATATCCGCGGTCAAGAACCATCGATTCACGGGCTTGAGAAGTTTATGGATTTTGGATTTATAAATGCTGTATTGCGTAGCGCCTACTTTCCACCAAAAGATATGTGGTACGGCCCCGATTTGGCAAATCCCGGAGGATATCCCATCAACTACTATTATTTCGGCCACATGGTTGCGGCAGTCATGATACGCCTCACCGACATCTCCAGTGCAGTTGGCTACAACCTCACGCTTGCCATGATTCTGGGACTGAGCGCCGCTTTGTGTTTTTCGCTAGGATACCAGTTTGTAACTTTTCCGAAAAAAATCACCAAACGCATGGTGATGCATGCAGGTATCGTGGGCGCTCTCGCGGCGGCTTTGGTAAACTTTTCCGGAAACTTCCATACCATATATCTATTCACCAAAGGCTATACGGCAGAAAAGCCGGTGCCGTTTTGGGAGATTCTGAGCGGGTACAATCCGACCGCATACTGGTACCCAAATGCTACGCGCTTTATCCCCTACACAATTCATGAGTTTCCGAGTTATTCCTACGTGGTGGCCGACTTGCATGGGCATGTATTTGATATCCCATTTGTGCTTGTTACGATAACGTTAATCTACCATTTCTTTTCCTCTGTTTACGGCGTCGCAAATACGCATCACGCTATAAAGTCCCCCCGGACAAAACACGCTGCATCATCTCAATTTCAGATGTTGACATTCCCCAACTCGTACATCATTTTGTTTGGGTTTCTTTTAGCAGTACACTACATGACAAATGCGTTTGATGGCCCCATTTACGCGCTTTTGCTGGGCATATTACTCTGGGCATTTAATCGGGATTGGGTGGCATGGGGAAAGCAAATGGTGCTTCTGACCGCTTCATTTTTGACGTTTTCCCTGCCATTTTCGTTGTTTTTCAAACCATTTGCAAGCGGAGTCGGGATCAACTGTTCAGATTGGCTCCTTGCGGCACTGGGTAGGAAGGAAGCGACCAAACTGGGACCACTACTTATGGAGCCGGGTAAGTGTCAGCACTCTGCCTGGTGGATGCTCTTTGTGTTATGGGGGTTTTTTGCCATAAGTGCACTGCTCTTTGTTTGGACTACATGGCACATAAAACGGCGTACGCTGCCAATCACGCGCCACCATCTTATTACCGGAATCTTTTTCGCTTTCGGCTTTTTCCTGATACTGATTCCTGAATTTTTCTACGCCAAAGATATTTATCCCGATCACTTTCGTGCAAACACCATGTTTAAGCTCGGTTATCAGGCGTATATCCTCATGTCCTTGGCCGCTGCCTATACGTATTGGCAACTCAAAGACACATTGAAAAACACCATTCTAGTGGTCTTGTTTGCCCTTATCACCGGCCTTCCCATGCTGTACTCACTGTATTCGTTTAAAAGCTACTATGGCGATTTGCGCAAGGCGCCACTACTCAATGGTATCGCGTGGCTGCAGGAATCGCATCCGGCTGACTATGAACTCGTGCAGTATATTAATAGCAGCATTAAAGACTATGCGGTTATTTTGGAAGCACAAGGTGATTCGTATACTGACTATAATCGTATTTCGTCATATACCGGCCTCCCGACCCCTGCCGGCTGGTGGGTGCATGAATGGCTGTGGCGGGGAAGCCCTGACATTGTAGGAGTACGTAGCCCTGATATTCAGCGCATTTATGAAACCACTGACCCCAATGAAGCGCGGCAACTTCTGCAAAAATATCGCGTAGATTACGTTGTTGTGTCGCGATTAGAGCAAGATAAATACCCCTCTCTCTTTGAGAAAAAATTTGAACAAATTGGCCGCCTTATCTTTCGGTCAAGTGATGGCTCTGGGGCTCTGTATCAAGTAAATTGATACATCATGTTGACAAATATTTTTCACCATGATAGTCTTATTGTGTTCTGTTTTTTGACACTTGTTGAAAGACAAAAAAAAGAGCATTACTACTCGTCGTCCCCTTTTCATACGAGCGGTAGTGATGCTCTTTTTTTTATGGCCTAAACAGTTTGTTTAAGCCACCTCACTTTTCTTCTTTCATCAACACACCTTCAACAAACGCATTACGTTTGCCTGCACACCTGTTCTATAACTTCAACAAACGAACCGGTGGAGCAATGTGGCGCTTTTTAAGAAGCCCAAATTGCTTTTCGATAAACGCTGCGTCCTTGCCTTGCTCATCCCGTGTCTGCGACACGCCGACTCTGACAGATGCTTTAGGCTGCTGCTGCGGTTTAAAGAGTTGTAACTTCATATCAATTTAACTATAAATAACAGACATATTCTTGTCAAGGCCTATAGAATGAAGATCGATAAAATATTGATATCCTATAGTTTTATGCATTTTATATTAGACTATTGGAACAATCTAACTAATATATTGTCCTCATGTATTTGGATGTGTGGATAAAATGTCGATAATGCAATCCCCCTGAAAAATCCTGTATAATAATGAGGAAATGAAACTCTCTGCACTCACGTACAATCTCCACTACAACAAAGCTCTCCCTACAATTCACATGATTCTTGAACAACATGCGCCGGATATTCTAATGTTTCAGGAGATGCGTATTGATGAGAAGTATTTTGAACACATTCTGGGGATGGGGTATGAGATCGCAGAAGTATCAAACAGCTTCCGACGCGGCAAAAAGATATTTGGTGTTGCAACGTTTTACAATCCGCACGAGTTTGAACTTTTGCGTGCACAAACATTTCATCTGCCAAGTAGTTTTTATCAACACTTGACATACCTGGTGCAACAGCGAAAGACGCCGCGAACCGTACTGAAAACTGAGTTCGTGTCAAAAAAAGACTCTTCATTGATGCTCACCACCTACAACATGCACCTCACACCGGTGGCCACCAACTCTCTTCGCATGAAGCAGATATTCAATACCTTTGATGATCCGAATCTGACGAAAGATCAGCCGATTATAGTGGCAGGCGATTTTAATTATCCATACGGACGTAAAAATCTGGAGTCAGTGCTTGCTGAATACGGACTGACTGAAGCGACGGCCAATCTATCGCATACTCATACCCAGAAAGTGTTTGGAATGATTCCGCTCAAACTCAAATTGGATTATGTGTTCTACAAAAATCTGACATTTTCCTCCAATGAGCTATTGGAGCATACGCATTCAGACCACTTTCCAATCATTTCTTCTTTTTTGTATGAGACTTCGAAGAAGAAGTAGCGTACTGTGATCCTCCCATTTCATACGAGAAGTATTTTTTTCTGATATCTCCTTTGAACAATGCATATCCAATGCCAAAAAAGAGAATATACAAAGAGCGAAACATTCCTTCTTGTCTTATGCGCCGCAGTGAAAATGTGACACGCAACTGCCTGCTGCAAAACACTTTGTGACGCGCTGCCTTACAACGATTCACAAGATTGTGGTCTTCGCCGATATAGATTGATTCATCGTAACCACCGATTTCTTCAAAGACTTTGCGGGCCACCATCACCGACCCCACAGAAGACAATGAACGGGGGAAATAGCGAGCTGCACACACAAACCAGTTCATGAGCCAATAAGAAAGCTTGAGCGCGATAGCGTCTGAATCAGGATGAAAATAGGTTAGATAGAGACCGGTCGGATGAGAATGAACGACTTGACGTGCTTTGTGAATAAAATCGCGCGGCACACGCGAATCAGCATCCAGAAAAATCAAGTACTCGCCGCGTGCTTTTGCAGCAGCCAAATTTCTCTGATGCGCGACGTTTCCCTTCTTGCTCTGCAATATACTCAAGCGCGGCAACACTGCTTCAAAGAGATGTGTTTCGGCAATCGTGTTATCGGTGGATCCGCCATCAGCCACAATCACTTCAAACATGCGATCAGATTGCACTGAAAGATCTTGCAAAAGAAGCGGAAGAAATTGCTCTTCATTGAGAGCAGGAATGATGACGCTGTATCGAATGTCTTGCACTGATTCGTCACTTGATCTCATGGGTCAAACTACTCAAAAGCAGTATAATAGGGATATTCATCAGTATACCGATTTGGAATTCATTTTGTAACCTTGTATGAGTCGATATGTTTTTCGCATAAAACCCATCACGATACTGTTTTTTGTTACCCTGCTTGATCTGATTGGGTTTGGGATTGTTTTGCCTTTGCTGCCTGCTCTTTTTACAAACCCATCCTCGCCGCACACATTGCTTGGGCCGGGTATGTCAACGCAGCATGGCTATATTTTGTTCGGACTGCTTATTGCGGTATATCCATTCTTCCAGTTTTTTACGGCGCCGATTTGGGGTCAGTTTTCTGATCGCATGGGACGCAAAAAACTCCTTACCATCTCCATGCTGGCGATGTCTGTATCTAACGGATTGTTTGCGGTGGGTCTTGCTTACAAATTGCTGCCGCTTCTGTTTATTGCCAAAGCGATGGCGGGAGCATCGGGCGGCAACCTCTCAATTACACAGGCAATCGTGGCAGACCTCTACGAACCACGCGCACGTGCCAAACAGTTTGGCATCATCGGTGCCGGATTCGGAATCGGCATGGTGCTCGGGCCTTATCTGGGCGGCAAACTGATTGATCCTCATATTATGCCTTGGTTCACGATTGTCACGCCGTTTGTGTTTGCCACGATTCTCAGCATACTCAGCGCACTTTCTATAAGCATCTTTTTGCCAGAAACACTGAAGCGCCCACATGAAGAAGAGATTAACTGGCTGCAGTCATTAACAAATATCTCTTCTGCGTACGAACTCAAACAAATGCGTATTATTTTCCTTGTAGGGTTTTTGTACCAAGCAAGTTTTACTTTTTTTGCCTCTTTCATCAACGTATTTTTATATAAAAACTTCAACTTTACTGAATCGCAAATCGGGGAGTTTTTTGGATTTGTGGGAATCTGGATTGCCATTACTCAAATCGGGATCAGTCGCGCAATTTTAGACCGCGTCCATAATCGAACCACTATTATCGCGTCACTTACCGGCTACACTATCATGATTGGTGCTCTGTTTCTCATTCATCAAGTGTGGATGCTTCTTATTGCGGCAGCTCTTTTTGCCGTGGCCACTGCATTGGCGCAGATGAGCATTTTGGCACAAGTGAGCATGCAGGCAGGAGATAATTCGCAAGGGAAAATCCTCGGCCTCAATGCCAGCGTGTATGCGGTAGCACAAATGATTCCCCCCTTAGCTTCAGGATTTCTGGCAGCATCTCTTCAGGCAGAAGCGCCGATTGTTGTTGCAGCTATCGTCTCCGGGTGCGCAGCTTTTATATATCTGGTCACCACCAAGCCGACCCACCAATGACCACCATGAGCCAAGATGATCTGTTTCCGCACTTTCCTGGTTTTACAACCACCGAAACTACCCATGAAGGTATTTTTGCAAAGCTTATTGCACCAAGCCAATACAAGCGTATCTACGTGATGCTGCCCGGAAACGGCGGAACTATTGCATCCTGGAAATGGGTGCTCAATGAACTGCAGTCACTTGACCATGAAGAGTCTGCCTTTTTACTGGTAGACCCCCCAAATCACGGCAAATCAAGCCGATCAGACAATCCCCAAACTCTCCCTTCCCAGCGTGCATTTTTGGAGCCGATTCAGCATAGCATCCAACGTGCGATCGGTACGCCGCCAGCACAGGTTGTGTTGCTGGGACACTGTCTGGGCGGCATGATCGCACAGCTTCTTTCTCACACGTATCCAACCTACTACACACACCTCATTCTCGTCAACACCGGCAGCAGCATACCGCCACTTCTTCTCCCGTTTCGTCACCCACCATTTTCATGGATAGTATCGTTTGTCACGCGCTGGTGGCCTGCGACCTGGTATCGAAAACAGGACGTGCTTATGTCAAAAAAAAGATACATCCACGATGTTGACCTGTTGCGTCTCTGGCAAGACTTAAACAATGTTGGCATGCGTTACTATGCACAGCTGGGCATGGCTATTGCCACAATACCCTTTGATCACCTGTACAAAACTATACAAACTCCCACACTGGTGATCGGGGGCGACCGTGACATCTATTATCCTAAAAACGGCACAATCAGCTTTGCGAAGCGCTTCCAATGTGCTACACTACTACGTATCGAAAAAGGTGGTCATATGGCTATTTTTACCAACGCGGATGAAATTGCACGCGCCGCACACACCTTTTTACATTCATGAAAGTATCAGTCGTCATACCGGTTCACAACGAAGAAGCGTATATTGAATCTTGCATCAACGCCCTCCTGGACCAAACCCGCCCGGCAGATGAGATTATTGTCGTAGACAATAACTGCACCGACGCCACGGTCGACATTGCCAGTAAATACCCGCAAATCACTATCATTCACGAGCCGATTCAGGGCATCACACCAGCCCGAAATGCAGGATATAGTGCGGCAAAAGGAGATATTATCGCCCGCACCGATGCCGATTGTCGACCGCCCCGTGGCTGGCTGCGTCGTATTGAACAAAACTTTATCCGTGAAGATATTGATGCAGTGACCGGGCCGCTTCGCTACTATGAACTTTCGCGTCAAAATATATCCCAACTGTTTGACTCATATGCAACCATGATGCGACGTATTTTAGAATACCCGCTTTTACATGGCCCCAGCGCAGCGATCACCCGTGATATGTGGAATAAAGTAAAAAAAGATGTCTGTCTTGACGATAATGAAGTGCACGAAGATTACGACTTGTCAATTCATATCCATAAAGCAGGCGGCACCATCAAATATGACCCGCTTCTTGTTATGAAGACATCCGGCCGCCGCATCATGAAAGATCCTCTTGCCTTTTTTGTCGAATATCCGATGCGTGCTGCCAAAACAATTCGCAAACATTATTCCGTGCGAAGCAGCATCAACGCACGACTACGTCAACGCCTGTTTGAAGATCAGACCTTCTAGGAGAAATGCTGTCAAACCAACATGTTATGAAGATATCAGTTGTCATACCGGCATACAATGAAGAGCGCTATATTGGTGCTTGTCTTGATGCTTTGAGTCGCCAGAGTCGCCCGGCAGATGAGATTATTGTTGTAGACAATAATAGCACTGACCAAACTGCCAGGATCGTTGCTTCATATAAAAATGTGTGTCTGATTACTGAGAAACAACAAGGTATGGCCCATGCCAGAAATGCAGGATATAGTGCGGCAAAAGGAGATATTATCGCCCGCACCGATGCCGATTGTCGACCGCCCCCCGATTGGATTGCAACGATAGAGAAGCGATTTTCTGATGTGGGCGTAGATGCAATAACCGGTCCAACGGTATTTTATGACTTTTCAATCTCCTGCACCAATCAGCTTATTCGCGCAGCAGAAATCGTATACGACTCAATCGGGTATATCCTTACCTACGGCCCAAACCACGCGCTTCGCAAAACTGCATGGGAGAAGATCGGAAGCGCCACCTGTACAGACAATCAGCGGTTTCACGAAGATGCAGATTTGGGATATCACTTACATGAAGGCGGGTACACAACCATCGTTGCATATGACCTCATCAACCACACATCGGCACGAAGGCTGAAGCGAAATCCCTATGAGATTCTTGTCGACTATCCTCGACGCATTGAGTATACGTTGAAAGCACATGACCCAAACACGCCGCTTCGCTTTACTGCGCTGTATAAAGCGCTTTTACCTCGGTGAGTGACGTGGCATCCTCTGGCTTTTTGTCATCGCGAAATCGCACCAGACGGGGAAATCGCAGCGCATACCCCGACTCATCAACGGTTTGACCATGTCCGGACTTTGTGGCCTTCATGATACGCCCGGCCGTATGCATAGCGGAGCGGGTAATTTCATCTGCCTTGATTTCAACCACTATCTTGGGCTGCACCCACACTGCACATGACATCGCCGAATCCACCTCAAATAAGGCAGGTTTTTGATCTGTGCCCACTGTATCACAGCGCTCTTTCATTTCGCGCCATTCATCATCTGTGAGGCCGGTGCCGATTTTTGAAACCGACACATAGCGGTCTTCTGCCTCATCATATACTCCTACCAAAAATGCACCGATCCCAAAATCGGTTCGCTTTCCCTGACCATAATCATAGCCCATCACCACACAGTCAATCGTGTCGTCAATCTTACTTGAATAACTGCGTTTGAGCTTAATCCAGTTATACCCGCGTGCTCCCGCCTGATATATACCATCCAGTTTTTTTGCCAAAATACCTTCAAGCCCTTCACCGATTGCCGTGTCAAAAATCTCTTCAATACGGGCCGGATCATCAGTGAGCTCTTCGGTGGCCACCTGCACTGTCTTATGCCCTGCTTTGGGAAAAAGTTTTTGCACTGCGTGTCGTCGATCGATAAATGACTCATTGATATAGCTTTTCCCATCAACCCACAGCACATCAAACACAAACAGTCGAAGCGGAATCTCTGCTGCTTTTTCTTCAATGTCATATTTGCGCTTACGCTGCACGGTCTCCTGAAAGGGTAAGAGTTTGTCTGTTTTGGGATCATATCCGATTGCCTCACCTTCAAAAATCGCCTCATCCGCCTGCAGATCTTTCAGCACTCCGGCCACCAGATCAGGAAACATGTAGGTCATATCTTCCAGATTGCGTGAAAACAAATGAATAGTGGGGTCATTTTTTGCATGACGCTTTACATGCACCTGCATACGAAATCCGTCAAACTTTGGCTCAATGGCACACTTGCCGATCTTCCCCACAATCTCTTCGCCGCTTGATAGCCGCTCCGCGCGCATCATCAGGATCGGGGTACCCACAGCCGGTGCAACAGAATCCAAGCCCTTCATTCCTTTTTCTTTGACCCGGGTGCCGATATATCCCAAGTCTGGCCTTACATGAAAGGCTGCTTCTATGGCAGATCGATGTGCTTTGTCACCACTTACCATCCACGAATACGCATCCAGTACGGTCATGTCAGAAAATCCCAGGCGCATTTGCCCAGCCGGGATGCGCACGAGGTATCTGCAAGAGACCGGATCAAGCTGAGAAATCAGATGCGCCAAAAGGCTCATTTTGCGATCCATCGATCCGTCACCTGACTCTTTGGCCAACCGCTCCAGTCGCTCAAATACCTGCGCCACCGGCAAGTCTTCCTGCTCAAACGATGTGTATTGTTGTTTGAAATGCTCAACGGTGAGCCCGATATCACCCCGACGATCGAGCTCTTTTTGGAAGTCTCGAATATCCATATTCATCGAAGAAGCAGCAGCGCGAGCCACCAGCTTTGTGGCCATCCCAAACTCCAGCGCTACATATTGGGGCGCCACACGGCCCTGCAGCAGGTACATGGTTTTTGCAAACTCATCGTGCTCGGTCGAAAGCTCCTTAAACAGATCTGACAAATGTTCCGTCATACCCAAGCGAGAAGATTCTTTTTCTATCGTTTCAAAGTAGTGTGCGAGGCGGGAAAACAACATACATGAGTTATGAGTTGATTGTTGTTAGTTGAGAGTTCATAAGCATGGTTCGACCACAAACCATCAACTACCAACCAACAACTATGTTAATACATAGCGGGCGCTTTTTGTGCTGCCGACTTTTTTAATAAGACCCTGTTCGATGAGGTCTTTGATGTCGCGAAGAATCGTGTCTTCAGACACATCAGGAGCCAGGGATCCGAACATCTTGTTTTGAATGTAGCCGACATCATTGATGTATTCGATAATCTTGATCTGTCGCTCATTAAGAAATATCTGCTTACCGCCGATGCGCTCTTTTGCCTTTGCGTCACGCGAAATACGAAGCACTTTCTCTTTGACGCGCTCAAACTCGACTGATGCTCCCCAAGTAAAATACTCTAGCCAACTGGTTAGGTCTCCTGCCGATGCTTTTTGCAAGTGTTCATAATACGTGGCTGCATCTTTGTCATAAAATTCCTCAAGCGAGAAAAAGCGGCGGATGTCATAACCGCCCATAAACAGCATCAGCGTAGCCAGCCCGCGACCCACGCGCCCATTACCATCGACAAACGGATGGATGCGCACAAACTCGTGATGAGCGATGCCCGCTCGCAACAGCGGATGGATGTCTTCGTCTTCTTTATTGACCCAATACAAAAACTCGCGCATCAGATAGGGTACTTCCAGGGGAGGAGGAGGCCGAAAGGTGACCTCACCGTTTTCAGAGTTTTTGATGACAACTTGCGTGTTGCGATACTGCCCCGTCTTTTCCTCATCAAGAATCTTTTCTGTGACTAATCGGTGAAGCTTCAAAACAACCTGTTCGGTGATTCGTTCCATACCGCGCTTGGCCTCATCGTCAATATACTGCATCACACGGCGATAGTTGATAACCTCCTGAATATCGCGAGGCCGCGCAAGAATCTCGCGCCCCATCAGTACATCTTTGGCCTCATCCATCTGCAATCGATTGCCCTCAATGTGTGTGCCGTGATAGACAGAGCGCACCACCGCATCTTCTTTAAACTGCTTTTCCCACAAAGGCAACAAAGGCGCCTGGCGAATCACTTCTTCTGCCGCTTCGATCTTTGCAATCGACATAAGCATCTTATTGGTAATACGATACTGTGGATCAAACATAAAAAATCAGACGACTGTCGACACTTTTATTCTATCATTTCCCGTAGCGTCTCTGGCGCTCTTCAAACTCCGCAATGCAATCATTCAGATCTTCGCGGGTAAAATCAGGGAGATGTTTTTTTCGAAAAATCCACTCAGCATATGCTGCTTGCCAGATCATAAATCCGGATGTGCGCATCTCGCCACTGGTTCGAATAACCAGGTCGGGATTTGGATTTTCAAGCTGGGCTGTATCCAAATAGGAAGCAAAGGATTCTTCTTCCTCATCCTGCATTTTGGCTCGTGCTGCGGCGCGCGCCACTTCGTCACGCCCGCCATAATCAAGTGCTACAACGAGTGTATGTTGGGTGTGTGATGCAGTCTCCTGCTCGCACATTTCAATCGTTTGCTTCAAACTCTGCGGTATACGATCGCGTCGACCGATATGCACAATGCGGATCTCTTCTTCTTTGGCTGTTTCCAAATTGGACTGAAACCACTTCTCATAAATCTGCATCAGGTACTTTACCTCAGCAGGATCTCGCTTCCAGTTTTCTGTGGAAAAGGCCCACACGGTAAATATCGGGATGCCGATTTCTCTGATGTGACGACCCAAATCAGAAATGACCTCAAATCCTTTTTGATGACCTTCATATGTGTGCAAATCATGGTCACGCGCCCAGCGGCGGTTGCCGTCGGGGATTATCGCAATATGTGATATAGATGCATGGGGCATATGTGCAGATTATAAATGATTTTTGCCTCGATTTTTCCCGTTCTTGACACAGAATCCTTCCTGTATACTAGATATCATGAACGGACGACTTCTGGCACAGGTAGATCTCAGCAACCCTCAAATGAACCCAACTGCACGTTTTGCTGATGTATCGGTACTCGTCAATCTTATTCTCCCCGTTCTGACTGCCGGTGCGGGGCTCTTTGCCTTTGCCTACATGCTGTATGGCGCCTACACCTGGATTACCGCATCAGGCGATCCCAAAAAGCTTGAGGATGCACGAAAGACCATTACTTACGCGGTGTTTGGCGTACTGTTTGTTGTGGTATCATTTTTACTGGTTCGCGTCGTCATGTTTGTTTTGGGCACCGACGCAAACGAGTTTAATTTCTTTAAGTAATCATGTTCACATTCTTTAGCACCCTTCTTGCCACCGACGATCCCTTTGGAAAAATCGACAGCCCGGTCGGCACCTTCGGTGACAGTCCTGCCTCTGACTTGGGAAATCTGATCGGCGTAGGAATCGGAGCCGTGATCGCAGTGGCGGCGCTTGCGGCACTCGGCTACGCTCTTTGGGGAGCGATCAGCTGGATTATGGCGGCTGGCGACAAAGAGAAACTGCGCATTGCCCAGGGAAGAATCCGTGACGCACTGCTTGGCGTGATCGTGTTGGTCGTGGTCTTTGCTATCTTTGCACTTCTTATGCAAACGGTGCTTGGTGGTCGCATCATCGAAGTCGATAATGGCATCCGCTTTAAACTGCCCACAATCGACAAGCCCTCCGTTCCTTCCATACCAAACTAAGCCTCCATCCGCTTCCGACGGGCAAATGGTACAATAGAGCTGTATGTCATATTACGACAAAACTATCCTTATCCCCCAGGTTGACCGCCATGACAGCGTGGTCGGTCCTATCGAGCGCTGGGAAGCACATGAGAAGGGCATCCTGCACCGCGCCTTTACGATCGGCCTTTTGTATGAAGATCGCCTTATCTGCCAGCATCGCAAACATCCGGTATTTGATAAATGGTTTGATCTGACTGCTTCTTCTCACCCGCAAGCATACGAAGACGGCACAGTACAAACCAATGAAGAAGCCATTTACCACACGCTGGAGCGCGAATGGGGAATCCCCGGTGAGCAGGTGAAAGGACTCCATTCACGCGGACATGCGGTGTACGAATCGCGCGATCCCAACTCGATCTACATAGAGCATGAGTACTGCCACTTATACATCGCCACTATCGAGACGCTTCCCCAGATTGAGCCAGATCTGGCCTACGGATACACACTCCAGACTGCAAAAGAACTGCACGACACACACAACCCTCTCTGTCCGGCACTAGCCGCTTGGGTCAAAGCATTTATTGAAGAAGGAATCCTTTAAAAGAGGTGCTCGTCCTGTAGCTTCGCACCGACAGATGGATGAGAGACAATGACTTCACGCACATATGGAAGGCGGCGCAACTCTTCTTGAAGCCGATCGGCATCTTTTTTTTGTACCAGCAGGTGAATATCCTGTCCGGTATTGATCGTAAAATACACCTCAAGCCCCCCGCTTCGCCACTGAGCACAGAGTTTCATAATCTCTAAGGTTCCGGGTGTCCAATAAATGAGCGAAGGGTGAGATGTGAGCATCACGGCGTGCATATTCAGCGCTTCGGCTTCTGTGATTTCCCCAAACTTCGTAAAGTCCCGGTCGGCGATTGCCCGTTTGATATCGGCGATCTTCTGACTCATGCCTGCGTGGCGAGCTTGAAAAAACGGACTCGTTTGCACTCGCTGCTGACCTGTGGTGGTGGCCACCGCTTTTCTTTCTTCTGAAACGACAGCCACAACATCAACCAAATCCCAGTGATCAGGTGGATAGATAGACTCGGCATAGGACGTCTCAGAAGTATCTCCATCAAGCCATTCGACCCACCCATCAGGAATACTGCGACAGGCAGATCCTGAACCTTGACGGGCAAGAATTGATAGCTCTTTCTCATCCAAATCAAGCTGAAGTGCGGCTGCTGCAGCAACAGTGAGCGCAGCAAAGCCGGAAGCCGAAGAAGACAGTCCGGTGGCAGTCGGAAACGAATTTGTGCTGACTACGCGCGCATGCAAATCGGTTTGTGCCAGAGCGCGTATCAGGTCCAGATGACGCGAGGTACGCGCCGCTTCTTCTTTCAATTGCAGCTCGTTTATAATGACCTCATCCGCCGCCAGCTCCTCCTGAAATGACACAGTTGTAGTCGTGGTAAGCCCCGAAAGACACAAGGATATGCTGCCGTTTTCCGCAAGGCGCAACTGCTCATCTGTTCTTCCCCAGTATTTGATGAATGCGATATTAGTGGGAGCAACTACAGAAGCCTTCATAGCAAATCAAAGTGCGACAAAATATCGATCAAGCCGTCATCATCAACGTGCCCTCCCATATATTGTCGTGTATCTTTCAAATTATAGCGCTCTTTCAGCTCTAGCGTTGCGTTACTCATCACCCCTTTGTACCCGCAATGTTCGATAAAATCCCAGTCGTGAAGTGTGTCACCGACACCCAAGATCTCATCGGTGGATACGTTCAAATGTTTGAGAAGATGCGTAAATCCCGAGTACTTTGACACACCGGCCGAAGTGACATTTTTGATACACACATCCTCAAGCGCCGGATTCAAACTCCATGGATTCACATGAATGTCGTCACCGACAAAGCGCGAAACAATCTCATCAACTTGCTGCTTTTGCTCCGGCTGGTCTGCATAAATATTGAGCTTCAGCACCTGATTATTTTGAATAAATTCTACAAAATCCTGATCAACCGGCGTGCGCCCCATGACATGGATATAGTGTTCTTCAAAATCAGGATGCACAGGGTGAAACTGCGCATAGGCGCTGCGGGTAAACGCATGAAGCGATATATCAGTTGGGGCAAAAGCAGTCACGATCTCATACAAAATAGCCGGATCGAGCGTGTCTTCAAACACCGACTCGTCACGAATTGCATCAAACACCACGGCGCCACTGTCTGATACATGGAGCCCCTCAAGGCCGACTTTGCGAATAGTCTCACCGATAATAAATGATGTTTTGCCGGATAACAGAGATATATGTACACCTTTTTTTTGCACAGCACGCAACACCTCAGTCAGTTTTTTGGATGGGTGGGGATACTGGTCACTTTTTGCCCCGACCACCACGCCATCGACGTCTAATACTACCGCTTTAATCATATATATTTGTTAAATGAAGTATACATTGTAGCAGAAAGCAGCCGCTTACGCCTCTATCCGCACCCCGTCCACATTTGTTTCAACCGCAACGATCTCACCGCCTGCTGTAGCAATTACCTTCTCAACCGATGATACTGCACTCCCATCTGCAACGGCAATCATGCAATCACCACCACCAGCACCGCTCATTTTTGCCCCCCATGCACCGGCCTTTTCTGCCTCCTGAATCATATGGGAAAGCTTCTCTATCTCCACCTCATACTGCTGCATGAGCGTTTCCCCCTCTCCAAACAATTCGCCAAGATACTTCCAATCCTGATTCAGCAAAGCATCCTTACCCGATTCAACAAGTGCATTGCTTTTCTCAAATAACAAATGGAATAACGCAGGATTTTCTTCCCGACGTGCCGCCACCATCTTCACGAGTGTCGGCGTATCACCTTTTATCCCGCTGTACCCGACAATCAGGGGAAGTGTATCCACGACAATTGGCTCTATCACTGCACCACCGCCAACAAAATACAAGGTGCCTCCGTAGATTCCCGCGGCGATATCAAACCCGCTGCCGACTCCCTGCACAGAAAGTACCGACTGGTACGCAACATCAAACAGCTCTTTATTGCTTAAGTGAAGACCGAATAATTCTGAGAGTGCTTTTACGACACAGACCGTGGAAGATGAAGAAGAACCGAATCCAAATTGACTGGAAAACTCGCTGCGTGTTTCAACCCGAATTCCCCCTTTGGGGACTACACCAGTTGCTTGAAGCATGATTTGTATTGCTGCTTCGACAAATCGGGCCCCTTTTGGCACATCACCTTCACCAAGCGTTACCATAGGTTTTTGGTAGTCTTTGATTCCGACATCCGGCGCCTGAAGTTCAAATATCGGCTCATCAAGCACGGTTACCGTCGCATGCATGCGTTGCCCGACTGCAGTCACCAGACATGGATTTTCATATACCACTGCATGGTCGCCCAGAAGCATCAATTTCCCCGGCGCCGAAATGTGTACCGATTTCATACCTGTACGACGCCCGTATAATCTTGCACAAACGGTAAATAGGAGATTGACTGCTCATCCAGATAGGCACGAGTTGTCACAGGATCATGGGAAAAAAACAATAGATTTCCCGCACCCCCAGATATCCCGCCGCCGCCTGTGACTTTTCCCACACCATACGGAGTCAATGATGTCAGAATTTCTTTTGCTCGCTCTGAAATCACGCCAATGACCTCCAGCTGTCGTTCGTTTTCCACAATTGCCTCCGCAAACAGGGTCGGATTCTCGCCCGTTATTGCCAACGTCATTTTCTTTGTTGCTCGCTCTATTGCGTTCATTGCTGCCTCCATAATCTCAGGTGACTCATTGTATTTTCTTCCCACCGCAGCCACCATTTCAGCTGTTGATTCTTTTGGTTTTCCGGTTTGAATAATCAGCAGGTGACTGGCAATTACATCAGGCAGCTTTGCATGAAGCGCAGAAATATGCTTTAAAAATTCAAATTCTTTTCGATAGTAAATAAGTCCGCCAAAGCAACTCGTACTATTGTCGGCACCTGAGGGATTGCCATGAAAATGCTTTTCAGCCTCATACGCTACTGCATTAATCATCTCGCGCGTCGGCTCACGATCGGCCAATGCATGAAGATATGCGGCAGAGGCAGCAACTGATAAAGCTGCTGATGAACCCAAATTTCTGCCGCTGGGGATTTTTGATTTTATGTGTGCACGATAGGTGGCGGTATCACGATGCTGGATGCGCTTTTTGCTCAGGTAGTCTGCTGCGAGAGCACGTATTTTGGTAAGTGCCTCTGTCTCATGCGCCCGACTGGAAACTGCCACCGTCACACTGAGGCGCAGATCAAGCGCAGTAATGAGGGCAGGCTTTCCGTAGACGACCGCATGCTCACCGGAGAGGATGATTTTTGCCGGAGCAGAATACGTGTACGATCGTGTTCGTTTGCTTTTTTTGGTAGATTTCACTTCACTCTTGGCTTAAATTTCAATCCGTATGCTATCACTCCGTCTTCCGTGGGTTTGCGTACCTTGCGTAGCACCCCCACGACCTGCATACCGGCAGCCACACTCTCCATGTCGCAATCAACAAGCTGCCCGACCGCACGACCACCACCTTCAAATTCAACAATCACCACCGGATACGGCGCCACATCCTTAAACCCAACTCCCGGCACCATAACGCGCGTCCAGGATAAAACGGTTCCCACTTTGCCCAAGTGGTCACGAACTACTTTTTGTCTGCGCCAGATTTTTACCGGACTGATCATAGAATGAAATAAACTACTGATGCGTTTTTAAAATCGTAACCACTGAGCTGCCGCCTGAGCCTCCGACATTTTGTGCCAGTCCGGCTGTTGCGCCAGATACTTGTCGCGTGTCTGCTTGTCCGGTCAGCTGCAAATAAATTTCACCGATCTGCTTAATGCCAGTTGCCCCGACCGGATGCCCTGCAGCTTTGAGTCCTCCAGAGGTATTAATAGTCAGATCGCCACCGCTTCCCAATACATATGCGCCTTCTTTTACACATGCTCCTGCGCTTCCCTGCTTACAAAAGCCAATTGCTTCCATCGCCAGAAGTTCCGCTATCGTAAAGCAGTCATGCAACTCAGCTACTTGGATGTCTGCAGGGGTGAGTCTTGCCGCAGCAAAAGCTTGCTCTGCGGCGATTTTGGTCGATAGCACTTCATGCAACGATTGGCGGTGTTTGAGTGATATGGAATCTGTGGCAACTGCAGTGGCCGCCACTTCAACCGCGTGGGCACCGACATGGCTGGCGTCAGATGTGATCACGACCGCTGCCGCACCGTCTGATATGGGTGAACAGTCAAGCACCTTCAGCGGATGCGCTACTGCTGCGCTTTTTAGGACCTGCTCCACCGTGATCTCCCGCTGAAAATGGGCATTTGTATTACGCGTCGCATGATAGTGATTTTTCACCGCCACCTGTGCGAGACTGGATTCATCATAATTATATTTGTCCAAATAGGCTCGCGCCATCATCGCATAAAGCCCCGGAAACGTAAGTCCGGCCTCCTGCTCTTCACCTGATGCGGCGGCGGCAAGGGCAGACGTGGTCTGCTCAGGAGAATAATCAGTCATCTTTTCTGCACCGACTACCAGTACGGTTTTGGCAGCGCCGGAGCGCACATATTCATTGGCCAGGTGAAACGCCATGCCGCCTGATGCACACGCCGACTCTACCCGAAACACCGGCAGATGGCGACCGACAATCTCAGCAATTTTTGCCGGGGCATGGAGATTGTTATCCAACACTCCCGCAAGCATATTGCCATAGAAAATGGCGTCAACTTGCTCAATATCAATCTTTGACTTCTCAAGCGCTCCGTGAATCGCCTCTTCTACAAGCTGAAATAAAGACTGTTCCCACAGCTCTCCAAAGCGCGTGCAATAATAGCCGACAACAACTGTTTTCATATTCAGACAATCCCCATAAACTTCAAATAGGTGGTGTAATCAATGTATTCTTTGCGACTTATGAAGCCGGCAAAGTCACGTCGACGCGCCACAAGCTCTTCTGTTGCCTCAAGAACAAACGCGTCTGAACCCGCACCCGATCCGTATGAAGCAAGAAATATCTTCTCTCCCGGCTTGGCCACATCAAGTACACTCACCAAGCCCATCAAGGCAGATGCAGTGTAGGAATTGCCGAGTTGTTCAATCACCAGAGAGCGGGCAACTTGCTCTTTCGCAAACCCCAGCACGCGCGCCACTTCCAGGGGGAATTTGCCGTTTGGCATGTGAAACACCGCGTAAGCAAAATCAGTTGGGGCAAGACCGGTTTTTTCAAGCAGGCGCTTTGAGCTTTCCTGCACATGGCGAAAATACGATGGTTTGCCGGTGAAGCGACCGCCATGTGAGGGGTGGCGAATCCCCTCGCGGCGCCAGAAATCAGGTGTATCTGACGAGTACGACATCCAATCATGAATCTGCACCATCACTTGCTTACTCCCCAACTGCAAACTCACTGAACCGGAGCCTGCCGTGTACTCCAAAGCATCGTGCACTTTGGCACTTGCTTTATCTGATGCAGTCACGAGTCCACACTCAATTTCGCCCGACTTAATTAGTCCCAAAGTCGAGATGATCCCTCCTGTTCCGGCTTTACAGGCAAACTGCATGTCGTAGGAAAGGTATTGTTGCCCAACTCCCAAAAACTCAGCCAATATCGTAGAAGTCGGGTTTACGGAATAGGGCGGAGTCTCTGAACCAAAAAGCACCGATTGCAACTCACCCGCCTGATACGGCGCATCAGCCAAACACATGCTGGCTGACTCAAATCCCATCGTGAGCGAATCTTCATCAACACCGGCCACTGCTTTTTCCCGAATCCGCAGCGACCCCTCTATCTCGGAAGCTTGTTTGCCCCACACCCCGGCAATATCTGCAGTCCGTATGCGACTGCGAGGAACATAAAAACCGTAGGATGTAATTCCGACCATAGAATGTGTTTGTTATCTGCCAAGTGCCTCATGAGCCCGTGCCAACGTGCCTTCTGACAGCGAAGCCAAAAGTGAAATCTCACCGGCCAATACAGCGGCACCAAGAACCTGGCAATATTCCGTCACGTTTTCAACACCCATGATGGCAAGAGCCTCACGCTTACTCTGAAGCGGCGTTCCCCCACCTACCATACCTGCCATGACGCTCGGCATATAAATAGAGACATATAAATGCTTGTTGTCGACGATACGCATCGTGGTGATTCCCAGCGAACCCTCAACTACATGCGCCAGATCCTGCCCGGTTGCTGCGTAAAGCGCCGCAACTACATTGGCGAAGTGAGCGTTGTAACTCATCGATCCTGAGATCGCTGAGCCGATCATACACTTACCAAGCCATGTTTCAAAAAGCTTCGGAATCGTGGTCTTCAAGGTTTTTTTCACCACATCTTCAGTGAGCACTGCGTCGGCCCAGACCTGATGACCGCGACCGTACACACTATTGAGCCATGCCGGTTTTTTATCGACGTCAAAGTTGCCCGCCACCGCAATACATTCGGTCTTGGTTTTTTTCGCGATATGTTCAACGATCTTGGCGGTGGCAATAGTCACCATATTCATTCCCATGGCTTCTTGCGTGTCGTAATACATGCGCAAAAATACATAGGTACCTACCAATTTTGCCTCGATGTTGATAAGCGAAAGGTGTGATGAGGTGCTTTGTGCCAACTCAATCACCTCGTCTAAGTGCTCCTGCACCCACAGCATCAGCTGCTGTCCGTCATCTACTGACTTGGTCAAAAACACCGGACCACGTGTGGTGCCGGTTTGATACGAATACGTGCGTGCACCGCCGACTTCGCGAAGTGCGCGACTTCCCCGATTGACTGAGGCAACAAGCGCGCCTTCGGTGGTCGCCAAGGGAATCATATACGACCCGTGCATGTCTTCACCAACGACATCGACCGGCCCGGCAACCCCTAGCGGAATGCTTGTTGCGCCAATCAGATTCTCACAGTGGATGTCTTGCGGATCATCAGTCAATGCCTGTGCAATGGCCGGCAATTCTTTTTTAATATGTTTCTCAACGGCGCGACGACGGTCGGCAGCAGTAGTAAACTCGGATAGCTTCATATGGTATAAGTCGAAATTAATAATAAAATCATTCGTTTTCCAGCCCGCATATTATAAAAATGGTATTCGGGCAACTCCCATCACGTAGCTCACATACGCCATCGTGACGGCAAGCGGAATATAAAGCACTATAGTATACATCACGAGGAAAAAATGCTGCCGCAGACTGTAGCGAGCGGCCAGATAAAACAGAATCGCTTTCCAGATCAGCAGTGACAGCGAAAAGGCGATATACACTATACTAAACGTGACTCCCAACATACTGGTGGTGCGCGGCGGCGGAAGGACTATTGCTACAGCTCGACTGACTAAAAACCAGATGATAGTCGGAAGGAGTGTGTAGGTAAACAGCACAATAAGCTGCTTCAAGGACGCCGTCTTTCCCAGCACCCACGATACAAAGTAAAAAAAGATGTAGGTCACACTGATTTGAATGAGAAAAAAACCGACCCGTTGCAAGTTCAGGCTGGCAAGGTACAGAAGTGCAAGAAGCACATATAAGACTGCATGAAGCAATCGGGGGCGCGTGGCAATCCGGCGCATAGTGTAGTAGGGTGCTACAATGAGCCCGATAGAATGCTGCAAAGCGATAATCGTTTCATGCGCGCCGGTAATTGCAATACGTTTCATTCAGAAGATACAGTGAAGGTGGGTCAAAATCCTTTTTGCAAGACCGATGCCACAAGAACCAGGACGTTTGAAAGCGCGGCCGACACCAACACCAGGCCCAACACAGTGACCGGCACAATACGAAGCCACGGATGGCGCTTCAGCTGTCCTGTGACAACTCGATATACACGAGTAAGCGGTTCGTAATGCAGATCGTTGGGCTCCAGAAAATAGAGAGCATCCATTCGACTGCGGATTTTTACCGGGTCCATAGGGTTTGAAACGATTGTCTGGCGCGATAGAGTCTGCTTTCTGCCGTCTTGGCACTTATCTCAAGACGCTTCGCAATCTCCACAATTGATAATTCATCTATATACTTTAGTCGTATGATGATGGCATAATCATGCGGAATTTGCGATAAGATTGTCTCAATACGCTCCTCAACCTCCTGACGCTCGATCAAATCGGTACTGCGAAGAGACTTCATTTTTGCCAAAATAGCATGCGGGATCACTTTGTGAATCGCGCGAGACACCTTTTTTCGACGTATGTGATCGATAGACTTGCCGCGCGCTATTGTATAAAGATACGTCGTCAATGCACAGTCACCGCGGTAATAGGGAAGCTTTTCAAGAAGTGAATAAAAGACGTCTTGGACCACCTCATCGGTCTGCTCATCGGCACCCAGATGTCTGCGCACTACACCACGCACATAGTGCTCGTGTTTTTTATAGAGCTTGAGAAAGGCAAACTCATCGCCACCGCGTACCTGCTCCACCAATGTCGCATCATCATGCTGCATATAGTGCTATTGTACTACATCGATGCGGTAGATTTTGGAGTCAACAAGCGCCATTACGGCATTATCAAATATCGCAATCGCACTCGCTTTTTTCAAAACATCGTTCGCAACCTGTTGCTGAAACGCACCGTTTTTTCCCAAGACCTGCACTTGTCCTTGAGTTTGATCCCAGATATATAGTCCGTCAAGATCAGCCGACGTCGCCATCGATTGAATTGCGATCTTATCTCCACCAAACTGCGGATTAAACCCATCCTGAAGACCCGAAGTAAATTTGAGAATACTTGAGGAAAATCCGATATAGATTGATCCGTCAATTGCCATCGCACCTGCTCCATTCAAGTCAGCTTTGGAGCGGAAGTATTCTGACTCCTCATACCCTTTTTCCGTACTGGCGTAGCGAAATATCTGACCAGCTGAAGAATCGAGAATATAAATATTGGAACCATACGCCACAATCTGTGTGGGCCGACTCCAATTTTTGGAGCGGGAAATCACTTTTTTCGAACTACCATCACTTGCAAGTGCAGCAACACCGCGCTCGGGAATCAACACATACACAACATCATCCAGTATGCTCAAAGACACTGTCTCACTTGCGTTAGACAGTCGTCTGCGATCGAGCGATTTATCCTCAAGATCCACCACATAGATAAAGCCTGCCGGGTCAAGTATCGCAACCGAGTTACCATCTTGTGCCATGAGCGTGCCTTTCGCATCTTTTTGCTCAATGGTCAGATCAAAATATTCATTTGCCTTTCTACTGTCATCGGTAATCTCTGCCTGGCTTTTTTTTAACTCTTCCCGAAGCGCTTTTACATCAGAATTGTCTGCGCCTAAGCTTTTCTCAAGCTCAGCAGTACTCGCACTTGCGTCCTGAAGAAGAGTGCGGGCTCGAGCGTTATTAATGCTTGCCACACCGCGTGCCAACGCAATCTGTTGCTCCACATACTCCCGGACCACGGCAATCTTTTGGGACTGTGCTGATTGACTTTGTTGCCGCAACTTCCCCGCCAAACCGATACCCAAAATCAGTAGTAGTCCACCCATCAGCAGAAGCAATAAAACACGCTTTTTCGGCAACTGCGTAAGCTTAGCAACCTTTGTTTTGAGTGATGAAACTGCAGGTGGGCGCGCGGAGACAGGCTCCGGCGGTTTGGCGACCGGTATGGTGTCTTCAATAACAGGCACTACTTCAGCCGACTGCTCAAAAAACACCTGCCCTACCAGTGCCCGCACATGCGTTCCCTGCGTGGCCAACGTGTGCAGTGCATCTTGCACCACAGATACATCATCAACCACCTCAGCATGCCCACTCATCAACACACTACGCCAAGATTGTACCGTCATGGCATCAGTGTGGCTTTTTGCGGTAAGCAAAAACACATCGCCCACCAAAACACGCCCGACCGCATATGTCGGCTGGATCAACAGAGGAACAACAGACTTTCGCCTGCCCACATACACTTCGCCTTCTCCAAATGTGCACGCATACACCGCATCTGCCTGCAATAGCACACAAGCCACATTGCTGATCTGCTCTCGCAGTGGATCCAGCAAAGATTCTTTTACACATTCTTCAAACTGTGCGCCACTTTCAAACTGAATGCGCAAGACTGCAGTTTGAAGAGCGTCGACTGCCGACTGCCACAGCTCATGCGCCTCAACACTTGAAGCAACATCTGCATATACCAACAGGCGATCAGTCGCGAGATGCACATGCCCGCCATGGGTGGTCGGGGGGAAAAATACAGAAGAAAACTGATTCATAAAACATTCACCTACCCTCTTATGTTATACGAAAAAGACGGCGACAAACAAGAGCACTGCAGCCAGGGCCAGCTGAATATATGAAATCAGACGAATCGTAAACTCATTTCCTTCATTGATTGAGCGAAGCATTGTGTGCGTCTGGCGTACCACAATAACGGCATAGAGAAGATAAATAAAGCTTCCCAACACTGCAAACCCCTTAAAAAACACATTGATAAGAGTAGTTGTATCGGTAAACAGCGCAATCAGTTGTTCCATGGCTCGAGGGATTTGGCAGAATGATGACTTGCACTTGATGCTACTTCGCGGGCGCGGCGTGCTGCCAATTCATTAATAATGCGCACCACATCACCCGGGCGGGGCGAATGAAGAAATTCAAAGTTGACGGCTTCACCCGCTGTCTGTATGTGTATATCTCCAAAATTAAACAGCGAAGCCACGTATCCTCCGCTTGTTGCGGTGATATCTTCAATACGCTCAAGACGTGTTTCGCTGACTTGCTTAAACAATACGGAACTAAAATCAATATCAAGAATTCGCCGCGTTGAGACAACTCCGACATTAAAAAAGTATGAAAGAAAATGAAACCAATAGTAACTCAGGATAAACACAACAACACTGAGGTTGAGAAATAACAACTGCATTGTTGTGAGCTGCCATAATGACGGAACATAAATATTAAATAACACCAAACCCACAAGCAGCAATAAACCATTTACCAACCAAGGTACTAATAGAATTGGGTGTGCACGAATCACCAGCACTACTGACTCGTCCTGTAGTTGCGATTCGAAGCGACACTGAGGGCGAATGCAAAACGAATGAAACAGTGTGTGGCGCCCTTGGGGAGGAAGCGTGTTTTGCATATGTACATATTATAGTACATCTGTTATAATTGTCCTACCTTGGTTATTTGAGCAGTTTGGAACCACCTCTTCCCATCCCGAACAGAGAAGTGAAACGAACTAGCGCCTATGATACTCACTCCAAAGCGGAGATGGGGAAAATCGGTCATAGCCAAGGTATTTTTTTTGGCTGAAAATCACTCCTGTATTGTTTGAAAGCGCACGGTCTTCGGAACCACAAACTCTTCTTCATTTATGCTCACTACTGAACGACAAGCACGTAGAAGTGTCTGTGCCTGTGCCGCATCCTGATCGTTTATGATACGTGAGCTTTGCAGGATTGATACCACGCCGTTCATGTCAGCACCTCCGGTGTAAGCGGCAACTGACGAATATGTCTGTAAGAAGGAACCGAGTCCGCATCGTTTGACTCCCACTGTGGCATCAACGTCAGACCAGCTGTAGACGCAGTCTCCGTCAAATACAATATGAGAGTCTTTTTTCGGAAATGCGGCGGTGGTTGCGGTTTTTGTCTGAGTGGTTGATGCAGCATAGGTGAGCGCCGCTTTCCCTTCGCTCAAATAGGCAGTCATTGTGGGAAGGGTGCAGGTGTAGGTCTCATCCAGATATATTGGTTTTTTTGCGGCAACCGGCGCACCGGGTGTCGGAGTAATCGTAGCCTCTACCGCCAGAAGCGCATTTTGTGCCGCTACATTGCGCTGTCTTGCATATCTGACAGCAGCATAGATCATGCTTACTGCCAACAGAAACACTATGAGCCGTTGGGTTTTTACGTTAAACAACGCGCGTCGAAGAAGATCAGCCAGCGGCGAAGCTTGAGGCACGTGCTCTGTGGGCGTGGCCACATGTATCGTGTGCGACTTGTGTGATGTGCTCATCAGAATAAGGATACATCATCTTCCTCATCTATAGCAAGTAGCTTCATCTCATCAGGCTCTGCCAATTCGCGCCCCATGATCCCCTGAAGCTCACCATACATTCCGGAAGTGTTACTCATAATACCGTTTATCATCCGCTCTTGCTTGGTCCACTTTTTTTCAAACCACCGTTTTTCGGTACCCAAATCCTCAAGAAGCGACTTATACGATTCAAGAATTGCCTGCACACGATGTGAAAATGCTGTGCTGGTCAGGTACTCGTATAGCACCGCTGCCTTATCACCCTGGTTGGTCATATTCTGCTTGGCCCGTGTCAAATCTATCAGATTTGCACGCAGAATCTGTGCCAGCCCAAGCGCCGTTTCGTAATTACACACCCACACTCCCTCGACAAATCCGACATTCGTGACCTGTTCCGGCAGAGCAAGCGATACAATTACCGCGATCTCTGCTCCTATTGCCCGCTGATCAGATTTGAGCTTACTGATCCAATCGCCACCCCATGCCTTCGTTCGCTTGAGCTCCCACACAATAGCACCACACTCACCACCGGTCTGTGTAGCCACTTTTTGGATTATATCGGCGCCGCGCACCCCCTTGGCTACCGGTTCAATCGTGTCGTAGATAAACATCTCCTTGAGCTTCTGCTCGATCTCCAGCTCCAACACCTCACCCTGTGCCTGCTGTGACCCCTGTTCAAGCTTGCGCTTCATGTCTTCGTTGGTACGCGCGGCATCTGCCAGTTTTTTCTCCAGTTCAAGCACCTTAAAATGCGCTTCAGTCTGCGCCCGTTTTTTTTCTTCATCACGAATCTTTTCCTCTGCTTCCTGGAGTTTTTTTTGATTATCTATAGCCGCTTCCTCGGTCTGGCGCTTCAATTGGCGCATCAGTTGGTTGGTATCCAACAGCTGCTCCTGGAGCTTTTTTTTCTGCTCACGCAGCTCCTCACGCTCATTTTGTGAATCTTTCATTTTAAGCGCAAGCTCCTCTTCTATCTTCTTTTTTGCTTCTTCTTCTTTTTTGGCATTTGCCTCTTCAAGCTGTTTTTTCCACTCACGCATCTTCTCCCGCTCGCTCTCGCGCTCTGCTTCGCGTTCTTTTTCAAAGTCTTTTTTCGCATGCTCCAGCGCATCCTCAAATTGATGAGAAAATGCCTGCGTCACCGGAAATGACTGCTTACAATGGGGACAAACGATCTGATCTTGCATAGGGTAGTGCTTATTATACTAACTCAAAAAATGGATGTGCATGGCAAGCCGCACTTACTCATCAAATGTGAGAGTGCGGTCGTTAAGAAGAGAAAACGACTGCGAGATGCGTGGCGACTTGATCTGAGCGATTGCCGGCGTTTCCCGTGTCGGACGAATGTACGTGTGGCTTATTTCTGTCTGATCAACCCCAATTTGTTTTTGGATACGAAGCACATACGTGTCGCCTTTATTCTGCGGCTCTTCGGAGAAGTATTTTACATTGATTGATTTGCTTTTTAATGGGGGAACTTCAACCAGCATGCTGACAATACGATACCCATTTTTATCCGTCACATCATAATCAATCGGCGCAACCCCATCGACCGTCGACTCTTCTATCGTTACGTTCGGCGGAAGATAGAGTTGGAAAAACATTTTATACGTGTCTTTGGGATCAGTGTCCTGACGACGCGCATTTTCATACGTCATGCGCACGGTGCGCTTTGGTTTTTTTGGATCACTGACATCACTGATCATATCCATGCGGCGCTTTACAAAATAATTCGACTTATTCACGCCGACATTGGCTTCAACCGGCATCACATAATCATATGCCGGCACCCACTGAGAACCATCCCACCCCTGATCTTTCAGCACGGCAGACACATGCGGCGCGCTCACAGCGGCAATGATATGTTTACCCAAAAGTGCCTTTTCAAATGCCTGAAACAATCTGTTGGTCGGCACGGTGTCATAGGTGATGCGCATCGTATTGGCAAGCGAGGTCAGAAACGTCTTTTTTGCCTGAGAGCCCGGAAAAAAGTCTTTTTCCACGTAGTCTTGTGTTTTTGTGTAGACGTTACTTTGCGTCACCGTCTCTTTGTAATCCGGCAAATACACTGATCCGTATGCGCCCACTGCATATTCAAGCGCCGTGGTCGTCACGCCAATTACTCCTTCAAAGTTGCGCTCACCCAGCGATTCCAGCAGGTATCGTTTGGCCAGCTCTGCATCAGTCGGAAAATCAGGAGAAAAATTGGAGTCACGCAAAAAACCGTCCGGCTGCTCCAGATACTTTGCTACTGCCGGGTCCGGATCAAGATGCACTTTCAGCTGTCCGTCTGCTGTGTACACGTCATGAATTTCTACATCCAGCAAGGTGTAATACTGAATCGTAGCTACCGCATACGATCCGATAAATCCACCTCCGGGACGCAATTCTTTGTTGTTAAGAAACAACAAGAGATATCGGGCTGGTTTGTGCACCCCAAACACCGCGTCCTCATCCATAATCATGGCGCGAAGAAGCGAGGTATATGGTTGTAGTTTGGGCAACTGTGTCTTGGGCAGCTCCGTGGCCAATACTTTCATCGCATCATCAATCTGAGGAAGCTGCTTTTTCAGTTCTGCAATATTTTGACGAAGCAGTATGATGTCGCCCGCTGTTTTATCGCGCTTGAGGACGATTGGAATAGAAGCATTGGTGGTCTCTGCGGCATGAGTCCCCGCGTCTGCTAGCTGTTGCACTTGGGTCGAAATGCGCATCAAGCGATCAGGATAGGCTGAGACATGCGCCACAACAAGCGGCAACCGCGATACCGAGTATATGGTTTTGGAAAGAAAGAAAAACGGCTTTGCAATAGTCTGCAGTTGGGTAGCGCGGGTAAATTGTCCGCTACGAAGCGATACATAACTGCTGTACCACAACATGGCGGCAGCAAGCCAAAAGACAATAAATGCCGCCTCAAAGACGACAATCCCAAGCAGTATTTTTCTGACCCGTGGGGTCCACCATTTCATGCAATCATTATACTGATTCCTTATTCACCCTGTTGCATGCGCTCAAAAAATGCAGCGAGTTTATGACGCTGATCGTCTTGGAGCGTGGGGCCGACAGCCTGAATATAGTCGATGAAAAAGTCATTAACCGCCTCTTGCTGAGCAATGGTTACTTTTGCCTGCATTGCCTTTTCAAGCTCCGCTACATGTTTTTCTTTGTTTCCTTTATAGTCGATGATCTCTAAAATTTCACCGAAAATTGATTGAAAATCTGCCATACCGTTTTGTGAAGCTTATTCAACAACTATTTCAGCCTTCGTGATCTTGACCGGATTTACGGGAGTTGATCCCTCGCCCTCAGGCTTTGTTCCTGCAGTCGCGATTTTATCAACCACATCCATTCCCTCAGTCACACGACCAAAGATGGTGTAGTTTGGCGGAAGACCATAGTCTTTATGCATGATGAAAAACTGACTTCCATTGGTATCGGGTCCGGCATTGGCCATAGCGACTGTGCCGCGAGTATACTCGCCTTCAAACGGCTCATCTTCAAACTGATAGCCCGGGCCTCCTGTGCCGGTACCGGTTGGGTCACCTCCCTGGATCATGAATCCGGGAATGGTACGATGAAAGATCGTGCCGTCATAAAAGCCTTTTTTCGCAAGCGAATAAAAGTTGTTTGCGGTGATCGGGGTCTGTTTGGCATTCAGTTCAATGGTAATATCTCCGGCTTCCGTGTGAAGAACGACGGAATTGGTTTTTGATTCATCAATCTGCATGGCAGGTGGTTGTGACATAGGTTTTTGTGATTCTGAAACTGGTAACTGTTCAGATGCATTGGGTGATTCGGCAGATTCATCCGCCATAGCTTGCGTACTGTCCGCTGAGGATTTGTAGGTGTTTTTGCCGCGGATATACCAAAATCCGCCGGCCACAAACAACACGAGAAGGACTACAAATCCGGTAAAGACAACATTGGCATTCCATATCTTGTTCATACGTGATGGGTTGACTGTCATTGTACCATACTCGCTTCTGCCTGCGCAGTCTCTGCAGCCACTTGTCGTGCTTTGCGCTTTTTTATTGCATCATATACAAGCGACACCAGCTCTGCCGCGGCAAATACAAATGCGATGGGAGCTTTTTCGCGACCTTCACCGATCTGCAATGCAACATGAAAAAACAGTAGCCATGCCACGATGTAAATCAGTGCATGCAGGCGCTTCCACCACGGACCCAGGCGCTTTACCGACCAGTCATTTGAAGTCACAAACATGACAAACATCACCTGCATCGCGATAAAAGACGGTATTTCAAATGTTGCAAGAGCAGGTGCTACCCCTTGTTTTGCTGCAAATGCAATGCGCACAAACACCCAGTGCATGACTCCCAGCAAATACGTCATAATCCCCAAGTGACGTCGAAACAGCATGAGCAGCTGTTGGATCGGTTGCAATAGACCAAATCGACGAAGGATGCCTGCTGTTATGGTCACAAAAAACACATACAGCGCCAGTTCACCCGCTTGCGCACCGATGTCATACCATACAATTGCCGTCTCATTGGATCCGGTAACGATGGAGTAAAAACCGGCGGCAGTAAGAAGCACCACTACCCATTCGGCAGCAACAAACAACGAGATAATCGCCTTGCGATGAGGGATAATCTGTCGGTTAATGTGCTGTAGAAGTTGAATCATGATGTCGTACAAATAGTATGCAGGATATGTGCAAGTTTTGCACTGTCATGGCGCAAAATACTGTGTGCCTGACTAGCCGAATGCACCCCATCTTGGGCCACATGTGTCATGCTGCTGAGTACATCTGCTTCAATAATGGTCGTGGTGTCATCTGATTTCATATCGTTTCGCACCGGAATATCTTGACTTAGTTTATAGTACGCAGCTACTTGCTGTGGGATGTCGGCACTATTTGCCACCACCACATCAGGTCGACGCTTGAAGTAACGCTCGATATCTGCCACATGGTCCGATACGCTGTATCCGTATGTCTGGGACGACTTTGTCATCAGATTAGACACATACACCAGCTTGGCCTTTGACTGGGCTACTGCCTCAGCAACTCCTTCGACTTTCGCCAACACAATGATGCTGGAATAGAGATCTCCCGGCCCCAACACGATGCAGTCAGCGGCAGCAATCGCCTGCTTGGCTGCATGTGCGATGTGAACAGTCGGCTCAAGAATCAAGTCTTTGATACGACTACCATCTACACCCTCTTCATCCAGGAGTGTCTCTCCGTGAACTACCCGTCCGGACTCATAATGAGCAGTCAAACGCGCCTGCTCATGAGTCACCGGCAACACGTGACCTTTGACATCCATGATCGTGTGTGCCTGCTCCAACGACTCTTCATACGTCGGCATGACTTTCTCCAGTGCAGACAACATGATGTTGCCAAAGTTGTGTCCTTCCAGATCGCCTGACTCAAACCGATACGTAAACAATCGGCGCCAAATCGTGGCGTCCTCAGACAGCGCAACCAGACACTGGCGCAGATCCCCCGGCGGCAATACACCGAGTTGATCACGCAGCCTTCCGCTTGAGCCGCCGTCATCCATCATGGTGACAATGGCCGTTAAATCAACCGGATAATCCCGCAGTCCGCAGAGCGATACAAATGTCCCGGTGCCGCCGCCCATAACTACGATGTGTGGTCGTGCTGTATGCATAGAATACTGAGTGAAAATGAAAAGTTACTGAATATACATTTTATTTAACGGTAACGCTTTTTGCGAGGTTACGCGGCTTGTCCGGATCCTCAAACCCCTTCTCAAGCGCCAGGTAATAGGCCAAAAGCTGCGACACCACGACCTCCAACATAATCGTTGCATGATCAACATCAGCAACCGGAATATACTGATCGAATACCGGATGTTCTTTGGGACTCACACCGATGATGCGCCCGCCGCGCGCTTTGACTTCCTGTGCATTTGAGATGATCTCATCATACGTCTCATCAAGTGGCGCCAACACAACCACGGGCGTCCCCTCTTCAATCAGGGCAATCACGCCGTGTTTGAGCTCACCTCCGGCAAATCCTTCAGCATGCAGATAGGTGGTCTCTTTCATCTTCAGCGCAAACTCCAACGCGGCCGGGTACGACAAGCCGCGACCGAGAATATACATATGATCACACGAGGTAAGCGACGCAGCCAAAGGCTTAATATGCTCCTCAATATACTGCTGTGTCAGCATCGTTTCTCGCAACTCCTTTGCCGCAGCAGTTAACAGCTCACGCGCCTCATCGCCGCGGTCTACGAGTTCGTAGGCACTATACAAAAGCACGGCAATCATTGCCAAAAATGCTTTGGTTGAGATCACCGCACGCTCCTGACCGGCCCCCAAAAGAAGCGCCATGTCGGCCTGCCGATAAATCGTTGACCCAAGTACGTTGGTGATAGCACATACGCGCGCACCGCGTGCTTTCGCTTCCTCCACAGGCTGCACCACATCGATCGTCTCGCCGCTTTGGGTTATCGGAACAACGAGCGTGTCTTTTGCCACATAATCCTGCCAGTAGCGAAACTCTGAGCCTATTGAGAAATTTACATGCCGCTTGGCAATCTGAGAAAATAGATATGTGCCGCAAAGCGCCGCATATGACGCCGTTCCGCACCCTACAAAAAAGGATCCGTGAGCCTGCTTGAGCTCACCAACAAACTCGGCGATCTGACGTTCATAACTGGCTGCGATACGATCAAGAATATCCGGTTGATCATGAATTTCTTTAATCAGATAGTGCGCATACTCCCCCTTTTGCGCCTGCTCAAACGTCCATTCAGTCTTGGTAAACGCAAGCGGGAGCTCTTTTCCGGTTGCAGCATCCAAAAGCGCTACACCGCCCTGACTCATCACCACCATCTCACCGTCCTGGACAAAATACACATCCTTCGTGTACTCAATGATCCCGGCGATATCTGATGCCAAAAAGTACCCGTCATCATTTTTTCCGATAACAAGAGGGGAACCGTTTTTGACCGCTACTATCTGCTGATGATCTGCACTGAACAAGACAAACGCATTGAGTCCCTGCACTTTGGCAAACGCGCTGCGCACTGCCTGCTCAAGTGAGTCCGTTTCTTTCAGCTCCTGCTCGACCAAGTGCACCATGACTTCAGAGTCCGTTTGCGACACAAACTGATGCGTGAGAAGCGCGCTGCGGAGCGCATTGTCATTTTCAATGATACCGTTGTGAACGAGTGCGAGAGAGCCTGATTCATCAGTGTGAGGATGTGCGTTTTGGATTGTTACGCCGCCATGAGTGGCCCAGCGAGTATGACCGATTCCGATCGTGGAGAGTTGTTTTTGCGTGGTTGCATCACCGATTTTACCGATATGTTTTTCGACAGTAATACCCTTGTCGGCTCCGACTGCAATACCCCAGCTGTCATAGCCGCGATACTCAAGCGTTTTCAGACTGGCCAAGACCATGCCTGCCACATCCGTGTTGGTTCCGACGTACCCGAAAATGCCGCACATGCTACTAACTATGGAAAATATTCACTACAAAGTCAAACTACCTCCGCAAAAACCTGCGAAGACGTCCTGTATTGTAGCATATAAAGAGCCTTGGAGAAACCTAAAGAAGATATTAGCGAATCACCGCTTCTGCCGGGTGTGTGCCGGACACGTTTTGGAGCGGATGCACCACGACCGACTGACCCAACACCGTGCCTGGGTTCAGAACCGCATTAACCCCCACATTACTGCCGTCACCCACCAGTGCACCCAGTTTTTCCAAGCCTGTCTCGTGGCGCTCATCGCCATGACGCACGGTAACTGGCTGTTTGTCCAATCGGAAGTTGGCACAGATGGCGCCGCCTGAGATGTTGACCATATTTCCTAAAATACTATCGCCGATATAGTTTAAGTGTGCGATAGCTGCGTCATTCATGATGATGGAGTGTTTGATCTCTGCCGCATGCCCCACATGCACCCGATCACCTAAGATCGTACCGCCGCGAATATATGCGCCATGACCGATACTGCAGTCGCGGCCGATGATGGCCGGCCCCTCAATCACCGCACCTGGCGCAATCGTTGTACCCTCCCCGACATGCACGCCGGGAAACTGGTCGCAGTTTTCATCTACCGCTGCTGAATCAAACTGCTTTTTTATGTAGGAATCAAGCCTCTCAAGCGCCTGCCAGGGAAACTCTTCGCCGAAAAGCTCTTTGTGCGAAAAATCCTGCAGATCAAATAGGTCGGTAGTCTTCATGCTGTACATTATAGTGTAAATAGCTTCTTCTGAAAGGCAGCCAATTTGTCCGGATGCAGACGCATCTTCAGCACATCAATCAGCAATTCCTTCCCCACGTATTGATCTGATTCCATAATACTTAAAAACTCTTCAAACCCGGCGTGAGCCATCTCAATCTGCTCACCGGCATCAAGCGCCTGATCACCGACTACCTGGCAGTCCCGGGCGATAAACACATGCACTTGCCATTCCATTTTGTTATAGGGGCGATACGATTTGTAGAGCTCCCAATCGCTGCTTTGCATCCCTGCCTCTTCCCGCAGTTCACGCACTGCCGCCTGCTGCGGCGTCTCTCCTGCATCGATGCGACCGCCAAACAGGCCGATGTAGTTTTTTTGCTGGGGTTGAGACTGGCGCGCGTAGTAGACCTGATCACCTGAGGTGGCCAGAACTTCAACCGTATCTACCCGGCCCAGTTTTTCAAATGTAGCCTTTGATCCGTCAAAGAGCTCCTGCTCCCATTGGTAGACATCAAATATCTGACCGGTAAATACTTTTGTTGCGCCCTCAGGAATTGCCATAGTGCTACTATATCATACTCACAGCGGTTTGCCTTGAAAATGCCACGGAGTCTGCACGACACTTCGATACACGCTGTATATTACTCCCGGTTCAAGCGGATTTCCGTCTGTGCTATACGGGTACGGATCGCATCCGATGCGCGTCCGACGCACCAGATCATTATCCACTCCCGATGAGTCGATGATCCGATCCACACCGGCATATACTCCTACATGACTCGGATACACCAAGCCATCATGATTTGTATGTACATAAAATACCAAATCTCCCCTTTCTGCCTGCTCAGGAAGTACAAGCCGGCTTTTAGCATACAAGACACCCATGCCGCGTGCTGGACGCACGGTCCCATCTGCACGCTGAGGCAGCACTTGAGCATCTCGAAGCACCTGTGATACGAGTCCCAGACAATGAAATCCATTGTGCGGCTCCATTCCTTCAGCTCTGCGTGATGCGCTACACGTCGGATGTCCGATATACTGCTCAGCCACATCATATATCGTCGAACGTATTTTGGCTGCCACATCAGTCTCCACGGGCAATACAGCTTCTTTCATACTCATAGGTGCCTTTGAAGTCAATAAATACTGGACCCGTTTGCGAGGGGTGTCTCGGGATGCAACAGCACGGGGGCGCCACTTTCGTCACTTGCAGCAAGCATCATTCCCTGACTTTCGTATCCGCGCATCTTGCGAGGGGCAAGATTCACCAAGACCGGCACTTGTTTTCCGACTAATGTCTGCGGATCTTCTATATACTCAGCAATCCCTGCCATCAGCTGGCGCGTTTCGTCCCCCAGATCAATCTCAAGCTTAAGCAACTTGTCTGCCTCAGGCACGCGCTCAGCAGCCACGATCGTCGCGACACGAATGTCCAATTTGGCAAAATCATCATATGCTATTACATCTTTCATGGGCTTGAGTATAGCACATCCTGACAGGGAAAAACCAGCTAATCTCAACCTGTCTGACACAAGAGCATACAAACACTCACTCCACCGGAAACAAAGGTTACATATTGACACATACACATCGTATATGTATTATCGGGATATGCCCATGCAGGGATCAAAACTGTATTTTACTGCGCCCGAGGAAGGGAAACGGTTATTCAATGGCTACTACAAACGTATCTATCGCCTCTTTGAAGAGCGTGGCGCACACCATGTAGACGACTCTATCACTGCCCCGTACGACATGGATTTGGCACACCGTCTGGAAATCGGCGACCAGGACACCTACGCGTCGTTGTACCACCATCATCTCACCTGCATTAAACAAGCAGAAATCACCGTGTTTGAATGCTCATTTGCCAGCACGGCGCTCGGGGTGCTTATCGAAAAAGCACTGGAGCTGGGCAAGTCCACGATCGGACTCTACTTTGACAGCAACCGACCGAATTTTGTTATGGCGATCGACAACCCAAAGTTCATTCTCAAGTCGTACGACGATGACTCACTTCCGACCGTAATTGATGAGTCAATCGGCCTTATCAAAAACACCATGGATCGTCGCTTTAACTTCTTCATCTCACCCGATCTTCTGGAATACGTAAAATCTCAGGCCCAAGCGCGTGGCATCACCAAATCGGCATTCATTCGCGATCTGATTCTCCATCACAAACACGGCAGGGTAAGCGAGTAACATACACATCTTTACTCATACGTTTTTACTCGTACACCAATTATTTTTTTCGTGTCAAAAACCCTTTCTCTCACTGCATCAAAATGTAATTAGATTGTCAAAACGATCTATTTAGAAGCAGTGTGAATGTGTGTTGACTTTATACATATTTTATACATATACTCATAGATACACCTATTATTTATTGTTCATTTCAAACACTCAAAAATACATGAAAAACAAACGACTCATGTTGAGCATTGTGCTCATCGTTTTGGTAGCAGGTGGTGCAATCGCTGGCACCTATGCATACTTTACTGCTCAGCGAACTGCCTCCACCAATCGCTTTACAGCAGGAACACTTGACCTCAATGTGACCTCCAACAATACGGCTAATGATCCGTTTGTTGTGGACAATGTCGGCGAGAACGGCGACATCACCGGAGAAAAAACATACACCATTAAAAATACCGGATCACTTCCCGGTCGCCTGATGCTGCGACTGCAGAATGTTCAAAACAAGGACAACGGCTGTAATGATCAGGAAAAAGAATTTGAGGCCGCTTGTGAGGCCGATGATATCGGCGAGATGGGAAATGTGCTCTCACTCGACGTCGATCTGGACGGAACTCAAGTAGCATCTACCGCACTTGCTGATGCAAATGAGGATGATTTGGGAACCGCATGGGATTCGCTTACACCAATTGTGCTGCAGCCAAATGACGAGCGCACGATTCGTGTCCACTGGAATGCGACAGGGGATGATTATGACAACAGCATTCAGTCTGACAGCGTGTCATTTGACATGAATTTCCGATTGATTCAGCAGATAAACTAATCGTGCACTGTCGCTTGTGCCGGGTAGTTATGCCGATTCCCCCGAATCTGCATACGCCCGGCACGTGCAATTATCCATTATTACCTGATCACACTCGTTTATATGAAACTCATCAAAATTATTCTTGATATTGCATCCTGGGCAGTACTGGGGATTGTTCTGCTGATGGTAATTACGACCATCGGATCAAACAGCAATGTCTTTGGCGGATATCGATCACTTCTTGTGCAATCAGGGTCGATGGAGCCGACTATTATGACCGGTGACATCATAGTTATTCAGGACCATAATCAGTACAACAAGAACGATGTAGTAACATTTAAAGACAGTGACCGTATCGTAACACACCGCATCATCGAAGAAGAAGGGGAAGAAGGTTCAGAACCTATATTTCAAACCAAAGGTGATGCAAACCGATCGGCAGATGAGGCCCGCATCAAACAAAACGATATTCTGGGCAAAGTCATCTTCACCATTCCGAAACTGGGATATATGGTAGCTTTCGGTCAATCCCTTCCCGGACTGATCGTGATGGTCATCATCCCGGCGACACTCCTGGTGGTAAACGAGCTGATCAAAACAAAGCAGCATGCGTAATCTGCGATTGCAGCTTATAGCCTGGTCGACACTCCTACTCGGACTGTTTTTGATGAATACCGGGTATACCAGTGCTGATATTTTTGCCGAACGGCGTGTCAGCGCATCCTTTTCAGCGACCACCCTTGTGATGCAGGTTCTTAAAACCGCCAACAATAAAAAGGCAGATGCCCTTTTTACCACCTATGACATGGTTCCTGATGGATTTGAGGTGGGAGCACTTCGGGTGAAAAAAGGAGGGAAAATGGGGTTTCAATACCGGATGTCTGTACGTCAGTTGGCAGGAGATGCCGCACTTTGTGACAAGTTGCAAATTGAGGTATGGAAAAAAACAGAAAGTGTCTACAACGGCGCACTCAAGGATCTGCGTGTTGATTCAACTCTTGACACCAGCAAGCCTGATGATTGGGTGTATTTTGTCCGTCTGGATGACACCAGCAAGTCGCTCGCCCACCTCACCTGCACCTTTGATATCCGCTTTAAAACCTACACCTCAAGCTCCGATGTGGAAAGCACCACAGGACTCTATAGTGCAACCAATATCCACAATACCGTAACCACCGGAACATGGTAAGCTGATATGACCCTATGCCAAAACGCGCTTCTCGCTTTTACAACTCGCCCGTTTATTATGTCGCTATCGGCGCGTTTATCATGTTTTCTTTTGCCTGCGCCTTTCTCACCAGTGATGTACTTCCCCGCTGGCGCTTTCTGACAAATCGCGGCGGATCTATGCTGCCACTCATTCACCCGAATGACCTTGTGTTGGTGCAGCAAGAACGTGATGATCTGTATGAGCCGGGAGACGTAATTGCATACGTATCGCTTCTTGAAGGCCGCGAGGAGATTGTAACCCACCGCATTGTGCGACGGGGCGGCAATGCGTATCAGACAAAAGGCGATGCAAACCAGATTGCTGACCAGGAAGTGATTGTGCCTCGACGCATCATCGGTCGATTGATTCTGATTATTCCGCTTTTGGGATGGCTAATCAAACTGGTCAAAACACCCATGGGTTCAATTGTATTTTTTCTGACGCCCGCCGCACTGTTTATCACCTGCGAACTCATACGCATCAGTCAACTACTCAAGTCCAAACCGACAAAAAAACAAAAACGCTCGGCTATTTAGCGGCGCGGATCATAGATCAAAAGCCCCCAGAGCGTCAGAAAAGCCAGATACAACGCAATACTCCACATCAGCATTAATGCACAAAACGGATTTGCAGACGCCACATACACAATGCCATGCCAGCTGGTGAGACATCCGCTGTTGATGATCAAGTACAAAAGTTGTGCACCGATCGGAATGCCTGCTGCAATCGGTCCCAAGGCAAGTATGCGACGCATCGCCGGGCGTCTGAGAAGGAGTGAAGACAGGCCGTACAACACAATCTGAAGCGCATACAATGGCCACCAATAACATGATTTACATGAGGGTGCAGATGTGGCCGGTTGGGTAAATGCACCGAGCACAGAGCCTTTTTGGGCCGATGCTGCCGCCTGATTCACGATGCGTCCGTTTGCATCTATGCGTAGTCGAACATCCATTTGCGTGCTGGCACCTTGGCACACATCAGACAGCGCCGCATCCATGGTCGCAGCAACAGCAAACTCGTGTCTCTCCCCTGGTGATACTACACCTACTTCATACACCCCCTGCGTACCCCACTGCCGCAGCGTACTCGTTTGGTGTCTTTCTTGCGATGTTATTGCAAGATACATGTGCCTGTCTATTTGGCATGCTGCAGACACATCGGGAGGATGGTCAATGTGTGCAGAGATGCGAATAGGAAGCGCCGTATCTGTATTGAGAACCCGTATTGTACGCACTTGGCGCATACCGGGATACCACCGAATTGATGGAGCAAACAATGTCTCCAACGCCGCCGGGTCACAAGTGTTACGATCACAGGCGAGCTCAATCGGTTGTGCCCGGACGCAAGAACCCCCAAACAGCATCACTGCTACCAAGACCACTGTCAGGCACCAATACCGCATTACTGTACGCATAAGAAGCATTCATCGTACCACAAATACACCCACGCTACTTATGAGATCACTACTGACAAGTATCCGCCGGATCTTTTATACTGACAGGTATGATTGCAGCCCAACTCATCCAGTTTCTTTTAGGGATGTCTTTGCTTCTTTTAAGCTCATACTTATTGGTAAAGCTGGCGGTAGAATTGGCGCTCGGCGCACGCATTTCACCGCTTCTTGTCGGACTCACCGTCGTTGCGCTGGGCACCTCTCTTCCTGAAGCGGTCGTCTCCTCCCTGGCTCTGTTTCGGGGTGATCCGGGCCTGGCAGAAGGCAATATCATCGGCTCCAACATCAGCAACATTCTGCTTGTTATGCCGGTTGCCATCATTTCGGGACACCTCCATATCGGACGCTTCAAAACACAGCGAAGCACGATCCTGTTTCTTGTATATTCTCTTTTGTTTGCAATACTGCTCATACTGCTTGCTCCGCCGCAGCTGGGGATTGCGCTTTTGTTGTGTGCCGTCTTGTACACGTGGTGGGTATTTTCTGAGCAGGACACGCTGACTGATCACCCCTCACACCATCATCCGAATCCACCTCCCATCAAGTTCTCGCGCCTTATACTGCTATTGGGATCCTTGTGCGGACTCACGATAAGCGGTATCATGACAGTCTCGGCTGTGGAGACATTGTCTGCACTGACTGGTTATTCAACATCACTCTTTGGACTCTCATTGACAGCTGTTGCAACTTCACTCCCCGAGCTTTTCACAACACTTTTCAGTCTGCGAAGTAAACAGGAAAAAGTAACACTCGGCAACATCATCGGCTCCAATATCTACAATATGTTCTTTATCGGAGGACTCGTCGGATTCTCCACTTCATTTTCAAAAATAGCACCGATTGACTGGGGATTTTTGGTGGTATCCACACTGATTCTCGCCTACATGACGCGTGCATATAAGGGGTCGGTAGTGCCGCGATCCTACGCTGCATTTTTACTGCTTTTGTGGGTTGGATTTATCAGCACTCTTGCGTGGCGTTGAGAGCCGTTTAAACAAATACAGGTGTGTCGTATTACCCACCAGTTCAAATTGCGGCATGTTTTTGAGGTCTTTAATCAATGATACTTCATACTCTTTTTGATTGTAGTCACCGATCGCCCGATTTTGATTGATGATCGCAATATACTGGGCACTTTCTGTGGCAGTCGGGATCGTATATGCCTGCTCGCGATGGGTAATATGCGGACGGATTTCCCCTGACGCTGAAACGACCGCATTGCTGGGAATTGCGGAAAGCACCTTGTCAAATGCATGCTCTTGCGGATCAACCTGATAAATATAGCACCAGCATGCAGGAGTCACCGGCAAGGGTCCGTAGTAGTAGTTGGTATGCAGGGTAAGCCCAAGCACCAATAGCACCAATCCGGATTGAGCGATGACCGTTCCTCTGCGGGTCACCCGGCGAAACCATCCCACATACCTGACGCCTGCCATCGAACCCAACAAGAGCCAAGGCAATATAAGCGCGTCATAATGCAGGTTGATGGAGCGCATCTGTCCGTGGTTACTCATGACATTGATAACAATCTCAGGAGCAGCCGCCAGAAGCCACGGCAATCCCAAAAACGGCACCGGACCAAACGGTTGCAACAAAAGTCGATAATACTTATGCGCTTCAGGACTTTGCACCATACGGAAGAAGAGATTTTGTATGGTAAACACCTCCGGCACCGTCTCCTCATTGGCGGTATACCAAGACAGCGCCCAATGACGGTTTATGGTGCTGAAGTGCGGCATAACAATAAATGTCATCACCACAAACCAGGCAAATCCGGCAAATGCAGTCGCAAATCCGGCTCGTTTGTCCTTTTGGAACACGATCATGAGTGCGCCCATACCAAAGACCGTAAGCCCGACGGTTTCTTTCGAAGAGAGAGCAATAAAGAGTGCCGCAGCATACCATCGCCACCGCTTCTGGATGGCCAGATACACTGCCCACAACAGGGCAACTTGGGCAATGGTTACCGGATGAAAGTCATATATGTTTGTCCACTGCTGCCCGGTGTTAAAAAGATATACCCACACAAATGCGACAGCGAATACATTCCGCTTTGTTATGGTGCGCCCGAGCAAAAACACAGGAATTGCGCCGGATGCCAACACCACTGACTGCAATAACAGCAACATCTTCGGGCTCGACCAAAGGATATAAAACGGCGCCAGAAGCATCAGGATAATATCTGCATGAATATCAAAGCGTGATATTCGATACCCATCGCCTGAAAGCTGGAATAGATTGCCGTGAAGAGTATTCCACACCGTCTGATCCATGTTGCCCAGATCAAATCCTGAAGCAAACGCGTCGTGACGAAGAAATGAATAGTGCGTAAAGCTCACAGCATACATACACATGCTGATCCCCACAATTATCTGTGGCCAATAAGTACGAAGAATTTCACGAACGCGCATCATAGTTGTGTAGGCGTATTGTACTGCAAAATACAAAAAGATTCACACACCCGGCTCATAGGTGCCGCTGATAAAAATCGATAGTGCGCTGCATCGCCTGCCCAAACGAAACACCGTCGATATTATGGCCGCCTGTGGGATATTCATAGTATTCATATTCAGTCCCTGCCTGCTTCAATATAGCCACAAGATCCCGGCTGTAACCCACATTCACCACGTCATCGTTGACCGCGTGGTGAATCTCAACTGCTCCTGTAAAATCCTGCACATATGATGCCGGAGCCATAGTACTCCAAAAAGAACTTGCAGCGCTGGGACTCCCTACTGCCTCATATAATCGCTGTCTGCTGAATGCGCGGGGCGTTGTGGTGACAGGCGGGCGATAACTGTTGTCTGTGATACGGTATTTCAACATATCTTCATAGGTGTATACTGCTCCTGCCCAGATCACCGTCGCAGGAATCTCCGGATGCGCTGCTGTTGCGCGAAGCACTACATTGCCGGCCATACTATGCCCCCAAAGCCCGATACGCGCCGGATTGACAAAGTCTGATGCGGCAAGTGCCGCGCGGGCACTGAGCGTATCAATCACATAGTCGGCAGAGTAATACGCGCCGCCGGGATCGCCTTCCGACTGCCCATGTCCGCGCAAATCAATTTTAAATACAACAAATCCTGCACGCGCCAGGCTGTCTACATAGTCCACGTACCGAGTTGTTGTTTCGTAGAGGGTCGGGGGAATATATCCATGCACAAACACGATTGCCGGCCATCCGCCCTCAGGCACCTCACCTGCCGGAATAGTCAAAAGGCCGTTTATCTTCAGATTATCAGAAGTATAGCTGGTGAGATATGAAGTGTAACTTCCCGCAGATGCGTAGAGCGTGCGCACACCCAAGCTGCTTTCATACGAGCGCTTGCGAAGTGCCGGAATTGTCAATGCATCATAGGGATTAATGTTCTCTGTCGGACCAACTGACTGACGCGATGCCTGCAATAGTGTCTGCACACGCTGCGGTTGGCTTTTTACAAACCAAAATCCTGCCATCACCGCAACAACGGCAAGAAGCAGATACATGATACGTGTTCCGGAATACATAAAGATATAACCCGATTATGCTCGGATTATCTCCTATGGTAGCAGGGTTTGCTGAAAAAGTGCTTACGGGATGCCATCATGCAAAGTGGCTGCGGAGAATGTGCTACCATGTATGCACGATGGAACGAATGCATACTGTACTGGTAGGAATGGTGGGGGTTTTACTGGTTCTCTTTGGAGTACTGCTGTATCAGTACACGCACCTGAAGCAGACTGCTAAAACACTATGTCTCAACAGCCCCAACTGCTCACCAGTCACCCAACCCAAGGGTTCTTGTGCTCCCGGGCGTGCCTGTACGAATTAGGGTGCTTCTTCACTCACTGCAACACCATTGAGCTCATTGATGTCTTGGTGCATTTTTGAAACCAACTCTTCACTCACTTGTCGTATCTTATCCTCAACCTGATCAATCTTCTCTCCCAACAGGCGCCATAACTCGTCGTGTTCCTGGCCTTCCTGATGGCGTAAAAATATGCCGCGATCCTCGGGCGGGAGCTCGCTCAGCAACATATTCAGTATGGCATAGTGTACTTGTTGCTCCAACAAATCACGCAATTCAACACGCTGCGCAGGCTCAATACCCATCTGGTCAATGGCAACATGCACTGACTCAAGCGAAATAATATGGTCATAAAAATATACAGTACTCATAGGTTGTTATTGAATTTGTATCGGCCCCAGCGGAATCTGATCAGACGGATCATCCAGAAAATAATACAAGACCGGTCCCTTGCGTGATCCGTCAACGCGCTCCAGGTAGCGCATCACCTCGGGCGACCCGCCCAGGTGCTTGCCGGTCGATTGTCCGGGTCCTGCATCGCCGATCACCACGACCATTGCTTTACCGTTTTCCGGATTCACCACAAGCATTTTGCGATATTTAAAAAATGCATACAGTTCGCTGGTGCGCTCTCCCCAGCCGGGTGCAAGAAATGTCTGAACGGCAATATAATATTTTTCCCGCTGCACATCGTCATTGGTCATGGCGCGATCACTGGGGGCAAAATATCCCCAGGCTCCCCGACCCGGCGCCATACCTGATGCAGCGTACTGATTCGCCTCTTCTGCTGTCGTGAAGTGGCTGCCGATTGTATCACCGGGATAGCGTATCAGGTGCTGTTCAGCACCAATAAGGCCATAGCTGCGATTGAGACGGTTACCGTACAGTGAAGCATGTGCAGACACGTGAAAATACTCACTGAGCGTGCGTCCGACTTCTTCTTCTGTCACCGGATCCAAGGGTTCCACGGTAGGCGGAAGCTGACCCTGAAGCATGGCGACCAGGTTTTCCTGAGAATGAATGACTTGCGGTTGCGCCTCAGTGTCCGCCGCTTTTGTTGCGACCGCATGAGCGACTGTCGAGGAAAATAACAGGAGGGTTGCCATTGCTGTGGCCAAGACATGAGTCGGGGCTTGCTGCAGCTCTACAAATGCATCACCATGATTCTCCCAGAGTGCATCTACAAGCTCCTCCTGTCGCCTCTCCCAGCGTGCTTTGAGATCATGAAACGGATATTGCTTTTGTTTTTTCTTGCGCACCATAGATCATGTAACCGTCGCCACCTTTTCCTATTTATTGTAGCGCATCAAACAGCCGAATGTGCAAAATGTCACAAATTGTTGAAATCACCTTGACATTAGGATCTGCATTATTTTATTATATAACCAAGTTATGTAATTAAGTTTATTATTACTCATGCCATTTCGTAAAAAATATTCACTGTTAAACCTTCACATGTTAGGACTCCTGCAGGGACGCGCATATCGCGACTTGCATAATCACCTGTCAGATGGCCTTTCTTCTTTTCACCTATCTCTGACGCAGTGGAAGGCGCTGGCGCTGATCAATGACGGATTTGATACAACAACACAAGTGGCACAGATATTGGACGTTGAGTCACCACTCGCAACACGACTGATCAAGCAGCTTATTGAAAAGGGATATGTACGTAAAAAAGAAAATGCAACCGATCGGCGCATCAGTACATTGTCTCCTACCCCCAAAGCAAAAATTGCCATTCCTCTCATAAACATGGCAGTCGGCAAACTCCTCTACGACCTGATGGGCGGACTTTCCAAAAGTGATATTAAAACCTATGTGCGCGTTCTGGAAACGATTGTCACCAATGCAAAAAAATACGAAACTACTGATACGCCTCCCATAGAGTCATTTCAACACTATATATATGCAACAAACAAGAAAGGGGGTGAAAATATATGAACAAAACGATTTTGATAGGAGCAGCAGCTGTAATACTTATTGCAATTATTGGGTTTGCATACATGCAATCAAATAAGTCAGGAGATTCTGCAATGAAACAAAATTCTGACACATCAATGGAGCAAAGTATGGATGCAGATTCAGAAGGCGCCATGATGAAAGATGAATCTGTGTCAGAAGGCGTCATGGTGGGAGGCGCTATGATGACTCCTGATAAGGATATTGTCGATAATGCAGTCAACTCCAAAGATCACACAACACTCGTTGCTGCAGTAAAGGCAGCAGGGCTCGTGGATACTCTGAAAGGTCCCGGACCGTTTACTGTGTTTGCACCGACAAACGCTGCATTTGAGAAGCTTCCGGCAGGAACCGTCGAAAGCTTGTTGAAACCGGAAAATAAACAGAAGTTAACAAGTGTACTTACCTACCATGTAGTTCCGGGTGTACTAAAAGTGGAGGATCTAACCGACGGCCAGACTCTGACCACTGTGCAGGGCGAAACACTGACTGTGCACAAGAAGGACGGTGTTGTTATGATCAATGACGCAACCATCACCACACCGGATGTGGTTTCGTCCAATGGTGTGACACATGTCATCGATATGGTTCTTATGCCACAATAAGGTGGCTCGCATACTCAACTTCCTGCGCTCCACTTTTCTGGGGGACGGGGCGCAGGGAGAGGAGGTGCACATATGCAAATACCTTTTATGCTATGAAGATGTTATACCTTGGACTGATTTTGGCTGTGTGTATTGCAACAATTGGCTTTTTTGCCCGCTCTCCAGCTCACAAGGAAGACCAATCACAATACCGACTTCTTCCGCTTGGAGACTCCTACACAATCGGCGAAGGAGCGACAGAAAAACAAAGCTGGCCATCCATTGTTGTAAACGCACTGAAAGAGAAGCAACAAGTATCGGTCTCACTTCCAGAAAATCCTGCTGTTACCGGCTACACAACACAGGATCTTATGAATGAAGAGCTACCATTCGTTGAGACTATTGAACCCACTCATGTGACTGTGATGATCGGTGCCAATGATGTTGTGCAAGGAGTAAGCGAAGTTCAATTTCGCACAAATATAGAAACAATTCTCGATACACTACTGCTGAGCGTCCCGGCCAAGCATATAGTGCTTGTGACCATTCCCAATTTTCTGCTTACGCCAAGTGGGTCACGATTTGACACTGATGGCACAACCGCCAGAAGAATAAACACATTCAACGCCATCCTGCAAACGGAGGCAGCAAAACGCGCTATTGCGGTGGTTGACATATATCCACTCAGCAGCAGGCTTGCCTCAGACCCTGCGATGATCGCGCATGATGGCCTGCATCCTTCGGCAAGACAATATGCGCAATGGGCAAACACAATATACCCCGTTTTGCGAACACAATTTCCCCGTTAATTACTTCTTACTCGCTTCATCTACTGCACGGTATACATCGGCAGAAATCTTTTTGAGTGCATCGGAGAGAACAGTGTAATCACTCCCGCGTGTCATGATGCAGATTATGTATGGATGCTTGGGATAGTACACGATGCCGCAGTCATGGAGTTGACGAGTCTCACCAAAGGATCGCTCACCATACTTACCGGCGTAGCGCACCCCTTTGGGAAGCCCGGCAATTACCCCTTCTCTGAATGTATCTCCCAAAAGCAACTGGAGCGCATTACGGGAATTTTCCGGTGTCAGATACGTGGCATTATAAAGAACTCGATACACTGTTGCATTGTCGTGCGCCGACAACACATCATCTGTGGGATCGGATGCTTTTATGATTTCGCCCATTCCTAAGTCACGATATACATCATTGAGCTGATCTTGATGAATATTCAGATAGAGCAGATTTTTTGCATTGTTGTCAGAGTACACGATCATATATCTCAACAGCTCAGACACCGTGTAGGAGCGCCCTTTTCGAATCGCATGCTGGGGCTGATAGTCCATAGCGGTATTCTGATCCGGAAGAGGATATGAATCGTCATAAGCAATCTTTTGCTTTAGCAGCGCAGGTTGCGTTTCTGCGAGCTTATAATAGGCAAGCATGAGGGGAACTTTCAGCAGAGACGCCGGCGCAAATTGCTCACGCTCATTATAACCATACCAAGAACCCTCTTTCAGGTCGCGATAATAGATGCCGATAGCATCAACTACTGCCTGATCTTCAAATGAATGCGCATCATCTTGTATCGCATCAATTATCCCCCCTAATGATCCTTCCCCAACTGATTCCGGAACATCTATGTCAATAAGTGGACTGATGAGAGTGTCTCCCTGATCACGCAGCATTTCATAAGGTGAGCCGGATGTATGCTGTGTTCGGCTTCCGATCCAAAAGCCGCCCAACCCGCAAAGCACAGAAACGATACAAAACAGAATAAATCCACGAACAGACATAGAACATCTCTCATTATCCGTCAAAAGCTTAAAAAGACAAGAGGAGCGTATGGTATTTGCGTTCCCAACAGTCCATTATCTACAGCGGAGAATACTCTTACATTGGACCCGCGCCGTGTCAGATGCAAATGCCATACATCTATCACACTCGCTGGTTGTGAAGGTGCCGCGGACTGCAGGAAGATCAATGCGACCACCCAGCGCCTCGGTGACATCAACAAATGTAATATCGCCCGGTACATCAAATGATTCTGCCGGGTGATCAGCTGAATGACAATTGTAATCGGTTTGTCCCTTGGGAAATAATTGGGGAAGATCAGCTGCCCCGGAGCTTGTTGCCATCATCTCATCATCCACCTGACGAATGAGATACCCAGCCTGAGCGTCAGCATCATTCCACAAGTAGTATTTGTCAGCGGTGCGAATCATATGGGATGAATGCGCTCGGCCAGAAGCTCCCTCGACTGCACCATGCACATCGGCACGGACCCGATCATTTGCTACATACACCACCCCATCAAATGAAACGGTTTTATCCGGCAAGGAAGAAGAAAATGTGCACGTCATCGAACGATGTGTCGCAAGCAGATCATCTACCGTACCGGTTATCGTGTCGACAGGCGCCTGTTTCTCCCGCGCTTGTGCGCGGGCGATATCTGTCTGAAGATGATGTTTATAGCCGGCAAATACAACACCGGCCGCGAGAACGGCCACAATTCCCAACATCATACACAATGTCCTGTTCATACACGTTACGCAATACATCGCCTATATACACTGCCATTTCTTATTAAACACTACTTTCTGTCATTTACACAAGTGTATGTAAGATCACGTCAGATTTCAGTCATTTGTCCGCACATTGGGCAACTGCACACTAACCAAAGGTGAATGCATAGACTTCGCAGTTACTATCCAGAAACTCCAGAGTAAGTACATGTGATTCTGCACTGGGCAGCTCAACCAGACGATAGAGACTGTCTTTGGTGATTGTCACCACACCATCAGTCACGTCGCTGCCGGGATACTGAGCTTTTCCATCGACAAGAACCCGTACCTTCGCCGCCTCACCGATCGGACGCATTACCAGATATACATGTGCCGCATCAAAGCGATATTCAAGCTTTGCCCCTTTTGACGGCTTGGCACGCTCCTCCATCACGTTCCAGTCTCCCGCGTAAGCAACTTCGTTTTGACCAAGCTGCTGGGGAAATGAGTAGGATGAGATTGAATCCTGCGCGATAGTCTCAGGAGAAGCAAACCGTTCAATGCGCCCATATCCCAAATACGTTTCGGGGGAATGAGCCTGATTTTCACTCACCTGATTGTCTACTTTAACCTGTGACACGTCTGTCGCGCCGGCTTCTTGAAGAAGCTGCTGAATCACATGCTCAGTCTCATCATAACTTCCTTCACCAAAGTGTGAATACCGCACGTGACCGTTGGCATCGATGATATATTTTGCCGGCCAATAATGGTTGTCATACGCGCGCCACGTGGCAAAATCATTGTCCTGCATCACCGGATATTGTATGTTGAAATCTTTCAGCGCCTGCGCCACATTGTCGGGATTTTTCTCAAATTCAAATTCAGGCGCATGCACACCGATTATGACGAGCCCGTCTTTGTTGTATTTCTCATACCAGCTTTTCAGATACGGCAAGGTGCGCTGACAGTTGATACATGAATACGTCCAAAAGTCGACGATAACCACTTTGCCCCGCAATGACTTAAGAGTCAACGGATCACTGTTAAACCATCTGCCGCCCCGGATCAGTTCAGGTGCCTCAGGCCCGACAGGCAGATTGAGATCAGACATGGGCTTGCCGATTGAGGACTCGTCTACTGAGGTATTATTCACCTGCTGCAGCTGGGTGCGTACCAGATCATTATCCTCAAGTTTGGTGAGTCCCGCACCATACTGGGGAAAGGTATTTAGGATATAAGTCTGAAACTGCCGATCTACATTTAAGGCAATCGCCATCGCAGTGACAATCATCAGTACGCCAAATGACTTTTGAATGGCGCTCGTGTGATTGAGGAGCCATGGCACTTTCTTCAAGGCCGTACTCCCCGTCTGCATAATGACAAACATCGGGATCGCCGTACCGAGCGAGTACGCAAGTGTGATAAGTACCGCCTGCAGCGTTACGGTGCCGGTCAATGCCAGACTGATTACAGAAGCCAGAATCGGCCCGACACATGGTGTCCACAAAAGTCCCAGAGACAACCCGATGAGAATACCGCCGAAAAACCCGGTTTGTGCACCGGCTTTGGGCGCACGACTTGACAGACTCGTAAAGGCTTTCTCGATCATCATCTGCGCCTGCGGAACAACCAATGTCAATCCAAACAGTATTAAGATGACGATAGACAGAAAGCGCAGGGACTCAGCCGGTATACCCAGCGCCGAAACGATAGTCGACAGAAACAAGGTAAAAAAGGTAAAACTCAGTATAAAGCCTACCACTACGCCCAGGGGGCGCCGCTTTCCTCCGGCAGTCGAAGAGGAAAGAATGATCGGCAAGACCGGCAACACACAAGGAGACAGAATCGTCACGATCCCGGCGATAAAAGCAAATGCGAGAAGAAATATCATAGTCGTGTAATCAGTATACGGAACCGATTATTTCAAATGTGCTAACAGTTCGGGTGTCTGTCCGCCGTTCCAGGTCTGAACCTTGTTACCTTGCGCATCGATCTCCACAAACGTGTGCTGATAGGTGACGCCGTATTTTTGAGCAAGGTTTTTTTCTTCCTGATCAGTCTCGGTGTCATTGTAATTTACGCGAATAAGCGATACGTCAGACGGAAACGAGTCCATTTTTGCTTCAAAGTCGGCATCAGCCGGTCGGCAGGTTGGGCACCAGTTTGCGTAAAAAAACAGGACGCGGCGACGACCTGCGGTGTCTGCTAACACTGTTGAAGTGTACGGAAGATAGCTTTGTTTGTCGTCTTTCATCATGGTGTCAGAATTTTCATCTTTCATCATCGAATCACCTGAAGCATCGTCTTTCATCATGGAATCCTCAGCTCCCATCTTGTCATCCTGCATCATGCTGTCTGATGACTGCTCCATCGCATCATCTTTCATCATAGTGTCACCGGACGTATTGCCTTGCATAACAATAAATGCTCCCACTGCCAACACTACTACGGCAATAACGGCTGCCACGATCATTGATTGTTTGTTCATAGAATCAAAATAAATGAATAATTCTGTCTCTATGCTAGTACTGCAGATAGCTGATGTCAAGTCTGCTTTACATTCTGAGGTGGGAATAGATGCGGGAGAGAAGCTTTGAGAAGACCATAGCACACAAAGAAATGACAAGCCATGCATCAATTTCATGGGCCGCTGCCTGCATCACGATACCGACAATCAGCACACCGACGCCGACCAGATACGATATACGCCCCGCTGACAATACATGAAGCATCTCACGCTCATCTGAGGAGCGTTCACGAAACACAAAGGCAGCAAACGTGAGATACGCCACGATGATGCCGATAACAAGCATAGAGTGGACCGTGTCCGGCATAGTCAGATGGCCGGGATTCAAAAATAAAATCGCGATAGCAAGGATTATTGAAGCGCTGATTGATTCGATGATCATAGATGGTTGTTGTATGAGAATAGGATATGGCACATGAGAATCGACTATGACTCCAGGATTTTGATCGCCGCCTATGACACTTGCTCCTACCCGCTAATTGTAAACAAATTTTCAACTGTGGTGTCAAAATACTGTGCGATCTTCAATGCAAGCAGCACAGAAGGAGTATAGTTGCCCCGTTCTATGGCAATAATCGTCTGCCGGGTTACACCAACTGCTCGCGCCAGCTCTTCCTGTGTCACACGTGCATGCGTGCGATATTCCTGTACGGTATTGGTGATAAGCTCTCCCATAGATAGTCGTATTATAGCGGGTTGATATGCAGTGCTGGGGGATGTGACACCTTTTTATGTATTCTCATTCACCTTCTGTTTCTTACCATTTTCATACAGATCTGTCACTGTTTTTTTATATGCCAATCATATACTGCACAGTAGATATAGCGTTATTATTTTTGATCAACATATAAAGGAGGTGAATCAGCATGAACATACTTATCTGGCTTATTCTTGGACTGATCGCCGGTTGGCTGGCGTCCATTGTGTTGCGTACAAATCGTTCGCAAGGGCCACTTATGGATATTGTTTTCGGGATAATTGGCGCATTTGTCGGAGGATTTCTTTTTAATCTGTTCGGATTCTCCGGGACAACCGGCCTGAATCTGTACAGTATCCTCGTAGCTACAATCGGAGCGATTATAACTATCTGGATCGAACGGGCAGTTGTACGTCAGACCTAAGGAGAAACGCATAAAGCCCCCGACTACTCAGTGCATACTGCTGTCGGGGGCTTTTTTATTGGTTTTTATTGTCATAATAATCTATAGTATCATGTGACAAACCGGAATAAGCGCTGTATACTAAGCTCACTATGGCAGAACGTATTTTAGTCGTCGATGACAGTAATGATATTCGTGCATTTACCACCATCGCGCTCAAGGACGCCGGCTTTCATGTCGATGAAGCATCCTCCGGTGCCCAAGCTCTTTTAAAGCTTCAGAAGAATATATACGATATGATCGTATTGGATCTTGGACTCCCCGATATGAAAGGAGAGAGTGTATGCAGAAAAGCAAAAGAGCTCAACCCAGAACAATTGGTGCTTATGCTTACCGGCCGCTCAAGCAGCCATGATGTGATTCATGGGTTTGAGGTGGGGGCAGATGATTATGTCAGCAAACCGTTTGATCCGGATGAACTGGTTGCCCGCATTCATGCCCGGCTGAAAGCACACAAGCCTCAAACAGATGCTATCACAATCGGCCGACTCAGTCTGGATACTCAGCGCAAAACCGCACACATTGATAATGAGGCAATCGAGCTGACTCCTCAGGAATACCGGCTTTTGGAGTATCTCATGATGAATGCGGAAAAAACAGTCTCGCGCGATATGATCCTCAATCGCCTCTGGTCTGCGGGGAGCGATGTTGAATCACGAGTCGTCGATGTGTATATCGGCTATTTGCGCAACAAAATCGATAAACCGCATGGCGTCCACTACATCCATTCAGTGAGGGGATTCGGGTATATGTTCAGTGCCCAAAACTAACCTGTTCGTCCGACGATCCGTTTGAGCCGAAACGTAACTACCGTTGTTCCCGGTTCGCTATGCACATCAATAGCTCCCCGATGTTTTTTTGCTATTGTTTTTGCAATAAATAATCCGAGGCCAACGCCGTTTTTGGGTGAATCAGACGCATTCTCCAGTTGTCGATACGGTTCAAATATCTTTTTTTGCTGCTTCTTTGGAATGCCGGGTCCATTGTCCTTTACCTGCACATATGCATACTGTTTGTCTCCGGCACAACTTACATATACCCGGCCCGTCGATGGAGAATATTTCAATGCATTCATGATGAAATTACTCAGCACCTGCGTGATGCGCTCCGGATCACCTTCGGCAAATAGAGATTTTTGCAGTTTCCCCACCTGCACACGTTCGTTGCCGATCAAACCAACAACCTCTTGAATAAGCGGTGTAAGTGCCACCTTTCTCGTACGTACTGCCAATGCACTCCGCTTGCCTGAAGACACTTCCAATAAATCATCTATATATGTGTTCATTCGTTCAACATTGCTGGAAAGTCGCTGCAGGTATTGTGTATCGGTATCATCTGCGACATCCTTTCTGTTACTCATCCGCTTTTCAAGCAGGTGGGAAAAGCCACGAATTGCGGCTAAGGGGGTGCGCAGTTCATGACTGACAACACTCAGGTATTCTCCCCGTTTGAGCTCCTCTGTTTTTTTTCGGTGAATATCCACACATGTTCCCAACATTTGGGGTTTTCCTTCAACCGATACGGTGTGTGTGCCGGATATCACAAACCAACGCACGCTGTGTGAACTGCGTCGCAAACGGACCTCAGTCGAAAAGTCTTCTTGTTTACTGCTTGCCGCAAGATACAGTTTTTTAAACTGGTGAATATCATTAGGATGCAGCATATCAACCCAGCCTATCCGTCTCATTTCTCCGGCAGTTTTTTGGAAATACATATTCCACCGTCTGTTGGTAAAACTAAAATTTCCCTCCCGATCACTCATCCATACCATAGAAGGCATTGAGTCAAGCACCAGTTTCCGACGCGCCGTAAGCGGCAGATTTTGACGTGCATACTCGCGCCGAAATCGGGTACGAGTATAATCCACGAGAAAAATACTCACCACTCCTTCTATGGCAAATCCTCCCAATAAAAATATTCCCTCACTTTGCTGAATCAGTGAAACTACATGAGTTGGCGAAACAAAAAAGTAGTCAGCAGTAAGAAGCATGAGAGCGAGTGAGGCAAATGCAGCAGGCCGATCGCCAAACCAGGTGATGAAAAGCAGTGTAAAAAAATACAACGTAAACGGTGGAAGTGGCTGGGGAGTCATCGAGTTAAGCCAGACATACAAAGCCGTTACCACGCTGACCGTTCCTATACAACCAGGCATTCTGCAGGCTATTGTTGCCATGCGATATGCTTGCTTCTGGGCATCCTGCGCCGATGTCACTTTCGCATAGTGGCGCACCGCCCGGTGAAACAATGTCGGCATGTGCATAGAATAGCCTATCCGATCAATACTTTCCACTCTTTTTTATCATTCTTACCAACCTCTTACTCCTCCATTACGTGGTTCTGGCAATGACACAGTACACTAAAGCTCTATCTACCATGAAAGGAGGTGAGCCGTATGGATAAGCGAAGCAATTTACATACACTGATAAAGCAAGCACGAGACGAAGCCAAAAACGAGCGTGATGGTGCAAAACAACAGGGCTATGTGCAATTTTGCACGGTGACATATGATGTATTGGCCGGATTGGAACGCGCGTGTGATGAATACACATCCGCTGATGAATCCTCAGCATAATACATACCTGTCACGATGCTTGCGGGCGTGGGGGATGCCCGTATAGCGGCATACGGAAGTTCGGTTCAGTTGATCCATTATTTATTTCACTTATTATTTATATGAAACATCGCCTATACGGATCAGCTGAGCCGACACTTCTTGCGTTTACGCGATATCCCCATACAGATGTTCACTTTGTAAAACAACCCTCCTTTCGGGCAGCTCACACCAGACATACCGTTGGTGTTTTTACCTTGGTATCGGCACTACTCATGCGCATACTTCAGATAAGCAAAATTGATTCACACCTTCTCCGTTAGAGCAGTGAGCCTATGCTCTTAGGCATGTTTGCGGATAAGAAATCCGCCGGAGAGAGCAAAAGTCGCAGCAACAACTGCAAGAAGAGTTGTCTCGGCTGCACCCGATTGCGGAAGGGTCGTTGGACGAGATTGTGCACTACCTGTTGTGGAAGCACCTGAAGAAGGGCCATTTGACGGCGTGAATACGCTACATATCTGCGTGCCGCCGGGCGCGTCTGCAACGATCGTAAAAGTTACATGCGCATACGCACCTTCACCGGAAAAATTATTACTGGTGCCGGTGAGGATTATTTCTCCTGTGGTTGATTCTGTTCCGGTGACTGATGTAGCAGCTTCTCCTGCCTGCACACCGACATACTTCAGATACTTTGTATCGTAGCGAAGTCCGGCCGTAGTATTGGTGACTGATTCACCGGCAGTATCAATGCGAATCGTGAACTGCACATTCTGCCCGCGGGCAATACCTGTTGACGGTGCAACCAGCGAATACGAAGGCGCAGCAAGTACAGAAGACGCTGCCAAAAACAGAAATGCAGCAATAGCAATAATGAGTGTTCTCACATATTCATCATAGTACACGCTGCTGGGTGAATACAAGAGGCAGTTTCGGGGATTGTATAGTAGCCTGGCACATTGCACCTGCCTCCACAGACTCATTGGTCACGTACCGGCACTGTAACTCTGCAAGCATAGGCAATGATTCAGCTGGCACTTCTTCGGGAAGCCTGATGCAGACTATGACTGATCGCGCGCGGCTTTTAGAGCATTGGCCATCCACACCAGCTCGTCAATGGCTCGATTCACCCGACGTGCATAGGCCTCATCAGTAATCGTGCCGCTTTCATCAAACAGTTCCTGGACCTTGGGAAACTGGACATCGGTAAACGTTGCCACGAGCCCCATCTCGCGAACGGTGGTGACAAGCGCCTCAATCGCACGCACGCCGCCCCACGGGCCTGATGACACTCCTGCAAATGCCACCGGCTTGTGAATATAGAGCTTGAGCTCACTATCAAGCATGCGCTTCAGGCTGCCCGGAATGCTGTGATTGTATTCGGGCGTGACGATAAAAAACCCATCCGCACGCGACACAATATCGGTGTATCGGGCATCTCTCCCTTCCGCGTCATTGCCATCTCCGGGAAAGTCAAAGTCAACGGGATCCACGAGCTCAGTCGCAACACCTTCGCGTCCTTTCATGATCTCATACACATAAGAAGCTGCGTGTATTGATTTGCGCGCATGTCTGGTAGTCCCGGCCAGAACCGGTAAAAAAAGAGTTTCATTCATACCACACAGTATAGTGAATTGATATCGCCTGGACAATTATTCATGCTTGCAGGATAATGACCTGATGCGTTTTTTCACAAAGACAACTATCACCAATCTGATTCTCCTCGGATTACTCACGATCTTGAGCATAGTATCGTTTAGCTATTATTTTTCTACCGGCCTAAACTTTGCTTACAATGACGCCACCTCACATCTGAATATTGCGCGTCGTGTAGTAGACAGTCTTACCCCGGGTGTTGTCCAGATCGGCAGCACTTGGCTCCCGATGCTCCATCTTTTGGAGATTCCTTTTGTGTGGAACGACTATCTGTGGCAGACCGGTATGGCGGGTGGATTTGTGTCGATGATCTGCTTTGTGCTCTCCGGATATTTTTCCTACAAAACACTGCGACTCTTTACCGATGATCAGGTTGCATCCTGGTTGGGTGTTGCTGTGTTTGTAACCAACGCAAATATGTTGTACTTGCAAACTACTGCCATGTTTGAGCCGCTTCTGGTGTGCACTATGATAGGCGCCGTCTACTTTCTTCTGAGGTGGCACTTGCAAGAAGATGCGCCATCGCTGCTTTTCTCTGCGATATTCCTCTTTCTTGCTGTGCTTACTCGTTATGACGGGTGGATACTCATGGCCAGCTCCGTGCTCGGACTTATCTTGCTTTGCATAAAAAGAAAAAAATATAGCTTTATAGAATCCCGAGTCATTTTGTACGTTGTTCCACCAGCGTTCGGTCTATTCTTGTGGCTTTTGTACAACCTTCTTATTTTTGGCAATCCACTCTACTTCGCCTTCAACGAGTACTCCGCACATGCACAGCAATCCGAGCTCTTTGACAAAGGATTACTTCTCACAAAAGGCAATCCCATATTGGCTGCAATAACATATTCGGAAGCGGCAATGCTCAATATTGGACTTGTGATAAGTGGAGTTACAGTGATCGGCGTTCTCTTGTTTCTTGCAAATATTCGCTCAAGAAAATTCATTGTCCCCCTTATTTTTCTCTCACCATACGCATTTAATATTCTGGCACTATACCTTGGACACTCTGTGATTTGGATCCCAAACCTTCCACCTTATTTAAAAACATTTTTTAATGTCCGCTACGGTATTCTGTGCATCGGGGCTGCGGTATTTTTCAGCGGCTATCTGGCCAGCAAACATGCAATACTAAAAGGATTTGTGGCGCTTGCCATCATCGCACAGACAATTCTGTTTTACTCATTACTGCCCGGTCGCACTGAACACTTATCTTTTGTCACCCTTCGCGACACAGTGGCAAGCATCAATACACCCACACAACAAGCAACCAAATGGCTTCGAGAAAATTACAAAGGTGGCCTTATCTTAATTAGCTCGGCAAGTTCCGAAAGCTTTATTTTCAACACCGGTATTCATATGAACAAATACATTACTGAAGGAACCGGCAATTATTACAAAGAAAGTTTAGTCAAGCCAAGCAAGTACGCCAATTACGTAGTATTTTTTCCTTCGTATACCGATCGTGTGGGGAAGAAGGTGTACAATCTTCCGGATTTAAAAAAGAACTTTGATATCGTATACGAAAACAAAACATACCGCATATATGCACGAAAGAATGTGAGAGATATCTCAGGAGTTGAAGCCGACATCGCGCGCCGTTCCTCGATCATTCCCTATAGCTACAATCGACATACTGACTATGCTCGATTCACTAACGTCTTACCCGAAGACTACACTCTAATTAGCTTTTTTCAGTAGTTTTTTTTGAGTTTGTAGACTTCAAACGAATCTGTTTGGTGTACCAATTCAAATTTCTCAAGTTGTTTTGCCTTCAACATGGCCTTTCCAAGTCGATCAGTATGATCTTTCTGCAAGATGATCCAATTGGCGTACTTGCTTGGATCTTTTAAGCTTTCGGACCAATAATTTCGTGTTCCTTCAGTTATATAATTTTTTAAATCTATACCATTTTCAAATAACTCTATGTCCATGGAAGATGAGCTTGCTAACACCAATCCTCCATCATAATGTTGTCTAAACCACTCAATTCCTTTCTCTCTTTCGGGCAAGTGCTTTCTACTCCCGACAATATCTTTGGCAGTAACAAAATTAAGTGAGGGAATTTTGAAAAACGGATCGGAATAAAATGCTACCAGCTGGATACAGACGAGTAAGATAATCATCGTTTTTATTAATTTACCTGACTTCCAAAAAACTATTGCAATTAATAACGCATAGGCAGGTAGCGTCATCAATCCATACCGTATGTTAAAAAAGGGCACCGGCTTGTTTATGAGGCCAGCAGCAAAAATGCCATATGGAGGTAGTTCCGGCAGCACAATAATAGTATGTCCTTTAAACAAAGCATAAGTATTAAAAAGAAGAGGAGATATCAAGGGCACCCCAACTATTAGCAAGTCATGGAAAGAAAATGATTTATGGTATATAAAAACATATATGATACCTATGATAACTAAAGGGGCTAAAATCCATCCCAGATTGTAAAAACTCGCCATTGAATAAGTGCCAGCAGCAAGTAAAAGATTCCCTTTTGTGGGCAGCAAACCACGACTCTCATATTCGAGTTGCTGATGAAACGCAGAATAATCATTATGTGAAAAATATGTTGGCGAACCAAAAATTAACCAGTTATATAATAACCATGCCACAACACCTAAAAATGCCAATGTGCAAAACAGCATGACTGCACTTTCAGTTTTTGTTCTCCCATATTTTCTATAAGCTACAAAGGCCAAAACCACTGTTTGAAAAGCACCATACACCCACCCATCATAGCGAGTCATTGTCGAGAGCATCATCAAAAATGCACTCCACACTATGGCTGTTATATTTCCTGTTTTATTCCAGCGAAGCAAAAAATATGTTGAACCCATTGCGGTTGCCAAGCATAATGGCTCAAACATCGGGGCAGCTTGCAAAAAAAGTAAATTTGCATTTATTGAAAGTAATAAAACACCAAAAAATGCAACTATACGACTATCTGTTAACATCATTATTGTTCCATACACGAATAAACCTAATAACACAAAAGAGCTCATTGAGACAACACTTCCGGCAAATCCACTCTGCCAAAACGGGGTGTACCAAATAAGCGGTAGTTCTAGGAAGTGAAGCAGAGGTAGCCAAGTACTTCCTATTTGAGCCAAACTTGGATAAATATTGTCTACAACTCGTCTCGATATATTTAAATGTGATGTTGTGTCATTGTAAAATAACACCATATCGGCATGTAGATAATATCCGTAAGAAGAGATTGAGATAAGTATCAAAAAAACAATTGGAGTGACTTTATTATCTACAATATTCAATGCCAATCGGGAAATACTCTTAAACATTTTTTGCTCCTAAATGCAGACCATGTTTTGTTTTTGACCAATGATGTGGAGCTACAATAAACTTATAAAAAGCCATCCATGCAGCAGCACTCATTGCCAGCCAATAAAATGGTACTAAAAGCACATATTTCACCAATTCATCGTGTCCGTGCTTTGCACAACCAACCATATAGTAATACGCATATAAGAAGTTGCCAAAAAACAAAGATAGTGCTGCCATATAAAAAATGACTGGAGGAAAAAAAGACTCTATAGTTTCCCCGATTATTGAGCGGAAAATAAAATAAGAAGCGGTGATAATCCACATTGTCGGGTTGATGAACATGGAGAGAACTTTGCCGCCGACCACCAGTTGGAAAGTAAGAAAATGAGGTCGCTTGTGCATCTTTGGAAAGTCCTGGGGGCGTCGCATATGAAGAAAATACGTCTGGATGTATCCTTTGATCCAGCGGGTGCGCTGCCAAAACCAATTGATCGCACTGCTGTTGGCTTCCTCAAGTGTGGTCGACTGCATGACTGCTGTAGTGAATCCATGCTTCACTAACCGAATCCCCAAATCTGCATCTTCAGTAACATTAAACGAATCCCATCCGCGAAGCAAGTTGAGGTCTGTTTTTTTAAAGTGGTTTGAGGTGCCGCCCAGGGGGATTGGAGCATTAATTGATTGCAGTCCGGTAAGCACCAATTCAAACCATAGCGAGTACTCGGCAGTAAACACTCGTGTCAGAATATTCTGATGCGGATTGTAGAAGTTGAGCTTTGCCTGAATACATTTGGTTGCGGGACCAGCTTTCTCAAATGCCAATACAGCTTTTTTTAATTGATTCACTTCCGGCACATCTTCCGCATCGTAAATGACGATATAGTCTCCTGTTGCCTTTTTCAATCCATAGTTCATTGCCTTTGGTTTTGTTTTTGGGTGAGAATCAGGCACCACGAGAATCGTGTAATACTTGGGAAGATTCATCGCTTTTGCAGCACTAATGGTATGCTCATCATCTTCCTCAAGAAGCAGCATGACCTGAAGCTTGTCTTTGGGATAATCAAGTGCATCCATTGCGGTTACAAATTGAGGCAGCACTGCGGCTTCTTTGTAAAGGGGGCAGAAAATGGTGTAATGGGGCCAGAACGACTCAGGCTTACTCGCCAATTCTTCGTCGGTTACCACGATCTCAGGAGCACGGGAAAAGCTGCGATATATGAGAAAGAGATTAAAAAGCAGATCGGCAAAATAGAGAACCGTGATTATCGCAACAAGGACAATGAGTGTCGTGTGCCAATTCAGTATGAGGCTCAGACAAACGACGATAAACAACAGTGCGATAAACACAATCTGCTGCTCTGATAGTCGATGTAGGGCGATTTCATGGGATTCAAGCGCACTGTGGTGAACATATTCACGCCCCTTGTAGGTGAACCCGTTCCCTCGCTGCTCCACATCGGTTGACGACAACGGAACGATGGGGTGTCTTTTCAACATCAAAATGTCTGACAAAACGTTGACATTTCAGTATATACATAGAATCAGGGCCATGTCACGCGCTATTCTGTGTATCTTAGTGAGTCGGAGTGAGTCTATCTAGTGCATCGTTCGCCTGTTGCATATGTGTATTGTAGAAGGCGGCTTGCTGGTATTCTGCTTTTGCGGCTTCAATATCACCTTCCTGCTCATACATCTGACCACGAAGCATATAGAGCTCTGAGAAGGCGCGGTTTCCCCCATTTAAAATAGCATCTG
>CAZOFT010000006.1:0-91891 GCA_964579395.1 uncultured Gammaproteobacteria bacterium | reverse complement strand
CTGCTTCTTGTTTTGCTTGGGATGATTAACAGGTGGGAGTTCCATAGGTTCGTATGTGGTGTTAGAAAAAGAGTACTACATTTTCCAGTGAGTGTGTTATCTATTTATCATGGTGGCAATCTGCTGTGGCAACAGCAAGAAGTTGTGGCAGTTGCAACCAATCAGGAAAACAGGCGTAGCGCACCGTCTAGCGCATCCAATGCCTTCTCCACGTCTGACTCAGTCGTGTATATACCCAAACTCAGTCTGAGCGTAGAAGGAAGCTCAAAGCGAGTATGGAGCGGTTGAGCACAGTGATGGCCAGCTCGAGCCAGGACACCCGCATCATCCAAAACTGAAGCCAGATCATGCGCATGCACTCGTGGGTGATTCAGCGTGATCACCCCGGCGTTCATCGACGAATCCACATGCCACGTCTGATAATCCGTACTCAAGAGGCGTTCACTCGCCAGCTTGACCAGTTTTTGTTTGTGAGACAACAGCTCACCTAAGGGGAGATTGTTCATATAGTCTATCGCTGCACCCAACCCGATAGCCTCAGCGATAGCAGGCGTTCCCGCTTCATAACGCTCAGGCATGTCGGCAAACGCGGTTTTTTCAACTGCCACCGAGTGAATCATGTCGCCCCCATATTGAAACGGGCGCATCCGGTCCCACCAAGACTTTTTTCCCCATACGACTCCGATGCCGGTCGGCCCCAGAAGTTTGTGGCCGGAAAACACATAAAAGTCGCAGTCCATTGCAACCACATCCACCGGAAGCGATGTGATTCCCTGCGCACCATCAACAACAACGCAAATATCCGGATTGATGCGACGGGCCTCTTTGACAATCTCCGTAATGGGCAAAATGACACCCAACACATTTGACACATGGGTTATTGCCATCAGTTTCGTCTGTGGAGTCACCACTCCATCCAAAGCCACATTTCCGTCATCGTCAAAAAGCGCCAAGTCATGCAGCTCATCATCAACGTCGATAATGCGAAGATTGACACCATGAGAAGCGGCGAGCTGTTGCCACGGGACAAAATTGGAGTGATGTTCGGCAATCGTGGTCACGATCTCATCGCCTTCTTGGATCAGATCAGTCCCCAATGCATACATGATGAGGTTGATTCCCTCTGTGGCATTGCGTACAAATACGGTCTGCTCTGGCTGTGCGTGAATATAGTCGGCTACTGCAGATCGAGCTGCTTCATACTGTGCAGTCACTGTGGCAGACAGGTTGTAAACGCCACGCTTGATATTCACGCTGTTTTGCACATAATAGCGGTCCATAGCATCAATAACTGACTGAGGTTTGAGAGCGGTTGCTGCTGAATCAAGATACACCAACTCAGGGTGCGCAGTAAAAAAGGGAAAGTCGCGACGAATTTCTACAATGTCTGTATCGTTCATAGCATTCATTATACTGATTGAGGCGGTTTCACTTCTTCCAAAAATCCTTCGACCAGCAAATCTTGTGCATCAACAAGCCGCAGTCCGCGTGAGCGCATGTAGTACAACAGCTCTTCACTGAGGCGGCCGGTTGTTGAGCCATGGGTACAAAAGACATCGTTTGCTTCAATCTCCAAAAATGGCTCCGATTCCACAAATACTTCAGGCGACAAAACCAAGTTCTGATTTTTCTGATACGCGTGGGACTGCTGTGCTCCTTTTTCAATTTTCACGAGACCTGTGTAATGAAACTTTGCCGCGTCGCGAAAGACTCCTTTGATAAGGAGGTTCGAGGTTGACTCGGGAGCGATATGGTGCTGTACGGTGTGGATACGGTATTCATCAGTGCCCGCCGCATCAAACATGCCGATTATCTGCAAGTCAATCCCGGAGACTGCCAGTTCAAAGCGATACTCACCGGATACATTCGCCATAAAAGCACGATATTCCCCCGCCTTGTCCAGCCGGATGGTGTGATTGCCCGAATCCAATATCATAGTTTTCATACGGTTATCCGACACTCCCTTCCATCTCCAAACGAATAAGACGATTCAGCTCGATCGAGTACTCAAGCGGAATTTCGCGGGTGATAGGTTCAATGAAGCCGTTGACCAACAGAGTCTCTGCCTCGGCGCGACTGATACCGCGAGACATCAGATAAAACAGCTTTTCTTCACCGAGTTTTTCTACAGTAGCCTCATGCTGCACCTCGACATCTGACTCTTTTATTTTCATATACGGATAGGTATCGGAACGCGAGTCAGGATCAAGAATGAGAGCATCACATGACACATAGACTGAGCTTCCCGTAGCACCGGGACGCACTTGCACGAGTCCGCGATACGACGTACGACCGCCGTCTTTGGAGATGGATTTTGACACGATGCGTGAGCGTGTGTTGGGTGCAAAATGAAACATTTTCGACCCGGTATCCTGATGCTGCGCAGCACCGGCAAATGCGATCGACAATACTTCACCGCGTGCGCGCTCCCCGACCAAGTAACACGACGGGTACTTCATGGTGAGCTGGGAGCCGATATTGCAATCGATCCACTCCATAAATCCATCTTCCTCCACGCGAGCGCGTTTGGTGACGAGATTATAGACATTGTTACTCCAGTTCTGCACAGTTGTATAGCGCACACGGGCTCCTTTTTTCACTATGATCTCCACGACTGCGCTATGAAGTGAATCTTCACCGGTCTGATAAATCGGCGCCGTACACCCTTCGATATAGTGTATATAACTGTCTTCCTCTGCAATAATGAGCGTGCGCTCAAACTGCCCGACGTTTTGAGCATTAATACGAAAATACGCCTGCAAAGGCAAGGTGACTTTGACTCCTTTGGGCACATAGACAAACGATCCGCCCGACCAGACAGCACTGTTTAATGCAGCAAACTTATTGTCATGCATGGGGATGACGCTACCGAAGTATTCTTTGAATATCTCCGGATATTCCTTCAGGCCGGTGTCTGTGTCTATGAAAATGACTCCTTGTTTGGTGAGTTCGGTTTTCACGCTTTCATACACCACTTCCGACTCATACTGCGCAGACACTCCTGACAGATAGGCTTTCTCCGCTTCAGGTATGCCGATGCGGTCATAGGTGTCTTTGATCTCAGCAGGCAACTCATCCCACGCTTTTGCACGATCTTTGGTGGGCTTGATGTAGTAGTAATAATTTTGAAAGTCTATCGCAGACATGTTGCCGCCCCAGGTGGGCATCGGCTTTTCTCCGAAAACGTCGTATGCTTTGAGGCGAAACTCGCGCATCCACTCCGGCTCCCCTTTTTTCTCTGATATTGTCCGCACTACATCATGATTCAAGCCTTTGGTGGCTTTGTATGCATAGTCCTCCGGCATGGAGAATCCATATTTATAGTCAAATTGCAGATTGTCGTCAGACATACAGGTACTTAAACTTCGATACTGAGGGTGATACTACTTCTTCTTCGGCACTTTGTTGCGGAATGTTTCATATCCGGTTTTTTCAATTTCATGCACCAATTCATGACCACCTTGCGCTACCAGTGATCCATCCACCAACACCAATACTTCATCGGGCTTGATGTATTCGAGGATGCGGTTGTAGTGCGTGATGATGATGTATGTTTTTCCCTTTTTATTCTCATGCAAAAATGAGCCGATTGCACGAAGCGCATCAACATCCACGCCGGTGTCAATTTCATCATAAATCTGCACCGGATGATCAAGTACCGCAGCCTGCAGTACTTCAAGCTTTTTCTTCTCACCACCTGATGCGCCGTCATTGAGCGATCGGGACAAAAGCTCTTCATTGATGTGCAGGTCTTTTGCGTATTTCTGGATGGATTTTCGAATAGCCAGCGGATCTGCTTTTCCAGCTTTTGCCATCTGCATCAGCTGATACACGGTCACGCCGGATAGGGCCATCGGTGTCTGAAACGACAAAAACATACCGGCTTCGGCACGTTTTTCTACTTCAAGCTCAGTGATATCTTCCCCATGTAAGACGATTTGGGTTTTTTCTCCGTACTCATATGACGGATGGTTCATCAACGCATAAGCGAGAGTTGATTTACCGGATCCATTGGGACCCATAACCACGTAGACTGTGTCTTTTTTAAAATCAAATGAGAAATCGCGAATAATTGTTTTGTCTCCAACAGAAACAGAAAGATGTTTGACGTCTACCATAAGGGTTCATTCTATATGACAGATGCCGTAGCCTCAAGCGCAGTTTCAGGACAGCCCATCATACCGTACGATGTCTCCCGCAATACTTCCCGGATCCTCAAAACCACACCAATACACACCTTGCACGTTTGAGCGGACAAAATCAATTTCCTGATCAAGAGCTTGTACAAACGCGGGGGCATCAAACGCATGATGCATCTCGTCCACAGCGCGACTTGATGCAACTTGGCGTGTTTTGCGCATACCGAAACACAATTGTAGACGGCGTGCCAAGGTACCCGAAGTGCAGCTGCCTGAAACACCACAATATACAGGCGATGTGATTCCTGCATCTCGCACATGCCGTATCCACTGTGCGTAGAGCGAAGGAACGATGCAGAGCTGGGTGATAAACGCCGCCTCTACGCCCAGCTCACGGCAAAAGTCTTCTTTTTGCCGCATCGTTGCCAAAAGATGCTCGGGCGTGCTGTCGATTGTTCCTTCCGGATGAGCGGCAAAATAGATACGCTGCGTCTGAATGTATTGGTGCTCTCTTAAATAGTATAAGAGCCCCATGCTGTCCTCAAAGCGACCGACTGAAAGATCATTTCCTCCAACGATCATCAAATCCACCCCATGGGGATCAAGAGCAGAAAACAGATTCTGGACTTCTTCCTCTTCTGTGATGCGGCGTGCAGGAATTGTTGCCACGATCCGATGACCCGTGCGCGCTGCCTGCTGAATGGTCGACACATGGGTTTCAACAGAATCTTTTATCATCGCAATGACAAAATCAGCGGTTGTGGGAGCTGTTCCCAGTAAAGAAAGGTCGTGGAGTCGTTGAACCTCGATTAGATGATGCATCGTATCTGAATCATAGTCTCATGCGCGGCGCTCTGTCAAGATCAGTACCGCTCGCATATTCTTTTTTCATAAAGTGACTGTAAGCTGCAACACCGATCATTGCAGCATTATCTACGTACAGATACGACGCGGCGGGTGCATACATGGTGCCGCCGTGGCGAGCCACGCAAGAGCGCACTTTTTTTCGCAGGCGCTTATTGGCAAACACTCCGCCACCCACTGCAACTGAGGCAGTACCGGTCTTTTTGATTGCCTGCTCAAGCTTAGCCACCAATACATCTATGACCGCCTCCTGAAATGATGAGGCCAGAAGTCTCGCCTGCAGTGTTTGCTGCTTTTCGTCCATGGGTTTTATTGTATAAAGAAGTGCTGTTTTTAGTCCTGAAAACGAAAACTGCAAATCTCCCGAGCGCAACATCGGCCGCGGAAATCGGTACGGATCCGCATTTTCTACTTCTTCAGCAAGCCGCTCGATCACCGCTCCTCCCGGATATCCGTATCCGAGCATTCGAGCCGCTTTATCCAGCGCTTCACCTGCAGCGTCATCGACCGTTTCTCCGATAATCGTCTGATCACCAAATCCGCGCCACTGCACCAGCTCCGTATGAGCTCCCGACACCAGCATCCCCAGAAGCGGAAACGCAGCAGGACGCTGAGGATTCCCCTTGCTGTTTTGCACAAACGCACTGATCAAATGACCTTCCATGTGATTTACTGTAACTATCGGTACGCCCCAATAGGCTGCCAATTCCTGCGCATGCAAAAGCCCCACTTCCAGCGCAATTGCCAGCCCGGGACCTTTTGTCACAGCGATCGCCGACACAAGCCCCTTGAGGCTGTTTCGCGGATCTGCCGGATCATAGGCGTGTCCGTATCGCTTTGCATAGGTACGAATTACGGCATGCAACACCGAATCAAACCGCTCCTGGTGAGCGCGTTTGGCAATAGACGGCACCACACCGCCCCACTCCCGATGCGCATCAATCTGAGAATAAATACGCGACACGAGCACCCGACGGCCGGCGGTGAGCGCGATTGCCGTCTCATCAAAGGAGGTGTCGATAGCCAAAATAAGCGGTTCTTGGGAAGACATGGAAATCAGGAAGCGTCAGGCAATTCATAAATGCGAAGAGTGCGGACCGTCTCACTCACATGTTCAATGTCGATACAGACGACAAACGCATGGCGGCGAATCTCCTCAAGCAGCGAACCCAGATGCTCACTCCACTCAATACACATAATGTTGTGTCCATGTAAATAGTCGGCCAGACCCAAGTGCTCATATTCTGATTCTTCCTGTACGTTATACAAATCGACATGCACAAAGCGGTGCTTGGTATCATCCGGCAGCGGATATTCGTAGGAAATTACATATGTCGGCGACACTACCCCTGCTACACCATATCCTCGAGCTATAGACTTAGCGATCACTGTCTTTCCAGCACCCAACTCACCGCGAAGCAAATACACCAGCGGTTTCTTGCCGGCTTTTGTGTCGTACATGTCCGCCATTGCACTCACAATTTCCTCAGTCTGCTCAGGGCTCGTTGAGGAAAACAGCTGCGCATGGTCCCCGACATGGCGCTCACCCTGACGAAGTACTTTTTGTGCATGATGCGAATAATCAACCACCGTCGATGGCTTTGTGTAAGGAAGAATGCCTCCATCAACTACGATATCAATCACATCTTTGGCCGCCTGCGGGAGTGCACGAAGCAGTGTTGATACAGAATAGTGCGGAGGGCGACCGGCAGGGTTGGCTGATGTTGCGGTAACTGCACGCCCGACGCGAGTCACCAGATCGATTATCGGTTCGCTCGCCGGAATACGCACACCAAGCGTTTTATTTTCTGCTTCAAGTCGGCTATCTGTATTATGAAGCGCCGGTAACACAATTGTATACGGACCCGGGAGAATCTGTGACAAGCGCAGTTGCGTCTCTGTAGACACATCGACGTATTTACGCATCATGTCGTAGCTGTTTACAAAAATAGATATAGCCTTTCCCGTGGGCCTGCTTTTGCAAATAATCAGTTTCCCGACAGCCTCTTCATTTGATGCGTCGGCCAGGAGTCCATAGACCGTGTCTGAAGGAAAAACCACCAAGGCACCCGCCTGAATCGCTTCAGAAACCTCGCGCATCACATGCTCATACGCTTTTGGGTCGTTTTGGCTCATCTTGACAATGCGCATATAGATCATATGATACCACACGCATCCCTCTCCGACATATTCTTCTTATATATACATATATAGACTCGTTACCGACGTGCAGAGAAATTCCTCTCAACATGCCTCTTACTCACGCTTCCATGCTCTATTCTTTTTCAACTTTTCTGATACAATTACCCCATGCCAAAAATGCAAAAAAATGCCAAGATCTTCGGAGGCAAAAAGAGTGGAAGCAAGAAAGTACGCGAGTTTCGCATGCAAGTAGATGTCAAGACGCTCTTTATAGTTATCTTTGTTGCACTGTTTGCATTTTTCAGTGTTCGCTCACTTACTCAATCAATCACCGACAATGCTCCTCGTGAAAAGGCCATTACCGAAGTCATCTCTGATATTAAGAAGAATAAAGTTCGCCGACTCGAGCTTGCCGACAATCGAGTAAATGTTTATTACAAGGATGATTCACAATCGTACGCTTATAAAGAAAGTGCCGAAGGGTTTTTGAGCACCCTCAACGACGCAGGAGTCAATACAGACAAGATTCAGATCTCCGTAACCAACACCCAAGGCTCAGAAGGCCTGATGATCCTCTTGGGCAACCTTATTCCAACCATCCTGATGATCGCCTTTTTTGTGTTTATTTTCCGCCAGGCACGCGGCGCACAAGACTCAGTATTCTCATTCGGACAGTCCAAAGCAAAGCGTTTTATGCGCGATATGTCAAAGGTGCGCTTTGCCGATGTGGCCGGCGTCAATGAAGCCAAAGGCGAACTTGAGGAGATAGTCGACTTTTTGAAACATCCTGAAAAGTATAAAAAAGTAGGAGCACGCACTCCCAAGGGTGTCATGCTGATCGGACCTCCAGGATGTGGTAAAACCTTGCTTGCCAAGGCTGTAGCCGGCGAAGCCAATGCCCCCTTCTTCTCTATTGCCGGGTCTGAATTTATGGAGATGCTTGTCGGAATCGGCGCAGCCCGTGTGCGCGATCTGTTTGCTACCGCAAAAAAGAATGCTCCGTCCATCATCTTTATTGACGAGATTGAGGCAGTCGGTCGTGCCCGCTCCACTGGCGTGATGCCGGCACATGATGAGCGTGAGCAAACTCTGAATCAGATTCTTGTTGAAATGGATGGGTTTACCCCGAATGAGCAAGTTGTTGTGATCGCCGCCACCAATCGCGGAGACTTGCTGGATCCGGCTCTTCTGCGTGCTGGTCGTTTTGATCGTCGCATTCTGGTGGATTATCCTGATGTGGAAGGCCGCCTGTCTATTTTGAAGATTCATGCACAAGGAAAGCAATTTGATGAAACAGTAAATTGGGAACGTGTGGCAAAGCGCACTGTCGGCTTTTCAGGAGCTGATCTTGAGAACATGCTCAATGAAGCAGCCATTGATGCAGCACGTCAAAACCGCGAGACAGTCAGCATGCATATGATTGAAGAGGCAGCTACCAAAGTCAAACTGGGCCCTGAGAAAAAGCGACTCCAGTCAGACTATGACCGCAAACTTACCGCCTACCACGAAGCCGGACACGCACTCGTGTCTCACTTTGAACCTGACACTGATCCGGTACACCGCATCTCGATCGTCTCACGTGGCATGGCGCTTGGGTTTACCCTCATTCCACCAGCCAAGGACAAATTGCATGAAACAAAGACCCATTTGTTACAGCGTCTGGCTGTGATGATGGGTGGCCGCGCCGCTGAAGAAGTAGTCTTTAAAGAAGTCACCACCGGCGCCGCAAACGACTTTGACCAGGCAACCAATGTAGCACGGGCTATGGTCGTTGATTACGGCATGAGTTCACTCGGACCAGTCAATTACGGGCCATCCTATGATATTACTGAATTCGGTAAAACAACCTGGCAAGATCAGCGCATCTCAGAAGCAATGATGGCCAAAATTGATGCCGAAGTCGTAACTATCCTGGAGACAGCCTATCAACAGGCAGTCGCCACGCTTAAAAAGCACCGCAAACTACTTGATAAAGTAGCTGATGAGCTCGTGCAAAAAGAGAGTATCGATACCGATGAGTTTGAGGCCATTGTTGGAGCAAAAAAAGCACGCTAACATCACCTTTACGCGTGTGATACACTAGTTCCCATGAACACGCTGCTTTTGATTGACGGCAATGCCATCATGCACCGTGCCTATCACGCCCTTCCTCCCTTTCGCACTAAAAGCGGTGTCCCCACTAACGTAATCTATGGGTTTTTCGGTATGGTATCGCGTGCCATCGACAGGTTCGAGCCGGAAAACGTCATCATCGCGTTTGACACTCCCGCCAAGACATTTCGTGAGAAACTTCTCCCCAGCTATCAGGCACATCGACCCAGTATCAGCGACGACTTTAAAGAACAGATACCTCTACTGAAGGAGCTCTTGGACGAAAGCGGCCTATGTCATCTGGAGCAAGATGGATTTGAAGCCGATGACGTGATAGGAACCATTTCAAAACAAGCGGCAGAAAAAGGATATGAGACATACATCTTCACGGGCGACCGGGATATCATGCAATTGGTAGATAGCAAAACGTTCGTTGTCGCGCCGCAAACGGGAATGAGCAAAATCATTGTGTATGATGAGGAAAAAGTACAGGAAAAAATGGGTGTTCCGGCACGGTATGTGTCAGATTTTAAGGCCCTGGCCGGAGATCCTTCAGACAACTATAAAGGAGCGGACGGTATCGGCACCAAAACAGCCGCTCAACTGGTTATGCAATTTGGTACTACAGACGAGATCATAAGCCGCGCAACCGAGATTGAGAAACCGTCAGTGCGTCGCATTATCGAATCACATATTGAAACTATCAAAGAATCAAAAATCATCGCCACTATACGCCGGGATCTTGAAGATGTTGAGTTTGACGAGATTGAATCATCATGGAGCGGTTTTCCTGAATCTTTAAAAAAGCGGCTTGAACACTATGAAATGCACACGCTCGTGAGCCGTCTGTTTGCAGCAAAAAAACCCAAAAAAACCAATGATGTTACAGTGGCGATTGAAGAACCGGTTGTCCCAAAACAGAGTGACCAGTTGGAGCTATTTTAGGCACGCAACTATGAAAATAGCCATCTGCTATGACTGGTTTGATACAACCCATGGTGGGATGGAGCGTCTTTTAGAAACCTTTCAACACACATTCCCCCATGCGGACTGGTACGGCCTCCATACAGACCCCACTCAATCCGGGTTTGCCAGAAACAATACGATTCATACAACTTTTATCGATCGCTTCCCCCGCGCACTCAAAACAAACCATGCATTGATGCTTCCCCTGTACCCGCTTGCGGCAGAGACCCTAGACCTAAGTAGTTATGACCTGGTGATTTCGATCACATCAGCATTTATGAAAGGAGTTATCACCCGTCCAGACACGCGTCATATTTGCTATCTGCTCACCCCACCTCGATATCTGTATGACCAACACACCCACTATGTGCCACCTCGTCTGCAAGCTTTGATCAGACCGCTTCTGCATACACTGCAGACAACTGACTACCTGCAGGCACAGCGCCCCGACACCATACTCACCCTCTCAAAGCATGTGCAACGCCGCTGCAGCTCATACTATCGCCGAGACAGTCAGGTAGTATATCCGCCGTTTGACACCCAGTATTGGGAACATGTCGAGTCGAGTGCTCGTTCAGAATCTCCATTAGAATCTCCTTATTACTTGATTGTAAATCGTCTGGAGCCTTACAAACGTACCGAGCTGGCGATTCAGGCGTGCATGCATGCAGGAGTAACACCCGTGGTCATCGGCTCAGGATCACTTCGTAAACCGCTCATGAGCCGCTATCCGAAAGCGCTGTTTCTTCATAATATTACAGACCCCAAACTGTATCGCTGGTATTCTCATGCTCAGGCACTTCTCATGGTACAAGAAGAAGAGTTCGGCCTCACCTCGCTTGAGGCGCAATTTGCTGGCTGCCCAGTCATCACCTATGCTCAATCAGGTGCAGCAGAGACTATACTTCCCGGAAAAACCGGCACAACCATGGATACACAGACCATTACCGGTATTGCTGCAGCGATCAAAAATCATGAGCATGTCGTGGGAAAGATGCGCGAGTCAACAAAAAAACATGCTCGAGCTCATATACTGAAAACATTCGGACAAAAACGCTTCACGAGTACACTTTTGGAGGTTTGTAGTGTATCATAGCACTATCATTATTGAGTTTTTTCTATACTAAGATACCATGCGCGCAGTAATATTTGCCGGTGGAGTAGGAACCCGATTGTGGCCGCTCTCCCGAAAAAAATCCCCCAAACAATTTGAAAGTTTGATCGGTGACAAATCAACGCTTCAAGCCACAATTGACCGGCTTATGCCCGAGATCAAAGCCGAAGATATCTTCATCTCGACCGGAAATGCCTACAAAGAAATCGTTCACAAACAGCTTCCTTTCCTCCCTGAACAAAACATTATCGGAGAACCGCATAAAAAAGACGTCGGTCCGGCCGTTGCATACGCTGTGTCATACATTAAAAAAGTGACCGGCAGCGATGATCCTGTCACCATTTTATGGAGCGATCACTTGGTGCGCCAGGAAGATCGATTCAAGTCGCTTCTTCATTCTGCTGAGGCAACACTCGCTGAAGAACCTGAAAAAATCGTATTTATTGGACAAGAACCCCGCTTTGCCTCAGACAACTTGGGCTGGATTCATTTTGGTGGCGCACTCAAGGCTGTTGAAGGTGTTCCGCTGTATTCCTTTGAAGGATTTCAATACCGTCCGGAAAAAAGTGTTGCACAAAAATACTTTGAAGACGGCAATTACTGCTGGAATCTCGGCTACTTTGTCATTCGCCCATCATACCTGAACAAACTGTTTACCCAGCATGTTCCGGAGATCGCCGCCATCACCAAAGCCATCGATGAAGCGATCGGTACTGACTCTTTTGATGATGTCTTGGAGACTGAATACGCCAAAATGCCATCAATAAACTTTGATAACGCCCTTCTTGAGAAGCTGAATAAAGAAGATGCATACGTCATCGTTGAAGATATCGGATGGAGCGATGTGGGAGCTTGGGAGGCTCTTAAGGAAGCACTCCAAGGTAGTCAGGATGACAATGTCACCAACGGACATGTACTTCTACGTGACAGCGCCGACAATTTAATCTACAATTACAGCAAGACTCAGCTTGTCGTCGGAATTGATCTTGAAGACTTGCTGGTAGTTAATACCGGTGACGTACTCCTCATCACCCAGAAAAAATCAGTCGGCAAGATCAAGACGCTGGTTGAGAGTTTTCAGGGTACTGAGCACGAGCACCTTACCTAACATCTCAATTTGCGAATACACTATACATGAATCCTTTCGTAGGCGAAGCGTATGAACGATACAGCAAACGCCTCGTAGACGTGGTTCTTGCTACAGTACTCCTTCTGATCTTTTCCCCAATTTCGCTTGTCGCAGCAATCTGCATCAAGGCAACATCAACGGGACCCATCTTTGCTGATGTGCCTGAACGTGTCGGCCAATATACACAGCGATTCAAGATGTACAAGTTTCGCTCTATGATAACGAATGCACATCAGATGCTGAGAGAAGATCCAAAACTTGCCGAGCTGTATAAAGAGTATAAAAAAAGCAGCTACAAGCTGATGAATGACCCGCGCATAACCCCGGTCGGAAAGTTTATTCGCAAACACTCAATCGATGAGCTTCCGCAACTGCTCAATGTTCTCAAAGGCGAAATGAGCATCGTCGGACCGCGCGCATACTATAAAGACGAGCTTGAAGAGCAGCAAAAAAAGTATCCCCATACTAAATCAGAGGTCCGCAAGGTACTCTCAGTCAAGCCGGGAATTACCGGACTGTGGCAAGTGTCAGGCCGCTCAGAAATTAACTTTGACAAACGCATTGCCCTTGATGCATACTATGTAGATACTATTTCATTCGTGAACGATTTACGAATCATCCTGAAAACCCCATGGATAATGATAACCGGGAAAGGAGCGGTGTAAGCGACACCTCAGCAAACACTCAATCACCCAAATCACTCAATGACGAGACACAGTTTGATATCGCCTGGGGTTCAGGGTATAATTCTTCTACGGAATCTCCGTCAGATACCCCTATGAAAAAACGAGGTAAACGCAGCGCCAGTCTGTCAAAAACTAAGAAAAAAACACTAAGCACCGTTATTGGTGTTTCAGTCGTCGTACTTCTGATCGCTTTTGTTGGCATTATCCGTCCGGCACTTGCTTTGAAATCGAGCCTCAGCAAAGTTCAAGCAGCTGGTCAAGAACTGAAAGCAGCAGCAAAAGAGAATGATCTCGACCAGATACAGGCCAAAATGGACGGTGTCTCTGTCGCATACAAAGACGTTGAGCGCGACGCAAAAGGGCTCTACTGGGCAGCATTCATCCCGTATGTCTCGGACATGAAAAATGCCGTTGAGGCAGGACGCTACTCAATAAACGCAGGGCAACAAAGCATCAAAGCCATTGCCCCCTACGCTGATCTTCTCGGCTTCAAAAAAGGTGAGGCATCATTTGTGGACAAGTCAGCAGAAGATCGCCTTCAGTTTGCCGTCCTCACATTGGATAAACTGGTTAAAAACCTTGACCCCATTTCAGAAAACATTGAACAAGCAGACATACGCCTGAGCAAAATCGATCCGAACCGATACCCGAAGCAAGTCGGCAAGACGTTTGTCCGCGATCGCATCGTCAATATCAAAGAGCAGTTCAACGGTGTCACTTCACTGTTTGTTGATGCAAAACCGCTTCTTAAGCAACTGCCGGTTATTCTCGGTAAAGATGATGAAAAAACCTATCTGATTTTATTCCAAAACAACAACGAGCGTCGTGCCACTGGAGGATTCCTTACTTCATATGCATTTTTCAACATCAAGGATGGTCGTATTAAAATCGAGCGCTCAGAGGATATATATTCCATGGACGCAGCAATCAGCAATCATCCGAAAGCACCTGAAGAGATTCTTACCTACCACAAGGGAGTGAGTCAGTTTTATGTGCGCGACAGCAATCTGTCTCCTGATCTTCCCACCTCGATTGAGCTCTTTGAAGACTTGTATAAAAAAAGCAGTATCGATAAGTCCTACGACGGCATCATCATGCTCGACTCTAAAGTGCTTGTCGACATGCTGCGCATCTTCGGCGATACCGAAGTGGATGGTATCACGTTCTCTGCAAACGAAGATGATCGCTGTGGCTGCCCGCAGGTTATTTATCAGCTTTTTGACTTAGTAGATCGTCCGGTCAATTACATAAAGACTGACCGTAAAGGAATTTTGGGAGATCTGATGTATGCATTGTTTTACAAAGCCATCGGCTTTTCTCCTTCAAAATACTGGGGTACGCTCGCCCAGCAAATGTATGAGAACCTGAATGAAAAGCACATCATGATGAACTTTAAAGACAAGAAGCTGCAGGATGCTGCTGAACGTGTCAACTTTGCCGGACGTATCCGTATGACCGACAGCGACTTTCTCCACGTCAACGGTGTCAACTTTGCCGGCGCCAAGTCTAACCTGTTTGTGGAAGAAGCAATCGAATCAAAGACTACAGAAAAAGACGGCAAACTCTATCGTGAAGTCACAATCACTTATAAAAACCCGCACCCTCACTCTGACTGTAATCTTGAACGAGGCGGACTGTGCTTGAATGCTACGCTTCGTAACTGGGTGCGCATTTATGTGCCGAAAGGCTCAAAACTGGATCAGTTTGTCGGTTCGCAGACCAAGGTGAAAACCTATGATGAGTTTGAAAAGACTGTCTTTGAAGGATTTATGACAGTGGAACCGAAGGGATTGGCAAAAGTAACAGTAACCTATGAACTCCCATCGTCGATCACAAAGAAGGACTACAGCCTTCTTATTGAAAAGCAGGGCGGTGTAGAAAAAGATAAGCAATCACTCACCGTAGACTACTTGGGTAAAGAGCTCTTTGATGGTCCGTTTGCCACTGATCAACTTCTCAAGCCGTAAGCCCGGTTGGTGCGCTATACTGATACCCATATGCCCACGCAACGTCAAAGTAGTGCGCTTGTTCTGAAACGAAAGTCGCTTCCTTCCCAAGACAGTATGATATTTCTCTTTACCCGAGAGTACGGAAAGGTGATAGCGATCGCACGAGGAGTAAAGAAAATTACGAGTCGACGTGCACCGCACCTGGAGACAGGCAACTACATTCGCATCATACTGAGTACTCGAGGCGAATATCATCACATACAAGAAACCAGTCTTATCAGCGGCTTTTCAAGCATAAAAGAACAATCCAAACAACTTCAGGCCATGTACACATACCTATTTGCACTCGATAGACTCCTCCCTGCCGAACAACCGGAACCCACCCTATTTGATCGGACACTTCTGCTCTTTCAAATGCTTCACAAACACCCACACGACGCAGCACATATTACGCAAGCACACCTCATTGAAACACTTGATCAACTGGGATACCTGCCTGAGTCTCGAGATGATGTACGTTATGAGCGGGTATTTGAGGAAGTCACCGGTGAAAAACTCCCCACCTATGGGGTATAATAGTGGCTGTTTACATGCTATTTCTATGAACACACCGACTATTGATTCAATCACTGCCCTCGCAAAGCGTCGCGGTTTTATCTATCCGGGATCAGAAATATACGGCGGACTCGCCAATACCTATGATTATGGACCTCTGGGCACCGAGCTTCTTCGCAACATAAAGTCATTGTGGTGGGACGCATTTATTCATAGACGCCGCGACATGGTGGGTCTTGACTCCTCCATCATGTCATCACACAAAATCTGGGACGCCTCAGGACACACGAGTGGATTCAGCGATGCACTGGTTGATTGCCGTGCCTGCAAGCACCGCACCCGTGCTGATCATTTAATCGAAGACTACCTTGAGTCTGCTAACAATGTCGACTTACAAAACATACCTGACGGAATTGATACGATAACTGATACTAAGTCGGGAAAAATCCAGATCGAAGGATTATCACCGGATCAGATGGATGCACTCGTTACGCATTATAAGATCCCGTGCCCCAACTGCAAAAAGCACGATTGGACACCGGTCCGCCAGTTTAACCTCCTATTTCCCGTCAATTTGGGGATCGTAGAAGGCGATCAATCACTCGCCTACCTTCGCGGAGAAACAGCACAAGGCATTTTCACAAACTTCAAAAATATCATAGATACCAATCGTGTTCGCCTACCGTTTGGCGTGGGACAAATAGGAAAAAGCTTTCGCAATGAAATCACGTTGGGTAACTCCATTTTCCGCACCATTGAGTTTGAACAGGCTGAAATCGAATACTTCTTTGACCCTGAACAGACCGATTGGGAACCGCTCTACGAAGACTGGAAGAAGTCTATGTGGGAGTTTATCACGAAGACACTCGGAATTCAGGAAGCAAATTTGCGCTGGCGCACTCATACTGATGAAGAGCGCTCGTTTTACAGTCGTCGCACAGAGGATTTAGAGTATCAGTATCCATTTGGCTATAAAGAACTGTGGGGATTGGCCTATCGAACCGATTACGACTTGACCCAACACAGCCAGCATGCGAAAAAAGATCTTACCATTCAAGACCCGCATTCGGGTAAAAAAATTCTCCCTCACGTTATTGAGCCAGCTGTCGGCGTGAATCGAATACTACTGATGGTACTCTGCGATGCGTATCGGGAAGATGAGGGGCGCACCTATCTGGCACTCACACCACGCCTGGCGCCGTATAAAGCTGCTGTGTTTCCGCTTGTGTCAAATAAACCCGAACTCGTTGAAAAAGCGCAACAAGTATATGAATCACTGCAGGAATCAATGCCGATCGCTTGGGACGACCGTGGCAATATCGGTAAGCGGTATGCAGCACAAGATGAGATCGGCACCCCATTTTGCATCACAATCGATTATAATACACTAGAAGATAATACTGTCACAGTGCGCCGACGTGACGATGCTTCGCAAGAGCGTGTTTCACTTGATACAATAAAAGAATACTTATTACCATTTCTTTATTGATATATGAAACAGAAATATGCGATCATCGCGGTTGTTGTCTTAGTTGTGTTAACAGGACTTGTTGTCTTTGGGATGAATCGATCATCTAGCAATGACACACAAGGAACAGAGCAAGTGCTTGAAACAAGCGAATCCATCCCGGATGTCGACAGTTCAGTCGAAGTATCGCTCACTCCACAAAAAGGTGGAAAAGAAGTGGTGATTGCGGTTACAAATCCGCCAAAAGGGACTGAAGCAATTGAATATCAGGTGACCTATAACGAAAAAACAAAAGGCCCCCAGGGAGCCATCGGAGAAATCGATATAGATACGCTTGAAGCAGATGTTACATTGGGAACTTGTTCTTCAGGAACGTGTGTCTATCACGATGTAGACGGTGATGTAGAGCTCTTGTTGACCTTTGACGGATCATACGGAAAGCAAAAATTTGAAAAATCATATTCACTCAGCGAGTAATCAATTAATTTCGTAATACTATATATAAAAGGAGGTGTCTTAGAATCCTATGCCAATAATCAAATCAGCAGTCAAAAAAATGAAGCAAGATAAGGTTCGCGAATCGCGAAACAAGAAGTATGAACACGAATATAAAAAATCAGTTCGACTCGTCAAAAAAGGCAAGACAACATCGACAGCCGATGCCTACAAGGCGCTCGACAAAGCAGCCAAAAAGAATGTAATTCATAAAAAAAAGGCCAGCCGTCTCAAATCGCTCGTAGCACGCCTCACCAAGCCTGCGAAAAAGAAATAAATCCGTGTGATCGCTTGCATCGCTACCCGAAAACCGAGTAGTATATATATGCAGCATGAAACATCGGATCAACCTGCTTTCAAAAAAAGAAAAAACTGTCTTTGATAAGACGGTGTATTTTTTTTTGAACTATTTACGGTATGTACTCGTCATTACCCAACTCGTTGTGTTGGGCGTCTTGTTTTTTCGCTTCCGCGTCGATGAGAACATAATTGAGCTGCGTGACTCAGTGAAGCGAAAGCAAGAGATCCTTCAGGTGGTAAAACCCCTTCTTGAAAATGCAACAAAAGTCAAAGCACAACTTGACACAGCAGACGCAGCAATCACTCAACAACAGCGTCAGCGAACTATGCTTGAATACGTCTTTCTGGCGTTCCCCCAAGAACTATATCTTGAACGAGCCCAGGTAACTGAAAAGAATATGGACTTGGAGGGCACGACACAAAACCCCACACAATTTCAGAAATATTACCTCTTTCTGCAGGAGGATAAGCAGTTTAAAGAAGTTCGTATCGAGAGCCTTCAGAAGAAAGACAACGCCTACAAGTTTAAGCTTACGCTGAAGGAGTATCAACCCAGCTGAGACACTGACCATTATGCAATCTGAAATCAATCGAGTTTTGAGAAAGCTGCAGAAATCTGATCCGCAGTACACGTATCTGATCTTTTTTTTCATTGCGTTTTCCGTATTTACCATATTTATTATCAGACCGTCTCTGATAACTGCATTTACACTGGTTCAGCGCGAAAAAAATCTCCAAGATGTTAACAAGCAATATGAAGAAGCAATTTCCCAAATTCTAAGCACACAAAATGATCTTGAGCGCGCCCAAGGGCAGATACCTATGGCAGACGCTGCAGTGCCGGCCGGACCCCGAATCAATGCTGTGTTAGAAGACATCAAGCGCGCAGCTCAAGAAAGTGACGTCACGATTGACCAGCTAAACATAAATAAAACAAATCTCGTATATACCAACAGCACAAATGATGTGCAAGCAATACAAATTGACGTTAACTTGTTAACCACATTTGAAGCCTATATGAAGTTTCAAGAGCGCCTCTACAAACAAAAGCGTATTAAAAATATTGTTTCAACTGAGTTTATCCACCAGCAAACACAAGACGTGCCTGTTGATGAGGTGGCGCCCCAGACAGGCAATCTAAAAATACAGTTGGAAATCGTTGCATATTATCTGTAAGATTATGAATAAAAGAGAAATACTGATCATTTCGATTTGCATATTTCTGACAGTCGTTGCGTGGCTGGTTGCAGACATCATTCACACCTCATCCACCCAACAGCTAGATGCAGATATACAACAGGCGCCACAGGTTCAGCAGATACGCTTGAAGACTGAAGTATTTCAATTACTGGAGCAAAAAGAATGAGCTATACGGATTTCTATACGCAAAAAAAGAGAAAACACGTCCTGACCGTGATGCTGGTTCTTTTGGCGCTTGTTGCTTCTTTTGCGCTCGTACGCTACACACTTCCCAAGCGCGGTATTCAGGCACAAAATACCGGCCTTTCAGACGTGCAGATCACCAGCATCTTCCCGACCCAAGCCACGATCATCTGGAAGAGTGCCAACAATGATCAGGGTTGGTTAGTGTGGGGAACGTCAGAGAATGACTTGAGCCGTATTAGCTATGATGACCGTGATGATACGGGAAAAACAGAGTACACCTATCACAGTGTGACGCTCAAGGATCTTACACCCAACACTGCCTACTACTTTAAAATCACAAATGGCTCCGAGATCTATGCTCAAAATGGCAAGGATACGTTTACCTTTACCAGCATAGACAATCTCAAGCAATCGGCACAGAATAAGCCTGCATATGGAAAATACACTGCCAACAACCAACCGGTGGGCAATGCTATTGTCGTTATCGAACATCCGTCTATCTATCCGCTTTCAACGATCACCAAATCCTCAGGAGAATGGCTTGTACCCTTCAACTACACCGTAAATCGCACAAACGGAAAACTACAGACCCTCAAACCTGAAGATGTACTCACAATCCATGTGTATGATGAATCCGGCAAAACAACGATTGTCCGTGCTCGCGCATCACAACTGAGCCCCCTCAAAACAAGCATCGCACGAGGAGCCCAGACCGATCTCACTGCCAGCAAGCAAACAGAGGCGAAGACCGGTGCGATCACCTTGATCTACCCGAAAAAAGACGCAGTCATTACCGCTGACACTCCGCTGATAAAGGGTACCGCCCCTGCAGGAAGTGACGTGGTCGTGGCTCTTATGCCGGCAGCCGACTCAGGAAGCACAGATAATGCTGTGTACTACACCGCAACTGCCGATAAAGACGGCGTGTGGAAGCTAAGCCTTTCTAAGGCACTTGCACCAGGCGCATACACTGTTGAAGTAAAGCCACGCACCACAAACGGCGACACCACCCTCATCGCTCATTCTTTTACCATCGCCAAAAGCGGCACACAGGTGTTAGGTGAATCAACCCCGGGAGGAACAATAACGCCGACCGCAAGCCCTTCCCCCACCTTGACCGGATTACCAACCCCGACTGCAACTGCATCAGCTACGCCGACGCTGGCAGTGAGCCCAACGGTGACGCAACCGACACTGACGCCGTTTGCAACCGCCACTCCGGTGCTGCAGATTACTGCCACGCCTGGACCGCTTTACGCAGATCTGACCGGCGGTGCTGAGCTGACACCCACACCACCTGTTGCGGGAATCAGTGTCTATCCGCTTGCCATCACGAGCGCAGCAATGATGCTCCTTGGTGCAGCACTTTTGGTGATCTTCTAGCTTCCCCATTGCAATCAATAGGTGTGGCGTGATATAAAGAAATGTAGGATATTATGGATATCATATCTCTGATTACGCAGACAAATGCAATTAGCATCTTGTTTTTCTGTATTACCGCAATTCTCGTAACATACGAGTTTGTTCTTTTTTTGCGGGACAAAAAGAAAAAGGTTCGTCCGGTAATCCCTGGTTTTAGTGCCGGTAAGCCATCTCCTGTTCAGGCATCCAAACCGGCAATCAGCACTCCACCTGCCCTGAAGAAAAAAGGCACATCATCTCGAAAAAACGCAGTAGCAGGCATTGCAGGATTGGTGATTCTTGCAACCACGGGCCTTATTGTCTATATCACTATTCAAAACAACAATAAGTCCGCGCTCCCACCCATCAATAGCCAAGCGCAAAGCGACACAACCCAAGAACTGATTACCATCAGTACCGACTCAGCTCAATTGGACACCGCCGCCTCAGATGAGGCAATGATGCAGCAATCAGACAGTTCGGAGACTGCTGCAACTGGAACGGCCGCCGAAAGTAGCGATAGTGCTGCGCTTTCCGGCACCGATGCAGAAGCCACAGAGACTGCTGATTTGCTCGCCACAAGCGAAGCTGACACCGTTGCGATTGATGATTCTGTGCTTGATGAAGCAACTGACGCCACACTTGCCGCAGCAACAGAGCCTTCGCCAACTCCCATTTCTGAGCTGCCGCTTACTTCTAGCTATCAGTATTTCTTCTCTGCCGTAGCAGTAGCTTCGATGATATTGCTGGCGTCACTCGTCTTTTAACGTAGCGGTTTCCTGCATTTATAAATCCAGGTGAAAGTATTGTCGCGCATACGTGCGAATCATTTCGGTATTACCGTCTTTGGGCACCAATACATAACTCCCATACACATACGGATTTCCCACCTCAAAGAAAGAGTCTTTCAAGGCATTTGATTCCTGCTTCACTGCTGTTCCATTCAACAAAATGTCTCGCGCAAGCACACTTGCTGCCTGATTATCAATATTGCGTATAATCATCTGATCCAAAAGCACATACAGGCCACGCACTTTCTTTGCATCACGTAAAAATGACGGCTGAGTAATCGTTTGTCTGAGCGCATTCATAACCAGCTGCTGGCGTTTTGACCTGGCAAAATCACTCCCTTCATCTCCTTTTGCATGACGAGATCTCACAAACTTCAGCGCAGTATCGCCATTCATATGCTGCGGGCCTGCGTCAAAATGAAGCGACTCGTACCGACAGGTGTAGTCAGGATCACTGCCTCCGCAGAGGTCATTTTCCCGCCCAGCTACTGGATACTCGTCGTCAGTAAACGAACGCTCGACAGTCACATCAATGCCGCCTACATAATCAATAATGTTTTCAAACCCGTCAAATGCTATGACCACAGCATAATGGATAGGGATACCCGTAAGATGTGTCAGCTCAGCAGAAGCCAGCTCAAGCCCACGACCTTTTTTTGAACTTTCACCCACCGCATAGGCAGCATTAATTTTCTCCTGCATTGCATCACTCCACACATCTCGCGGCACCCCGAGTGTCCGAATAGTACTTGATGCTCGATCATAACTGACAATCGTTATAGAATCAGTCAAATTGGGGCCATCATGATCACCTCCGCCGATACCCAAGAGGGCAATATTCGTTTTTTGCTCTATGGCAACCGGTCCATCTATGCGAAACAGCGTTTTGACCGGAGAAATATGCATATCGTTGGTAACAATCTGCATATACGGCCGAAGGATAATAACAATCGCCGCAATCACTACAATGCACGCCACTAGGGCGCCGACAAGAAGCTTTCGTTTCATATCAATGCCGACTCGGCTACATGATAAAATGCATCAGCATCCAAGGACGACCTCCCTACAAGAACGCCTGAAATAGTCGATTCACGCATATAATCCGCAATGTTTTGACTGTCAACACTACCTCCATATAAATATGCTTTCACACCCGGAAGCTGGCGTGCTATGGCAACCACTTGTGAAACAGGAGCATGCAAACCGCTACCGATTGCTTCATCCGGTTCGTATGCAACCATCACCTCGTCATTCAGAGTCAACATGCGAATATCCTCAAGCGATCTGATACAGACGACAGGCGTCACATGTTCTGCCACTAAAAGGTCGATTTTAGACTGAATTTGAGCACTCTCTTCCCCAAACCAATGACGGCGCTCACTATGCCCCACCAAACAATAAGAAACAATATCCGCCATTGCCCGCGCACTTACTTCACCGGTATAGCTACCCATCCCAAACATCGACACGTTTTGTGCACAGACTTTGATAAACGGATATTTGTTTGTCAACGAACGCACCAGCAGCAGATAGGGGTCGGGCACCGCGATAGCTATAGTATGTCCATCTTTTTTACACAGTGCAGCAACTGACGATTCTCCTGCAAGAAGCTGGTCAAAGCGATCAAGCCACGCCTGAGCCTCCTGGAGCGTCTTATTCGATTTCCAGTTTGCGATAAGCGTTTTTTGTGTATCTGACATGCTCATGTGTTTGGATTAACAGCACATTTATTGTATAGAACTTTTTCCCCTGAATGTGAGCGTAAATTTCTGCTACCATTATAGGTCATGGACCCATCCATCCTCAATTCGCTCAACGACAAACAAAAAGACGCGGCCACCTATACTGACGGACCCTCACTCATACTTGCCGGCGCAGGCAGCGGAAAAACCCGCGTACTGATTGCCAAGGTGCGCTACCTCATAGAAGAATGCCTGATGAATCCACAGGCGATACTGATGATCACCTTCACCAACAAAGCAGCAGGCGAAATGAAAGAGCGCATGGGATCAACCCATATCGGCTTTGTCGGCACCTTCCATTCATTTTGTGCACGCATACTGCGCATCCACGGCAGCCGACTCAACCTCCCCACTGACTACGTCATCTTTGATACGGCCGATCAGACGGCTCTCATGAAAAAAATTATCACAAATCTGAATACCAAACTCACCGCATCGTACCTGCTGCACCGCATCAGTCAGGCCAAAAATGAAGGCATTTCAGCTGCGCAGTTTGAAACCATTTTTCAAGATTATCATGCACCGATTGTGGCCGAAGCCTATCGGCTCTACGACAAAGCGCTGGCTAAGCACGACGCAATAGATTTTGACGATCTTCTTTTAAAAACTGTTCAGTTGTTTGCCGCGCACCGCGACTTGCTTGATCAGTATCAGATGAAGTACGAGCACATCCTGATCGATGAGTTTCAAGATACCAACGCCGTACAATACCGCTTGGCCAAGATGCTTGCTGGTGTACATCAGCAGATAACAGTCGTGGGTGATTTCTCCCAAAGCATTTACTCTTGGCGCGGTGCAGACATCCAAAACCTCAAACGGTTTGAGGAAGATTTCCCCGGTACACAGACATTTTACCTTGAGCAGAATTATCGTTCTACGGCGCCAATTTTGGAATATGCCTACCGCGTGATCAATGAAAACACCACGCACCCCATCCTCCAGCTGCACACTGATCGCGACGGCAACCATGTGCGGGTATTTGATGCGAGTGATGAGCAAGAGGAAGTGGACTTTATCATGGACTGCCTAAAAACCCATATGCGCCGCCATGATCATGAATCGTTTGCGATTCTCTACCGCACCAATGCGCAATCACGCATGGTCGAAGAGGCGCTTCTTCATGAGGGTTATTCCTATGTTCTTGTCGGAGGAACGCGCTTTTATGAGCGGCGCGAGGTAAAAGATGTCATCTCCTATTTGCGGCTTCTCTTACATCCTGAAGATACTGTGTCGCGCGACCGCATTCTCAAGCTCGGCAAACGCCGCTTTGACTCGTTTAAAAAACGCTATGATGAGATTGCCGGTCAGGTCGCCGATATGACTACACTTGAGCTGATCGAAGCAGTCTTTGACGCCTCAGGCTACCTCACGCTCTATGATGCCAATGATCCCGAAGATTATGCACGACTCGAGAACATCCGCGAACTTCGTTCGGTGGCCAATGCGTTTCCCACCCTTCCTGAGTTTCTTGAGCAAATCGCCCTAGTGCAATCTGAATACTCACAGGATGAGATTGATAAGAAGCAAGACGCTGAGATCAAGCTGATGACGCTTCATCAGGCAAAGGGGCTGGAGTTTGACTGTGTGTTTATCATCGGCCTGGAGGAAGGACTGTTGCCGCACAGCCGCTCACTGGATGACAGACATGCTCTTGAGGAAGAACGACGACTGTTTTACGTAGGAGTGACTCGCGCCCGTGAGATGCTCTATATCACCCATGCCAGGCGCCGCTTTATCTTCGGACGACGAACCTTCGGCGTCCCCTCACGCTTCCTCCCGGAGCAAACGGACTGAGATTATTTTTTGGCCTCGTCTTCGGCCATGTGGCATTTTTTGTACTTTTTGCCGGAGCCACACCAGCAGGGATCATTGCGGCCGATCTTTTCTTTTTTAGGAGCCGACACTTTTGCTTTTTTCTTTTTTGCCGCCTTTTCTTCTTCCAGCTTGCCGGTTGCCACATCAATTGCCGGAGCCGCAGTCGGCGCATCAAAGACCAATCCGTCTTGCTGCTTCGGCGTCATGTCCGTATTTACCTCAACCTGCACATTCATCATGCGGCGTGTTCCTTCAAAGCTGATGGTGCGAAGCAATTGTTCAAACAAGGTAAAAGCCTCATTTTTATACTGCACCAGCGGATCAAGCTGTGCATGACGACGCAGACCAATTCCTTCACGCAAATCATCAATAGATGTCAGATGCTGGGTAAACAAAGTGTCCAAGGTCGTCACATACATAAATCGCACAATGTCATACCAGACTTCCTGCCCATACTCTTTCTCTTTTTTCGAAAAGGCTTTCTCCATGGTATCTTGAATATACTCAGCCATCCCGATCTCATCATGTTTTTTTACCCGTTCCATCATGGTTTTATCAGTCACCGGAGCAATCAGCTGCACCTCGGAGATCAGCGCCTTGATGTTTTCATCAGTCGGTGCTTCCGCGTCAACTTGTGCCTGATTTGCATATCCTTGAGCAATCTCCCCAAACATGCCGTACACGGTTGCCTTAAATGCCTCAGGATCAGTAGCGGGAGTATCAAGCAGGCGATTACGCAGATCATAGACCACTTCACGCTGCTGATTAAGTACATCATCATACTCAACCAAGGTCTTTCGCTGATCAAAGTTGAATCCTTCCACTTTGATCTGTGCCTGCTCGATAACGCGTGTGACCATCGCATGTGTCAACGGCTGATCCTCCGGAAAGTTAAATGCCGTCATCAGCTTGGCGATTTGTTCTCCACCAAAGATGCGCATCAAATCATCTTCCAATGATACGTAAAAGCGCGACTCGCCTGGATCTCCCTGGCGCCCCGAACGTCCCCGCAGCTGATTGTCAATGCGGCGCGATTCATGGCGTTCGGTACCGATTACATAGAGTCCTCCCAACTCGATTATTTCATCATGTTCTTTTTGCCAATCATGCTTCTTTTTTGCTTTCTCATCTTCATAAGTTGGATCACCACCAAGGATAATATCCACACCACGACCGGCCATATTGGTAGCCACAGTCACCGCATGCTTGCGACCGGCTTCGGCAATAATACGCGCCTCTTCAACGTGATTTTTTGCATTGAGGACTTTATGAGGAATGGCATTTTTTCTCAACAGCTGTGCAACGAGTTCATTTTTTTCAATCGAGGTGGTACCGATAAGAACCGGACGTCCGGCTTTGTACTGCTCGGCTACATCCGCAACCACCGCTTCATATTTTGCTTTTTGTGTCTTGTAGATAAAGTCAGGCTCATCTTTTCGGGCAATCGGGCGGTGCGTGGGCACGACCATCACATCTGATTCATATATCTTATGAAACTCCTCCGCTTCAGTTGACGCCGTACCGGTCATACCACCCAAAAACGTATATTTGCGGAAGTAGTTCTGCAACGAGATCGTAGCCAGCGTCTTTGACTCCTGCTGGATAGCGACACCCTCTTTTGCTTCAATTGCCTGATGAATACCTTCTGAAAAACGGCGCCCCTCAAGAAGTCGGCCGGTAAACTCATCGACGATAATCACTTCACCGCTTCGCACGATATATTCTTTGTTATTGGTGAAAAGCGCCTCTGCTTTCAGTGCCGCTTCGATGTGGTAAAGGGTTTCAAAATCCTGCTCATAGAGATTGCTTACCCCGAGCTGCTTTTCGATGTGCGAGATTCCTTCATCGGTCAGATTCGCTGTGCGGGCTTTCTCATCAACAATATAATGATCTTCCGCTTTCAGTCGCTTGACGATGCGGGCATAGTCATAGTAGCGAGATACATCCTGATCATTGGCAGTGGAGATAATGTGCGGCGTACGCGCTTCGTCAATAAGCACAGAATCTGCTTCATCAACTATCGCAAAGTAATGATCACGCTGCACTCGATCTGCCGGTCGCATCACCATATGATCACGCAGATAATCAAACCCAAACTCACTGTTTATGCCGTAAGTAATATCCATCGCATATGCTTCCTGTCGGGTGATTGGGCGAAGACGCGCCAGTCGCTCATCGATTTCACCGGTTTCTTTATGCTTCGGGTCATACACAAATGACGCGTTGGAGATCATGGCGGCGGTATTCATGCCGAGAAAGTGAAAGAGTTTTCCCATCCACCCGGCGTCGCGGCGGGCAAGGTAGTCATTAACGGTCACCAAGTGTGCACCACGCCCCATAAGACCGCGGTAATATAAGCCAAGCGTAGCTGAAAGCGTTTTTCCCTCACCGGTTTTTTGCTCAGCGATTTGTCCGTCAGAAAGAGCCAACCCCGCAATCAACTGCTCGTCATAATGACGCATTCCCATACTGCGGCGAGCTGCCTCTCGTACCAAAGCGAATGCATACGTGCGCTGCTTGAGCAGTGCATCTTCATCGCCTGCGATCTCTTCGCGAAGACGCGCCGTTTCTTTGGGAAAATCCGAATCTTTCAACGAACGAACCTTCTCATCAAGCTCATTGATCTCAACAACCAGGCGCTCGTATTTTTTGAGTTCTCGCGCATTGTAGTCTACCAGTCCCTTAAGAAACGAAAGCATAGTGGATAAAAATTGAATGAATCTTTACGATTATCACATCATACTCTTATCTGCTGAAAAATTCAAAGCCAATGCACGCGACGGAGGTCTTATTTCATGAAGTATTCCTGCGGAATCACGACAACACGCAGTGCAGGATAACGATTTACTTCTCTTTCTTTTCCGGTCTTTTTCAGCACATAATGCACGATGTCACCTTCTTTTATTTTTGAAAAGCCGACAGTTTCGAAGTCAAGCGTCTTACTGTCCACAAGAATGCGTTTGGTGTTAGTTTCCACGTCAATTGTCAGATTGTCTTTTTGTGTCGTAACTACCTTAAGATAAAAATCACTTTCATTCACTTCAGTCACACTGCCTGATCCCACCAGATACTGTTCATCGCGATAGATAGCGTTTGCCACCACGTCGCCGTTGGTTTCCGGTCCGACAATAATCACAAAATCCCCTTTTGAAAACGATTTTAACGTACCCTCAGTGCGCTTGGTGCCGGTAATCAGGTAGTACTTGGTGAGCACATCGTCCAACTCCACCGCATACGGTGTGCCGTCTTCTGCTTTTATTTCAATTTTCTTGTCTGAAATCGATTGAATAATGCCGGAAATTCCGGTTTTCTTTTGTTTCGTTAACTCATCCACTTTTTTAGCAATTTTGTCTTTGAGATCTTGCACCTCTTTTTCAGGAACCGATTGCTTGGCGCTATCAGTGGCCACCGGTGTAACAGAAGGTGTCTGCGCATGAACGATCGGCATCATCACACCGACCATAAGCAAACTGAGTACATAGGTTTTATAGCGTTTCATAGTGTCAGAGATCCTCTTCAATATAATATACCTTTACGGTTTTTTGCTGTTCGCGCTGCGTTTTGTCAGCCGGATAGGCAGTGACGGTGATGACATTTTCTCCGATTGCCAGATCAAAGGGCACGCTGAATGTGTCTTTTTCCAGCTTTTCGACCGTTTCAACCAGCGGCGACTGTACCACCAGAAGCGATCCTTTAGACGCTGTGCCGGTGATAGTGATGCGGTTTTTTGAAAACACTTCTTTGTCAGTTGGGGATGAGACTTCAAGAGAAGTGCCGAGTACGTCAGTAGTTTTTGGTTTCGGATCAATAGTAGGAAGCCCGCCGTCGGGACCTGCTTTACTTGATTGTCTGATAAATCCAATCAGAAAAAAGGCAACAACGAGCCCAAACCCGATACCTAATACGATGGCAGTGATCGATTCCTTTTTCATATCTGAAACTCACTTACAAGAAGCCTATTGTACCTTACTTTCGGCGTATATACCACGCTAAAACCTTAGGAATCTGTGCGATGACGTCGCTATTATTATACCAATAGCCGGCATCTGTGTAGAGAGTATCTGCGGCTCGCTTGAGCAAAAATGAGGCCACAATGGCAGCGACTGTCGGGGAGGTTTTAGCATACAATGAGGTAGTCAATCCGGCCAATATATCACCGGTGCCTCCTTTGGCAAGGCCGGCATTCCCGCCTTCAATCATCCAGATATCATCACCATCGGTAACAATATCGGTAACTGCCTTCAGCAACAGCACACAGCCGTGTTTTTTTGCAAAAATACGTGCCGCCTCTGCTTTTTGCCCCAAGGGGAGGTGGGCAACATCTTGCCCGCTCAGTCGCGCAAATTCTCCCTGATGTGGTGTGAGAATCGGCACTTCAGCTAAGCCAGTGAGCCACTCCGGGCGCATCATTTGAAGTGCTCCTGCATCAAGCACAAACCGTTCTGTCGTGTGCTTGGTGAGAACATACCGTGTAAGATGCGCAGTCAATTCACCTTCATCCTCAAGTGCCAGAATACCATCAAGACTCATGTTGTCAGTCGGCGTCATTGCTGCATCAGTTCGCACCATCCCCGGCCCGATCAATATCGAGTCGTCTTCAGTGATGTAGTCATCCATCTCATGCCGATCCACGATAATGCCGCCCCGAAATTGCGTCTTCAGCTGCACCATCACTTCATTATTTTGTGCAGTCGAAGCGAAGTGCACCATGTCTACCATATGACAGGCAATCTCAGCTGCCCACAGCGACGCAGCATGAAACAGACCTGAACCACCAATCACCATCACTTTACCGTTTTGGCCTTTGTGAGACAGGCGCTCGGGAAGAGGCACATCGGAAATAAACGGCCTCAGATCATCCGGATTTTGTGTCGAAAGTCGGGTAATCATACCATGCAGGACAGATATAACTGCTGTTGTGTTGATCCATTATACATCGACAATTGTCTGTGCATCAGGCAAAACATCTCGCTCTCAATATAGTGTGTTGGCTTGTTATAATAGTTGGATCATGAAAATTGACCACAACCAGCTGCGAACAATGTACTTCGAGTTCATGAAAGAACAAGGACATGCGATTGTTCCCCCAATCCCCTTGGTTCCCCAAAACGATCCGACCACTCTATTTACCGGCAGTGGCATGCAACAGTTTGTCCCCAACCTGCTTGGCGAACCGCATCCGCAAGGAACACGCCTGGTAAATGTGCAGCCCTGTCTTCGTGCACAGGACATTGATGAAGTCGGTGACAACCGCCATGGATTGTTTTTTGAGATGATGGGCAACTGGTCGCTCGGAGACTATTTTAAAAAAGAGCAACTCACCTGGTTTTTCACGTTTCTTACAGAAAAACTCCAGCTAAACCCGGAGCGTATTTGGGTCACTGTCTTCGCCGGCGAAGACGGTCTTGCAAAAGACGAGGAATCAATCGCCATCTGGCAGAACTTATTTCAAAAAGTGGGAATCAAGGCCGAACTTGGGGAGCGCATCCGCCTCTATGACGCCACCAAAAACTGGTGGTCGCGTGCAGGTGTACCCGCAAACATGCCCGCCGGTGAGCCGGGAGGGCCCGACAGTGAAGTATTTTTTGAATTTACCCAAGTCGAACATGATCCGGCATTTGGTGCCGAGTGTCACCAAAATTGTGACTGCGGTCGCTTTTTGGAAATCGGCAACTCCGTCTTTATGCAATATATCAAGCAAGATGACGGTTCATTTGCGCCGCTTCCTGCACAAAATGTAGACTTCGGCGGCGGCTTGGAGCGACTCATGATGGCAGCAGAAAACAGCCCCGATGCATTTGCCACCCGTATGTATCAACCGATTGTCACCGAGGTTGAAGCAATCACCGGCAAATCATATGAAGATGAGACGCTTAAACCCGCGATGCGCATCATTGCCGATCATTTAAAAGCATCGGTATTTCTTATAAAAGACGGCGTACTTCCCTCAAACAAAGAACAAGGATATGTGTTGCGTCGCCTCTTGCGTCGCCTCACGATCAAGTTGCGTGCGCTTAAAGACGGACAGATGCCGGTTGCTGAAGATGTGGCGGCGATCTCACGAGTCGTATTACAGATGTATGACGGTGTGTACTTTGATGTAGAGAAAGATGGCCCGGAGATGAAGCGCGTCATCGGTGAAGAGATTGCCAAGTTTACCCGCACATTAGAGCGCGGCATGCGCGAGATCGAAAAGATGAGCGAAGTCGACGGCAAGATTGCCTTTGACCTGTATCAATCATATGGCTTCCCGCTTGAAGTCACCGAAGAGATTCTGACCGACCAGGGAAAGTCGGTGGACCGCGATCAATTTTATGCCGAGTTTCAAAAACACAAAGACTTATCACGCACCTCATCTGCCGGCAAGTTCAAGGGCGGATTGGCAGATCATAGCGACCAAGTAGTAAAGTACCACACTGCCACTCACTTGCTGCACCAAGCGCTTTTTGATATCTATGGCGATGATATCCGCCAGGAAGGATCAAACATCACCGGCGAGCGCCTGCGCTTTGACTTTTTCACCACACAGCCAATCAATAAACAACAAGATGTTCCGCGCATCGAGCAGATCATAAATGAAAAAATAAAAGAGTCACTTCCTATGCGCTTTAAACTCATGGACAAAGCAGATGCGCAAAATGTCGGAGCACGTTCCTTTTTCCGTGAAAAATACCCCGATCGTGTAAAGGTATATTATATCGGTGGAGAGGATGACCATCCTGAGACTGCCTACTCAAAAGAGTTTTGCGGAGGGCCACATGTTGAAAACACACACGAGATCGGCTCACTGAAGATTCAAAAGTTGGAAAAAATCGGCTCGAATCTGTATCGCATCTATGCAAAATAATGCTCGTTAAACGGCATTACTATTGAGCTATTTCGATAGTCAGGCATTGCATGCTGCTTGACTTCTTCCTCACATTTTTCTACTATGTGCGCATATGGCCACTACCAAAAAAGCGTCCGCTGCAAAAAAGCGCACGACTCGCAAACCCAAAACAACTCCGATGCCGGAGCCCGTTATGGAATCCACCCCAGTCATGGTCTCCCAACCGCAAAACCAGACCAATAAGTTTCTCATCGTGCTTGTTGTCGCGCTCGTACTCTTTTGCGGATATCTTTTTAAAGAGATAAATGCACTAAAGACCAATCCGCAGGCCAACACAGCAGGCACCCAGCAGGCACCACCATCAACGGTAGAAGACAAGGTGGTACAATCATTTCTCACTGATGACCATGTTGTGCTCGGTGACAAAAATGCAAAAAACATCATTCTTGAAATCAGCGACTCCAGCTGTCCGTTTTGTCACGTGGCTGCCGGCCACAACCCAGAGCTTGCGACCCAGATGGGTGCACAGTTTCAATCAGTTGCTGACGGCGGATCATACACACCGCCAGGTCCTGAGATCGAGAAACTGGTTGAAAGTGGCGAGGCAGTATATGTGAATATGTTCGGAAGCGGCCACGGCAATGGCTTTTTGGCTGCAGAAGCACTGTACTGTGCAGATGCACAGGATGCGTTTTGGCCTGTGCATAATAAAATTATGACCAACGATGCATACACCCTTCTGAACGATGAGGTCAAAAATGACCGTGAAAAGTCTGATCAGTTGGCGCAGTTTTTATCAGCTGAAATTGATCCGTCATACATGACTGAATGTCTGACCAGCAAAAAATATGAAAAGCTTGTTAGCCGAGATGTGCAGAAAAATGCCGAGCTCTATTTCAGCGGTACTCCACACTATGTCGTTAACGGTAAAATCTTTGCAGGCGCAGTAGACTTTAAGTCTATGGAATCAGCCCTGAAGTAAGGTCGCCGATTTTCATCGTAACTCAGGCCCAGCCCCGTAAAACGGGCTGGGTTTTTGTTTTCCCCAACAATGTGTAGTACCATATAGCTATCATGGCAAAACCTCAGATACACACAATTCAGATTGATAATACGCGCTATCGCTATATTGATACAAAAAAAGACACACCTGAAGCACCATGTCTCTGTATCGTGCCGGGGTGGAATCAGACCATCGAGGTGTGGCTTCCGGCAATCGAAGAACTGGATCGCTTGGGATATCGTACAATCATGATTGAGGCGCCTCACGGAGCAAGCCTCCCCCTCCCCCAACCAACCGATTCACTGAAGCACATTCCGACCATCATGGTACAAAAAGCACTCGCCCACATTCACTTACTGGATGAGCTCGGCATTAAGCAGACCGATATGATAGCCCAATCACAAGGAGGAATTGATTCGCTTGTCGCCACACTCATGCGCCCAAAACTGTTTCACAACATTATTTTATTTAACCCCGCAGGAATGGTGGGTCCGGACAAACTGCCATTTCTTTTAGGCCGCTTTACCCTCGAAGCACTGCGTGATATTCTTCTTCACATCAAACACTCCGCGTCATTTCGCCGTGAAGACGCAAATCAGCGAATCGCCCTTCAGATGCTGAAGCATCCGGTCAAATCAACTCGCTCTGCATATGCCATCACCAAAGTTCGCCTGGAAGAGCTGATTGAGCTTATTCGGACTGAGTGTGACTCGCAAATTGTATGTATAGCAGGATCTGAAGACACCCTCTTTCCTGTGGAGAAAATGCGTACCCGCGCATCACTTGAGACCCTCGGAGGTTTTCTTACCGTGAAAGGAAATCATGTAGATATATTCCGGAGACCCGGTATCTACATGGGACTCGCGTATCACCTTTTGGTCGCCATGCGCCAGCTGGAGCGCGTCAATAAATCATAACGCCACATCATAGAGCGCACTGTATTTGTCCCGAATATAGCTCAGATAATCCTCAGCGCCCAACTCAATACCGTTTTGCTTCATCAGATCTGCCGGCAAAAAACGTGCGCCATGACGATGAATATGGGTGCGCAACCAATCGCGAATCGGCCCGAATTCCAGCTTCTTTAGGTGTGTCCCCCAGTCAAGGTCATGCTGTATTGCAGCCAAAATCGATGCAGAATACAAATTGCCGATTGTATATGTTGGGAAATACCCAAAAGAACCGTACGACCAGTGCACATCCTGCAAACAACCATCACGATCATCAGCAACCTCTACCCCCAGGTACTCTTTCATCTTTGCAGCCCAAGCCTCTGGCAAGTCATTTACATTGAGTTTGTTGTGCATCAGGTTATGCTCAAGCTCCATACGAAGCAATATATGCAGGTTGTACGTCACCTCATCAGCTTCCACACGAATGAGCCCCGGCTGCACATAATTGGCAAACAGTCCCAGATCTTGAGCCGCTACATCTGCCCCCAACAACTTCTGAAATGTCGGTGCCAGTGCCTGCAGCACCAGTTCATTTTTACCGATCATATTCTCCCAAAACCGCGATTGTGACTCATGCACTCCGAGTGATACTCCGGTTGCAAACGGTGTGTCGCAATAGTCAGGATCAATCCCCAACTCATACAACGCATGACCGCCCTCATGAATAGTCGATGAATAGGAAGACAACCAATCGCCTTCAGCATAGCGTGTGGTGATACGAACATCATCAAACCCTAGGGTCGTGGTAAACGGATGCGGCGATACGTCCAATCGTCCGCGCTCCAGCGGGTATCCCATCAGCTTCATCATGAAGTGAGACAATGCTTCTTGTTTGGGCAGATCGTATGACTGAGAAGCAGCGCGAAGACGCGTCGCTTGCTCGTACCGTTTGGACTCTGTGATCTTCTTGATCATGTTCGTTAATTCGGGCTGGAGAGTGGCAAAAATAGCGTGCGCTTGCTTGTATGTGAGTCCCGGCTCATACAAATCCAATAACGCATCATATGAATCTTCTTTATACTCAAGATGCTCTGCCACTTCCTGCTCCAGGGCGACAAGACGTATCAGGTGCGGAGCAAATGCGGCAAAATCATTGTTGGCGCGCGCTTCATGCCATACCGAAAACGCTTCGCCAGTTTCCTTAGACAGAGCAATCACCAGTTGCTCCGGCACCTTCAGGTAAAACTTTGCGCGCTCCCGAAGCACCCGCACCATATCCCGTTCAACAGCACTCAGATCTGTCTCATCAAGCGCCTCAAGCGTTGATCTTAACGCGGGATCGTTCCATTTGCGCGAGAGATACTGCGCAAGAAGTGCCGACTGGGCAGCGCGTCCTGATGCCGCCTGAGAAGGCATATACGTATTCTGATCCCACCCAAGAAGCGCCTGTATGTGCTCTAACTGTTGAATCTCACTATAGATTTCGAGAAGTGTTTTTACATCCGGATTGGTGATTGTCATATCTCCCCATTGTACCTGATTTCCCCTCACTCACAGAGCAAATGCTATAATTGCCCCAATATGTCCATAGAACGTAATCGACATGAACTGCGCTTCAAATCATCCGAGTGGAATCCGGCTATTTTCGATCAGATGGAGAGAGTGTTATATGAAAAACCCTGGGTGACCACATTGTACCTGGGAACTCCCGATGGCCACCTTCCAAAACGAGCCACTGTTAAGCTGCGCTATTTTACGGCTGAGCCTCATGCAGACACCATCATTCCCTCCGTGGATGAAATAGGTCACTTTGAAGTGAAAGTGCACCCGCGTGATTATACAAAACCGCAGCGCAGGAAGTATAAGACTGAAGCGACAATCGGCCACTTGCTCTCTCTTCTTGGTGACCGTGATCAATTTGATGAGCTGGCAGATTTGCCCCTTTCGGGCACCAGCCTGCAATTTCCTCCGGGACTGCTACATGCGCTCTGTGAAGATCAGGATATCGGAGGACTGGTTCCGGTCAGCGCAAGCCACTACCTGCGCACACATTATGTGCAAGGCGACCTACGTGCTACTCAAGATACCCATATCAGTTTGTGGCATGCAACAGCGGTCTATGGTGTGCCGGTGTTAAGAAAACATAGGAATTATAAGGAAGATGTTATTGAAGTAAAACAACCCTTGCAGCAATCAACAACCACACCAACACTCGAGCTCCCACACGTTCCCAATGCAGAACGAACCAAATCAAAACTACAACACATAATAGAGACTCTTCCCGGAACAATGACCCTTTACAAACCCGATATCAGCTCGCCGTCTGAGGAGGAAACAGAGTGGACATGGCATGAGCGAGAGATAAAAATTGACACTACAAACGATCCGCGTGAAGCAGTATCTCGCTTGAGCGGAGATGAACACCTGACAATTGGTTCAATGAAGTCTGTTGATTCTGATCATCAATATATAATCACCGATACCAACGGTATTTGTATCAAAACTGCCATGCCACCCAAAACGGGACTCACAATTAAATACAAAATCCCTATTCGCCAAGGCGAAGATGGCGTGCTTGAATGTGAAGAGCGCGGACTCCCATACACACCGCAAAACCTCCAGGCAGCAATTGATGAGATGCACACCGGATCGGCTGATGAACTCACCAGAACCTCTATCTTTACTCGCCACCGAGCACGTCAAGTAGCGGTGACAGCAGCAGGAAACGTCTTTTTTATTCTTGGTGATCATTGCGTCAGTCGCGACGGTCGCCCTCCGCTAAATCAAGTAGAGATAGAGCATGTCGGCTATATAGCAGAAGAAGATCGTTCCCCTACTCAATACCACACCGATCTAACACGTGATTTTCGTATAGTGAATGATTATGTTCTAAAACACCTGCAAGACAATGCTCTAGATCCGACCCCTTCATTTCAGGCAAAATATGATTGGGCTACACAAACAGCAGGTAATATGAGGCCAAACCAACCAGACACTATTGAAGACGAATATCACAACGAAACGCATGGTACAATGAGCAACACCACTTTATGACTATTGCCCAACGCCCAAATGCTCCCATTCTGATTGCTGCAGCAGCCGCGCTCGTTCAATATGCGACGACCGGTGCCATGCAGGTAGTTGCCACTGCCGTATATTATGCCGCGATTTACAGTTGGAGCTACTTGGAGATTGCACAGGGAGCCAACTGGTTTCGGCGGACTCTCGGAGCAATTGTCATGGCGTGGTCGCTATACACATTGTTTATTGCCTTATCTTAACTATGAAAGAAGTTATCAAACGAGACGGCTCCAATGAGCCATTTGAAGCGGAAAAAGTGGCTCGTGTTGTAAAAGCAGCGGGGCTCGATGATCGTCAGGCGCAAGAGTTGGCCGCGCATGTTGCAGAATGGATGGAGACTCAACCGGATCAGGCAGTGTCATCACTTACTATTCGTGATGAAGTGCAAAAGCAACTTGACGGCATGAATCGGTATGCAGCAGATCTCTTTCGCTGGTACGAAAAGACGAAAGAAACGCCCCAATAAAAGCTACGGAGTGATCGCTGCGTCAGAAACTGCATCGACATTGTTTTGATACGTGGCTTTCGGATCAGAATCTGGATAGATATAATCTGCCTGACCCTTCTCCATGCGTGAGTTTTTAACAATATTATTTGACCCTTCTACATACACGGTGTAATATGCCGCAACACCTTGGTCTCCCCACCCAAAGTAACACCCGTCAAAGACGGTATTAACTCCATGCCAATTGATCGTCGTCGTGGCCGTAGCATTAAATGGTCCTAACTGGATAAATGTTGCGCGGATAAACTGCGCACCTTTTGGCCAGCCAAATCCGGCAAGCGCCTCTGTGTGGTCTGTTCCTGATCCTTGTGGATGACGAATCCACGAATCTTCTACCACAACGTCTACCGGCACGTCATTATTCCAATCAAGGTTGCCGGCTGCATCCACGGCATTTATCGTGATACCGGCATACACCGATGAGCTTTTCATGCGTAAGGTTGCAGGTGCGACTCCCATTTGCGGCAAAAGCACAACTGATCCAGTTACTTTGATGTGGTCAGCAAAAAGCTCTCCACCAGCACGTACGATAATCGAATCGACTATCACGTTTGAGAGATTCTTACTCTGACCTGCTTCCACAACTATCTCGCCAACTGACTGCGGATGAGATCCGGTTGGACCAGTATTTTCCTCTGTCGCAATACCAGCAGGCATAATTGTTGGCTGCACAGCGTTCGTAGGAACCGCAGAAGGGATTGGGGTTAGCGCAACATCAGCAATATATGCAGTGCGCCAGACCTCAAAATCAGTCAGTGAAACAGTGCCGTCATGATTTGCATCACCCATTACTTGCTCAATCTGTTGCGCGACTGCCGGAAGTCGGATTACGACACCGAATAGGAGAATACATACCGCTGCTGCCTGCCAAAGCTTCATATGCTACAGTATACCTGAGCTTTCACCAGACGCATAATCTGATATGTGATATATGGAATGTTACAGAAGGAGGAATTTGGTGGGACAGCATTTCTGACATGGAACTAAAGCGTCAAGAAATCCTTCCGCTTCAATTTTACTACGACGACATAGATATTAAAATCCTCCACTATGCGACCAGTGGCAACTTGTTTTCGCCTGGCGACAAGTACATTTCAGCCTAAATATGAATAACAAACTGATTAAAACTAAAAACCATGATAACGACTTCATTAAACAGCATGTTACCGACGGTGTTTATCGAAAAATCGCTAAGGAACTGTCGGAAGCAGAAGACCCTAAAGGTCGCGGCAGAAAAATAGAACTAACCGCCGAAAAACTACATAATTTTCTATTCTATTTGTCTTTGGGTGCAAGCTACAAATACGCCTCTGAATGGGCGCAAATCCCTGAAAACACACGACAAAAGTACATGGCAAAGTCAGAAGAATTTCGACGGGTCGCTAGCCTGGCGAAAGCAAACGTAGAAATAGTAGCGTTAGAAGTCTTGTACTGGGCTACGGTAGGGCGTAACCCTGGCTATTATGAATATATTCACCCGATTACTAAAGAACCTACCTATATTCTTCTTAATGCAATCCAGCCAAACGTTAAAGTAGCTATGTGGTGGCTAGATAAAAGTCGATATTTTGAAAAACGGGAAGAAGCGGAAGCAAAGGAAAAAGGTTCTAGCCAACTCGGTGCCCCACAAAATGAAGAAGAAGCTAGATTATTAGAGGAACTTCTTAACCGACATCACGATTATGTTAAAAGTAAGGAACAAGAAGCTAGAAAAGCATAATCACAATAGCGACACCTGGGTTATATTTTGGTAGAATATAGAGTAAACATATTGCCTGAAATAAAATTATGAAAATTGCAGTACTAAATGAGTGTTTTCTTAACGAAAGTCATATCGAACGACTTAAAAAGCTCGGTGAAGTCGCTATTTATAACGACACTGACACAGAAGAAAAAGCGATTGCACGACTAAGTGACGTAGAATTAGCTATCGCAGATTGTTTTGTTTCCCCGCTTAATAAAAAGGTTCTGTCCTCTGCTAAAAATCTTAAATACATATCCATAAATTCAATAGGATTCGATTTAGTAGACCTAGAAGCCGCAAGGGAAAAAGGAATTTTAATATCAAATATCCCTGGTTATTCTTCCGAAGCGGTAGCGGAACATGCCATAGCTTTAATGTTTGCAGTAGTTCGTAACCTGGTACAAATGGATAGAAAAGTTAGACAAAAACCTTATGAAATTGACCCCGCCGACAAATCCCAGTTACCCCTTTTAGGATTTAATTTACAAGGTAAGACCCTGGGTGTCATAGGTCTAGGAAGTATCGGAAGACGTGTAGCTGAAATCGGTAATGGTATCGGAATGCGAGTTATAGCCTTCAACCGTTCGACAAAAACAATCCCTAACGTCGAATCGGTTAGTTTAGATAAACTACTTAGCGATAGCGACGTTGTGTCGCTTCACACCCCACTTAATAGCGAATCCGAAGGTATGATAGGAACAGACCAGATTAAAACAATGAAAAAACACGCGGTGTTAGTCAACACGGCACGCGGTAAGATAGTCGACACGCAAGCCCTCTACAATGCCTTAAAAGACGGTACAATCGCTGGGGCTGGCTTAGATACCCTTGCCGAGTGGGATAAATCAAATCCATTACTTTCCCTAGAAAATACAGTTATTACGCCACATGGCGCGTGGTACACAAAAGAATCTTTTGAAAACTTAGCGGAAATGGTAACAAGTAATGTAGAGGCTTACGTTACCAATAAACCAATAAATTTAGTAACAAAGTAAAAATATGGCGTCATTCTATTTTCCTAAAAACGTAGTAATTAACGAAATACCAGTTATCATTTACCCATGTATTGGCGTAGAAAAATTGTTAAGCCGAACAAAGCCAGATTGTATTGAAAGCCATATTAAGCAACTCTACGAGAAGAATGTAAACTTACTGAAAAAGGGAAACTATCACATTATCATTTTATGGGACAACGAAGGCGATATTATGTCCGACGTTTGGATTTTCGATAAACTAGAATCGTGGCAATCTGGCCCGCTTGTGGACGTAAAAATCTTCCGAAACTTTGAAGTAGAAAATAGTATCGGTGTCTCGGCTGGCGACGGTCTGGTTATGCTTGGATATGAAGAAATGCACCGAAGGTCTAAAACTAAGTTCGACGAATACATAAACGGCAATAGACCAGAATTACCAGAAGGAATTACGCCTAAAGAAGAATTTTATACTTAAAATTATGTCATCACTCGTACAAACAGCCACAAAAGACGGGTTACTACTTCAAGGGTATTTTTCAGACGACTCGCAAAAAAAGGTTTTATTACATATTCACGGCTTCGAAGGTAATTTTTACGAGAACAGCTTCGTACAAGTGTTAGCAAATCACCTAAAAGATAAGGCTATTTCATTTCTTCCCGTTAATACGCGCGGGTGTGAGAAAATAAAAGACTTTAATACTGTCGACGGTAGTATAAAAACAATCGGCGCAAGGTATGAACTACTGGAAGACTCGGTTATAGACATTGACGCGTGGATTGAATTTTTACTTGCTAAAGGTTACGAGAAAATTGTTTTACAAGGGCATTCCCTCGGCACTATGAAAGCAATCCGCTACCTACACGAAGGGAAACACGCAAATAAAATAGAGAAACTTATTTTACTTTCACCTTTTGATAAAAAAGGGCTTCTTAAAACGTACACAAAAACGCCAATTGAAGAACTTATTGCAAAAGCACAGAAAAAAATTGACGAAGGAAAAGGCGGCGAAATTATTACAAAGGAATTTGAAACAATCGAAGTATCTTACAAAACCTATGTTAGCTGGTATAAACAAGACGACCTGGGTAGAATGTTCGAATTTTGTACGCCAGATTACAACTTCCCAGCCCTAAAAGGTATCTCTATTCCTACTAAGGTAATTGTCGGTTCGAAGGACGAATACTTTCATTTAAGTAATCCCGACCGCCCAGAAGAAGCACTTAGTCTTATAGAAAAAAACATGCAAAATTGCCAGACTAAGCTAATTGTGGGTGCAAATCATGGATATAAAGACTTCGAACAAATTTTAGCTAACGAGGTAGAAGCATTTGTACTAAGCGATTAGGCTTTTGAAGCCGAAGGCTTATTGTCTTTTCTTGCGTCAATCAGAACGATATTTTCTTTTCCTTCTAGTCCTAGCCTTTTAAGTATTCCTTGAACGCGTCGCAGTTCTTGAAAGGTAAAATAGATAATAACTTTGATACTTTTCTTCGTGTCATTTGCTTCTTCATATACTCCTACCTGATTTTGCAAGTTCCTTTCAAGTTGGGTATTTGTAGCTAGTTTCAGTTCAACAAGACTCTTATCGGCTGAACCTTTAGATACTTTTACATCCACTGGGCCACGTCCATTGTTTACTTCGGTATTAAAATCAAATGTAGAACCACGCCAGGTAAGGCGGTAAGCAATTTTCAAATCTTCTTCTCGCCGTATCGGTTCGTTATCTACGTAGAAGAATCTATAGCCGTCGTTGTTTTCAATAACTGATTTTAGATACTGTACTCGTTGCATAGCTTCGTCGTAAGAATCATACGGTGTTTTATAAAAGTCTGTCTTTTCGGCAAGTAGTTTTGCGAAAGCCGTAAATTGGTCAACATACATCAGCTCTGAATGTGCTACCTTTTGTTCGCTAATGCTCGTAGCTCTATCACCATTGTCTTCTTTATGTTTAATGTAGTAGTCAATAAGTTCGGGAAATGCCAGTATCGTCTTAACAGCGGCATCTTTTTCATCCTTCTTTTTAGGGTCTTGTGGTAAAACGCTTCTAAAATAGTTATTAACTTTTGCACGCAGTTCATCATTAGAGATAGCGTTCGGGATATTGTAAAAATCTTCAACTAAGTCATTTTTATTTATCCAGGTTTCATCTTTTGTCAGTAAGTCTTTTGGGGTCAAGATTACGAAGTCATTTTGATAAGACGGTAGTAGGTAAGTACCTTCTTCCCACGATTCAGTTTCATAATTAAAGCGAACGCGCGGGATACGAAATTCCTGGCAGAGTGTGGAGTCAATATGCTTCTTGGCAAATGCCTGGGTATATTGTAGTAAGAAGTCGAGGGTCAGATTAGTTGTGAAATCGCTTATATTGTCTTTACCGACACCGTCCTTTATCAGACATAACTTTTCTAGGTGAGAACTTCTTGTTACCTTTTCTTGACCGTAATCAGTGAAGATTTTGGCAAAGTTTTCGTTTAATACTTTAGCAAAATCCGCCCCTAACGCGCTACCACTATTTCCGTCTACAGAAAAACCTAGCCAATTTTGTTTTACTTCCTTGAAACGATACCATGCGGCTAATAATCCTTTATCTATTGGCTGGGAAACCGACTTGTCGCGTAAGAATCGCAAATAGGTAATCATGCCTTCATGCAACTGCTGGTATTCTGGCTTTTTACTATTAAAAAGAAGGAAAGGGTCAATGAATAAGGGGAAATCGGCAACTAATGAAATATCGAAAGCACCATATTCGTCGAGTGCCTTTTTATCAACATTGAAGTGGTCTGAAAAAAGTATTTTTGGTGCGGCATTTCCCGTATCGTTACGCATTGTTTGTTTTACCTTCAATAATCTTTTGAACGTCTTCTGGCTTATATCTTCTATCTTGTCTTTTACCTATCCGAATGGCCTTTAGGCGGCCTTCGTTGTCCCAACGCCTTAATGTTTCTGGGTTTACCCCCAACAATTCGGCAGCTTCCCTTATTCTTAATAGTTTTATTTTGTCTGACATAACTTATACTAAATTATACATCTTTAGGCTATAATTGGTAATAGGAATTATGAATAAGAAAAACAAAAAATACGAACTACCCGACTTTGCGGACGAGATATTTAATTCCGACGATTTAATGGCGGTTTATTTCGTTCGCAACGGATGTGGTTATCGCTGGGGCATTCCCTATAAAATCTTCAAATCTAGTCGGTTTCAAGACATGGAAGAACCCTACAAGGACGAGGATTTAGAGGCGTTAGGTGGCGTTTTAATGGATATCCTTGCGCTTAATAAGTATTCGATTAACTTCAAACAAAAAACGGGCGTACAGAGGCTAGAAGTAGTAGTAAGGTCGTCGGAAAGCGAAGATAAGCAATTACTTCACAAAATAACTAGCGAATTCCGAGCAAAAAACAAAGTGATAGATAAGGACAACATACCAGGAACTAATAATAACGACCATGAATAATCAAACCAGCCAAATTCGCGCCGCTATGTACCTTCGTGTATCAACCGAAGACCAGACAGAAAAGTATGGTTTGGACTTACAGCAAGCGGCAATAGAAGGAATTTTTACCTCTAAGGGTCAGTTAGAAAATGGAGAACAGGCCATGATATTGGCGGGAGAACAATATATTTATAAAGACGAAGGAATCAGTGGGACAACGACTTTGGACGAACGGCCAGCATTTCTAAGAATGAAAGAAGATATTGAAAATGCGCCAGACGGCGCAAAACCCTTTGATATCGTGGCGGTTTACCGCATAGATAGATTCGCCCGACGATTACGTATTTTACTTGACGTAATAGATTATTTCGAACAATACGATATTCAATTTATATCTGCAAACGAAAGCATAGACACTTCTACCCCGTTTGGTAAGGCTATGTTAGGGATAATAGGGGTTATCGCCGAACTTGAAATAGAAACAACGAAAGCAAGAACGCAGGCTGGCAGAAAACAGGCCAGAAACAAAGGTGTTTATATGGGCGCACACGCACCGTATGGATACAAGAAGAATGCAACGAAACAGTTAATTATTTTTGAAGAAGAAGCCGAGGTGGTAAGGGAAATCTTCGACCTTTTTATCATTGAAAAGAAAAATACACAGCAAATTGCAGATTATCTGTCTAGTAAAAAGATTCTTACACCCTTACCTTCGGCAATCTTTCATGGCAAGCGCGCTAAAGGTAATAATAAGGTTAATGAGCCAACATTTTGGACTGCTGGTAGCGTTTTAAGCATAATTAAGGACGAAAGATATATAGGGATTTATTATTTCGGTAAGTCAAAAAATAACAAACGAATCGAAAAGACAGAATGGGAAATATCTCCACATAGGCATGAACCAATTATCGAAAGGGTTACATACGAGCTAGCCCAAAAGCGGATTCGTGAAGAAGTGGCGTTACGTAATAGTACTAAAACGGCTGATAATCACTTTTACCTGCTATCTGGTTTATTAAAGTGCCACGCTTGTTACGACGCATATTCGAGCCGTGAGCCTTTGAATTGGAGTGGTACGAGTAAAAAGAAAAACGGAAAACGAATGTATTACTATCATTGTGGTGGAAAAAATTCAAAGAAATACTCGACTATATGTAGTGCCATTCCCTTCCCAGCCGACGAAATCGAACAATTTGTAACAGACTTCATAAAGGACTTATTAAGCGACCCCAAAAGCGTCTACAATCATGTCAATTCACTCGAATCAACTAAAGCCAACAAGAAGCACCTAGAACGGCAAATGACACATCTTATCCGTGAATTGAATGGTATACCCGAACGCCGCGAAGCGTTGAAACATCAACATGAAGTAGGCTATATCAAAACCCCAGAATTTGACGAAAGAATGGCTAGAGCTAAACAACGCGAGGCTGAATTAAATAGAGATTTATCTAATATCGAATTTCAAATTAGCGAAGGTAAGCTATCAGATATTTATACTCGAACCCTAAAAGTTTTTGCTAAGAAATACAAATCTTATCTAGAGGGTAAAATGAAAGATAGGCAAGAAATATCCGAGTTAATTCACATACTTGTCGACAGGATTAACATTTATACACGAAAAGCAACTAAAAAAGATAAAATCGCAGGTAGAAAGAAAGACGACCAGAAGATACCTTACCAAATCAGGATAGATTTAAGATTGCCACAGGATATGCTGACTCGACTTGCCCAGGAAGGGAAGTTCGAAGTCAGAAATGCTGAATTGTGAGCCAGTTAAGACTAGAATGGAACTCTATATCTACTTACTTCACTAGATTATACGAAACATTCCAACAATTTAATATCCAAGTCCCTAACTACAGTTTTGCAGGATAAGCCCCTCTCCTAATTTTTAGCACTTCAGGGATTAGTTCAAAAACTATTGACAGAACTTTTCTGGTTTAGTATAAATAGAAAATAACTATTTTTTCATTGTTTAAGTTAGTATAAGAAAGTATATGAAAACTCAACCTGATCTTATTACATTACAAGAGGCTGCTGAAATGCTTGGCTTACATCCTGAAACTCTTCGCAGGTGGGATAGAAGTGGCAGGCTAAAGGCGGTTAAAGTAAATGAACGAGGTGACCGCCGTTACTCGAAGGATGATATTTTAAAACTGTTGAATGAGTACAAAACCGCTTTAGATTACAAGGGTTATGAGATTCATTCACACAGTGTTGGTTTTGAACTTTTTCCAAATAGGTTTGGATCAATAGCACGATACATCGTAAAGCAAAAACAAACTGTATTAGGTTTTGCCTTCGCAGTTGCTGGGCTAGCACTTTTTGCAATGCCACATATTACTGAAAAAGACCTAGAAGACTTAGCTCTTGAGACTATAAAAAATAGATTAGACCAAGGCGATATCAAGAATCTTGCTGAATACACATATGAATTTAATTCTGGACAGTTTATGGAAGTAACTAGTCCAGAATGGTGGACCAAAAACTCCTAATATGCAGATGAAAAAAGATCAAATAGTATCTCAAGCTGGTACAGTAGCAAAAAAGAAAGTGGCTCCTGCCAAATCTACAGGTGGTGGTGGGTATGATTTTGAGGATAAAGTAGGTGCCTATTTCTTGCTGTGTATGCTCTCAGATGAGCCCCCTCTCACTGTAGATAATGGTTTAATCACAAAAGTATCTTTTCAAAATAATGTGGACGGGTGGCTAATAGATGATATCCACTTGGAATTAACGATTAATTCTCAAAAAAATAGTTGTGCAATATCAGTAAAAAGTAATGCTCAATTTAATACAAAAGGTGCACCTCAAGATTTTGTTTCCACTATTTGGCTTCAATATCTTGAACAAAACCCAATAGTTTTCGACATTAAAAGTGACATTCTTTCAATTGCAACTAACACAATCCCCTCGACTATCAGTAATGCTCTTGAGCAACTGAAAAAGAAAATCCATACGAACCACGATAAATTACACGAAAGAATAAATGAAGCCAACTTTGCATCTAAAGAGGAAAGGGTGCTTTATGCCAGTTTCGATTGTCCTCAGGATTTAGTGAAAAAACATAGTGTGACAGCAGAAAAGAAGGATTCCTTACTTCAGGCTTTTTGTAACTTCGAGTTCGACTTTGATAATAGTAATTCACGAAGTGAAAAGGATGCTTATAGATTAGCCGAAACGATCCTTGAGGACCCAACTACAGAAAAGGCACAATTGCTTTGGGCACTTTTGCAACAGATAACCAAAGAGTTGAGACCTTCTGCAGGTAATATTACAAAAAATCAGTTACTGAAGAAAATCGGCAATAAGTTTGCTTTTAAGTTATCGCCAAAATTCGAATCAGACTGGGGTAAACTTCAAACTCATTCTTCTCAACAAAGAGAGAATGTTAGAGATACTATCGGTAATGACTTAAAACTTAGTCGATCCAAACAGTTAGAAAAAATTAAAGAATTACTAAAACAAAACCAGCCAATAATTGCGTTGGGTGCTTCAGGATCTGGAAAAACAGTATTAGCGAAACGTTGGATTGAATTGTCTCCAGATAATGGATTTCAGCTTTGGATAAAAGCAGAAAACTTTAATACTGCGACATTTGTACTGTTTCAAAAAAGCTTTGATTTGAAAAGTAATCTTCAGGATCTGCTTAACTCTTCGATGGGCAAGAAAATATCAATCGTAATTGATGGTTTGGATAGGCTTTTCTCTTCAGAAGGCTTTGAAAATTTGTCCACATTCCTGAAGCTACTCAGTAGCAGTGACTTGAGACATCATATAGCCGTTCTAATTACGTGTCAGCCTGAGGAATGGGGACGATGTAAAACAAAATTAAGTGATCTGGGTGTTAATGTCTTCGAATGGCAATTATTTACCCTAAATGAGCTTGAGGGAAATGAGCTTGAAGAAGTATTAAAAAAGTTTCCCACGCTCAGAAGCTTAACGAGAAGAAAAGAATTAAACAGTTTATTATATCGACCTAAAGTATTGGATTTGTTAGCAAAAAAGTCCAGTGAGGGAATTGGAATCGATGTTACTAAATGGATTGGTGAGTCTGACCTAATCAATTGGTTCTGGCAAAACGATATCGAGAATAGTCAAAATCCATTGCAAAAGAAGAACATTCTTAAGAAAATTGCCGAACTTCAAGGTGACAAATTAGCTACAGAAATAAACCTTAATGACTTAGATCCTGCTTATGGGGCAAGTATTGATTCTCTTGTAAGAGAACGGCTTTTAAAACACGAAGGAGAGGGATTTAACTTTGATCACGATTCTTACGGTGACTGGATCAGACAACGAATTCTTTTGGAAAAATTAGTAAAAGGTGATCTTGAAAATTATTTAAAACAAAGACTTTCTTCTCCGCTCTGGCATCGTGCGATAAGACTCTGCTCAATTCATTTAATCGAGCAATATCCCAATTTGGATAAGTGGAGGGTAACAATAAAAACCTTTCAGTCAGAGAATGATTCTGTTACCATCGCACAAGATTTTTTCCTTGAAGGTGTAATAATTTCGACTGATCCAGAATCCATATTAGAAAAACTTTGGTCTGATTTGATAGACAATAAAGCTGATTTTCTTCATAGATTGCTCGGACGCTTTCTGCACGTTGCAACTATACCAAATCCATCAATGCTGGAAATAGGCAAACAACTTGGGGAACAATTCGAAACAGAAGCGGCTACTATACATAGAATTCCCTATTGGCCTTATTGGATGCCAATACTGAGATTTTTGTATAAACATAAAGAAGAAGTTATAAATTTAAGCCCAATTAATTTAGCAAAAATAGCAGATTCTTGGTTAAGAATGTTAGATTTTGAAGGTATTCCATTAAGAAAAGAGGCTGCAGAGATGGCAATGCTCAACGCTGAGAAGGTAATGCGGGAAAAGAGAGAAGGGGTACATTATCTTGACGATGTTGATAAACCAATGTTTAGAGCAGCACTCGCAGGTTATAAAGAATATCCTGAAAGATTAAAAACAATTATAGAAGAAGCATCTGGAAAGGTTATTGTTCCAAAACCAATTAAAAAAGCTCCAAAAATACCACCAGAAAAACTTAGAGCCCTAACAATAATCGGATCAAGCTTTGATGATGGTGAGCTGATGGATCCTTGGCCAAAAGGCCCTAAAACACGTCCCGATGATTCATTTGAGGAGGTTTGTTTAAACACCGATGCCATTTATCCAATAATAAGAAACGATCCAAAATATGCATCTGAAATTATTCTCACGCTTCTGATAAGTCCCCCAACATCTCGTAACTATAGATGGAATAGAGACCCTATAATGGAAAATTTAGATTTTTCTCGATCACGAGAATGGTATCCACCCTTTTATGATAAAGGTCCATTTTTATTTTTCCTTCGAACAAAACCAATTGAAGGATTAGATTTAATTATTGATGTTGTAAATTTTGCTGCAGATAGATGGGCAGATCGATACAAAGAAGCAAGGAAAAGACCTCCAACTCTTGAAATAGAAATTGAAGGCAAAAAAAGAAAACTTTTTAAAGATGCGGGGATGTACTTTTGGTATAGAGACTATCCTCCTGTACCCGATGTAGTGGCCACTGCACTAATTGCATTAGAGAAATGGTTATACGATCTTATAGATAATGAGCAGCCTGTTGACGACTATATTAAGCGTATTTTAATAAATACAAACAATATTGCGTTTTTGGGTTTATTAAGTGCTGTTGGAAGAAAAAAAATTACTCTTTTATCAGGCGTGCTAAAGCCATTGCTTTCTTCATTCCTATTTTTTATTTGGGAGGATGACTTTATTGTGCAGTCTGATTATTGGGAAATAACTTGGTCAGTTAGAGGTGCTAAAGCCTATGAAGAAGCTCAGAAGTGGTACAAAATGAAACATCGCTCTTCATCACTTACAGATTATGCAAAGTTTTTGCTACTTAACCAACCTGAATTAGAGGACTTTTTTGTTGAAAACCATAAAAAATGGACAAAGGAATTAAAAACAAAACAACTTGAAATTAATCGAAAAGTAAGCCTATCTGCTCTTTTAGCTGCTTTAGATAAAAAAAACTATCATACCGAAGAAAAGGATGGTCAGCACTACTGGATGTTGGAGTACCCAGTAGAGTTAAAACAACAGATAGAAAAACGAAAGGAGCTTAATGAGGAGAAGCTGCTTGTTTCATCTCTCCCAATGCAAAGTTCATATTTCTTGGAAAAAGGGGCAACTCTGACAGACGATCAGGCAGAGGAAATATGGAAAAATATTCAAAAAATTGTCACCAAGCAAAAGTCTCTAGCAGAAAAAGATAGACCTGATGGGATCGCAGATGCCATTTCAGCTGGTATAGCATTACTTTGTAAATTTAAATTTGATTGGCTTAAGAAAAATCAAGAAAGATATCAATGGTGTTTAAACTATTTAACAGACTTAGTTGTTAGCCCTCCGCCACGAGCAGAGTTTGATTCAGAACATAGTGTTTCCAAATTTCACTGGGATTGTTTTTGTAGCGTTGCTTTACCATATTTTTGGAAAGATAACTTAAATTCAAAAGAGATACGAAAGTGTATTGCACTTTTAGTAACAAGTTTCCACCTAACAGCAGTAAGCAATTTGTTTCAAACTTGTTCGGAACTGCGTATGGAACTTGGAGAAGATTTTAAAAAATTACAACATTATCTTTTTAAAGTTGCTGAAGCTAAATCAAAATATTACGAGACTCGTTACGAGGAGAAACCATCTTTCGATTTAGGAGCTTGGATAAAAGCAGAATCTGAAAATTTTGCAGAAGATAAAATCAGTAGTGATCTACCAAAATGGTCCAATAATGTTGTTAGTTATAAAGAAAAGTACCCAACAGCAGGAAAAAGAAAAAAGAAACATAAAGCGAAAGCAGGCTTAGATACAACATTAATCAAAATGGGGTATCAGTGGTTACCATTACTCCGTGATGCAAAAAATGCTCAAGAAAGAAGTGAATGGATCTCTTTTATAAGAGAAGCATTGCAGCATATGCTCAATAGTGTTGGTGAACAAAGTGAAGAATATGAAGAATTAGATGGCGTTCCGAGCGATTGGGATTATTGGGTTATACATAGAGCGGCAATAGTCTCAGTTGAAACAGAAGATAATGAATCTCCCGAAACTTTTTGGAAACCGATTCTTGAGTTGAGTGGCTATGCCCATTATATGGTTGAACATTTTCTAGACGATTTCTTTACATATGGACCTCGCTTGATGAACCAAGATAAATTTTTAAAGACTTGGCATAAAATGCTTAATTATGCATTTTTATCTCCAAAATGGAGTCTGGAATCCAAAAAATATAGCAGCTGGACTATCGGAGATTTTTGGTGGAGACTCATAGGACTTGATATTTCTAGATCAGAAATAGATCTCGATAAACAAAAAGAGTTAATTAATAAATCAGAAGTATATATCGAAAAATGGGCTGGTTTGTACCTAGCTAATCATAGATGTGCCTTAAAGTTTATTTATTTTCTTTCTGAGCCATTAGGCGAAAGGCTTCGTCTTAAGGGTTTAATATGGCTGGCTGGTAGTATGGATAAACTTGATTCATATTACTTTTGGTCACGAAGAGGTGATTCAGCAGAAAAGGCGTTAGCTTCCTTGCTCACGCTTTGTTGGGTGAAGAATAAACCTGAATTAAAAGGTAACAATGAAGCTTTTGAAGCGTTTAAGCGTATTTTGAATATACTAGTAGCTAGACAAAATAATGTAGCTATGGAACTTCAGGATAAAATCAGCAAATAAAACAACTAAAAATTAGTTAACTCATTCATCGAAACACCCAATGCTTTGGCTATCTTCCACATCACAAATACTGTTGGATGATACTTTCCAAGCTCCAAATGTCCTACATAAGTAAGATGCAAACCTGCCTTATCTGCTAATTCCTGCTGGGTAAGCTTCTTTTCTTTCCGTACTTCTCTCAATTTTTCACTCAACTGCTTGGTATATTCCCTGCGAAGTTTTCTATTTTCGTTTGTGTCTAATTGTTCTTTAAAAGTTAATTTATTCACACCCTAATTGTCTAGAGTACTCATATTATTTTATATAGCGTACTCATCTAATTTCTGATATAATTACACTCAATCTATGGGTATTCTTGAAAAACTAAAAACAGACAAGAAATTTCTTGCATTGGCAGTAGGGTTTGTCCTGCTTTCCGTTGCAGTTCCATACTTAACCATTCCATCTCTATTACTCTGGTGGTTCTATAAAGGATCAAAATTATCCAAGAAAACTAGAATAGTGACGACAGCTGTCGTTAGTGGATTATTAGCCATTATCACCACAATGAGTGTTATTGCTTATTCCAATGATGTTGAACCTAAACTAATAGTTACTGAACCAACGTCTGAAATGGTCGTTAAAGGTCAACAAATCGCCATAAAAGGCACTTATGAACCATCAGATAGGAAAGTATGGGTAAACGGCAAAGAAATCACTGTAAGCAATGGTAGCTTTGAAACAATGTATGAGTTAAAAGAAGGAGAAAATAAAATTGATGTCAGTGCAGGTAATTGGAAACGTGCTCACGTCTATCTCGCAGTTACTAGAGAGCTTACAGATGAAGAGGAAGCGTCTAAAGCTACTCCTACACCATCACCATCTGTTGCACCTTCTAATAAACCAAATGAATCAGTGAAAAACCAAGATGAGCAAACACCATCACCTACTCCAAAGACAGCAAAGTCAGCTCAAACAAAGGAAGAAATTATCGAGGCTAAAGTCAGAGCAGAAATGAAAGGTCAAAAAGGAGCAAATGGGAAAGATAAAATTAGAGAAATCCGTGTGGTTAAGCAATTTAGTGATGCTGGTGGGTATGGCGTAATGGTTTATATCAATGGAAGTGATAATTTAAGTGAAGATTACATCAAAAAGGGTATCTGGAAAGATATGTCTCAAATCTATAAAGTCCTGTATAAAGAAAACCTTGATGTAACAACTGTCACCATATTTGCTCACTTCGATATGACTGATAAATATGGAAATACCTCCGATACTATGGTTCTTAAAACGAGTTTAGATAAGTCAGAAGCAGAAAAAGTTAATTGGAATTCAGATGAAGCGACTCTGTACCTTTCAATATTGCCGAGCGTTTGGACTACGGAAAAAAGCCTGTTTAAATAGTTAATAAACAGTTCGTAAAGCGTTGCAAAAGTTTAAAATATTTTGTAGAATTTGTTTGGTTAAAGAGTTCATTCCACGGAACTCTCTCCTACTAACCACAGGAGCAACGTTAAGCCGTAATCCAACCTACGCACACAGGACGATACCTGCTGCAATTATATGGATTATGGCTATGAAAATTAACGAAAATACTTCTAACAATCTCGAATACCGCACAAAAGATTTAGGTGAAGCTAGTGCACTTCTAGCATCTGGGATATCACTTCTTCGACTCGAAAGAGAGAGCTCCTATTTTTACTTCATTTTTGAGAACAAAGACACCAAGATTATCTCTGATAAATATTGGTTTGGTGAATTACTAATAAATGCTCGTCATTATAACGATGCAATTCGCTCGTTAAAAGACAGACTGTTTGCGAGGGGGTAGTACCCTATTAGCTTATCTAACCTATGAAACGATGTATATTTATAAAAATTAATAACGAAAAATGTGAAGCATTCGCATTGAAGAATGAACAATACTGCTTCTTTCATTCAGAAACGACAGCTGTCGCAAGAAAAGAAGCTATCAATAAAGGCGGGATAAGTAAAAAGCGAAACTATGGCAGTGATGAATCTCTCAAATTAAGTTCGGCAGAAGATATCTTGAAACTTCTTGAACATACTGCAAACGACTTACGAGCAAACAAGATGAATAGTAATACTGCTAATGCACTTAATCTAATTGCTGGTACTGCCATAAAGACTATTGAATTAAGACAGTTTGAATTAAAACACAAACCCACTATATACAACAAGATTAGCGATGACATTCAGAACGAACTTATGAAGATGACAGGGTTATAAAGCGACAGGCTGTCGCAATTATATGTATATGAAAAATACAATTATCGTCACAGTTACAGCAAGGGCATTTATTATTAATCCTTTGATGCCTACGGTACAGCAACAATTAGAGAACAAGATGCGTGTTCTTGCCAACTGTATTATCGATCGAATTTTGTTAGATCACAAAAATAAGCAGTTAAAAATTTAGCTCTAGATGAATATGGAAACAAACAAGATTGAATATGCTATTAGTATAGGAAGAATCTCCACAACAAAGCAGGGATTAATGGGCGATAGTTTTGACGATCAAGAAACCAGAAATGAAGTCGCACGCCAAAGGGTCGAACTACAATATGGCTGTAAGATTGTGATAAAGGAGCAATTTGACCTTACTGGTTCGGCTAGCAAAGATACTTTGGATCTACAGCCTTTAATTAAAGTTTTAGACTATTGTAAAAATCCAAAGAACAAGATTAAGTTTGCCTTTTTTAAGAGTATTGATCGAGCTACAAGAGCTGGAGCCGTCATCTATGCATCTTTAAAATCAGAGTTTGTTAGAGCTGGCGTTATTCTAGTAGATACGTATGGAGTTATTGGGACACAGTCCATTAATACATTAGAGCATCTTGGGGTTAAATATAATTGGAGTGAATATAGTCCTACTTTCATTAATGAACTATTAGAAGCAGAGAGAGGGAAATCAGAAGTAAGAGATATTCTAACTCGTATGATCGGTGCAGAAGTCACCTATGTCCAAAAAGGATATAGAGTGCGTCCTTCTCCTTTTGGCTATCAAAATACCCGAGTTGAAACCCCACATAGCGGAAAAAGAATAATTCTCACACCTGAAACTACTGAATCTTTGTGGATAATCAGAATGTTCGAACTACGTATTCAAGGTAATTTAACAGATCCTGAAATTGTAGAAGAGATAAATAAGCTAGGGTACAAATCAAGAAGAACACAAAAACACGATAAGAATGATAATCGAAGAATCGTGGGATACAGAGGTGAAAAAAAACTGACAGTAAAGCAATTTCAGAGTTACATAAAGAAACCTATATATGCTGGAATTAATACTGAAAGTTGGACTTTGGGCAATCCAATTAAATGTAATTTTGAGGGATTGATCTCTATAGCAGACTTCAATAGAGCCAATCGAGGAAAGATTACTATTATCGAGGAAGATAACAAAATCAAAGTTATAGAGGGAAAACCAAGCTTGTGGAGATTAACAAAATTAAAGAACAATCCACAATATCCGTATAAAAGACAAGTGCTGTGTTCTACTTGTAGAAAATCTTTATTAGGAAGTGCATCTAGAGGCAAATCTGGAAGATACTTTCCTGCCTATCACTGTGGACGAGGTCATTATTTCCGAGTTTCGCTGACTAAATTTGAAGAAACTATCAAATCCTTTGTTCAAAAAGTAGAGTTTAGTGAAGGATTTATTAATCGTTTTCGTGAAATCATTCTTGAAGAGTGGGAGAAAAGAGAAAGGCAACTTTCACAAGATACGATATCAGTAAGTCAAAGAATTGTTGAGATAGAACAGGAAATACAAATTTTAAAAGACAAAGTTAAAATGCTTACTTCTCCTACAACTATTCAAATGATAGAAGCGGATATTGAGAAACTTGTATTAGAAAAAATTAGCTTAACTGCAACGAGGGAGAACAAAGAGGATCAGCAAATCGAAACTCAAACAGTAATCAATTACTTTAACTATTTTATGGAACACCTTGATGATTTACTTCTAGGTAGCCCTAATCCAGTCCAAAATGCTACCCTCTTTGGGCTTGTATTTGATACAACACCAACCTTCGATGAGCTAGTAAATGGAACACCAAGTTTAGCTTGTATTTTCAAGCTAAATGAAGAATACAACAAAACAAAATCTTTATCTGTGACCCCACGGGGATTCGAACCCCGGTTTGCAGGATGAGAACCTGCCGTCCTAGGCCTCTAGACGATGGGGCCAATTGAGTATTGCGGGATGAAGAAGTGCTCACACCCACAAAAGCCAGCGAAACTTTGACTTTCGCCAATTGGTTGTGTATTATTGTAGCAGTTAGACCCCTATATCTCAAGGTGTAGGGGTTTTTGCATGTTTACCCAAAATGGCAATTCAACTAACACCCAAAGGATACAAACAACTGCAAGAAGAACTCAAAGAGATCGTCGATGAGAAGCTTCCCCATGCCAAAGATCGCCTGGCTCGCGCCCGCGCGATGGGTGACCTTTCAGAAAACAGCGAATATCACGCCGCCAAGGAAGAGCTTGGGTTTGCCGATGGCCGCCGCCGCGAAATTGAAGAAATTCTCAAACAAGCCACTGTGGTTGAAGAGTCTGCCAGCGACGACATGGTAGCACTGGGCAAATCAGTCACCGTCAAGCGTGAGGGTCAAGAAGAAACGTACGAGATGGTCGGTGAGTTTGAAGCAGATCCTATGGCAAAAAAGCTATCTTCGACTTCTCCGATCGGTGCCGGACTCATGGGCAAAACAGTCGGCGACACCGTATCTGTTGAAGTGCCGGCAGGTACACTGACATTTGAGATTCTCTCGATTTCCTGATAGGCTTCTTTCATGCCCGAGCGAAGAACCGTCCCCGTAGAAGTTGCAGATGTCACACCACCGATTCCTCCTGAACTTTGTATCGGCCTGCTTTCCAAGCTCATACTTACCAATCCATCACACCGACCGTCCCGCAGTCATAAACCGCTTCCTCCCCCACAACATACACGTTGGCAACAGGCGCCGCGCACCAGCCAACTCACCCACCTCTATGGTGTGCAGGCAGAGAAACAACAATCTCAATAAGCCGAGCGTCTTGACTTTGCAAATGTCTCGGCCTATAATAACAATACAAACGCGAATGTGTACGACCTCGCAATTCATATCAAGCTCAAAAGAGAAAGAAGTCACAGGCTGAAAACTTCTGGTTTGATCCTATTGCAACGAGCAAGACGTGCGCTTGTTTGAAAAAACACGCGGCGGAAAGAACGGGCATACGCCTCAGTAGAATCCGACGGCATTGAAGTCCGTCATCACTTCCAAGCAGTACTCAAACTGTAGAGATCTGATCCAAAATCAGATAAACCAAGGTGGTACCACGACACACACTTCGTCCTTGGAAACACATTATAATTATATTGTTTCCTATGATCTGGGTAGACCGCCACGCCAAACACATTACAAAAAATGCAGCCCGCAATTCCGCATGGGTTGATGATATGAAGACCCCTTCCGGGCGTATCCATGTCGGCGCTCTTCGCGGCGTAGTGATCCATGACCTGCTGTATAAAGCGCTCCTTGATGAAGGAGTTAATGTAACAAGCAGCTATGTGTTTAATGATTTAGATCAAATGGACGCAATTCCATCTTACCTGGAGGGTGATGAGTGGCAGGGTCACAGCGGCAAACCACTGTGTCAGATCCCTTCGCCTGAACCCGGATATGATAATTATGCGCAGTATTTTGCTAAAGAATTTATCACCGCATTTGAATCCATTAACTGTCACCCCCAGATTATTTGGTCATCAGAACTGTACTTCAGCGGACGGATGAACGATGTCATTCGTATGGCTCTTGATCGGGCTGACCGCGTGCGCCGCATCTATGACGAAGAGTCTAAATCCAAGCGCAACCCTGATTGGCTTCCCATCCAACCCATTTGCGAACAGTGCGGTAAAATGGGCACCACCTATGCCTACACATGGGACAGCACAAATATCAAATACCGTTGCGATCAAAATACCAAGTGGGCGCCTTCGTGCGGACACGAAGGTGAGATATCACCGTTTGACGGGCGGGCAAAGCTGCACTGGAAGGTCGACTGGCCGGCATATTGGGCCGTGATCGGCATCACAGTCGAATGGTCAGGTAAAGACCATATGTCAGAAGGCGGCTCCTACGACGTGAGCTCACGCATCGCAAAGGAAGTATTTGACTACGATCCTCCGTATGCGCAAGGCTACGAATGGTTCACAATCGGCGGCCGCAAGATGTCTTCATCCAAAGGTATCGGCTCATCAGCAAAAGAAGTGTCAGAACAACTTCCTCCGGAGCTATTGCGCTTTTTGCTGGTACGCACTCCCATGGAACGCCATCTGGACTTTAATCCGGCCGGTGACACATTACTGGATCTGTTTGATGACTATGATCGCTGCCTCAGTGCGTATTATGATCGTCAGGAGAATCTGCTTGGTGAATCCAAGCAAGATGAAGTGAAGCGCGATTGGGCGCGCATTGCCGAGCTTTCGCAAGTACGACCCTTCCCTGATGCGCGCGTATTCACCCCACGCTTTCGAACCATCGTAAACATGATCAAAAGCCGTAGTGACATGCTCGCAACGTTTGAGCAGCAAAAAGGCGCACCGCTAACAGACGCGGAAAAAGAGCTGCTAGAAGAACGTACTGTGTATGCCCAGGCCTATCTGAAAAACATCCAGGGAGAAGAGCCGACATACGAAATGATCGAAGCAGTTTCTGCAGATGTTGTACTCAGTGACAATCAAAAACTCTTTCTCAGGGAGCTTGCCACTCAGCTTGAAGGACGAAGCGCTGATGATCGTGAGGCGATTCAAAATGCTGTGTTTTCAAGCATGAAAGCACATGATCTCAAAGCACGAGAAGTCTTTTCTGCACTCTATCAAGTACTCATCGGCAAGCCGTCAGGACCGAAGGCAGCTGACTTAATCCTGGAATTCGGTATTGGCCCGGTCATTAGTCGTTTACAAAAGGCGAGTCAATGATGACGCGCGACGCTGCATACAGTCTGCTTGTTGAAAAACTTCCCCACCCGGGGTTGGTCAAACACTGCTTGGCTGTCGAAGCCACGATGCGCGCACTTGCCAAACGATTGAACCATGAAGACGAAGAAGAACTCTGGGGCATCGGCGGACTCTTGCACGACATGGACTGGGACGCGACCCGCGAAGACATTTCCCAACACACCCGAAAAACATGTGAGTGGATTGATGCGGTGGGCGGCGACAATGAAGAGCTGAAGCGATTGATTTTGTCGCACAACTACAAAAACGTCGGCGAGCCGGAGCCCATAAATGACCGCGAGTGGGCGCTGTATTGCTGCGATGAGTTGACCGGGTTTATCACGGCCTGCGCACTCATAATGCCTGACAAAAAAGTGGCGCAGGTTACAGTGAAGTCGATTCTCAAACGGTTTCCGCAGATTCGATTTGCAGCAGGCGTTCACCGTGAGCAGATTCAGCTGTGTGACGAAAAACTCGGCATTCCCCTTGAAGAGTTTGTGCAGATCACCCTTAGCGCCATGCAGGATGCGGCAGATTCCTTAGGCTTGTGACGGGCGATAGTGATTGATCTCATCGCGCAGTTTTTTTGCTTCGGCACGTGCAGCCTCTGCAAAATCATCGCCGCCTGATGCATAGAGCACACTGCGTGAAGCACTGATGATGAGTCCTGCGCCCATGCTGTTTATACCGTTTTCAACAACGTCTTTGACCGACCCTCCTTGGGCACCGATACCCGGAATCAGCAGATTCATGTCGCCTATTTCCAGGCGCAATTCTTTCAGTTCCTGTGGATATGTAGCTCCAACCACCATCGCAATATTAGGATTTTTAGCATGCAGCGCTACACACGCTTCCGCTACATGCATGTAGATTGGTTTTCCCACAGATTCCAGTTCCTGAAATTCTTTTGCCTCAGGATTTGACATATGACACAACACGATAATCCCGCGCCCTTCGTGCTCGGTAAACGCAGAGAGCGCCCCAATTCCCTGGTACGGGTGAACTGTGAGCGTATCGACACCTAAGTACTCGTAGGCAAATTGGGCATAGCCACGATTTGTGTTGCCGATATCGCCACGTTTGGCATCGAGAATGATCGGGGTGCCGGGATAGTTTTCATGAAGGTAGTCACAGGTTTTTTTGAGCTCCTCAATACCTACTGCGCCGTAAGCTTCATAAAATGCGCTGTTTGGTTTGTAGGCGCACACCAGATCATGAGTTGCGTCAATAATTGCTTTATTAAACAGAAAGAGTGATTCGGGAGACTTCTGCAGTGAAGACGGCAGTTTTGCCAGATCCGGATCGAGCCCGACACAGACTAAAGAATCAGCTGCCAAAACGGCGTTTTGAAGTCGTAGTGCAAATGAATCTGCCATATCTATACTTGATTTTCTCAACCTGAAACTTACCAACCCGCTCACCCGTCAACGACGACACTAGCGATACTCGTCCCACGACTTAATCTGCAAATCTTCCAGCTTCTTATCGTGCAATGCGCGGATATATTGCCATGCTTGAATGATGTTGGTGATCAAGGACACATTGTTGTCGACTGCGCCGCGGCGTATTCTGGCACCATCTTCCACATCCTTTTGCGTATTGATGTCGGTGATATTAATGGCCAGATCGACATTGCCGCTTTCAAACAATGTAATCGCATTAGGTGTTTTTTTATCCTGCAGTTTATACAGCATGTGCGCCTGAATACCGTTTTCGGTCAAAAACTTATGAGTTGATTCAGTTGCATAGATCGGGAGTCCGGTTTGTTTGAGGCGCACCAGACTGGTGAAAAAACGCATACGGTTCCCGAGGCCCGACAGTGATATAAAGATGCCTTTTTTGGGAGGAATGCGACCACCGACACTCATGACTGCCTTACTGTATGCCTCTTCTACATCCTCCCCAAAACACGCAGCTTCACCAGTTGACGCCATCTCTACAGAAAGCACTGGATCCGCTCCTTTCAGTCGCGCAAATGAAAACTGCGGTACTTTGATGAGTACATAATTCGGATACTCGGCTTCTATCGGCTCCGCTTTACGATATATCGCATCTGCAATACGGCGGGCAAAGTTGACACGCGCGCCTTTTGAAATAAACGGGAAGGTGCGCGAAGCCCGCACATTCATCTCGATCACCCAGATTTCATTTTTGATCGCAATAAACTGAATGTTGAAAGGTCCGGTAATATGAAGCTCTTTACACAGTTTTTCCGCTACTTCCATCGCATTCTTTTCCGTACGCATGTAAACGCGTTGCGGCGGAAACATGATTGTCGCGTCACCCGAGTGCACGCCTGCATTCTCAACATGCTCACTCATTGCATGGGTAATTATCTTTCCGTCTTGGGCCACACCGTCAAGCTCAATCTCTTTCCCTTCCAAAATATATTTGGATATAGTGACCGGATAATCTTGACTGATGTCAGTCGCTTTTTTGATGAATTCCTCCAAGTCGCGATCGTTGGTACATACGCGCATGGCGGCACCTGACAACACATATGATGGGCGAATCAACACCGGATACCCTACACGGCGAGCAAAGTCTTTTGCGCGAGAAATGGTATCCACTTTTATCCACGCGGGTTGTTTGATATCAAGCTTGTCACATAAATCAGAAAACTTACTGCGATCCTCTGCACGGTCAATGTCTTCTGCTTGAGTTCCTAATATCGGGATGTCATACGCGTCAAGCTTGGCGACCACGTTGTGCGGTGCTTGTCCGCCGACTGCCACAATTACCCCTTCCGGGTTTTCAAATTCATAAATATCTGCAATACGTTCAAAGGTGAGTTGCTCAAAGTACAGACGCTCAGACATATCATAATCAGTCGAGACAGTCTCAGGGTTACAGTTGATGATGATTGATTTTCGTTTGTAGGTAGTGAGCGCCAAGGCAGTCTGCACACACGTCCAGTCAAACTCGACTGAAGATCCGATGCGATACGGTCCTGAACCCAACAGAATTACCCCTTTTCGCCCCAGCGGTTCAACATCGTAATGAAACCCATTATATGTCAGATACAGATAATTGGTTTGTGCTGGAAACTCGCCTGCCAGAGTGTCAATTTGAAACACACTCGGCACCACTCCCAGTGACTTACGGAACTTTCGCACCTCATGCTCTTTTGTTTTAGTTAGGCTTGCAATTCGCGTATCTGACACTCCCCGACGTTTTACATCGTGAAGCGACGACTTGTCATACGAGCTCAGTTTCCGCTTTGCAACACTACGCTCACACTCAATTGTTTCCCAAATAGGATCGAGAAACCACTCATCGATACCGGTGAGTTTGTGCACTTCAGATACACTCATCCCGCGACGCATCGCCTCAACTATGGCAAACAGGCGAAGCGGTGTCGGATGCGTAAGATATTTTTTCAGCTCGCGGTCACTGCGATCAGACAAGCGCTCACCGCTTAGACCGTCTTCGCCAATCTCAAGCATGCGAATTGCCTTCTGAAGCGTCTCATCAAACCGGCGCCCGATCGCCATCACTTCGCCGACTGACTTCATACTTGAACCCAGCGAATCATCTACGCCGCGAAATTTTGACAAATCCCACCGGGGAATTTTCACCACCAAATAATCGAGTGCCGGCTCAAAACAGGCCTGTGTCACTTTCGTCACCTGATTTTGCACATCAACAAGCGACTTGCCCAATATGAGCTTTGCAGCAATATAGGCCAACGGATACCCGGTTGCCTTAGAGGCCAAGGCAGATGAACGCGATAGCCGTGGATTCAGTTCAATTACTTGATAGTCAATCGTGGACTTCGGATCAATAAACCCACCCGCATCTTGTTTCGGAGGAAGCGGCACAGGATTCAGGGCAAACTGCACATTACACTCACCGACGATATTCAGACTGCGCACCAGATCGATGGAGATCGTACGCAGATGTTGGTACTCATCATTTGTGAGTGTTTGACTCGGTGCTATCACAATCGAGTCTCCGGTATGTACACCCAACGGATCAAAATTCTCCATATTACACACAGCAATACAGTTATCCTGATCGTCGCGAACAATCTCGTATTCAATCTCTTTCCAGTGGTGCAGATACTTTTCAACCAGTACTTGCGGTGCAAAGGCAAAGGCACCTTTTACAATCTCTTCAAACTGTTCGGGATTATGCGCAACACCGGACTTTTGGCCACCCAATGCATACGCCGCACGAACCATGACCGGATAGCCGATCTTTTTCACTGCTTTTTGCGCCTGTTCCCAATTGGAGCATGCCTGACTCGGCGGCGTGTTGATCCCGATTTTATGCAAGTGTTTCGCAAACAAATCACGGTCTTCAGCGACACGAATGGATTCTACAGATGTACCCAGCACTTTCACGCCATACTTATCGAATACGCCGTTTTTATCCAGCTCAAGCGCTGTGTTTAAAGCAGTTTGGCCGCCAAACGAGATAGCGACAACATCAACTTTTTCTTTCTTGATTACCTGCTCAACAAAGTGCGGATTGACCGGCAGAAAATAAATCTTATCAGCGACTTTGACATGTGCCAGCTTTCCCGAAGTTTGAATCGTTGCGATGTTTGGGTTGATAAGCACCACTTCATGACCATCTTCTTTAAATGCCTTTAATGCTTGTGAGCCAGAATAATCAAACTCACCGGCTTGGCCGATTTTGAGAGCGCCTGATCCGAGAAGTAATATTTTCATAGGGTGTCGTTACAACTTTGCAATGAATTCGTCAAATAACCATGTGGTATCCTCAGGTCCTGGTGTCGACTCCGGGTGAAACTGTACAGACGATACCGGCAATACATTGTGAATAATTCCCTCACACGTATGGTCGTTTGCATTCACAAACCATTGTGAAAACCCTTTGGGAATAGTACCTACCGCAAATCCATGATTTTGTGTCGTCATATAACATCGCTTGGTTCCCTCCAACACACACGGTTGATTTTGCGCGCGGTGACCGAACTTGAGTTTGTAGGTGTCTCCCCCTGCAGCAAGCGCAATAAGCTGATTTCCCAGACAAATACCAAATAGCGGCAACTTCTTTTTCAGGACTTTTTTGATGGTTTCGATTGTCTCCGGCACCATCTTTGGGTCGCCCGGACCGTTTGATACAAAGACGCCGTCTATCGTGTCGGGAAGTGAAAATATGTCAAAATTCCATGGCACACGAACTACACGTACACCACGTTTTACAAAATTGTGCAGGATCTGGCGCTTTGCACCACAGTCAATAAATACTACTGTTTTTGCACCTTTCCCCAAGTAAGTAACATCAGTCGGAGACACGTCTGCAACCATGTTGTGAGTGTTTGGATCATCCCAGGATAGCTCTTCATCTGCCGGTTCAAATACAATTTTGGCGAGCTGCGCTCCTTCATCCCGCAGTTTTTTGGCGAGAAAGCGCGTATCGATAATCTCGAGCCCCGGCACTCCCTGCTCCTTGAGCCAGTCCCCAAGCGACGTGGTGCTGTACCCAGACGATGGCTTATCGACATATGTCGAACAAATGATAGCAGAGGCTTGTATATGCTCTGACTCCCAGCTTTCAGGATCTGGCACGCCGTAGCTGCCGATTATGGGATAGGTGCAAACCATGATTTGCCCGCGATATGAGGGGTCTGTCAGACTTTGCGGATACCCCACCATGCCTGTTGTGAAAACCAGCTCACCAACCAATGGCTTATGGGCACCAAATGAACGTGCTTCAAGACGGGTTCCATCTTGAAGAATAAGTGTTGCGGTATTCATGTGTAGTTAAGATGCGAGTCCCCCCGTTTGTAGCAGGCCTCTTACGTTTGTGTTTCAAATAGCAACGATAGTAGCGCCATGCGCACATAGAGCCCGTTTTGTACCTGCTCAAAATACACTGCCCGCGGGTCACTGTCAACCCGCTCATCAATCTCACCGACACGCGGGAGCGGATGCATAAAGAGTGTGTTTTTCCCAGCATAGGATTCTGCCAGCTCCGGAGTCAGGACAAACTGATGCTTAACTGCTTCATAGTCATCAAGATTCGCAAAGCGTTCTTTTTGCACCCGAGTCCAATACCAAAAGTCCAAGTCAGGTGGTATTTCTGACACATCACTTAATACCTCCAATGTGACCCCGGCTGCGGTAAATGCTTCGGCAAGTTCCTGAGACAAAGCAAGGTTTTCCGGCGACAGCATATAGATTGTTGGCTTTTTGAAAATAGAAAGTCCCTGAATCAGCGAATGTACCGTGCGACCGTTATACAAATCGCCGACCACCATGCCGCGCACATTGTCCAAATTGCCCCGATGTGAATGTATCGTGTACAGATCCAAAAGCGCCTGAGTCGGATGCTCGCCGATTCCGTCACCGGCATTTACAACAGGTACCGATGCCGCAGTCGCTGCGCGAAGTGCGGCGCCCGGCATGTGATGACGCATGATGATGCCATCACTGTAGCGGGAAAATACCCGAATCGTATCCTCAAGCGTCTCACCCTTAGCAGCTGATGTTACTGATGCATCCTGAATCTCCACCGTTGCCCCACCTAAGCGTTTGATCGCAGATGAAAATGACCCGAATGTACGGCTTGATGGCTCAAAAAAAAGGAGGGTAAATACCCTCCCGGAAAGCGCTGTTGATACGCGATCAAGATGTTTTTGTTGCGCAATCTGCTTGGCAAGATGAAAAATACCTTTCACGTCTTGCGCATTACATTGCGATAAAGAAAGAAAGGATGAGCCGGCGAAATGACCATGAATAGGCTTGTCAACTCTGTGTAATCCCATGTCAGGAATAAGTCTAACACACAGTGTTCAAATTGCAATTACTCTATATATAGTTATATATAAGAAACCAATACAACAGGATGTTGCTTGCAATTAAAAATTGTTCAGATATAATAATATATGGTGATCCCCACACAAAGTACTCACCCATCTTTTGAACTACCCGAATTACACGCTCACGTCGGGTCATCTATTCCGCCTAACGCCTTGTGGCATATTGCACACAGTGAAGGCTACAAACTCCCCAAACGCGAATACCATGATTTTGTAAATCACGTTGTCCTCTCTCCCACGCGCAAGATGGATCTGAAGACATATCTTACCGAGGTATACCATCCCATCTTAGACAAATTATCCTCAGGTGCTATGGCGCTTGAGATGGCGGTTTTTGAAACCTTGTCCGGCGCATATCGTTCCAGCAACATCACGCTCTATGAGTTGCGCGGCAATCCAATGAAACATAATAAAGACGGTGAAGTCGATCTGGATCATGCCATCATGGCCATGCTTCGCGGTATGGAGCGGGCTCTCTTGGAATACCCCAAGCTTCGGGCTGGGCTGATCTTTTGTATGGACCGCCACTTCAGCTATGAAAAAAATGCCATCATTGTAGATAAGGCGATCAAATACCATCGCCGCGGTGTCATCGGCGTTGATTTTTCAAACTATGGCTCCAAAGACTTTCACTACAAAGACTACGCAAAGCTTGTGGAAAAAGCGCGCGAGGGAGGACTAAAAGTCACCGCACATACCGGCGAAACCAATGACACGAATGATATGTGGGAATGTGTCGAACACATCAAACCTGACCGCATCGGTCATGGTATCAAAGCCGCCTATGATCAAAAACTGATGGATCACTTGGCAAAGCACAAGATTCACCTAGAAGTCTGTCCGTTTTCAAACATCATGACCAAGGCCGTACGCGACGATCAGGAGATGAAAGAAATTCTGAATCGGTTGTATGACAACGGCGTTCAGTACTCAATCAATACTGATTGGCCAGAAACCATAGAAAACGCCCATCTGAACCGGCAGATCATACATATTCTCGAGCATGAAATGCTGACTCAGGAGCAAGTTGAGCAAACAATCAAATGGGGCTATGACGCAACATTCATACCGAAAAACGCAGGAGACGAAAACTTATATCTATAATTTCACCCAACTATCTTATGAATAAAATCAGCATGCAAGGACTGACATTTGATGACGTACTCCTCATTCCCGGATACAGCGACTTCAAACGCGAACAGTTGTCGGTAGAAACCAAACTGACTCCCGCAATCACTCTCACTACGCCGCTTATGGCAAGCCCTATGGATACCGTGTGCGAAAGCGACATGACAATTGCCTTAGGCAAGATGGGTGGCATGGGTATCATTCACCGCAACCTCTCCGCAGAAGATCAGGCCGCTGAGGTGAAAAAAGCCAAAGATGCAGGCGTCATGGTCGGTGCCGCAATCGGCGTAAGTGAAGGGTATGAAACACGTCTTGATGCACTTGTTGCAGCCGGCGTAGACCTCATTGTCCTTGATAGTGCACATGGCTACACATCCTATATGATTGATGTACTCAAAAAAGTCAAAACAGCACATCCCTCACTCGGCGTAATGGCGGGCAATATTGCCACCTATGATGCGGCAAAAGCATTTATCGAAGCCGGCGCAGACAGCTTACGAGTAGGCATGGGTCCGGGGGCAATCTGCACAACCCGCATTGTGTCAGGTATGGGTATTCCGCAGATTACCGCCATTATGGAAGTGGCGCGCGCAGCAGAAGGAACAGCGGTGTCAGTGGTGGCCGACGGCGGCATCAAGTACAGTGGCGACATGGTCAAAGCGCTCGCCGCAGGCGCTCATGCGGTCATGATGGGAAGCTATTTTGCCAGCTGTGAAGAATCTCCAGGTGAGCACTTTGAGCTCCACGCCAAAGACATTCCTGCACGATTCAAGAGCATTGTCGATGCAAAAGAACCTGACAAACTCTACCAATTCAAAAGCTATCGTGGTATGGGTTCAATCGGTGCCATGCAACACGGTGCAAAAATCAAGTCAGAAGATGAATACCACGGGAAAAGCTATAAAGATCGCGTGCTGGTGGCAGAAGGTGTTGAGGGCCTCGTACCTGTTAAAGGCAGCGTCAAGCAACTCGTCGATCAGGCAGTCGGCGGGATCAAATCTGGCATGTATTATGTAGGAGTGAAAACAATTGATGAGCTGCAAACAAGCGGTCAATTTATTCAAATCACTCAGGCCAGCCTCACTGAATCACATCCGCACGATATCCTGGTTACCAATCCAGGTGAAAACTACTAGAGCAAGTGAGTATAAGAATATAAAAATATAAAAATACATGGATATATAAATGCACATAACAGAAAAGGTATTTTAAAATGTTACAATATGAGCGAAAACGTAAACAATCCACTGAAAGATAAAAGTTATGAATATGCCTGTTTAATTGTTAAGACATATCAACAGCTCACACAAAATAAGAAAGAGTTCATTCTGTCGAGACAATTCGTTCGCTCGGGAACATCTATTGGGGCAAATATTGAGGAGGCTCTTGGCACCCAGACGCCCAAAGATTTTCGATCAAAAATGGCCATCGCATACAAAGAGGCGCGAGAATCTAAGTATTGGATACGATTACTGCATGATACAAATTATTTAGAGTCCGAGGATTCAGAAAAACTATTACGTTTACTTGAAGAGTTATTAAAAATGCTCAGAAGTATACAGGTAACAATGGAGCGATCGGACGAAACATAAGCTATATATTTATGCATTCCTTTACTCATATATTTATTCATTTCAATAGTATATTATGATTGCAATCGTAGACTTTGGCGGACAGACCTGTCATTTGATCGGACGACGATTGCGGGAGCTTGGGGTAAAACACGTGTTTGTGGAGCCTGAGTTTGCAACAGACGATGCTCACATGAAAAAAGTGGCCGGCATGAATGTGGCGCAGCTTGACGGGATCATCTTCTCCGGCGGCCCGACGTCAGTATATGAAGCTGGATCACCCACGGTACAAGCAAGTATTTTTGAACTGGGAGTGCCGATACTTGGTATCTGCTACGGTCAGCAACTGATGTCACACCTGATGGGCGGCAATGTCGCACCGGGAAAGAAAAAGGAATATGGACCAGCAACCATTACGGTGCGCCAATCCTGCAAACTATTAGAACACGTGTCATCAGAGTTTACGGTCTGGATGTCACATGGCGATGAGGTGCAATCTATCCCGAAAGGATTTATTACCTGCGCAGTCACAGAAACTATTCCTCATGCCATCATGGCTGATGAGTCGCGCAAGATATATGGCATTCAGTTTCACCCGGAGCTCATTCATACCCAGTTCGGACTTCAGATTCTGGAAAACTTTGCCCGTATTTGTACACAGAACATTGACAAGCAACAGATTGATGAAGCACATGTAAATACAATCGTCGAAATCATTAAAGATTCAATTCCCGAGGGACGTGCCATCTGTGCACTTTCAGGCGGGGTCGATTCATCAGTGGCATCACTGCTGGTGCACCGTGCCATTGGTCATCGACTCACTTGTATCTATGTTGATTCAGGACTCATGCGAAAAGGCGAAACCGATGAGTTGCGAGAGGTGTTTAAAGAACATCTTCACATGAATATCCGTATCGTAAATGCAAAGCAACTATTTCTGAGTCGGCTTAAAGGAGTCACCGATCCTGAGAAAAAACGTAAAATCGTCGGAAAAACATTTATCGATGTATTTCAGGCTGAGGCCAAAAAAATCGATGCCAGCTACCTGGTGCAGGGCACTATTTATCCTGACGTCATAGAAAGCGCCGGCAGCAAGCACAGTAAAAATATTAAAAGCCACCACAATGTAGGTGGGCTTCCCAAGTCACTCAAACTCACCCTCGTTGAGCCGCTTCGCGACTACTATAAAAATGATGTACGTGAAATAGGTGCGGTGCTCGGGCTTCCTGAGTCGATCGTGCAGCGCAAACCATTCCCCGGCCCGGGCCTAGCTATTCGTATCATCGGCGAAGTCACTGAAGCAAAGCTCAAGATTCTACGCGAAGCAGACGCGATAGTGCGTGAAGAGCTGGAGCGTGTCAAAAGCACTATCTGGCAGATTTCCGTGGTCTTTACCGGCATCAAAACAACCGGTGTACGCGGCGACAATCGGGCGTATGGAGAAACGATCGGCATACGTGCCGTAGAAGCAGTTGATGCCATGAGTGCTCACCCCTCACCGATCCCGCATGAGCTTTTGCGTAAAATAAGCTCACGCATCGTCAACGAAGTAACTGCAGTAAACCGCGTGGTCTACGACATCACCGACAAGCCGCCGGCGACGATCGAGTGGGAATAATACTCACAAGATATGTTGCTGGTGCCGATTCTGCCTGCTTCAAAATGAACTGGCAACAAACAACCGGCAACCATCAACTATACTATACCCATGACACTTCATTTTGTACTGAAACTCCTTGCTGTAGCGAGCCTTATTGGCCTTCGCGTGTATTGGATATTGGCTGAGCAGCGTGCCTATGCAAACCTGCCGCCGACCACCACTCGTCGTAATCGCTTTATCCGCATGCTTCGCATCATTGAGATATTGTTTTATATCCTGATCGCAACGTATCTGTTTGGTGCCCCTATTTTGACGTTCACCCCATCAATCACCTCGTACGTCATTGGGTTTGCCGTGCTGTATAGCGGTATCTGGGTGGCAGTAAGCGGACGTCGCGCATTGGGTGATAACTGGACCCATATGATCGATTATCAGGTGAAGTCCAAACAGGAGCTCGTGACCCACGGTATTTTTCAGCACATCCGCCACCCGATGTACACCGGGTTTATCGCCATTTTCACCGGCATGTTTATCGTGTTTGCCAGCTGGCTCTGGATTCCTATTCTACTTGTGACGACAGCATATATTTATTCGCAAGCGAAAAAAGAAGAATACCTTCTCGCCCGTCATTTCGGGAAAGGGTACTTGCGCTATCTACACACCAGCAAGATGTTTATTCCGTATCTGTGGTAAGTCGATGAACAAAGCCCATCTCAACCGCTGCCTGATATGCAGCAGGTGAAGCGCCTCGATACGCAGAAACCCGCTCACTCCCCACGACTCGTTCATGATTGGGAATTGCCAAAATGCCCTGAAGCACCACGTGATCTTCCGGTACCTGAAACAAATACACTTCAGTGCGCTCGTGTACTCCGCTTGGTCGAGTAGCCTCTTCAACCGCAACAGAATACATGAGGTTTCCGTCAATATCACCTACACCATGGTGAAAGGAAAGTGGACGAACCGTTGTTGCAACTACATCACCCGGCGAGAGCGTGACAAATGAATGCCAAGTTGTTTTTTTATTTTCCCCGGCTCCCGTAATGCGATGGTCATAATAGGTGCGTTCCTGGTATCCGACTTCCGCAAGACCCCTAGCCTGTGCGAGAAGCGAATCAGAACCAGCCTGTTCGACGCCTGGTGTTTGTTCTTTTGTCATAATGAAAAATCAAATAAATAATATGCGCCAAGTATAGCGCGTTTGATCATCTGTTTCCAGCTGCGGTGTTAGACGCTCTCCATAAGACCCAACTCTCGCATCACATGATAGGCAAACGGCGTGTTGTCGCGGATTTGTGTTGGGCTTTGTAGCGACGGACTCATAAGCATACTGTCAATCTGACTATACTCATCACTTCCGGTGACGAAACAAAATAGTGACTGCACCACCGGCGCCGCACCAGAATGTGTCTGCTCTTGCGGGTCTGTTACGTCAACGACACCAAACTCTCCGCCTGCTTTTACTTCACCACTCGGCAATTCATACGCTTCTGCGATCTTTTCCAGCATCTGCCCGACAGGCAATTCGTTTCCATCAGTAGGACCAACGAATGTCACGTCCAAAATCGTTGAATGGGCATGCGCCTCTCCTTCTCTTCGCTCGGGCTTGATGCGAGCAAGGTGGCAGGTGCGCAATTTTCCTTCTTGTGAGAGCGTATCAACAACACTCCCCAAATCTTCACGGGCTGGTTTTTTTCGAAGATCAGGGATCTCCGGCGATGCTTTAATTGCTTCAATTGTCATGGATGGTGCGCTATTCAACTGCTTCTTTTATTTTTTTAAGAAGCTATAATAATACCCATATTTACCGCCCGTGTCCAGCCCAGATGAAACTCTTGATCGCCACCCATAATCCCAGTAAAAAAAACGAGTTGCAACAGATATTTTCTTCCGTGCTTCCCTCAGATATTGAGCTTGTGACACTTGCCGATGTGGGCATAACAGAGGATGTTGAGGAGACCGGTGCCACATTTGAAGAAAACGCATCGCTCAAAGCCACCCATTATGCAAAACTCAGCGGTCTTGCCACATTGGCTGACGACGGAGGCATCTGTGTCGACGCATTGGGAGGTGAGCCGGGTGTACACAGCAAACGCTGGATGGGGCGAGAAGCAAGCGATCAGGAGCTCATCGACTATTGTCTGATGAAAATGCACGATGTTCCGGAAGACAAACGCACTGCAGCATTTCGGGTGGTTCTTGCGTTTTGTGATCCTGCAGAGCTGGATACCGAAGACAATCTTGTCGTACATATGGCGACAGGCAAAACCACCGGTCATATCGCACAAAAAGCACATGATACGGTACTTCCCGGCTTTCCGTACCGAGCACTTTTGATTGTTGATCCGTTTAATAAGTATTACGATGAGTTGACTCCGCCGGAACATGCCCAAGTCAACCACCGTGTGGATGCTGCCTCGCACCTCGCAGATGATATTCTGGCGTGGTACAATAAGCATCAGTAACCAATTTTTACCTACCCATGATCTCCATCGATCTCATTCGTGAAAACCCCACTCGTGTTAAAGAGGCAGCAGAACAAAAAAATCGCACTGTGGATATCGATCTCATCCTTGAGCTCGATCAAAAACGACGCGACCTCATCATTCAGACTGATGAACTGCGTAAACAACGCAACGAAGTGGCTAAACTGCCATTTAGTGATGAAACCAAAGAAAAAGGAATCGCCATAAAAAATGAGCTGAAAGGGCTTGAAGATGGGCTTCGCGACACTGAGGCCCAACTTGAGATTGAGATGCTTCGCGTTCCCAACATACCTCTTGATGAAGTGCCTGTGGGCAAGAGCGAAGAAGACAATGTGGTCATGAAAACGGTTGGTGAACCAACCTTATTTTCATTTACGCCCCGCTCACACCTTGAACTATTGAAGATGCATGATTTGGCTGATCTTGAACGCGGAACCAAAGTAAGCGGGTTTCGCGGTTACTTTCTCAAAGGACCGCTTGCTGCGCTACAAATGGGACTTATGCTGTACGCGATGCAGTTTCTTATGAAGAAAGGGTACACGCCTCTTATCGCACCGTCTCTGGTAAAAGGATTTACACTCTTTGGTAACGGACAGTTTCCCTGGGGTGAAGATGAAGTATATAAGACTCAAGATGACGACTCATACCTTGCCGGCACCGCAGAAGTGCCTGCCACATCCTATTTTAGTGGTGAAATCTTGCGTGAGGAAGATTTACCGAAAAAATTTGTCGCCTTTTCTCCTTGTTTTCGCCGCGAAGCAGGATCGCATGGCAAAGACACAAAAGGCCTGTATCGCGTGCATGAATTCTGGAAAATCGAACAAGTGATTGTCACCCGTGCCGATATGGACCACGCAAAAGAGCTTCATGAAGAGCTGCAGCAAAACTGTGAAGAGCTTTTGCAAGGATTGGAGCTACCCTATCGCGTACTGCTGATGTGTACCGGCGACATGGGAGAGCCGCAAGTGAAAAAATATGATACCGAGGTTTGGATGCCGGAGCGAAAAGCATATGGAGAAACCATGTCCAACAGCATCATGGGGGACTTTCAGGCGCGCCGTTTGAAGATGCGATACAAAACTGCAGAAGGAGAAACACATTTTTGTTATACGCTCAACAACACCGCAATTGCTTCACCGCGCATCTTGATTCCGCTTTTAGAAAACCATCAGAAAGAAGATGGCAGCATCAGTATACCGCTGGCATTGCAACCATACGTTGGGTTTGATCACATCGGACACTAACGTGTTGCCCAATCAGCGAGCCGGAGCAGGTGTCGGACTCGCTGTACCCACTCCGCAAAAGCGCGCACTTCCTTCAGTACCCGCCACATAATACTCAGTCCGTCCGCCACACGAGCGCGACACAACACCTTCAGGAACGTTATACCACGTATTTTGTTTGCTGTATGTCTTGAGAATATGCGTCATGACGCGGTTCCAGATTGGTGCTGCACCGGTAATTCCTGAAGTGAGCTGTTGATTCATCGGAGTGTTGTCATTGTTTCCGACCCATACAGCGACCAAATACTCTGGCGTATACCCAATCGTCCAGTTATCTTTTTTATTATCAGTCGTACCTGTTTTGACTGCTACTCGATACCCCGGAATCTCAAGGGCTGAGCGCGGACCAAATGCAGGAACACGCGCTGCATTGTCTGATATGATATCTGAGATAATAAACGTCACAGCACTTGACACAACCGGAATCGGCTGCGGGTCAAGCTCCGCCACAGCCTCACTCTGATAATCAGTAATCTTTAAGACGGGGGTCAAATCAACACGTGATCCCTGATTTGCCAACACACCAAATGCGGTCGCCATATCAACCATCTTCACTTCACCACCACCGAGCGCAAGTGATAATCCATATCGGTTCGGGTCAATAAAGGTGCTGATGCCCAGCTTTCTGGCAAAGTCAATAAACTGCACCACACCAACCGATTGAATCATTTTAACCGCAGGAATATTGTACGAATTTGAGAGCGCCGTGCGCAAAGTCACCGTACCATGGAAACGACTATCATAATTCACCGGCTTATATACTTCAGTCGATCCTGGCGGGGTAAATGTAGTTGGCACGTCTGCGATGGGAGTAGTGGCTGTAGCACCGTTTTGCACCGCCAACGCATACACGAGCGGCTTAATCGATGAACCGGGCTGACGCTGACCAGTAGTCACGTTGTAGGAACCGTAGGGCTTTAGATAATAATCAATGGACCCTGACATCGCAAGAATCTCACCCGTCTGCGGCTTTGTCACGAGGACAGCACCGTTAGTCACATTCAGATACTGGATCTTCACAATCTCTTCACGTAATATCTGGTCAACTGTATCCTGTAAATCGCTGTCGATTGTTGACGTGATAGTTAGACCGCCTTCTTCAACCATCTTGGTGCCATATTGCTCTTCCAGTTTTTGTTTTGCATAAAAGACAAAGTGCGGGTCACGGATTGAGACTGCCGGTGGTGTAATGCGCATTTCCTGATCCAATGCCTCTTTGTAGTCTGCCGCATTGATATATCCTTGCTCATACATTTTTTTCAATACCTCATTGCGTCGGGTAGTAGCATAGTCGGGATTTGTATAGGGTGAGTAGATTGACGGCGCCTGGGGAAGACCTGCCAGAAGCGCAGCTTCAGAGAGCGTAAGATCTTTTGCGTCTTTACTGAAATACGTTTTTGCCGCCTCTTCAACACCATAGGATGCGCCACCGTACGGCACTTGATTTAGATACATTTCAAGAATTTGATACTTGTTATACATGCGCTCTGTCCACAGTGCGAGAATCATTTCCTTCAACTTTCGCTCCAGTGTTTTTTCCGGAGTCAACAGTGCGCTTTTCACCAACTGCTGCGTGATAGTCGAGCCGCCCTGAAGCGTGTCATCAGATGACTTGACGTTTACCAAAAATGCACGAACAATACCACCTACCAACGATACTCCTTTGTGTTTGAAATAGTCCTTGTCTTCTATGGCAATCGATGCTTGGTAGACGTAGGGCTTCAACTCACTCAATTTGACCGGCGTTCTGTTTTGATCATGATAAAACACGTAGAGAAGTTTTCCGTTTCGATCATACATATGCGAAGTAAGAGAATAATTCATTTTTCCGATATTTGATGGGGAAGGAAGGGTGGAAAAAAATACGTATCCAATATAGATACCATACGCAATGCCGCCTGACATCACCAGAACAAATACCGTGGCTAAAAAGAATGTTGCGAGACGAAATCGTTTCCGTCGCTTCACATACCGAGAAGAAACAAATTGCAGCGGTTCAGACGAGTGTCGGACATGTGTGTTGGCAGTGTGTTTGATCTTGCTGATCGGTGTGTAGTTTTTTTTAGTGCGCTTTGGAATGCGAAATGCTCCAGGTACTTGCCGAACTCTGGCTTGCATGTAAGCTCCAAATCGACGCACATACTCACCGATCAATTCAAAAAAATGAAACACGGCATTAATGATCGTGAAGAAAAAACTCATCGGGGCACATTATAGCAGCACGCCATATGCATCGCAACAAACGCAAATCAAGGCGAAGATGGTGCCGCAATTAATGATACCTGTTTTTCCGAAAAAGGAAGAGAATATTTTTCACACCACCTCTTTTTACGCCTCATTAAAGAGCAGTAGGCTGCCTGATAAGCTTTGCCTTCACAACAAGCCTATTCCAATAGGTCCCCGGCGGCACGCAGGTAATGAGCGTCAGGTACGATGCATCGTATTGCTGATCAAGTACCGAAATCTGATCCGGCTTCACAACAAACATGTCATACACTTCATATTCATAATTGGTGTTATTTACAGTAGTAGTCACGTGATCACCTTTCTCCAAAGATGGTAAATACGTAAAAATAGATTTGTAATTGCTGGGATTATACAGCTGCGGCAATGTGGAGTGTCCAAAAATAACCACGTTGCCGTTTTCCCCCGGCAATGAAACTGGAAGAAAATGAATCAAGCTCTTTGCCAAGTCTTCACCCCCCACCTCAACAGTTGCATTTTGGATATTCAGTTTCGGAATACTGATACCGTATTCATGTATCGACACAGCAGCAGGCACAACGGCCTGCGATGAACCAATCACAGCCGGGATTTCTGCCAATTTTGCCTGTTTTGGAACCAGCTCTTTATTTGTTTTTTCACTTCCTGCAGCAGACGCACGCTGGGTCAGTGGAAACCATTCACTCGCGTGGGTAAAGTCTTTTACGTTGCCGGCATATGCATAAATATTCGTGTCCACACTCTGCGACATTTTGATTGCTGTAGCGATTTGAGTAGAAGGAATCGGCGCCGTGATTGACTGTCGGAAAAACAGGCGAGAATACAATTCAAATGAAAGTATCGGATAGAGTGCCCAAAACAACAGCAATGACCCGGCTACAAAAGAGGCATACGATACTGCAGTCGCTATTTTTTTTCGCTGTGGATGATGGTCTTTATGATAGACTCGAAGCGCCATATCATATCATACTACCACACCAGCCACTCAATACTCAACGACCAGCTTAATACGGCCTGCTGCAGGAATCCAAATCGGCAAAGGTGGGATTTGCGATATGGTCACATCGTCGGCCCGGTAGCTATTTTTCAAATAATCAGTTGCTTCAGCGGGAGATTTATAGGCAATTTCTTTTTTGATTTTTTCCTCATCAACATTCTGGACGCTTTTTATCGTACCCTCAACTGTTACGCGAGGAGCATCCGCGTCTCCACTTGTACCCTTTTTCACAGTAAAAGCAAACGTGTCTGGCAGTAGTTTTTTATCAGACCCAGCACTTTTCTCAAACTGTGTTTCAAAATATGAAAGCGCTTCTTTTTGATCAATAGCGGTATAGGAGACAGTCGCAGTTGTATCAAGTGCCACCTGATCGACTTCATCACCCACATCTGCGGTATAGACTTTTTTACTCAGTTCGGTGTCAGTGAACTCCGGAATAATAACCACGTCAAGAGAATCTGTCTCTTTAAGCTTTTTCTGGGTAAATTCCTGCGCCTGCTTTTCAACATCTTGAGTAAGCCGTTCATAATCTTCCTCACTCACCACCGTTACTTTCTCTTTTGAACCACCCCCTATATCACTGTCATTTTTTGCAATCATTTGGGAACTGGAAAATCCATCGATAGAAAACTTTGTCCCTGTTTTCAGATTGTATTCTGAACCGATATCAGAAGCCGTCACATCGACTTTAGCTGTGCTTGAAGAAATGCTGCTGGCATCTCCAGATGCTGATGCAATTTTTACAGCATCATTGATCTGAAAGACAAGACCATCAGACGAGGTGATTTCTTGACCTTTTTGCAGGCTGACTGAACTTGAAGTATCACTGTTATAAATCGTTACCGATCCTTTTGCACGATCACCCACAAACTTTTCACCAGTTGTTGTTGTTTTTGCACTAAAGTCACTCGAGATCGTTGATTGCTTGTAGCGGAAACTGCTGGGAAGACGCACTGTTTGTGTCAGCTCATCTGCAGGGAGTGTCAGTGCGACCGTTGCACTATGCACAGCAAACTCCAAAAATACACATAACGCAAGCAATGATATCACCCCTGCAATAACCAATGCCATTTTGTGCATTCCGACTGACATGCGGGCAGCAGGCACCGTTGTCGCAGATTGTGTCGATTGTGCAGTGTTACGCGAAAACAACCCCATTACTCCCGCCCGCGCAGCTGCCCATTTGGCAGCAATGATCGTCCCAGCAGTTCCCAAAAATGCAAACTTTCCACCTGACCCCATTGCAGAATCCACATCTTCATCCTCATTGGGCGGACGATATTCATGTACGGGAGGCGCGTGAAATGCCGGCGAAGCATCAAGCACCGGGGTACTTTGCAGCTCATGACCTACAGCAAACCCCATCTCTTCCGCCGCCAATGCATCCTCATGATGACTCGTGACCGTTTCTTCATCCCCATCTTGTATAAGAGGTTCATCGTAATGTGTCTCTGCAGATGTGGCTGCCGCAGCAACCGGCGCCACTGCACTAGGAGCCATCGCTGACGCTAATTGTTTTTGTGGAAACAATTGCTTGGCAAATGACTCCAACAATGCGTCAATCAGCTCTTCATGCGAATAGTGACGAATCACCGGATGAGAATGACCAAAAAGATCATTCCACTCGTATTGCTCTATTGCTTTGTCGTGTATCGGCGTCGAATCAGGCGAATACACAATCAATTGATGAGGAACCTGCAGCTGGTGCTTCAAAGTGGCCAGCGACGTATACACAGAAGACAGCCAGTCATCCAAACGTGCAACCTTATCATGGTGCACAATCTGTCCTCTTACCGTAACAATCACTGACACGCTGGTATTTTCCACTTCAAGAAGCACTGCATCGGTTGGAAGTCCGGCTGCTTGTGCAAAGCGTGTTATTGCCTCATAACACTCTATAAATCCAATCGGCTTCAGATCAAGATTCTTTGAGATATCTTTGATCGATTTCATAAACGGCTTATGAAGCTGGCGTGTGTGCGGATCAATGTGTGCGTCAGATACAAACAGAATGAGTTCCTCAGCACGCACTTTGTGCGATGTGTCCAGGTTGTACAGCGCATCATCCAAATCATCTATAAGGCCATCCAGTCCGGCACGGATACGGAGTTTTTGAGACCCAATTATGCTCACAGTCTCCTTATGATCTTGTTTACGCAGATACAACACGGTGCCTCCTTCTGCACTCAGAAGAATCGCAGCATACACTGCGTCTGTGGCTTTTTGAAATAATTTGGGCAATGAGAATTTCATATCAAATCAAGCAAAAACGTACCGAGCGCTACAGACACTACTCGGAAATAGCATATTTTTTAAGCACCTGAGACACTCCTGATTGGGCAGTCTTCATAGCCCGTGCGTAATCGACGCCATTTGCAGACTGAGTGATTGCCTGCTCAAGATAGCTTACAATTTCATCATTTAATCCCTGATCATAGGTGCGGCTTACAACCGGCAGTGTGATAAATGCATCATTTTTTGCCTGAGTTACGATCGCACCATAATACGGATCTGAAGCCAACTGATCACCCAGATCACGGCGGGAATAAGCAGTGGCAAAAAAACGCTCCTTCTTTTGCAACTCAAACATCCGTTGCATCACATCCTTGCTGCCCAGATACGCCAATAGCTCCCACGCCTCCGGTTGAAATTTGCTGTAGCGAGACACGCCTTCTACCCAATATGAGCTCATGGCAACAGCTTTTGTAGCACCCGGGAGTCCCGGAACCGGAGCGGTCTTCATCGAAAGAGTCGGATTCTGTGTACGAATTGCTGAAAGCTGCCAGGTAGGAACAATTATCATTGCCACCTTCTCCTGCACAAATGCATTGATTGAGTTCGGCATCGACTCATCCCATGTCGAATCAGGTAGCTCAGCGAATCGGCGATACTCTTCCAGGGCGCCTGCTGCTTCTTGCGAATCCAACGCCGAAAGCTTGGCTCCGTTAAGGGATAAAAACAAACCAAACAAATCGGAAAAATGCTCAATATTATCTGCCGTCCCCACAGCGATTGTAGAGAGCACGATCTTTTTTGTATCAGGATCTTTTATCGTCATGTCCTTGGCGTAGTTGACCACATCAATCCACGTTGAGGGCGGACTCGTCTTGCCAGCCTTACGTAGAAGCTCGTCGTTATACACAAGCACCAATCCGTCGGTCATCAAAGGCATTCCCACAAGCACATTCGACACCTTCAAATCTTTGGTGTGGATGGGGTAAAACGTGCTCTCAAACGTTTTTGCATCCATGACACTAGTCGGCATGGGAGTCAGCACGTCACGCAGTTGCGGCACCCACGTATTGTGAAAACGAAAGACGTCCGGACCGCCTTCTTGGCGCGCAACAATCTTTTGCAGATAATTATCTTTCGGGTCCATTTTCTGGTATTTCACCTGAATATTGGGATGACTCTTTTCAAAATCGTCCAAGACAGGGCGCATCACAGCCTCATCTTCCCACAACCCCCAATATATCAGCGTCGCTTCACGCGTTTTAGTACCAGATGAGCGACCAAAAATAACCCAAAGAAGAAGGATAAATATCAGCAGAAAAAACAGTACAGCACCGCCAATAACGATGTATTTCATGCGGTTATCCCCACCTGACGACTCGACAACCGGCACAAACGGTGCACCGTCACCAACTGCCTGTAGCACAATGTCATCCGGCGTCTCTTCTATCGCCATGTCCTCCCCCTCCGGAGGAAGGACTGTTGCATTGGTGGTTTGGGGCGCTGCAGGCTGTTGTTGCGCGTCGTATAGCGGCACGGGATGTTCGCTATCAGATTGATTTTGTGACTGATTTTGATTATCATCCATTCTATTATGATAGCAAAAAAGAAAGTAAATGGAGACAAGGCAAATGAGATAACCGAAGTCACCTCCAGCATGCACAGCACGCACCCGCTTCTTTTTGTCTCACTCATACTCGGCGTCATCTTACTCGGATCGACATTGGCAGTAGGTCAGTACATGTACGAACAGCATAAGGCGTATGACGGACGCATTTATCCGGACGTTACCATTGAGCACTTACCCGTCGGACAACTCACAAAAGTGCAGGCGCAGCAAAAACTCCAATCACAGGGATTTGATCCCTCAGCAGCTAAAATCACTCTCCACTTTCGCGACGAAGATATTGCCACCTTTTCAGCAACACAACTGAAACTCCAACTTAACACTGAAGCCGCCGTAAACGAAGCGTATGCCTACGGACGGGGCGGAAACTGGTTGCAAAACACGTATGCGCTTGGACGCGCGCTATTTGTAGGCAAGACCATCAACATTCCCCTCACCCTTTCTTCAAATGATCAAGCAGTCAAAGAGTATGTCGGACATATGGCAGACCAATACGACACGAAGCCGCAAAACGCACTCTTTTCCTTTGAAAATGGCAAGGTAACCGCATTTAAACAGGAGGAAAACGGCAAGGAGATTCAAGAAGACGTTTTTTTACAGGTGCTTGAGAAGACAATTCAATCGTTTAAAGAAAGACCGCGATCAGTCACACTCACACTCACGGAGCGTACTATCAAGCCTGAGATTACCCTTGCCAAATCAAACAAATTCGGTATTGAGCAGCTTATCGGTGTAGGCAAGTCAGATTACAGTCACAGCGCCCCTGAACGCATTCACAACGTTATTCTCGCCGCTACAAAGTTTAATGGAGTCCTCATCCCTCCGGGGGAAGATTTGTCGTTTGTTGATATCATCGGTGATATTTCCGTGAATACTGGCTATAAAACCGCCTACGTGATCCAAAACGGGCGTACAGTGCTTGGTGATGGCGGGGGCGTATGTCAGGTCTCTACAACACTGTTTCGTGCCGCTTTAAATACCGGACTCCCTATTGATGAACGACACGCTCACGCATACCGTGTCGGATACTATGAAAACGATTCCAAGCCGGGCCTTGATGCCACCATTTACTCACCAACCGTAGACTTGAAAGTTAAAAATGATACTCCAGCGCACATTTTAGTACAGACAGTTGTAGATGAATCTCAGAACCTATTGTACTTTTATATCTATGGGAAAAGTGACGGACGAAAAGCAACAGTGAGTGATATCACCGTCTATGATGTCTCACCACCGGGAGAGCCAAAATATGAAGATGATCCGACACTTCCGAAAGGTGTAGTAAAGCAGGTTGACTTTGCTGCGTGGGGCGGAAAATCAAAGTTCGACTACACAGTTGCCTATGCAAACGGCGAAACAAAAGAAGAAACGTTCTTTTCAAACTACCGCCCGTGGCAAGCAGTCTACCTTCGCGGCACAAAGGAATAATTAGCGGAAGAGGCGGGGGCGACCCAGTTTGTAGGCGGGCTTTTTGTGTTTTCGCTCCCCGATGACAGCAGCTGGAACCCCTCCGACAACAGCATAAGCAGGTACATTTTTGGTGACCACAGCTCCCGCTGCCACAATAGCACCCTCTCCGATAGTGACGCCAGGCAAGATGATCGCGCGCGGACCGATAAATACATAATCGCCGATATGCACTGGCTTGGTGACCGGCTTAAAAAACGGATCGTGAATATCATGCTGTGAGTTATAAATCATGACCTCAGAAGCCAATGCCACATGATTGCCGATTTTAAGAACATCGCGCCCGTCCAGAGTCACTTTTTCCCCAATTATGGTATCTTCTCCTATTGTTATGTGTTTGGGATCATAGAATGTGGCCCCCATGTGTATAGTGGTCCCCTTACCCATCTTGATTCCGGCGGTACGATGTGCCGCACGGCGAACTGTGTGCGAGGGCACATGGGAAAAAACATGCAGAAGAGCGATATCAGTCTCCTGCACTACCGCCTTGAGTCGTCCCCACACCTTCCCCATGACTTGTCCGGCAGTAAGCGATCGTCCTTGCACATCTTTCATACGATTAGTATACATGAATTGCCCACCTACTTCAGGCAGCTGCGATACAGTGCCACGGTTTCTTTCACCATTGTTTTAAACGAATAGGAAGAAGTCTTTTTATGAGGTGTGTGAGGCCTTTTGAGGTGATCAGTGATTGCTCGGGCAATTGATGATGGCTGTAATGGGTCAAAAGGGGTAAACGCGTCTGTAAACAACTCATGAAACACCGGTATATCTGATGCCAGAATAGGCGTGCCAAATGCCTGTGCTTCAACAAGCGTCAACCCGAATCCTTCGTCTATGGCCGGGTGCACGAGCGCCGAGGCTTCACGATACAGCTCAGCCAGCATCCCATCTGGTACCTCATGCAAAAACAGTACGCGTTCACTGAGTGTCTCATGGGAGACAGCAAACTCCTCCTTCAATCGCTTTGCAAAAATGTCCTCAGGCCCCACCAACACGAGTCGGCATCCATCATCGACCTGCTCCATCGCCTCAATCAGTCGCCGCACATTTTTATGCGGATAGTAGTTGCCCACATACAACACGTATGGCTTGTGAATTTCTGCTGGCAACGGCTGCGGCTCTGCCGCAAGCAGACGCTCATTGACGCCTTCGTATATCGGATGTATGCGATTCTCCGGCACCGAAAATGTGTTCAAAATCGTTGACTTAACCGCTTTTGACGGAGTAATTATTGCCTGCGCATTGTTGAGCGCGCTCTGAAGCACCAGTCGAAGCGCTTTGTGTTTAAGCTCATATAACGGCTTGGGAAGCGATGTGGCGCGCCCGGTTTTGTGAAGCAGCGGAGTCAGATCATGAATGGTGCAGATAAACGGACGATGATACAGAATCGGGTAGCTGAAATAGGTAAAATGCATCAGGTCAAGATTTTCCCGAAGCACTCGAAGTAAGAATGTGGTTTGCTCGCTGATGCTGTGCCAGCGCTCATTTGCCACTCGTGTGCTCAGGTAGGAATACCGATCTTGCATCTCATAGCGGTCTTCAGAGCGTACAAAACAGACAAAATCATACTGATCAGCATACGGCTCAAGTTGAGCAAAAAGGTTACGGATATATACCCCGACGCCGGTTTGTGAAAACAGACGCGCATCAATGCCGATACGGGGACGGGTACTCATGATGTTTGTGGTGGAGTCTTCATCTTATAGTCAATCGCACGATACACAAGGTCATTTACAAATGACGGATACGAATCCTCATAATGCTTTTGATAAAAAATCTTCATGGCAGTATAAAAGTGCTCCCGCGTCACAGGACTCATATCTTCTCGCTGCATGCCGCTTTGTCCTTTCAGATGGGTAATGCTTTGCTCCGGACGATACCAGTTATGCTTCCTCATCTCTTTGATGCGGTAGGACAGATCAATATCCTCACCATACATAAAAAACTGCTCATCAAAGCCTCCCACTGCATCATATTCAACCTTTCTTACCAGATAAAATGCGCCGCTGGGCGTATCGATTTCGTGCGCTTGATCAAGAGGAAGGTGTGTGAGGTGGTAGCCGCCCAGATACGGTTTTAGAAACGGAAATGATTCAGCTGCTTTCTCGAGTCCGCTCATGTAGCAAAATGAACGCCACAAGGTGGGAAAGCCGCGATGACAGGCGGGGTCGATTGTGCCGTCTTTGAGAAGCAGTTTTACCGTAAGCACACCTAGGTCCACTGTCTCTCGCGCCATCTGGATGAGTTTGTCAAAGTGCACATTATCGACAATGGTGTCTGAATTTAAAAGAAGCAAGAATTCCCCTTGAGCACGGGCTGCACCGATATTGTTTGCGGCTCCAAATCCGGCATTCACATTGTTTTCCAGTATTGTGATGGGGAAGCTTTCACTTTTTGCATATTGTGTGAGCTTTGCGACACTCATATCTGTCGATGCGTTATCGACCACAATAATTTCCCAACGAAGAAGCGATGCTTCAAGAGCGAGGGCACATGAACTAACAGCCTGAAGAGTCAGATCTGCAGTGTTATATGAAACGATAATGACTGACAGGTCAATCATTCGTCTATTATAGCCAATACTACGCAAATACGCTACGCGCTGCGAAATAAAAAGCAAGGAGATTAACGCTTTGGTGACTGCTTCGCGCGGCGTGCTTTTCCACCGGTTCCGGGCTTTCGGCGCTCACGGATGCGGGCATCACGAGTAAGAAGTCCTTCTTTTTTCAATAGAGGACGATAGCTTTCTTTATCAGATTTTTCGACAGCGCGGGCGATACCCAAGATTGCAGCATCAAGCTGTCCGGCATGTCCGCCACCGATGGTGCGGATACTTACGACAAAACGCTCTTGTGAATCAGTCAAAGTCAACGGCTTTTGAAGACGTGCTTTTTCTGAAGCGGCTGCAAATACCTGCTCAACCGGTTTATCGTTTACGACAATTGCACCCTTTTTGTGCTTGTGTCCGGCAATAGTGACGGTACCGTCTTTTCCGGTAAGATACAGACGTACACGAGCCACTGCCTCACGGCGGCGACCGACTGCTTCGTAATATTGGAGTTGTTTATCTTTTGCCATATTCTTGTATGTTGTATTGTACTATAAATTGTTGGATTATGCTGACGCTGCAACCTCTTTTGCGAATGGATGTACCGTTCCGGCATACACGTGAAGACGAGTCATGCGCACGTCACGCTGCTTGTTTTTCGGAAGCATTCGGCTGACTGCCTGTTGCATCAAAAGGGTTGGGTTTTTTTCAAATACCTGAGCTGCGGTACGCTCTTTCAGTCCACCGGGATATCCGGAATACCGAGTATAGGTTTTCTGGTCCCATTTGCGACCCGTCAGTTGGATTTTATCTGCGTTAATGACTACCACATGATCTCCCATATCAAGATAGGAAACATATGATGGTTTGTGTTTTCCCTGCAACAATGTCGCGATTGAAGTCGCAACACGTCCCAGAGGTTGGTTTGCTGCGTCAACAACGTGCCATCCGACGGTGACGTCTGCGGCTTTTGTTGATGCGGTGCTTCGTGTTCGTTTTAACATGGCTTATTCAATAATTGTTGATATTATTTCTCTTCTTTTTTGACTACAGTCTTTTTGGCAGGAGCTTTTTTAGCCGCTGGCTCTTTCGCTGCTGGTGCAGCTTTTTTGGCTGGCTTTTTCGCCTTTTCCTCCCATACAACTGCTTCAGTCCAAGAAAGGCGCACCATCATGGTACCGTCGCTCATGCGGCGTCCCAATCGCTCATGGGTGGTAAACCCACTTTCGCGCTTCGCAAATGCTTTGGCTGCTGAACGCTCGAGCATATCGACCAACTTTGCATCTCCCAGTGTTTTTAAGAGAATGTTGTGTGCTGATTGAGTGCCTCTTTTCGACTGTGCAATCATGCGGTCTACATGTGCCTTCAGATGCTTTCCTTTGGTGATCGTCGTGGTGATATGTCCATGACGAACAAAGTTAATAAGCAACTTTCGGGTCAATGCTTCATTCGCATCTTGTCCCTGGCCGAATTTTTTTCCTGAATACTGATGTCTCATAGTCGTAATAAAAATAGATTACTCTTGATCTTCGTCTTCTTCTTCATCATCACCTTCATCCATGTCGATGACAATGTCCATCTTGCGAAGCTCTTCTTCAATGAGGGTAAATGATTTTTTACCAAGACCCTTGACGCCGATCAACTTGTCTTTACCGATGCGAACCAAGTCAGCTACGGTTTCAACACCTTCACGAAGAAGCGCATTGATGACGCGTGACGGCAAGTTCAACTCATCGATAATGATGTCATTGAGGTGCTGATCAATCACTTTTTCCGGTTTTGCTGATTCTTGCTCTTTTTCAGCAGCAGAATCTTTTCCGGAGAAGAGATATGAAAAGTGTGCAGCCAAGATCTCGGATGCATCTTTAACAGCCTGTTCCGGCTCGATGGTGCCATCGGTCCATACTTCAAGCATCAAGCGATCAAAGTTGGTCTTGCGGCCGACTCGTGCTGCTTCAATCTTAAAGTTTACCTTCTTAACCGGTGAGAAAAATGCATCAACAGCAATAAAGTCTGATGATTCTTTTTCAACCTCTTCTTCCATGATGGATCCCACACCACGCTCAACAACTGCTTCAATGTCCAGTTTTCCTTTCGGGCTGGTGATTTCTGCAATGTAGAGATCTTCATTTACAACTTTTGCATTTCCGTCAACGCTTTTTGCAAACACTTTTCCTTCTTTGGTTGCAGAAAGTGAGATATGAAATGGTCCCTCGCCGGCAGTTTCGAATCGAAGCTGCTTCATGTTCAGGATGATTTCAAGTGCAGACTCTTTGACGCCCTCAATAACTGAGAACATGTGCTCTGCGTTTTTAAAACGAATTTGCGTAATTGCTGCTCCTGGCAGTGATGACAGAAGGGTGCGGCGAAGCGCATTTCCCATGCTGTTTCCAAAGCTCAAAGGCAACGGCTCGATAACAAACTTGCCGTAAGTGGCTGAAGCATCTTCAGCTTTTTTTGTGTGAAAGATTGGATTGATCATATATATACGTGATTCCCTTAGATCGGGTAAATAATAAGTAACGTATTAGCGTGAGTAATACTCAATAACTGAACGAATATCTACTTGTTTTTCGATGTCTTCGCTGTTGGGCATTGCTGCAACTGAGCAGGTATTTCCCTTTTTTGCGATCCATTCCGGAACGATTTTGGTCGTGTTTTTCAGCGTTGCTTCCACGTATGGGATTTTGACTGATGCGTCATCAGCAAAGCTCACCACATCATTCAAGCGTACCTGATAGGACGGAATGGACAAAACCGCATTGTTTACTTTGAAATGACCGTGATTAACGAGTTGACGGGCGGATGCACGAGTAGGCGCAAGTCCGGCACGAAATACTACATTGTCTAGGCGACTCTCAAGAATCTCACCCAAGTTCGTTCCGGTGTTTCCGGCGCGGCGGATAGCTTCCTGAAAGTATTTCTTGAGCTTGTGCTCAGAGATACCGAACATAAATCGCAGTTTCTGCTTTTCTCGCAGCTGCTTTCCGCGCTCTGACTGTTTGCGGCGGCGCTTTGCTCCATGCTGTCCGGGTGGGATAGTCATTTTGCGAAGCAGTGACGCATGGGCTTTTGATCCGGCAGTTTTCAACTCCAAATCAACACCCTCGCGGCGTGCAATACGATTTTTAGCTCCAGTGTATCTCATAGAAAATAATCCTTATAAACAATTAAATACGGCGAATCTTTGGCGGGCGCACACCATTGTGTGGGACCGGGGTAACATCTACTACTTTATCAATATCCAATGATGATCCACGCAGTACACGAAGTGAAGCCTCGCGACCGGGACCGATTCCTTTTACGTATACGATCACATCGCGCAATTGATGGTCATTCTGAGCTTTTTTAACCGCTGCGTCAACGGTGATGGTTGCTGCATACGGTGTTGACTTACGAGTTCCGGAGAATCCGTGCGCACCACACGAGCTTGAAAGCACCACTGCTCCCTGCTCATCAGTAATAGTGATAAGGGTGTTGTTAAAAGTAGCGGTAATATACACGCGTCCTTTTTCTACGCTTTTGAGTTCTTTACGTTTTTTCATAGGAAAATACTAGTGATAGTGTTACTTTCTCTTCTGGGTTTGCTGTTCAAGCTTTGCCCATGCTTCCTTTGTGAGTGCGCCAACGGTACGACGCTTTCCGCGACGGGTACGGGCATTGGAACGGGTTCGTTGACCTCGTGCCGGCAGACCGCGCATGTGGCGAATACCACGATAGGAAGTAATTTCTTTAATTCGCTTGATGTTTTCAGCAGTGTCTTCACGCAAGTCTCCTTCGACAATTACGCTTTTTTCGATCTCAGTTGCGATCTTTTTTACATCTTCTTCGCTCAACTCACGAACTCGTGTGGAAGGATCAACTTTAGCAGCTTTCAACACAAGGCCGGACTGATGCCAACCGATGCCGTAAATAAGGGTCAATGCATACTCAATTCGTGCTGAATCGGGCAATACCAGTCCAAGAAGTCGTGCCATAATGATAGTTCACATCAGCCTTGTCGCTGCTTGTGTTTCGGTGTTGAACAAATAATATATAAGCGCCCTCGTCGCTTGACGAGTTGGCATTTTGCACACATTTTTTTGATTGATGAGCGTACTTTCATGATTTCATTCGGTATACGATGCGACCACGGTCAACATCATATGGTGTAACTTCAACACGCACCCGATCTCCGGGTAATATTTTTATGTAATTCTTTCGCATCTTTCCTGACAAATAACAGAGCAATTGCTTCTCAGAATTGTCAATTTTGACACGAAACAACGTATTGGGAAGGTTCTCAATAACCTCTCCTTCAATCACAATAACGTCGCTATCCTTCATAAAAGTTACATTGTATCACAGATATTGCCTTTCAGCAACCTGTATGTGAGGAGTATAACAGGTTTTTTTACCAATTTGTAGGCATACTTACGTCAATATCTCCGTTTTGCCATCCATACATGCAATAGTGTGTTCAAACTGAGCTGCAATACTGCCATCTGAGGTCACAATTGACCAATCGCTCCCCGTTTCGTGTTTCATTTTACTGGTTCCCATTGAGTACAATATCTCCACTGCAATCGTCAATCCAGACTCAATGCGCGGTGTTTTTCGTATCTCACGGTCAAGATAATTTGGCACAATGGGGTCTTCATGCACACTATATCCTACGCCATGGCCAACGAGCTGATAAATCACATTATATCCCGCCTCTTCAATCCCCTTTTGCATGGCAAGTGAAATATCGCCGATATGATTCCCTACTTTTGCCTGAGAAAGCCCGTTTTGAAGGGTTTTTCGGCCAATTTCAAGGAATCTGGTGATTTCATCATCGCGAACCCCGATTCGCCAGGTATTTGCATGGTCTACATGCATTCCTTCAACTTGTGCACCAATATCCACAGTAATAACATCTCCATCAGCCAGTTTCTGACGATTTGATGGGGGCGTATGGGTAATCTGATTATTTATCGGTGTGCAGGTAAACCAACTGTAGCCCGGTACGGTATTAAATGATCCTTTGCCACCCATATCGGTAATGACCTTTTGCGCCGTATCTTCTATGTCTTGCGTGGTAATCCCTGGCGCAAGCATTGCTTCAATCTCTTTCATAGCGGCACGAACCATACGCCCCGCCTCTCGCATATGTGTAATTTCCTGTTCTGATTTGAGCTTTATCGCCATAGGTGTAGTATGAAAGATTTATTTGTCATGACTGCAAGACAAACATGCTGCTTAGCGCAACCGATTATGAGAAGTATACTTCACGATACACTTCTTCAAGCTTGTCATGGAATTCCTCCATGGAGAAGTTATTTTTGATGAGATAATCGGCAAAGGCGATCGTCGGACCCATATTAAGATTGATGAGCTCATTAATGTCGCGTTCTTCACCAGTATTGTTGGTGCGGGTCTTTCGCTCCTTCATACGATCATAGCGGAGCTCTTTATCCACCTGAATCGCCACAATCACGATGCGCACATCTTTCATGTGTTTTTTCAAATACAAATATTCATCCCACGAACGCATACCATCAACAATAACAACCATGTGCTTTTTTAGCGCATCCTGAAGCTTCTTTTCATTCATGACAGCAAGAGCAGCAGGTCCGTGTTCTTCACGAAGGCGTTCCCGCACAATTTTCTCTGAGTTTTCAACACTGTTACCAAATTCCTTCTGCGCCATATCGACCACAATCTTTCCGAAACGCACAACTTCAAGCCCCTTCTGCTTGTAGTAAGCGGCTGCATCGGTTTTACCGGCGCCAGGCAATCCTACTATGGCGAGAATGGTTTTCTTACGCTGGCTCCAGTCACGCACTTTGTTTTGTACAAATTCTTTTCCAAGACTTTTTAAGATTTCTTCATTTACTTCTTCTATGCTTTGCGTGCCATCCACTTCAATCAAGCGATCTTTTTTACGATAGTACTCAAGCACCGGCTCAGTATGATTATGAAATGCTTCGATGCGCTTGCGCAATGCTTGAATGGTATTGTCGTCACGATCAGAATCATCACGATATGCCAAGCGCCATAGTGCTTCTTTGTCAGGAATCTCCACATGTACTACCCAGTCAACATTGTTGCTGAATTTTTTTGCCTGTGCGAGGGTGCGGGGAAATCCATCAAGAATATATCCCTTTTTATATTCGGGACGCGAGAGATAGGAGTTTACGATCTCAATCACCCGGTCATCAGGCACTAAAGCACCTGAGTTGATGACTTCTTTCATGTAGCGACCGAGGGTAGTTTTTTCGCGTGCAATCTGGCGAAAGATGTGACCGGTGGAGAGGTAAGGAATGCCCAACTGCTTTACCAGCAGGTTGCCTTGTGTTGATTTTCCGGCTCCTTGAATCCCAGTCAGGACGAGTTTCATAAATACCTCGGGATATTATCCCAATTTTTTCTTCTCTTTATGAGAAGTGGCTTTTTTGCACCTTTTACAATACTTGTTGAATTTCAACGCTTCGGTCGTATTGATTTTGTTTTTTTCCGTGACGTAATTCTGGCTGTTGCAAACTTCGCAAACTAATCCAAGAAGTACTCGTGATCCTTTTTTTGCCATGCGTTATGGGGTGATAATTAATAGTATTTCAATTGGTGGCACATCAGTAGCTGACTGCCAGATGTATATTATACCTGATGCCTGCTCAAATTAAAACCTTCTGTATTTATCGTAACTTTTCATCAGAAGCTGCGCATCAAGAGTCTTAAAGAGCTCAAGCGTTCCCGTCACCACAATCAACACACCGGTTCCGCCAACTACCAAGTTTTCAACTCCAGTCACTTTTGACATAATTGCCGGCAAGATAGCCACAAGTCCTAAAAAGAGCGCACCCATGCTGGTCAGACGATACATAGTCTTTGTGAGGTATTCTTCAGTACCTTTACCAGGGCGAATGCCGGGTATAAATCCACCGTTTTTCTGAATCTCTTCTGCGATCTTTTGTGGACTAAAGACAACAATCGTGTAGAAGAAGGTGAAACCTACGACAAGCAGGAAATAGAGTGCGTTATAAATAAAGCCTTGCGGGTTGAAAAACGATGCCATATTGGCCGCATATTTTGCAACCATGACATTTGAAGAAGTAGACAAGAAGTTTCCGATTAACTGCGGAAATAATACAAATGAAACAGCAAAGATGATCGGAAGCACGCCCGCCTGATTCAATTTAAGCGGGAGATAGTTTGTGGCGGCTTGATACATACGATTCCCCTTCACTCGCCTGGCATAATACACCGGCACTCTTCGCACCGCTTCATTCACATACACCACGCTTGCCACCACGAGGACAGTCAACACAAGGAAGATGATGATATTAAATGTCTGGTCTGCGGTAACGGTACCAAACAGTCGCTGAATAACAATCGGAAGCCTACTCAAAATACCCACCATAATGATGAGATTCACACCATTTCCAAGACCGAACTCTGAGATCAACTCACCAAACCACACCAGGATAAACGTGCCTGCGACAAGCGTTGAGATGAGAGCAAAAAACTCCAAAGGAGCCAATGCGCCAACAACATTGTTTTGCTTGAGCAAGAAATAAATACCAACCGATTGCAATACGGTAAGCGGCAACGTCAACATGCGCGTGTACTGATTTATCTTAAATCGACCATACTCACCTTCTTTTGAGAGCTCTTCAAACTGCGGCACAACCACAGTCAATAGTTGAAAGATGATAGATGCATT
>CAZOFT010000005.1:0-92383 GCA_964579395.1 uncultured Gammaproteobacteria bacterium | reverse complement strand
GGGTCACCAAAATATGAAATGTCCGCATTGTAATACAGCATTCTTTCCAGACTGGTATTCTCGAGATTTTTCAAATTATAACGATCCCGATAATCGAAAGTACTGGAACATTCGTCACTGTGAGTGTCCTTCATGTAGCAGAACAATTGTTCAAATGTCATGTTCAAATAATGGCGAGTATCTCTCTTACACTTTGGTTTATCCAAAAGGAATCTCAAGATCGCCGTTAGATTCATGTATTCCCGATGAATATGCAGACGACTATAAGGAAGCATGTCTTGTTCTATCGGATAGTCCAAAAGCTAGTGCGGCCTTGAGTAGGCGATGCTTACAAAACCTTCTGCGAAATGTAGCGGGGGTAAAAAAGGGCGATTTGGCAAAGGAGATTCAAAGCATTTTGGATTCAAGTGTTTTACCCTCACACATTGCAGGTGATCTTGACGCAATCAGAAATATAGGAAACTTCGCAGCACACCCGAATAAGTCAACGAGTTCTGGAGAGGTGATTAGTGTTGAGCCTGGAGAGGCTGAATGGAATCTCGATGTTTTGGAGGAGTTATTTGACTTTTATTTTGTTCAGCCAAAAAAATCAAAAGAAAGACGAGATGCGCTAAATAAAAAACTCGCTGATGCAGGTAAGCCTCAAATGAAAACTACTTAAGCGGCCAGATCAGTTAAGAAAAACAAATTAGAGGCCGGTGATTATGAAGCTTCGCAGGCTCTCAAGCGTCTCGTAGCTGACTTCATCAACCCGCAGCTCTGTTGCGTAGGTAATCGGCGGACTTTTTGCACCACCGATTGTCACCCATGCTTCTTCACCAGGTACTGCGGTTGCAGGATTCGGTGACCATTTCCAACGGTCTCCCCGCATCGCTCCCAAACTGACACCGGATCCGTGGCTACGCTGTTCTTGTGGCGTGAGCGGCAGATTGGTTGCTGTTGCCAGTCCCCCAAACAAGTGCTTTGCACGGCCTTGATTCACAATAGTACCCGTGTCTATGGTAAACCTGTTATCAAACACCAGTGCGGGATCATAATCCGCTTGAGACAGTGCATCAACATACATTTGCACGATAGGCATAATGTTGGTTTTCATATGAGTAGCCGCGGGAGCATTATAAAGAGTCAGATCATCCATTTGCTCCTCAAGCAGGCGCAGCACTTCTTCCACGTCATCCCAGGTTGCACCGGGCATAGGTTCTCTTCGTCCGACTCCATGTGCTTTTTTGTAGTCAAGGAGTGTGTTGAGAACATACCGGGTACTGTCGATATACCCCGCTATCGGACGTTGTTCGGTCTGCGGGTAGAGCTGCAACGCTTCAAAGTGTCCGTCTTCTGAGAAAGCAGGATCGATGGAGTAGTAGGGGCCCGCAACATTTTCGGTGAGATACACATCCACATCTTTCGTATGAACGCGGGCATCCGGTGATGAGGGTAGATTACCGCCGGCTTCTATCGCCTGCTGTGCAAGTTCTTGCCATTGCTCATCCAGTTTGGCGTCTGATGCGGTGATCAAGGTATAGCTCGTTGCCGGTTCTGAAAACACCGGCGACCGTCCGTCGACTCCTTGCACATGAGATGAAGCCAGCTCCTCACCCGCCGCATGGCTCACCAGTGTGTACGGTCCGCTATGAAGTACATGGTGACCGTTTATGCGCGTGTCGCCGAGCGGTTCGTCACCTGCTTGAAAATGCGGTGCAAAGCGAAGTTCTACCACCGCTTCTTTCTCAGATTGTCGCAAATGATCCATCACCGGGCGATAGGTGCGAAGTGCGTTGGCAAAGTCTTCCGTAAACGATTCAGGATCGCGTGCGCCTATGGGATACTGCGACATCGATAGCCGAAGACCCTCAAACGCGCCGGCATGTTCTTGAGCGATGCGTTCGTGCATCTGCTGAAGGGAGCCATCTGTCCGATCATAGCCGACTGAGGAGATTTTGAACCGGCATCCCAGCTCTCTACTGACGCCGCCGATAATTCCTTCCAGATTCGGATCTGAAAGCGGATCACTATCGGTGTAGGGATAGATGACGCCGGGATTTTTTTCGCGGTTCCCTCCCACCAGTCCATGTTGAGGTCTTGCGGCATCAGGATCGCGTTGGGCAATCTCCAATGCAACTTGTCTTGTGGCCAGTATCAGATCGGTCATTGCATCAGGTGCGATGCGGGTACGGTGAGTTGATGCTTGTGCCGAGCAAAATGCGCATCCGTGCAGACAACCGACTTCACCTTGTATGATCTGCAAGCGGGTGAATGCCTCATCAGGAAGCGTGCGCAATTGATCTGCAAGGTGAGCTACGCGCTCGGGGTTGGGTCTTCGCTCTGCAGGCGCACTGACTTTTTGAAGGTTCTCATACTGGTTCATCATATGTATTGGTAAATAAACTGCAATAGTAAATCGTACATAGTATATACTATGCAAGAAATTGCTCAATAGATCTTGTTGTACTATGACAAAAGAATACACACGACAGGAAGAAAACGAATGGTATCAGTCGCAAGACGAACGTTTTGACTCCTTGGTTTTTACATCTGGGTTTACCCCTCTTTGGGCTACTGCTCAAAAACATCATATGCAAGAGCGGCTCGGTGAATCAGTGGTGCACACGGCAGAAACGGTGTGTCCATGGCCAGGTGCAATCCCGGCTCTTCTGACCGAGCACGACGAGCGCGCTGTACCGTATGCAGTTGGGGTGGGTACGATGACTGCACTCTTATATATGCACGACGATATCGTTGACGGGCGCACGGTGCGGTGTGGAGTCGAAACAGCACTTGGTCGATACGGCGAAGATGCCTGTCGCAAGACCTTTGATACCGCAACAACCGGAGCAATCGATCTGGATCCCGCACTGTTTCCGCTTGATATGCAGGGCGCATGGGTCGATACGATTGCCGGATTCAAACAAGCTCAGCGCGACCGTGCCGCTGCCGGCACACACATGGGGTTGGATGACTATTTTGCACAAACTGCGCGTAGGTTGGGATTTATAGAACAATGGTGGAGTCGTGCGGCTGCAGCGGCTGGCGATAGTACGCTGGCACAGTTTTTACTTGAAGCGTCGCCATTCAACACCACTGCGTGTCAAATACGCAATGATGTGCGCAATACACAACCGCAGGAAGTTAGTCGGGGCGGCAAGCTCTATTCTGACTTTTACGAGGGTAAAATGACGGCAGTTACTATCAGAGTCCTGCAACGGCTTGATATGTTGGATACAGGCGAGCAGGAATGGCTTACCCAACGCGTCTGGAGCAGCAATGAGCCGATTGAAAGCAGTGAGATAGCCCGTATGGACACGATCTGCGCACAAACTCACGTAATTGAAGACAGCACGTCGCATTTGAATGAAGTGCTGCTGGAACTTGATCACAATATCCAACAGGCACCCATTACTCATACGCAAAAACTGCTGTTACGCGCGCAGGCAAGTCGCCGGTATGCATCGGGCATGTTGCCCAACCATCCACTTCGTGACCCAAGCATCATAGAGGAGCTTGAGATGATAGTATAGCTAGTACTAATTGTTTGACGTTGATTTTGTCTGCCTCAAGATTGTACTATATATACCATATGGCCAATGGTTCAGCTGATGCTGCAGTAAGCGATCGCACAATAATCAAGCAAATTGTCAGCGCACCCAAGACCCGCATCTTTCTGTTTAAAGGTCTTGAGTCTACCCGTCAAGGGTATATCCTCACCAAGCTCCCCTCCCGCATTCAGCGTGAAATTTTGAAGGAAATGACTGATGAGGAGGTCCTGACAATGATCAATCCACTGGCTCCGGATAAAACCACGCAAATTCTGAGGCGCCTCCCGGACAAACGCTCAGAAACCATCACCCAACAACTCAATGACAACATAAAAGAAAAAGTTGAATTCTTGCTCAAATTCAACCCACGCGCGGCAGCAGGACTTATGAACCTGAACTATATTATCGTGCAGAAAAACGTAAAAATGAGTGCGATTCTCGATGAGCTCAGTGCCTTTGAACTGGAGACCGGCACGTTTCCTGCAATACTTGTTGTCGAAGACGGCAAGCTATTGGGTGAGTTGCCTGGCTCCATTCTTGCACTTCATCGCACCAATGACATTGAAGACAAATACATTCGTCGTGTGCCCGCTATTCGCTATGACAGCGAAGTTTCTAAAGTGATTAACTCATTTGTCAAACACCCCCACAATAAAGTGGTTGTGCTCGATCAGGATGAAAGCGTCTTGGGAATAATTCATTCAAATGACATAATTCGTCTTATCGATAAAAATGCAACTCGTGATCTGTATGGATTTGCCGGCGTAGACAATGAAGAGAGCTCGCTCGACACGGCATTTGTAAAAGTAAAATACCGATACAAGTGGCTCATCATCAACCTTGCTACCGCCTTTTTAGCGGCATCTGTTGTCGGACTTTTTGAGAGCACCATTGCGCGCGTGACCTTGTTGGCTGCCTACATGCCGATTGTCGCCGGAATGGGGGGAAATGCTGCCACGCAGACACTGGCCGTGACCGTGCGCGGACTTGTATTAAAGGAAGTGAAGCTGGAGACAGGAGGGAAATTGATCGTAAACGAAATGATCGCGGGCGCTACAAACGGTATTATCAACGGCCTTATTGTTGCTGCTATTGCCACCATATTTAACCACAGTCCGATGCTTGGCCTTGTCATCGGTACAGCCATGATCGTCAATCTTATCACGGCAGGATTTTTCGGTGCGCTGGTCCCGATGATCATGAAATCACTCGGTAAGGACCCGGCGTCATCTGCCACCATTTTTATCACGACAGCAACAGATGTTATCGGCTTTTTTGTCTTTTTAGGACTTGCAAGCGTCTTTCTTTAGTCAGGGCGCAGTTGCGACTACACCTTCGGTTTGTCATACTAAGTAGCATATGGAATCTTCCAACAGCGATGTATCGGTGCCACGAGCAAAGCCTGATCCCTCACGCCCGGTGGCCAACCCCAGCGTCAGCATATCGCTTGTTCTTGTTGCACTGACTCTATCGGCAATCATCATCACACGCAATTGGCAACCTCTGACAAAGCAATGGCTGCCCACACTACGGCGTGATGTCTATCGGGCGTTTAGCCCCAAGGCCACGCCGACGCCGTCAATTCTGCCAACATTCACTCGCACATCGCTTATCGGAACGGTTGTTTCATACGACTCAGCAGGTGTTGTAGTCATGAATCCGTCGCAGTTTGTGCCGCAACGCATGTATGAAAGTGCAAATCCGATACATGTCATTCCTCTTGCTGAGAATCAAGACAGCGTTCTTATCTCGGAGGTAATCGGCGACACGCAGCAAATGAGCCTCTATTCTCTTGTTGATAAAAGTATGAGTCCACTAGTCAGTTATAGATTGGGCACTGGTACAAAAACCACCTTTCGCGATAACAGTGCTGTCAGTCCTTCAGGGCGCTATATCGCTGATGTGCACGGCGACGGTGATTTGTCGCTGTATGATCGCGAAACACAATCAGACATACTGCTTCGCCTTTCAGACACGTGCCGTGACACCCAAGCAGGCAGCTGCATCGGATACAGTGCGCCACAATGGTCGCCGGATGGGCAATGGCTGTTGACGTACAAAACAATCTATGACGCAACTACGCTTGCGGTGATTAATCCGTTTTCAGAAGCTGATGCGGATGCTGATTTACAACTAAATAGTCAGCTTGCCCGGTGGCTCCCCTCATCATCAGCAGTACTCGCAGCTGGTCGCTATGAAAACCTCTATTATATTGGGCATTTTACCGATCCGACACGAACGAGTCTTTTGACTCGATATTTTCCCGACAAGGCCATACGCGTTACCTCAATGCAACTATCATCGACAACTCTATTGGGGTTCTCCTATCAATCGACTGATCCAACAAAAACTGCCCCTTCTGTAGGTGTGTATAATCTAAAGTCACAGCGATTTGAGCCAGCGTATAGTGGAGTAAACGATGAGTTGCTACGTGTTATCGGATGGAATGCGAAGGGTGATAAGCTCTATATCGAGTCTACAAAAGAAACTTCAACCTCGTTGATAACCTATCATCTGCAAACAAAACAAACTACTGCAATACTGCTGCGTGGTACTGATGCTCACTATGTAACTGCGAATCAGTAGGCAGCTACAGCAATGTTTTCATAATGTTTGATTTGAGGAATGGCGTTTTCTGTCATAAGAATTGAAATCACGTCCATACTCATCTGACTCGTTAGTTGTATACCTTCTCGAAGTAAGTACGCATACGCAGCTTTTTTCAGATGCTCCAACTTCCATGGTTGCACAGCTTCATACGGCATTCCGTGGCGTGCGGATCGTCTCGTTTTGACCTCCACAAAATGCCACACACCTTGCTTTTTGGCGATGATATCAATCTCACCGATTCGCGCATGAACATTTCTTGCGACGATAGTATATCCGTGCAGTTGCAGATATCGAGTGGCTGCATCCTCACCTTGCATACCAAACTGTCTACTACGGTGAGTCATATGAAGATAGCTTACAAGACCATAGAAGCAACATGGGTGACAGATCAGTCACGATTGATGACAAAAAAAGATTGCGGCCCTATGAAGGTTAGTTGGCCTTATTGACGCGTTTTGGATTATAGATCTTGCGACGCAAGTTCTTGTCTGAGAGCTCACGAATAAAGTAGAGCTTCGAGCGACGTGCAGCACCTTTTTTAACCAGTTTCATGCTGGAGATAAAGGGTGAGTTCAATGGAATGATTCGCTCCACACCGATACCGGATTTGGTGATACGACGCACGGTGATCATGCGGGTATTTTCATCTTTTCCTCGTACTTTAATAAGAATGCCGGTAAAACGCTGAACGCGCTCTTTGTCGCCTTCTACGATACGATACATTAAGTCAAGCGTGTCGCCGACTTGATAGGTGTTGTCCTGGAAACTAATGGAGTGTGCCATTTGAGTATTATACCTGAAAAGGTCAGTCCGCGCAAGCTTGGATAAATCCGACAAAGATGGGGTGCGGAGCTAGCGGACGACTCTTGTATTCAGGATGTCCTTGGGTTCCCATAAAAAACGGATGCATATCCTTGGGGAGCTCGATAATTTCGACCAAATCTTCATTTACTGAGCGTGCGCTGATAACAAGCCCCTTCTCCTCAACGTCTTTAGCATAGGCGCTATTAAATTCATAGCGGTGACGATGACGTTCACTAGTACGATCTTTTTTGCCATACAAATCATACGCTTGTGTACCTTTTTTCATCTTTGCCTCCCAGCCTCCGAGGCGCATGGTACCGCCGTATTCCCGTTTTGCGAGTAGTTCTTTCTGGTGTTCAATAATATGTATGACTGGGTGTTTGCTGTCGGGATCGTTTTCAGTAGTATTTGCATCGTTCCATCCGAGCATATCGCGGGCAAAAGAGACTGCGGCAAGTTGCATACCGTAGCAGAGTCCTAGATAGGGAATCTTTTCCCGACGTGCATAGGATGCAGCTGCAATCATTCCTTCTGATCCTCGTTGTCCCCAACCGATCGGAACAATAATACCGTCAGGTCGTCCGATAATTTCAGCGCCTTCTTTTTCTACTTTTTCTGCATCAACCCAACGGGTTTTCACCTCTACTTCACGATCCCATGCAGCATGATCTATCGCGTCAAAGAGAGCTGCATAGGCATCTTTCAGCTGATAGTTGCCGGTACCAAAATACTTACCGATGATTGCCACTTCGACTGTTTTTTTCTTTGGTTTTTTGATGCGCTCAACCAACTTCTCCCAGCGGTCAAGCTTGGGTTTTTTGATGGAAAGGCCGAGTTTTTCCATGACACGCTTTTCCATGCCCTGCTTGTGCAAGATCAAAGGAATTTCGTATACATGACTTACATCGGGATTAGAGATAATATCCTCCGGACTCATGTTGCAAAACAGCGCAAATCGATCACGTCGACGCTGATCCAAATAAAACTCAGAGCGCGCGACAATAAAATCTGGCTGGATACCCATCGAATTAAGGGTGCGCACAGAGAGTTGGGTCGGCTTGGTTTTCGGCTCTCCCAGATGATTTGGTGTAGGCACATAGCTGACATGAATATGCACCACATCGCCCGGATTTTTCAGTGTAAGGATGCGTGATGCCTCATAATAAAACACGTTCTGATACTCACCTGCTGTTCCGCCTAACTCAATAAGAACAATGTCTGCCTTGGATTTTTTTCCGACATGCTGGATACGACGGATGATTTCGTCAGTAATGTGTGGAATCGCTTCAACATCCTCACCGTTATATTCAAATCGGCGCTCACGATCAATCACCGTCTGATAAATGCGACCCATGGTGACAAAATTGTCTGCTCCCATATCCTGGTCCAACATCTTCTCGTAGCTTCCGATGTCCATATCTGCCTCCGTGCCGTCTTCACACAAAAACGGATCGCCATGCTCGATTGGATTGATGGTGCCGGCATCAATATTGAGGTAGTTTTCGAATTTAAGCGGGGTGACTTTGTAGCCTGCAGATTGAAGAAGAAGGCCGATGGAGGCGCTGGTAACTCCCTTACCGATACCTGATATAACGCCTCCTGATATGAAAATATACTTCATCTGGTTCTCTTTTTTAGTTAGATTGGTAATCTAAGTACTTATTGTACCATGCAATACTTACGCTTTGACAAGTTTATTCCATGCAAACTCCACATAATCACAATTCGGATAGTTGGCACATCCATAAAACTTTCGTTTCGCTTTTGAATAGCGCGTCACTACTTCCCCACCGCATTTGGGACATTTTTTGCCGGCAACTTTTTTCAAAATGGGCTTGGTGGTCTTGCACTCGGGATAGCCGGTACAGGCATAAAACCGTCCGAACCGTGATGCGCGAATCTGCATCGGCTTACCGCATTTTGGGCAGACCTCTGCACTTTCTTCATGAATCTCGATAGCCGATGTATCTTTTTTCTGCTCCTTGAGCTCTTTGGCAAACGGCTGGTAAAACTCGCGAAGTACCTGCAAGAGTTCTTTGTCTGCATCAGCAATTGCATCAAGCTGCGCTTCCATGTCTGCGGTAAAATCAATATCAAATAAGTCAGGAAAGCTTGAGGCAAGATAATCAGATATCGCAATCCCCAGAGCGACTCCTTTCAGATATCGACCTTCTTTTTCTACATATCCTTTGTCCTGAATCAATGACAAAATGGCAGCGTATGTAGACGGTCGGCCGATTCCGCGTTCCTCAAGCACTTTAATCAAAGTGGCCTCTGAATAGCGAGGTGGTGCGCGTGTTTCTTTTTCTTCTGCTTCAAGTTCTTTCAGAGTGAGTTTGGTTCCGGGTTGAAAGACAGCGGCGTCCTGGTGTTTTTGCACGTATGCCGGGCTCATCAAGTGCAGGAATCCGGCAAACAATACCTGCGTGTGTTCGGCGTCAAGCTCATACCCTTTTTCGCCTTTCACATGGGCTTTCACAATCTTCAGGTCAGCTTCTTTCATCTGGGTGGCGACAGCTCGGTTGAAGATGAGCTCATACAGCATGAGGTGGTTTTTCGTAAGCTTTCCTTCGTCGGTGACTTGTGCAACGGTGCGGTCTACGCGAGTTGGGCGGATGGCTTCATGTGCTTCTTGTGCTGATGCTGATTTTGTGCGGTATCCGCGCGGTTTCTCCAATGCAAACTCTGCACCGAATGTGGCGGTAATATAATCTTTGGCACGAAAGACAAACTGAGTAGAAAGGTTAAACGAATCGGTACGATGATAGGTGATTAACCCTCGCTCATACAAGTCCTGCGCCAGACGCATGACCATTTTTGAAGTAAATCCATAGCGGTTAATTGCCTCTTGCTGCAGTAATGAAGTCGTAAACGGTGGTGGCGGATATCTCTTGCTGGGTGACTCATCGACAGAATCGATGTGATAGGTATCGCTTTTTATGTCATCCATGAGCGACTCTTTTTGATCAGGTGCGATGGAGCCGACCGTATACTCATAGTCACCCGCAAACAGTTTTAGCTTTTCTTTGCTTTCGTAGAGTTGACCATCTTTTGACACCAGCTTTGCCTTCAATTCCGGATCAAAGAGTGCTTGGATAACCAGATACGGTGCAGTCTTAAATGCTTCAATTTCTTTCTCACGCTCCACGACAAAGCGTAGTGCCACGGTCTGCACACGACCGGCAGAGAGCCAATTTTTGCCGGTCTTCTTCCATAACAAAGGCGACAACTCGTATCCCACCACGCGGTCAACGATGCGTCGAGCCTGCTGTGCCTTCACCAGATCTAATCGAATTTCGCCCGGGTTTTGAAGCGCTTCTTCCAAGGCATGTTGGGTAATCTCATGAAAGACGATACGTTTTACCGGATTTGTGCTGTAGCCGATCTGCGGCCATTCTTCTTTCATGAGTCCCAGTACATACGCAGCGTGATACGAGATTGATTCTCCCTCACGGTCAGGGTCTGTGGCAAATATGATTTCGTCATGCTCTTTCGCCAGCTCATGCAGCTTATCGACTACTTTTTGTTTTCCTTTGATGATCTCGTACGTCGGTGCAAAGTCGTGTTCAAAATCGACCGCCATCTCACTTGATGGAAGGTCTCGAATGTGCCCGAGAGTCGCAAATACATAATACGGAGATTCTGCTTGGGCTTTTTTTGTACCTTTTTTCTTTGGCTTTTTTTCACTTGTCTCATCCCCTTTTCCTTTTTTAGCTTGGTCAGCTTGCATCTTAAAGATGCGGTTAAATGTGCGGGCTTTTGTCGGAGATTCTACAATAATAAGGGTCATAGGTTGTTTTTTACAATACAACAACTCAATTGAGCTCTGGTGTTGGTGTCATTATACACGAGACGCCTCAATCAAAGTATGCGTCTTTGCGCATACTATCGTCGATAGGTGCGGCGCTTTTTGAGAAGCTTCTGATCGATTATGGAGCGGCGAAGCAGCATTGTTGCCTGTTCGCGTTCCACGCCATCTTTTGCCCGTTCGATCAGTGTTTGCGCAGATTTAATTGCCTCGGCGGTAATCTTCTCATCTATCTCATCTTGGCCATGTGCTCGAGAAACAAGTATCGTAAGTTCTTTTCCGTCCGTCTCCAAGTATCCTGAACCGATAGCCAGAAAATCTTCTTGATCCTTGTTGTGAATCGTAATGATGCCTTCTTTCAACATCGAAAACAGCTTGCTGTGACGAGGCAGAACAGTAAATTCTCCACCTGTCCCGGGAGCAGTAACACGATCAACATCCTGCTCTAAGACTACCTTTTTCGGTGTAATGATACGAAGGTGCAACATAGCTATTTTTGATTACTTTACTTCTTCAATGCCGCCAACCATGTAAAATGATCGCTCCGGTTTACTGTCGTGCTTACCGTCAAGGATTTCTTTAAATCCGCGAATGGTCTCTTTGATTGGCACATATTTTCCGGGAGTTCCGGTAAAGGCTTCTGCTACAAACATCGGCTGCGTCAAGAATCGTTGAATCTTTCGAGCACGATTTACGGTAAGTTTGTCTTCGTCAGACAACTCTTCCATACCGAGAATGGCGATAATATCTTGCAAATCCTTGTGCCTTTGCAGTGTCTGCACTACGCGGCGGGCAATATCATAGTGCTCTTGGCCCACAACTGAGGGATCCAGCGCCTGTGAGGTGGACACAAGCGGATCAATGGCTGGGAACAATGCTTGTTCTGCAAGTGAGCGCTCAAGAGACAACGATGCGTCAATGTGTGCAAACGTCGCAACCGGTGCAGGATCGGTATAATCGTCGGCCGGCACAAATACTGCCTGGATAGAAGTGATTGATCCTTTTTTGGTGGAAGTAATACGTTCCTGAAGGCCCGATACCTCGCTGGCAAGTGTCGGCTGATATCCTACGGCCGATGGGATGCGTCCCAAAAGTGCTGATACTTCTGATCCTGCCTGGGCAAAACGGAAGATGTTGTCGATAAAGAGCAAGGTATCCATGCCTTTTTCATCACGGAAATACTCGGCCATCGTAACACCGGTCAACGCAACGCGCAGACGGTTACCTGGCGGTTCATTCATCTGGCCAAAGACCATGGCGGTCTGTTTCATGACGCCGGAATCAGTCATCTCGCGCCACAAATCATTTCCTTCACGGGTACGTTCTCCGACACCGGCAAAGACTGACACACCTTTGTGTACTTGTGCCACGTTGTTGATAAGCTCCTGAATCAAGACTGTTTTTCCGACACCTGCGCCGCCGAAAATAGCGACTTTTCCTCCTTTGATAAACGGTGCCAGAAGATCAATGACCTTGATACCGGTTTCAAAAATAGTGCTTTCTGTCGTCTGCTCAGACAGCTTTGGTGCTGGTGCATGAATACTGCTTTGTTTTTTTGATTTGATAGGACCTGCTGCATCAATCGGTTCACCAAGCACATTGACGATACGTCCCAATGTCTCTTCACCCACCGGCACTTTGATCGGGCTTCCGGTGTTGGTGACTTTTTGACCGCGCTTGAGACCATACACATCTCCCATGGCAACGGTGCGGACCAGTCCCGCATCAACTACGGCCTCCACCTCAAGGGTAAGTGTTTCTTTCTTTCCTTCGACACTGCGCTCTACATGCAGAGCATCATAGATAGAAGGGGTTTGTGTGTCGTCAAATTGAACGTCAACGACCACTCCGCGAATTGCGACAATTGTTCCTTGGGGTGTTGTGTTAGGCATGAATATTGAGATTATAAGTTATAAAGAGTATAGATTGCTTGTTATGCTGATTGTTCGACTGATTCTTTTGCAGTAATCATGTCCAACAGTTCATAGGTAATTTTCTGCTGACGCAGCTTATTTTTAAGCGATGTCAGACTGCCGACCACTTCAGTTGCGTTATCAGTCGCATTTTTCATCGCCATCATGCGTGCACTGTGCTCACCGGCCTCGCTTTGCATAATCGCGTGGCGGATTTTTTCTTCGATATAGCTTTTGATAAGTGCGTCAATAATTTCTGCGGGATTTGGCTCAATTGCATATTCACCGTGCGCATAATCTTCCGTGTCTGTGGTGACGGCCTCCATGCGAAATGGCAGCAACAGCTCCATCGTCGGCTCGACAGAAAATGACGATATAAACTTGTTGTATACCACACTCACAGTCTTGTAGGTGCCGTTCATATACGTCTCCAGGACATAGTCAAACAAAGCGCCGACATTGGTGAGCGGCGTGTGTGATGAAAAGTCAGCAGCAACCGTATGTCCTAATTGCACTGACAAAATACCGCCTTTTTTCCCGACCACAACCACATCGTGCTCACCTGTTTCTGTACGCTCCTGATAAAAGCGAAACAGATTCAGATTAAATGCACCACAGAGCCCTTTGTTGCTGGAGACTATAATGATCAAGTGCTTTGACGCACGATCGTTTTTTACCTGCAACACGGCTGAATACTGTGGATTAATAGATGCACCCACACGGCGGATAGATCGTTCGAGAAACTCCTGATATGCTGCAGCTTCCATTACTGCCACCTGTGCTTTTTTCATCTTGACGGCAGACACCATCTGCATGGCATAGGTGATCTTCTTCACGTTTGTGACCGACTTGATTTTCTTTCCTACTTCGCGAATATTCATGAGCTGTTCCCGCGGACTTGACGTTCCGCTTTATTTGGTTAACGCTGTAACAATCTTTTCGAGTTCTTTTTCATCAGCCTCTTCAAGCTTTTTGCTCTTATTGATGCGCTCAACCAATTTCTTTCCTTTTGTTGAAAGCTGATGCATGAGTGAACGCTCAAAATCCTTTACTTCAGCAAGCGGAACATCGTCAAGATGACCTTTCACCGCAGCCCAAATCACACATACTTGCTCAGCCAGACTATATGGCTTGTTTTTATCCTGAATCAGAATCTGCGTTGTCTTTGCACCGCGATTCAGAAACTGCTTGGTTCCCTCGTCCAGGTCAGACTCAAATTGTGAAAATGCCGCCAGTGAACGATATTGTGCCAAGTCAAGCTTGAGGCGACCTGCCACCTGTTTCATGGCTTTTGTTTGAGCCGCACCTCCGACACGAGATACCGAAATACCGACATTTACCGCCGGACGGACGCCGTTGTTAAAGAGGTCTGTCTCCAAAAAGATCTGACCGTCAGTGATCGAGATAACATTGGTCGGAATATATGCCGACACATCATTATCGAGTGTTTCAATGATAGGAAGTGCAGTGATTGAGCCGCCGCCATATTCTTCTTCTACACGGCATGCACGCTCCAATAAGCGCGAGTGCAGGTAAAATACGTCTCCCGGATAGGCTTCACGGCCAGCCGGACGACGAAGTACCAGTGATACTTGGCGATATGCCCATGCATGCTTGGTCAAATCATCGTAGACGACCAACACGTCTTTTCCTTGGTCCATAAAGTATTCGGCAATAGCAGTTGCTGCATATGGCGCGATATATTGCAGCGCAACAGAGTCGGCAGCTGAAGCTGAGACCACAATGGAATAATCCATTGCGCCAGCCTGCTTAAGCGTCTGCGCAACCTGCGCCACTTTGGCATTTTTCTGGCCTATTGAGCAGTAAATACAAATAACATCTTCTGATTTCTGATTGATGATAGTATCGATGGCGACGGTTGTTTTTCCGGTTACACGATCACCGATAATAAGTTCGCGCTGTCCGCGTCCGACAGGAATCAATGCATCGATTGCTTTGATACCGGTCTGCAAAGGAACCCCGACCGGCTTACGATAGACCACGCCCGGAGCAATACGCTCAACAGGATAGAATTTCTTTGCTTTTACCGGCTTAGTCTCGTCAAGCGGTTCACCAAGCGGATTGACGGTGGTACCCAGCATCTCATCGGCAACGGGTACAGACAAAATGCGTCCGGTTCCGCGCACGGCACTTCCCGGCTTGATGGTGAGATAATCACCCAGCACGACAATACCGACTACATCTTCTGAAAGATCGATAACAAAGCCTTTGACGTCATTATCAAATACGACAATTTCACCAAAAAAGCTTTGATACAAGCCCGTGGCAATAGTGATGCCGTCTTTAATTTCCAACACAGATCCGACTTCCTGAGAAGCGACATCTTGTTTGGCTTGACCGAGTTCTCGCTCCAGCTCTTTTACGTATTGATCCAACAGTTTCATAGTTTTGCTGCTAATGTATGTAATTGCGATCGAAGAGACATATCGATCATTTTGCTTCCACGACGAATCACAAACCCACCCAACAAGCTTTCATCGACAATCACCTTAATGTCGGCCTCCGCGATTTGCGGAACCATGGTGGTAATTTGCTTGAGCATGGGTTGTGTAAGCTCACAAGCGGAGGTGATCGTCACCACTTCCTCAGCTTCTCGCATTTTGGCGAGGGCTATTTTTTTCAGATCCGCTTTGAGTCTTGGATTAATTTTCATATAACGTTACTTGTTGCGGAGCATTTTTAAGGATGGCCTCCGTAACTTTTTTCTTCATATCGGCTGTAAGTACATCCGACAGTGCTTTTTCCACGATGACAAAACTCATCTGGACAATTTTTTCTTTTGCATCTTTTTCGAGTTGCTCACGCTCGGCAGCAACCTGCATGTGAGCCCCTTCGCGAATGCGTGTGGCTTCGGCAGTGGCTTCGTCTATCAGTTCCTGACGGGCTTCCGCTGCCTGCTGTTTTGCCTCATTCAACAATACATGAGACTCTTTTTTCACTTTTTCTTTCATTTCACCCTCTTGTTTATCGAGAGCCTCCTCGCGCTTTACCGTTTCGGCAAGGAGTCGTTCACGCTCGTCATCTTTTTTCTTCTCCTGCTTTACATAGTTGGAGAAGGGCTTTGCTAAAAATTTCTTAAACACAAAGAAAAAGAGGGCAAAGTTAATGCCTTGAGCGATGATGAGTTTTGTATCTATTCCAAGATTTTCCATAAATAATAGGTACGCCTTGACGCATCGCACACTCTTTTCTTTCCTTTGTAAAAGCAATTGCTTTACTCAGGATCGTGCGATGCGTTTTAGACGAATTTAATAATAAGCGCAATAACAAGCGCGAAAATTGCCAAACCTTCTGCAAGGGCGATGGCAAGAATCATTGTTGAGCGGATTGATGATTCCGCTTCTGGGTTTCTACCGAGTGCTTCTACCGCTTTTCCTCCGATGATACCGATACCGATACCCGGGCCAAGGACACCAAGTCCGATTGCGATTGCTGCTCCGATAAGTCGTGCTACATCTAATGTCATAGTCTATTGGTTCACCTCCTTTTTATATAAATACGTCGTATTACTCTACTGCACTATTAATGATGCTCGCTTACTGCCAATCGAAACAATACGGCAGAAAGCATGGCAAAGACAAGCGCCTGGATAAGGCCTACAAACGTTTCCAACAGCAAAAACGGGAATGATGCTCCGTATGGGATCAAAAACGCAACCACTGCCAAGAGCACTTCTCCGGCAAAGATGTTTCCAAACAAACGAAACGCAAATGAAAGAATACGAGAGAATTCGGAAATGATTTCCAAAATACCGACAAAAAAAGCGATCGGGCTCGCAAAGTTTACAAATTTTCCGATATGTGACTTGGCTCCTACGATCTTGATGCCGACATACTGCACATAGACCATGGTGATGATTGCCAAGGCAACGGTGGTGTTTAGATCTGCGGTATTTGCACGAAGCAGCGGTGCATTGTGGTACAAAATGCTTCCGACGCCCGGCAATAGCCCTGACCAGTTGTTCAGGAGGATATAAAAGAAAAACGCTCCGACAAGCGGGAAAAAGTAATCAGTGCGATCACCAAGTGCAGATTCAAAAAAAGAATGAATGCCGCGAACGAAGCCGTGAATCGTGTAAAAGAAACTGCTTTTTTTCTTTTTTTTGAGCTCGCTGTTATAGCCGGCAACCAACGCACCAAATACTGCAAATACAAATACCGAAAGAAGCAGTGAATTGGTGATGGGAAATGAACCGATGTGCGCAACAATATCAGGCTTGATGCTGATGTGGGGGCCGGTATGGACTTCTGCGTGTGCTTCAGTCGCTTGTTGTGTAGCTCCGTCAGCGCTATTGTGCTGGGAAGTTTCCTGTTCAGGCATGTGTTGGTCTGTCTGTGTGGTCATGTGGCCGTGTTACGTGTCGAACGAATCAGTACGAACACATTATAAAATGAACTCACCGTTCCTGCAACAAGAAATAGCAGTAGTCCCCATGGAGTTGTGCCAAATAATCGGTCAACTCCCAAGCCTACTGCAAGTCCCAAGAGAATCGGTATTGCCAAATAGAATCCGTCAATACTGGGTAATGGTTTTGTAGTGGCAGCAATGCTTCGTTTTACCAAATCGCCTGGCTTTTGAGACCGCAGATTAAAATCACGATCAAAGCCGTATTCTGCCATACAGGTGTAGTATACTCTTTGAGTACGTTTGTTACTATGCGGCAGTTTGCCGTCGTGCGTGTAGAAAGCCCGTCAGGAAAGCGGTTTCATCACGTCCATGATGATGGTCAGTTGATCATCTCGTTCATTGACTTTGCCTTTGAGGATAATCACCTGGTTGAGTTCAATACGTTTTGCATAAGACTTATAGGCTTTAGGAAAGACCACCACTTCGACTGAACCTGTTTCGTCGGATACATTCAAAAATGCCATTTCGCTGCCGTCTTTTTTGGTCTTAATGATTTTTTTATTACTGATGACACCGACTAGGATGACTGTCTTTTCTACATCCTCTTTCACAATATCACCTATTTTTTTGGTAGCTTTTTTAGCGATAATATCGTGAAATTTCAACAAGGGATTGCGATTGATGAGAAAGCCGATAACTTCCTTCTCCTGCGCCATAATATCATCATCACTAAACTCAACAAGCTGCGTAAAGTTGTCCGGCTGTTTTTGATCGGCCGCTGCCTCATCTAAAAAGAGCCCAAACTGCCCTTTGTCCTGCTCGGCTTTTGCATCGGCGATCTCTTTGACCAGCTGTGGATACACCGCCATGTAGGTTGCGCGGGTGCCGAACTGATCAAACGCACCGGACTTAATCAAACTCTCCACCGTGCGCTTATTCACGCGGCGCAGATCAACGCGGGTGAGAAAATCACGAAAGCCGATATAGTCTCCCCCTTCATTACGTGCCTCCACAATAGACTCGATCGCGGAGTCTCCCACGTTTTTTAAGGCAGACAATCCGAAGCGAATCTCCCCTTCTTCGATCGAGAAGTTGTGCTCAGATTTATTTACATTCGGTGAGCGAACGGTGATCTCCATGCGTTTACATTCCTCCAGAGCTTGCGCCATTTTTTCTTCGCGCATCGGACCGGCAACACCCTGAAGCTCCGCGGTAAGAAGTGCTGCCATATACTCAACGGGGTAATTGGCTTTCATGTACGCAGTCCAGTACGCGATCAGTGCGTAGGCTGCGGCATGCGATTTGTTGAATCCGTATGCGGCAAATTTTTCAATAAAGCCGAAAATCTGCTCAGCAAGTTTGCGTGTGTACCCATTTTTCTCACAGCCGTCTATAAACTGTGCTTTGCTTTTCTCCATGAGGGCCTTTTTCTTTTTACCGACCGCCATGCGAAGCAAGTCCGCGTCAACCATGGTAAAGCCGCCAAGAGCCACAGCAATATTCATTACCTGCTCCTGGTAGACCAGAATGCCGTAGGTTTCGCCGAGAACCGGCTTGAGGTCTTTGTGCGGATAGCGCACTTTGGCAGGATTGTTTTTTCCTTCGATAAACGCCGGGATAAGACCCATCGGGCCCGGGCGAAACAGCGCGACCATGGCGGTGATATCAGTAATCTTGTCCGGCTTGAGGTCTTTGGCCAGACGCCGCATACCGCCGGACTCCAGCTGAAACACCCCGATAGTTTCACCGCGGCCAATGAGCTCATAGGTGGTCTTATCATCAAGCGGCACCTCGTGAATATCGATTGTCTTCCCTTTGGTTTTTTTCACAAAGTTCAGCGCGTCCTCCAGTGTCGAAAGATTGCGCAGACCCAAAAAGTCCATCTTCAACAGACCCACCGCCTTGTTTTCCGATACGGCGTTGAGGTCCAGACTATACATGTCGTACTGGGTAGTGATGCGGCCTTCTTTGGTATCGCGCTGCAGCGGCACATACTCAGTAAGCGGCTCGTCTGAGATAATAACGCCCGCAGCATGTACCGATGAATGGCGCGGTAAGCTTTCCACGCGCTGGGCAATGTCCAACACTTGCTTGGTCTCCGGCTCATTCTGATAGGCCTGGCGCAAAATATCTGTTTGCTCAATCGCCTCCTTGAGCTTCATATGAAAACCCTGCTGTGGTGGCGGAATCATTTTGGCAATACGGTCAACTTGTGAATACGACATACCCAACGCGCGCCCCACGTCACGCACCGCCATGCGCGACTCCATGGTTCCGAAGGTGATAATCTGTGCCACTTTATCCTCACCGTATTTGTTGCGTACATACTGCAACACCTCATCGCGGCGGCGATCGGCAAAATCAATATCAATATCTGGCGGTGAGGGACGACCCGGATTGAGGAAGCGCTCAAACGGCAAATCATACTCAAGCGGATTTACATCAGTGATGCGAAGACAATAGGACACAATTGACCCTGCAGCTGATCCGCGCCCAGGCCCGACTGCAATGCCGTTTTCCTTTGACCAAACCACAAAGTCTGCCGTAAACAGGAAATAGTTCGCGTACCCTTTTTGATTGATGATATCAAGCTCATAGTCGATGCGCTTGCAGATTTCTTCATCAGAAAACCCTTTCACACGCTTTTTATTGGCATAGGTTAAATCGCGCAGATATTCTTCGGGGGTTTGGTCTGTGGGGATGGGGTATTTCGGCAAAATCATTTCACCATGAGGAATATGGACATTGCATTTTTCAGCAATCTTCAGAGTATTTTCAATTGCCTCAGGCAAGTCAGCATACAGCTCCTTCATCTCCTCCGGTGACTTGAGGTAGTAGTCCGGCACATCAATCATGCTTAAGGGGCGTCGCGGTTCATGCATGTTATGCTGGGTTTGAATACAGAGCATGACTTCCTGTGCATACGCATCATCTTTGGTGAGATAATGCACATCATTGGTAGCCACAAGCGGCACACCGTGCTTACGTGACAATTTAATGAGCTCTGTGTTGACCTGATCCTGTTCGGGCATATCTGGGTGCCGTTGAATCTCGAGGTAAAAGTCGTCACCGAATATCTTCACATATCGCTTGAGCAACTCCTCCGCTTTGGTGTGTTGGCCTTGAAGAAGCAGTGTCGGAATCTCCCCACGCAGACATCCGGATAAAACCACCAGACCTTCGTGATACTTTTCAAGAAGTTCAAAATCGATGCGTGGCTTGTAGTGAAAGCCCTCAAGATTTGAGTCAGTCACCATGCGCATAAGATTTTTATAGCCAGTGAGGTCTTTGGCCAACAGCACCAAGTGCGTGTGTTCACGATCTTCCGGTAAATCTTTATCAAAGCGGGTGCGTCGAGCCTTGTAGGCTTCGACACCGATAATGGGCTTTATGCCTGCTTTTTCCGCCTGAACAAAGAATTTAAAGGCACCGTAGAGGGCTCCATGGTCGGTGATGGCGATTGCCGGCATCCCCATCTCGTGTGCTTTTTTAACAGTGTCGGTGATGCGAGCCATACCATCCAGAAGCGAGTATTCGGTGTGGACATGAAGGTGTACAAAGCTCATACGATTACGTACAACATCATACAGGATTTTCGCCGCGAATGGGGTGCGTACGCGTCACGAGGTAAGTGCATCCAGAAGTGCCTGTTTGACCGCTGCTGCGTCGGCCTTTCCTTTCATCTCACGCATGACTTGCCCCACCAAAAACATGATAGATGCCTCTTTACCTGCGCGATAGTCTTCAACCGCTTTTTCATTTGCAGCAATGATACTTTCAACCGCTGTTGCGAGTGCTCCCATGTCGGTTTCTTTCGGAGCAGCCAGCTCTGCGGCTTTTTTGACAAAGTCTGAAGGTGGTCGATCGGTCGTAATTTTTTTATTCGCTATGTAGTTGGCAATCTGTTGCGGAGTAAGCGGATCTGCAGCAAGCTCACACACCCGTTCAAAATACTCTGCGCCTTCGCGGTCACGCGTCAGCAAAAACGCATCCTGTGCCTTTATGCCAAAATCTATCTCATACCGGCGGGCGCGCGCTTCGGGAAGCTCGGGCACCGTGATCGTATCAATAAATGACTGCACCAACACAAATGGCGGAATATCAGGCTCAGGGAAGTAGCGATAATCAGCCGCTTCTTCTTTGACACGCTGGGATTTGGTGGTGCCGGTTGGCTCATGATAGCCGCGTGTTTCCTGCTGCGGAATCTCTCCTTTTTCCAGTAGTTCCGTCTGGCGCACCACTTCATAGTCAATTGCCTTTTTTACAAATGAAAATGAGTTGATGTTTTTCACCTCTACTTTATACGGAGGAAATCCATCCTCACCCGGTTTTCGCACAGAAATATTGGGCTCCAGACGCATCGACCCTTGCTCCATATTGGCGTCTGACACTTCCAGGTGGCGAATAATGGTATGAAGCTCTTCCAAAAAGCGCTTTACATCTTCAGAACGCTCAAAGTCTGCTTCGGTGACGATCTCCACAAGCGGTACGCCGCTTCGGTTGAAGTCCACGCGGCTTTCAGCATCGTGGTGCATCAGTTTTCCGGTATCCTCTTCCATGTGTACCCGACGAATGCGAAACTGTTTTGAGACCAGAGCACCCTTCTCATCTGGCACACGAATCTCTATGAAGCCATGTTCACAAAACGGCTCATCATACTGGCTGATCTGATAGCCTTTGGGTAAGTCAGGATAAAAGTAGTGCTTGCGGTCAAACTTGCTGACTGAGGCGATTGTGCAGTTGAGCGCACGTCCGATCTTAATTATCCACTCGATAGCTTTCTGATTCGGCACGGGGAGTGCGCCGGGCAGACCAAGGCAGACAGGACACACATTGGTGTTTGGCGCTTTCCCAAACCAGTCAGCATCACACTGACAAAACATTTTCGATCGTGTAGATAATTCCACATGGATCTCAAGCCCGATAAGTGGTCGATAATCGTTCATAATTGCGGATAGTTGGCGCGTACATGTTCGCGTACATTGTAAAAGTTGGTTTCCATCTCAAAAGCGTGTGCCACCTGGAGCAGGCGAAGCTCAGCCAGGCGCGGCCCCATCATCTGCATGCCGACCGGCAGTCCTTCGTGTAGGCCGACCGGTACGTTGATTGCCGGGATTCCCGCTGCTGCTGCGGGCTCATTCATCTGATCCATCAGTTCCCCAAAAAACGGATATTTCTCCATGTCGCCGATGGCGGTTGCCACACACGGCGTGGTCGGTGCAACAATCACATCACACTCAGTAAACGCCCGTTCAAAGTCGGCAATAATAAGCTGCCTGGCCTTCTCTGCTTTTTTGTAATACGCATCGTAGTAGCCATGAGACAGCGTGTAGGTACCCAGCATGATGCGGCGTTTGGCTTCTACCCCCATAGCGCTTCGATCAGCCCCATAGCGCACCCCATCATAGCGACCCAGATTGGATGATACTTCTGCTCGCTGCAAGATGGTATAGACAGAGATTGCATAATCAGGCGACAGGAGCTTCACCGGCTTGACGGTGTGTCCCATTTTCTCAAGCTGCGCTATTGCCTCCCGAATCGGGGCGGCGTATGCAGCGTCGAGATTTTCAAAGTAGCTTTCTGCAACGCCGATGGTGAGCGGCGAGCCTGCTGTAATCTGCTGCTCATAGTTATCCGCTGCACTGGCGCTCGTGGTTGCATCATATGGGTCGTGTCCTGCCAGCACATCGAGCAAATAGGCTGCGTCTTTGACGGTTGTTGTAATAGGTCCCGGACAATCCCAGGATGAGCCCATAGCGATCACTCCATAGCGTGATACTCGTCCGTAGGTGGGTTTGAGTCCGACGACACCGCACCAGGCGGCCGGTTGTCTGATTGACCCGGCTGTCTCTGAACCGATTGCTGCAGGAGCCAAATAGGCCGCCATAGCTGCAGCAGATCCGCCTGATGAGCCTCCTGACACGCGAGTGGTATCGGTCGGATTTTTGGTGACTCCAAAGTCAGATGTTTCAGTCGATGAGCCATGCGCCCAGGCGTCCATGTTGGTTTTTCCCAATACGCCGAATCCGGCACCATAGAGTCGTGAGACCACCGTGGCGTCATATGGCGGCACAAAATCACGAAGCACATTTGACGACGCAGTTGTAGCGATACCTCGGGTACAGAAGTTGTCTTTTACTGCGATAGGAAAGCCTTTTACAAAGTCAGAGGAAGATACGTAGCTGTTGATAGAGGGATCGTATGCCGCGATGCGCTTGACGAAATACTCATGCAGCTCCTGATGCGAATACTCTTTGGCAGAAACCCCTGCCAGAAGCTCCAATAGCGATGCTCCCGGTTTCATAGAATTTTTTTAACAATAAAGTAACGGGATCCATTCGTCTCCTGTGCACGATCAAACTCTGCCACATCTACGTGGCGCGAATTTTCAGTGCCGTCTTCAAACGCAATATTCTGCTTGCCGGACATGTGGTGTGCCGCGTCAACACCGGCAAGATCCAGCTCATCCAGGTTGTTCATATAATCTAAAGTCTGGGTAAACTGGTCGGCTACTTTGCTCATTTCATCATCTGAGAGCGTCAGATTGGAAAGGCGCGCGAGGTGGGCGATCTGAGTCGGAGATAATGTTTTAGACATACGTGATAGTGCAGATTATAGCAAACTCACCTGCCTGCGTGCAGGGCGAATTTGACCCATCGTCAGAGTCGGTGATTCACGACAAAGGCGCTTGCCTGCTCCTCACACAGCGTGGGGAGTGGATCAAGCACGGTATCTGTGCCGGTTGCATACCTGACAGCGCGCGACAACAGCCAGTCTGCCACAAACGGATTTTTCGGCAAAAGCGGCCCGTGCAGGTACGTACCGATTGCATTCTGATAGACCATTCCCTCAAGCTGATCTTCACCGTTGTTTCCGTATCCTTTTGTCACCTGCGCAAACGCAGCGGCTCCCCTCCGTGTAAAGTGCGTGCGACCGCCGTGATTTTCAAATCCGATAAGCGGCGTTTTTTCCAGTCCGGGCAACGCGCACTCAGCAAGCACATTCCCAATCAGTCTCGGCGCATCGTGGATGCTTTTGGTGAAAAGCGGAAATATCCCCAGACCGGGAATCCGCACTCCGTCTGCTGTCTCATAATACTCACCCAAAAACTGGTAGGCACCGCACACAAACAGTCCGGGCACCCCCGCTTCAATCGCCTCAGCCAGCAGCGTTTTTTCGTGCTTCATCTGCTCCATCACAATCTCCTGCTGCACGTCTTGTGCGCCCCCCATCATAATCAAATGTGCATCTTTGAGGGTTTTTAAAGAATCTCCCTGATCAATCGGTATGACCGTGGATTTGATACCGCGCCACTCCAGGCGTTTTTGCAGCACCGTGATATTCCCCCGGTCTCCATAGGTACTCATGAGAGACGGATACAGCCAGGCGATAGTGATGGGTTTTTTCATGATTGAGTGGAAAATGAATCACCGACGATATGTCGACGTGCGGTCAACATACCGCTATAAGTTGTCACGATAAAGAGTTTGTCATGCACGGGTGCTTTCTTTGCAAAGCGATCAATTGCTGCAGGAATGTCTTGAATCACGGCAGCACCCCCCAGCAAAAACTCGTTTTCTTTTGTCACCGCTGGAGATGTCGACTGATCATAGGCAAAACGAAGTGCCATGTCATACGCGCGATCACCACCAAACGCCACCGATACCCGCTTATTTTGAGAAATCGGCTCCATGTCAACATCCCATATCCACGACACATCGCGTCCGTCTGGGATATGGTCGTTTAAAAGCAACAACACCGATACACCGGCATCCTGGGCAATGTGCCCGAGCGCATCAAGCGACTGGTTGAAACCGGCAGGATTTTTACTCAACAAGAGTGTTATATCGCGATTGTTATGTTTTACCACTTCCTGACGCCCGAACATCGGCACAAACTCATCTGTCAGCAATTTCAGTGACCACTGCGGTTCAGCGCCCACTGCTTGCTCCGCGACGGTCAGCGCAGCATGAGTATTGTAGCGGTTGTAAAGCCCGATGAGCGGATAGGGTTGCGTGCGAAAATCACCATAGCGCTTCGTATCCTTGGGCGAAGTAAACCCACACTCAGGACAGGTATAGGCACCCAAATGAGAATAAGAAATGGCATCGTAGCGCAGGGGGGTTCGGCAAACCGGGCAATTGATGGAATCAACATCATGCCCCAGCGCCTTTTTGTTCATCAGTTTCGAGTCCACTCCATACGCCACTGCATTTGTATGAGCTGATAGCGACCATACCAGCGGATCATCTGCATTGAGGATATAGGTTGTTTTGTCATGCGTAACAAACCAGTGGCGCCAGTTTTCTGCGATTGTATTTACTTCACCGTATCGATCCAGCTGATCGCGGAAGAGATTTAATATCACCACGTACTGTGGGCGCGTCTGTTCCAGTATAGCTCCCAGTGCATTTTCATCACATTCAAACACGCACCATGCGCCTTTTTGCAACGGACGTGCAACTAACACTGAGGCAATACCATTGAGCAGGTTTGCTCCTTCTGCGTTATAAATCACACGTTCGCCTGTTTTTTTCTCGATAAGTGTGCGTATCATGGAGGACGTTGTTGTCTTTCCGTTTGTCCCGGCCACCAGAAGTACTTGCAATTTACCTCCCTGGACCAACTTCCGAACGATTGAACCGTCAATCATTAAGGCCAGTTGTCCCGGCCAGGTGGAGCCAGACCCCAGATGTAGAAGCGGTATCACCCATGCAGCAAGTCGGGCAACTGCAAGTGCAAAATACATACGAATCATGTGTATGGGTAGTGGTGAATGGTGGCAATTACATAGCCCGCAATATGCGGATACGATCCTCAATCGGCGGATGAGTACTGAACATGGTCTGCAATCGGTTTGACAGGGTTCCTTTCCCAAACGGATTGGCGATAAACAAATGCGCGTTTGCACCTGAGGCTTGGGCAAGCGGCTGATGCGACATCGCCAGTTTTTCCAAAGCGTCGGCAAGCGCGCCGGGATTGCGCGTCAAAAGCGCTCCCGAGCTATCGGCCAGATATTCTCGTTTTCGTGATACGGCAAATTGAATGAGTGTCGCGATCAGTGGCGTGATGATCAATATGGCAATAAGCGCAATAATACTAAATGGGTTTGAGTTTTCCCGGTCATTATCACGACTGACTCCGAACCACATCATATTGCGCATCACCCAATCAACTACCAACACAAGTGTCCCGACAAGCACGGAGACAATCGACATAAAAAGCACATCATAATTTTTGACGTGGCTCATCTCATGGGCAATAACTCCTTCAAGCTCTGCACGACTCATATGTGCCAGAAGCCCCGTAGTCGCGCACACTACCGCATGTTTTGGGTTTCTGCCTGTTGCAAACGCATTTAATGCGGGTGACTCAAGCACATAGAGCTTCGGCATCGGGAGGCCGGCAGCTATTGCCACATTTTCTGCGACGGTGTAAAAATCAAAGTATTTTTCCTTCGTGGCCGGGGTCGCGCCCGTTGACCATAACACCATTTTGTCGGAGTAAAAGTAACTGAATGCGCTGGAGCCGGCAGACATGATAAGACCCATCACCACATATCCGGTCGGATCACCGTTTACCTGACCGATAAGATAAAACACCCCGGTCATAAACAGGCCAAAAAAAACCATAAGAAAAATGCTTTTCCACCTGTTTGCAGAAATCTGTGAATAGATGTTCATAAAAATCCCCTTCTACTGGCTGCTGAAACCACTTCGCTGTGCGTTGTCAGAACGATACTTTCACTGCTTCACGATCAGCAGGACTTGCCTCAAAATACTCTTCCGCGCTAAAGTGGAAGATTGATGCGATGATGTTTGAGGGAAACATCTGTACTTTTTTATTGTATGACAGCACATTTGAGTTATAAAACTGGCGTGAATACGCCACTTTGTCTTCTGTGTCTTCAAGCTGACGCTGGAGGTCTTTGAAGTTTTCACTGGCCTTGAGGTTCGGATAATTTTCTGCCACCGCAAACAGCGACTTCAATGCATCGGTCATCATGTTGTTTGCCTCAGCTTTTTCCTTGACTGATGAAGCACCCATCATGGCACTTCGCGCTTTGGTGACTTCTTCAAAAATCCCTTTTTCATGCTTTGCGTACCCTTTTACCGCCTCAACCAAGTTTGGGATGAGATCAGTGCGGCGCTTCAACTGGACATCGATGCCGGAAAATGCTTCCTTGATCTGGGCTTTGAGGGTAACTAATGCATTGTATTCTGCGACTGCGTACACGACTGCAAGAGCCAGGAGTCCGATCGCGAGATAGGTAGTGTTCATAGATAGTAGGTGCTAACTTCCTAATACCTCCAGTATACACCTTTTGCCTGACTTTGCAAAAGCCAGCACAGCTACAGACCTCCACAACAATCCACAAAAGATTGGGGCCTAAACATGTGTTGACAAACATTTCGCATGGCATATAATATGCCACAATGGCACCCAAACGAAAAAAAACATACGCCAAACGCCCGGTCGTTGCTCAAAAAGCGGCGCCTGCACCGGCAGCACTGCGCGCACCGTCAAATGGCATCCAAAACTGGCAAAGCCGCCTCCCCAACTTCATCATCGGCGTTATAGCAGTATTTGCTCTTGTATCACTTATTATGCTGGCGATGCAAAAAACACCGGCTGCTGATGTGTCAAAAAAAGGACTGTTTTCGTTTTTCGCTAGAACAACCACAGAAAAAGCAGACACGACACAAACAGATGAGTCTGAAACAACAAGCGGCAGCTATACCGTACAGGAAGGTGACTTTTTATGGAGTATCGCAGAAGAAGCATATGGCTCAGGCTATAACGCTTACGACATTGCTCAGGCAAATAATCTCCAGGCTCCGTATGTCATAGAGCCGGGCCAAAAGCTTACGCTTCCTAAGGTGAAGCCGATGGATCCCACAGTCGGCGATGTGCCTGTACAGATTGAGCCCACCATGACCAAGGCGCCCGAAACAATGACAACCACACCAAAAACGTACACCACCAAAGACGGCGATTATCTTGCGCAAATTGCGCAGACAGTCTACGGTGATGATTCGCTGTGGCCGCTCATCTATGAGGCAAACCGCGAGGTGATACCCTACCCCGACTTTGTCACGGTAGGTGAAACACTGACTATCCCGGCCAAGCCGCAAGCCCCCTGAGGCAGCTCTCACAAACGGGAAAATCTGGTGTATAATTCCCTATACTGACATAGTTTATATGCAGTTGAAACAGGCCGTTTAGCTCAGTTGGCTAGAGCGTTCGATTCACATTCGAGAGGTCATAGGTTCAAGTCCTATAACGGCCACCACTCCTACTCTGCTTCGCGAAGAAGCTCATCCAATCGCATACATGTTTGCCAGCTACGTATGGTCATTGATTTGTACAGGGGAGATTCCATAATTTTGCTCAGTCTGCTTTTGGTACGCGCAGAACTCAGCCGCTGCGAGTAGATGACACCAGAACCCATCCATATCGCGTCCACACCATCTCTGGGACTAAACACTGCAAACGCTTCCTTTTCATCAATATTCATGAGAAATATTGCATCGGAATGATACTGCTCAGGATGATCGCCGAAGCCCTTTGGTTTGTGGGCAATCACCCGGTGAAATGTATCTTTTGAAAGTGCCAGACACTTAATCCGAGAACTATCCAGGGTAAAGTGTTTCGAAAGCAACGTCTCCACCCGATCCTGCAAATGGGTTGCGGTCTGATCAGTTGTAAGCAGTATGTTCCCGCTTGCGATGTAGGTGGTAACATCGGCATACCCTTCAGTTTCCAAAACGTGTTTCAGCTTTGCCATCGACATACTATTTTTTCCGCCCACATTGATGCCGCGCAGCAAAAGCACATACGTATTCATAGCCATGAGTATAATATACGCCAATCAAGAAAACAGGGCTTTGGTATAATAACAACACGCTTTACTGCAAAAAACCTGCCCATTCTAGAAAACCATCTCGTGAGAATTGCATTCATCATCGTCACTACCAGTCAGCACGAAAAAGACTCCGAACGGCTGCGCAAACAAATTCTTGCCGCAAACATCCCCAACACCGGTGTATATGTGGTTCGCAATAAAATCGGCACCGAAGGGTATGCCTACGGCGTCAATCGCGGACTGCGGGCTGCACTCGCTGATAAATCCGAATACCTGTTTGTGGTGAACCCCGATGTGGATCTGTCTGACTTTCTCAAAAGCAGTTTTCTGGCGGTCGGGAAACAGTTTGATATCTACGGATACGCCATGGATCAGGATGACACCACATACTACGGCGGCGCGATCGACCCCTACCGACTGAGTGCAGGACTGACCACAGAGAAGCCCGAGACACGTTTTGCAGCCTGTGACTTTGTGTCAGGGGCCTTGGTCGGCTTTCGTCGGCGGGTGCTGAAAAAAGTGGGTATGTGGGATGAGCACTATTATATGTATTATGAAGATGTGGATTTCTGCAAGCGCGCGGCTGCGCTCGGTCTGACGGTCGGCATTGACCGCGATATACACTACACTCACTTTGAAACATCAAAAAAACTCTCCAAAGAAAAAACAGGGTATGATAAGGATATGCAGCTGCAATCAAGCCACGTTCGGTTCTTTTTGGAATATGCTGCGCCGAAAAACATCGTATACGAGCTCGTGCGGTATCCGCTGACGCGTCGGAGTGAACCTGAGTTTGCGCGCATTTTGCAATCGGTTATTGTTCGTTATGTTAAACGCGTATGCAGATTGGCATAGACGCCGGCGCACTCACTCCTGACCCGTCTGCCCAATACGGTACTGCCACCTTTACCCGCGAGCTGATCCGCGCCTTTGCCCGATACGGTACACATGAGTATCATGCGTATACCTTTTCTCCTGCTACCGGCTATGGCCATGTCAGCATGATTCGCCTTCCGCGGCGGGGATTTTTTCGGGTCTTTATGCAGACCATCGAGCGTACCCATCCATCTGATGTGTTTTTAGGGATAAATCAAGTCTTTCCGGGCACCCGCGCTCGTCTTTTCGGATTCTCTCATGGCCTGGCTGCTTTGGAGCACCCTGATGCATACTCACCGCAAGAAGTTCGGCGCCAAACCCAACAGATTGATGCGATGATAGCCCGTTCAGAGCGCATATTTACCACCAGCCGCCGCATCACTCAGGCGATACAAAAACGAGGAGCATCTATTCCGGTGCACACCCTTCCGATTGGTTTACCGTCAATCAAACTGCAGTCAGACGTGCAAAAAGAACCCTATATTGCAACGATCGGTATGAATCACCCGATAAAGCGCATTGATGAATTGGTGCGGCTATACCAGCATCTTCGGCAGACTCAGGCCATCCCAATGACCTATCGCCTGATTTTAATCGGGCCCCATGAGCGCCACCATGACCCCCGAAACGGTATTATTGCCACCGGGTTTCTGACCCCCGATGCGGCAGCTCTGTGGCTGCAGAAGTCGCAGCTGTATGTGTGTACCAGTGAATACGAGAGCCTCCACTTTCCCTACCTTGAAGCAGCACAAGCCGGGTGCATCAATCTGGGACTTTCTGCAAACGTCATTCCCGAGCTTAAAGAGATTGTCCGCACAGCATCTTCATTGAACCAGCTGGGTGAATTCATTGCAGATTTATGCACCCACCCGAGGCGACATAAACCTATTTCCCACTCCATACTGCAACAGCGGTTTGACTGGAAAAAAACGGTGGCCGCGATCGAGCGCTATATCTGATCCGCTTTCTCACTCGCCACTTGTCATCGCGACAGAGGTATAATACCTGTATATGCTGACTGTCGTCATACTGGCGAAAAATGAAGAAGAGCAGATTGCCCGCGCCATTGAATCGGCAGCGTTTGCAAATCACATCCTGGTGGTCGACAATGGCTCCACCGACAAAACTGCCGCCATCGCCCGACGACATAAAGCAACGGTCATATCAGATGATACGGATCGTGATTTTTCCACCCTTCGCAATAATGCACTGAAACATGCAAAAACTGACTGGGTCTTTTTTCTCGACGCCGATGAGCAAATCGGCGACATGCTTGCCGAAAACCTCAAAACCGTAACCGGCTATACTGACAATCCGTATGACGCCTATTATGTGCGTCGTATCGATGTGTTTTGGGGTCATCAGATGCGCTTTGGTGAGACATTGAAAGCCCGAACCGGCGGTATCTGTCGATTGGTGAAAAAAAGCTCAGGTACTCACTGGATCGGGCGCGTCCACGAATGCCCGACGATCCCCAACCGCGCCGCCGCCCGTCTAGAAGGAGCCATCATTCATACCCCCCACCCCACCGTGGCCAGCTTCCTGCAGCATGTCAATTTTTACAGCAGCATCCGCGCCGAGGAGCTTGCCCGCGACACCAATCCTGATCCACTCTCACTCTATGTGCCGTTGTTTCTCTACCCCCCGCTGAAGTTTATCTATACCTACCTACTATTGGGTGGGTTTCTTGATGGAATGCCGGGATTTATATATTCATTTATGATGAGCTTTCACTCGTTTCTCGTTCGCGCCAAGTGGTATCAGATGACTGTACTCATGAAGCGACGCCCTATTTCCGCTTAAATTCATGAATACTCGCCTCGCCCGATGGATTCTGATACTAGCCTCCCTGGCACTTCCGTTTGGCGTATTGGCACGAGTCGTACTCTACGGCGGACTCATCAATGTCTACGTGTTTGAAGTGGCCTGGGCAGCCTGGGTCGCACTCAGCGTGCGCCGTGCTCTTCGATCTGCCACCGTTCATACACAGCTCTGGTATGCAGCGCTCCTGCTGATTTTGGCAGTAGGGATGTCTGCTACGTTTCATGCTACCGCCTACTCCCTTCCTTCACAGCTTGTCGCCACGCTCTATGCTCTGCGACTCATACTCTATGTGGTTGGCTTAGCATGTGCCGCATCACTCAGTACTCATCATTCCCAAGCTGAAACACTCATTCGGTATATCATCATCTTCTTGATTGTCGGTTGCCTGTTGCAATTCGGTACCCTTCCTGACTTGGCCATACTCAAAAGTGCCGGATGGGACCCGCATCGCTATCGCATCGTAGGAAGCTTTCTGGACAGCTCCGTTACCGCTGCACTCTTGGGGATGAGCCTGATCTATATAGTTTGCGCCAAACACACCCCCTACCATCGCCTGATCGCGGCTGCTCTTCTTGGGTTGTTTTTGCTGACCTATGCGCGCGGTGCGTATATAGCGCTTTTTATTGCATCGCTATGGCTTCTGAGTTCCTGGAAAGCACTCCGAACACTTGCGGCAGTGGCGGTGCTTTGTGCCATCGTGCTGATTGCTGCACCCAAACCACAAGGTGAAGCGGGCAAGCTGCTTCGTACTTCGACCATCGAATCACGCATGCGCGACTGGCGCGAAGGCTATCGCATCTGGCACAACAATCCGATACTGGGTATCGGCTACAATCATATTCGCGACTACAAATCGACCGGTTTTGTGAAACGTATACATATAGAAGGATACGACCATGCGGGTGCGTCCTTTCATAACAGTTTTCTCATGGTTGCAGTAACGCTCGGGATCGTGGGACTGATGGTGGTCTTGGGGATGCTGGGGACTTTGTGGCAGACCGTACCGTACTTGCGACCATACTTGGTATTTATCAGTGTCTATAGCATGACTGACAATATTCTCTTATTGCCCCCCGTACTGCTGATGCTGAGTCTTATCCTTCTTGCCGGAGCGCCGAAGAATACGTAAAAGAAATACTTTTGTGCACCGTATTCTCCCTGTACAATGTGCTGCCAGCAACAAAAGCTCTCCCATTTTGTGGAAGATTTCTTGGGGAATCTCAACACAAAAAGTGAACTTTGTGAAGGAGGACTGGTGTTGTAGACAAAGCGCTTCGAGCCATACCACGACTCTACGACACTGGTCAGCTTCTTCACTATCGTACCCTGATTAGAAAATGATGCGCACACCTCCGAGGTCGGAGTATTCAAACGGATGCGTATTGTGAATAGACCCGATCATCATACGATTGTGGCGAATCTTGTATTTCTCTGCCACATAATCAATAATCTCTGGGCCAAACTCCTTGTCGACATAATCGACTTTGATATCAAAGTGCGGATAGACTCCTGCTTCTTTGAGCTTTGGCAACAAAGCCTTCACTTCCTGATAGGTACTGTCTTTTTTCTTTCCCTCACTGCTTCGACACGTAATGAGCTGAATCTTCCATCCCGTCTCGTTACGATTAATATAGTTGAGCGCCTGAAAGAGTCGATGACTATGGTGGACAAACACCACAAATCGTCCTTCAGTCACATCGTCAAAGTGATCCCGAATATACTGGTTGATGCGCGGAAAGCGGCGTGTGGTGCGAAGCATAAACCGCATAATGTAATCCATGTAGATTATGCTCATAACGATCATAATGGACGGAATAAAATACAACTCAAAGAAAATCAGATTCTGCTTGTCGATACGGATATTCCCTAAGATTCCGAAGAACGTTGCAACAAATGCCAAGATCACTGCTAGTATTGGAGCGGTATACGTGCGCTTCAGTTCAGTGCGTGTTTCTTTGAGAATCAGATTCCCAAAGGCAAACAAGCTCATGACACCCAAAAATGCGATAGTATATACTCCTGCCAACGACAACAGATCACCGCCTGTGGCGATGAGAATCGAGCTACAGAGGGCAAAAAAGAGCAGAATAATGCGTGGATACGAACCCTTTTTATTCATGATTCCTAAAAAGCTTGGCAGACAGCTATCGCCTGCCATACGCGACAAGAGTCCTGACACACCGACAAATGAGGTGAGCACTGCACCGGAAAGGACCAAGAAGGCGTCAGCCACAATCACATAACGATACGCTTCACCACCAATCACACGCGCCGCATCCGATAACAAAAAGTCTTTGGCTGCCACAATCTCTGCATACGGCATGCTGTTGACCACCACAAGCGCAATAAGCGGATTGAATACGGCAACACCGATAAGCATGTTGCGAAGGGTCTTACGAAATACTCCTTGCTTCTGTTCTTCCACAAAGTTTGCGGAGCTTTCAAACCCAGATACTCCCAGAAGTGATGCGGAAAACGCCAGGTAGAGTGCCGTGAGAATGCCGCCTTTATTGGCGATAATGATATCCGTCTGGGTCAAATTGGCTGCCAAAAGCGAATTGCCGCCGAAGTAATGCAGCGCCCCAAGTGCCACAAACGAAATCAGCGACACAATATGAAATATAAAAATGCCAAGTGCCACATTGGCTGAGTCTTTAAGCCCAGATATGACAAGCATCGCAAACACAAATAAAAGTGCGATGGTGACTGGGATTACCGGAAGCGGAAACACTGTGTGCACATACTCAATCGCGACTTTGGCTGAGATAACCGCGGTCGCAATATATGAAAGAAATGTCATCACGCCGGCAATTGCCGCGATGATTTTTGACGTACCATTCAGAAGACAGTTGTACGCGCCGCCGTTGATCGGGAGCGCTTCTACCACTTCGGTATAGACTTTTTTATACAAAAACAGCACAAATCCAATTGCGAGAAGCACGAGAGGCGCATATACACCTGCAAACAACACAGCAATACCAGAAACATATAATGACGAACTCAAAATATCATTGCCGCAGATTGCTGTCGCAAACCATTGGCTGAGCTTGACATGCTCGGTTTTGTGGGGGGTGGACATGGTGGTGTTGAATTTGGTAAAAAAGAAAAAGCCCACCAGCTCTGTTGCCGGCAGACTTTTTAGAAAATCAATTGTAGTCCTGATATGTTCAAACAAATATACGGCACTATTCCGTATGTGAGAAAGAAAGCTATTCCTGCATGTCTTGCTGGATTAGCCAGCGGAGATAGGCCGATTTGGACATCTGGCGTTTTTTGGCTTGCTCGTCCAGATACATAGCGTACTTGTGTGAGAGGTAAAAGGTAAACTTGATGTCGCGACTGTCTTTGACGTACGCCATAAAGTCTTCAAGGATCGTGTTGATGGTGTGGCTGTTGTACTTTTCCACCAGAATCTGTTCGTTTTTGTGATGCGTCAGAAGCGACGGTCCGCCACCGGTGCGATGCAAGATGAGTACCGGCACCCCGATGCGCGCTGCCATAGCAATCTCATACCCCACGCTCACACTAGGCACAGAAGTCTCGGCGATCACACAATTGCACGACTGGATCCACTCCTCTACCTGTCGATTAAAGCTGAGACGCTCGCCTCGCGGCTTTTGCTCCACACGCTCCTCGGTCATATTCAGAATATGATCTGCAATAACTTCATGACCCATGCGGCGAAGACTGCTGACGATCTGCTCATAGTGGGCACGGTTGGCGTCGTGTGAAGTGATGGAACCGGTAAAATAAACGTTCATAAAAAGCTTGCTGTAACAGCGTAAATACAGATCCAAGTATATCAATTTGCGAGTCTACATGCAAACTCAGCCACGCAGATATTGCCATGGTATAATGAACTCACTTCTACCTCATATGAAGCGGGATTAGTACAGTGGTAGTATGCATCCTTCCCAAGGATGAGATACGGGTTCGATTCCCGTATCCCGCTCCCGAGTCAAACTCGGTTCGCGGGTTTGACGAAGGCCAAGTCTGACTTGGCACAGTTTTGTATATATAATTTGCAAGTTTGACTTGCTATGTCACAAGATCGCCGTCACTATTACGTTTACACCTTGCTTAGCCAGAAGGATAAACGCTTGTACACTGGATTTTCTACTAATTTGCGCAATCGTTTGTCGGCGCACGCACGCGGCGAAGTGAAATCAACCGCACACAGACGCCCACTTACGCTTATTCATTACGACTACTACATCAACGAGGAAGATGCGCGCGCAAGAGAAGTCTTTCTCAAAAGTGGGTTTGGTCGTGAACAATTGCGACAGTCATTAAAGCGAACACTTGGTGGAATAGATCTCCAAACTTAACCCAACTCTAATCAAGCTTTTTACTCATTTATCACCTGAAATTTCCTAAGAGCCGCTTCAAATTTTTCCCACTCCTTATCTTCAATTTCCATAACACCTTCTCTATTGAATTTTTCCAGTCTTTTGCCACCTCTAAAACCCGGTACTTTTACAGGTTGATCTGGATTTACAGGCGGGACTGCTAATAGATCATCAGCTAGTTTTGTAGTGGTTTGCTTAAAATCTTCTATATCTCCAAATGCTGCCGGATCGATGACAATGAGCAATGTTCCTATATGTCGATCGGGAGACTCAAGCGGCATATCTAACCCACTTTTTCCTCTAACTAATGCGCCGCTTAACACATCAATCAAGAGATTGATCGCATATCCTTTAAACCCTCCAAAAGGTAAAACTGCATATGCGACATTCGGATCGGTAGTCACATTTCCTTCTTTATCTACATAAGCGTTCTCAGGTAGTGTTTCATTATTTTCTTTTGCTTGTCTAATTCTTCCGTATGCGTGCATGGCAGTCGCAGCGTCAAAAATCATTGGATATTTGTTTGTTGGGATACCATATGCAATAGGGTTCGTCCCTGTCACATCTTTTCTCCCACCAAAAGGAACTACGCCTTGTGGACCACCGTTTTCCACGATTATAGAAACACAATTTTGTTCAGCGATTCTACGACAAAAAATATCGAAGAAGTCATTGTACGTGCTGTCATATATCCCTAGCGCATAGATTCCTTGGGACTTTGCCTTTGCAACCACCCCATCTAAATGGTCGGCCGTAATCAATGGAGCCAACCTACCATTACCTTTGAGAAGTGTCAGCGCCGGCTTTTCAGAAACAACTTCTTCCTTACTATTTTTGGTGTTACCAAACAATCTCGTGTGCTTGCCTGCAAGTTCACCAATTGGACTAAATTGGTTTCCTATCATTTCTTGCTCAACAATAAGACCAGCAAATACACTGCAATCACTCTCATCTAATCCGCTCAGCCTAAGATAGCTGTGAACTTTTTGTTTTAGATCGTCTATTTTGATTTTCATAAATACAAGTTAGATTCTAGCATCTTAAAGAGCATTTATCATTTTTGTTTAGCACCCCTTGGTCAGCATATTAACCCTCGTTCATAAGCAACAATTTTATATACTGTTTTTTATTCGGTCTTTTTTTCTATGAGCATGGTGGAGCGTGGGCACGATATCGCCCGATATGTACAAACAAAAGTGGCAGAGCACATGGATCCGATGGTCAGTGATCGGGCACTGCGTAAGCTGGTTCGCCAGGGTCGCACCCCGGACATCCGCCCCGCAGGTGAAACCGCAGATGGGGCAGCTCAACAATACCTGGTCACTACTCCTCCACTCGGCTGCAGCTGGCACAGCGGCGAAGTCGTTCTTGATTCAGAAGCCGGCGCCTACCTGTTTACCCACACCCGGACCGGCAGGCAAGTACCTGCCACCACCCACATCGTAGAGCTGGATGAAGCGCGCTACCTACAATACCGCATCGGCCTGGCACGCCATATCGTCGCCGGCGCCACACGTGACACCACCCGTACGCGATAAGTGGTATACTTACGCCCATAGCATTTACCATACATACTATGAGCATTATTGAACAAGGCTATTTTGCCGCAACCAGAATACAGGAAAAAGTAAGAGAACAGTTTGATCCGATGCGTAGTGACCGGGCATTGCGCCGGATGGTGCGCGCCGGTCGTACACCGGTTGTAGCCCCACTTGGCGAGCAACCCCAGGTGGCTGATTGGAAACATGTGGTTAGCACTCCTCCGCGTGGCTGCAGCTGGCACTCACCCTACAATACCAGCAATCCTGATACCGGCGAGCTTCTGTTTCGCCACCGCCGTACCGGCGAGCTGGCACCGGCAGATACCGTCGTGGTTGATCATGTTGCTGCACGTGAGTTGCAGTTTCGTATCGACATAGCCAAACATCGCGTGGCTGCAGAAGAAGACTATATGGATTCCGACCGCAGTATCTAAGTACCATCTGCTATACTGACTGTCATACCGTTAGCAGTTTCTCTCTTTTTTCTCACATGAGTATCTTTGAGCGAGGACATGGGTATGTTCGTCGTGGCCGGGAGGCCATAAGTACCCGATTGGATCAACGTGATCCGTTTGTAAATGATGATGCGCTGCTGCGTTTGTTGCAGCAGGATCGTACCCCCGTCGTGATGGGTAAGACCGAGAGCGATGATCCGCGCGCCATAGTGGTGATTCCGCCGCGTGGTTGCAGCTGGAGTGGGAATCATGAATTAGATTCTGAAAGCGGTTTGTATTTTTTCCAAAACCCGAATACCCAAAACTGGCGGGCTGCGCGCATGCGCTGGCTGGATGATGAGATGTTTGGTGAGTTTGTGATGCGCCTTGACGCGGCCACCGAGCGAATGCAGGCCATGGACCCGTCTGCCCCACCGACTGAGTGATGCAATTGCCGATAAAAGCCTACCCTGCACTTGGTATAATAAGTGCTGTATATGGGAAAAAAGAACTCTAGCTCCTTTTGGGGTGAGTCCCCCGATACCGACTCAAAATCAACCGGTATGAGTGATTTTGAATTGTACGGTCCCGACGGCGTTGATCACGACATCGAGTGGCAAGTCGCGGAACCGGAACCTACGGATGAAGGTCCCAATGAGCCTTTACCCGACGGGTCTGCCGATGTAGCTCAGCTGGTAGAGCAGTCGCTTCGTAAGCGAGAGGTCGCCGGTTCAAATCCGGCCATCGGCTCCATGTCACGCCTTGAACAACAACAATCCCGCACATTTCATTATCTTCTGGCAGCATTTGTGCTGATTATTCTCGGACTGGGAGTAAGTGTGGTGGTATTTGGCGTCGCACCGTTTATCAACTTCGCTGCAGGCGCAAGCTCTCTGGTATTTGGCAGGCAAGACAGCGAGATCACCGCAAATACCTCAGGAGCATTGAGTCTGAACGAGAACACACCCCCCAATGCCACCTCAAGCGCCACACTCGCCCTCTCCGGAGATCTTACCAACGTTGATCGCGTCTCCGTATATCTGGGCGGTTCGCGCAAAAAGACACTGGAGACCAAAGGAAAAGATGCATTCTCAACCACACTTACGTTGGCCAAGGGGCGTAATGAAATCAAATTTGTCGCCGCCAACGATGATGAGCGCCGGGAAAGCGAGGTGCACGTGGTCTTTTACTTGAGCGAAAAACCCACAATCACCCTGGAGTCCCCGACTGAAGAATCGGTTACCACTTTGGAGAATAACCTTGCCGTATCCGGAGTAGTCGAACCCGCCAGCGTATCTGTCACCATAAATGGCGGACCGGTGGTGGTCGATGCTGACGGGAAGTTTCAACAGTCAGTCAGGCTCAAGCAAGGCGACAATACCGTAACTATAAAAGCGGTCGATGAAGCAGGACAAGAGTCGGAAAAAACACTTCAGGTCAAACGGGAGAAGTAATCCCGTTGTCATTTCCCCCACAACTCTTTACAATAATTGGCATGCGACTTGCAAAAGCGGCACTTGATTTTGTGATGGATATCCTTGAAACCATCACCTTTGTAGGATCCATCTTTGTGGTGGTGTACCTGTTTATCATGCAGCCGAATCAGGTAAAAGGACCTTCAATGGAGCCTACGTTTCGATCCGGTGAGTATATCTTTACCAGCAAGGTCACCTATAAGTTTCGTCCTATGGAGCGTGGTGATGTAGTTGTCTTCAAATCGCCCAAAAACCCTGACCAAGAATACATCAAACGCATCATCGGACTGCCGGGTGATACGGTCAAGGTGCGCGGCGGCGAAGTATTTGTCAATGGAGCACAATTGAGTGAGAACTATATATCTGATAAAACCAGCGTGTTTGAGGGAGGATTTGCCCAGGAAGATGTACAAATCACGGTGCCTTCAGGGAAGCTCTTTGTGATGGGTGACAACCGCCCCCACTCCTCCGACTCTCGCGAGTTTGGACCGATCGACCAGGAGTCGCTGATCGGACAAGTATTTTACCGCTATTTCCCCACTGATCGTATGGGACCGATCAAAAACCCGCTTCATCGGGATTCTCAGGCTGGGACACTGCAGGAGCCTCCTCTATCGGTTCGTAGTGTTCTTGGGCGTGCATAACCTCTTCCAGCAGGGCGCTTGTGTGCGCCACATTTCCTTTTGCTTCCACGATATATTTGACACGCGTGCGTGTCTGAATCACTTTTACCTGTAGTCCGCGTACCTGCATCATGCCTATATGGGCACGCACCACATCAGGGTCCATGTATTCTCCCGCGTCAGTGACATCGTGGAGCTTTTCGCGAACCAGTCGATCCGTTTCCTGTGTGGAAAGGTCTTTTGCCATGACCTGCTCGAAAATACTTTTCATATGACTTTCAAAGTGCAGGCGTGAGAGGATATAGAGGTGAGTCACACTCAGCATGCGTGAATAGTATGCGTCAAGGACCATCTCGGGGAGCTTATTGATGCGGGCAATATGACTTACCTGAGAAGGAGTTTTTCCCATGCGTCGGGCGATCTCAGTGTTTGCCGCGCCTTGTCTTCGCAGTTGTACGATATATTCTGATTGCTTGACGGGGTCAGTCTCAGTGGAGAGAAGAAGAAAGAGTTGTTGGATTAGCTCTGACATACGCAGACATAAGTATCACCCTGTCTGGTAATAAAGTCAACGGTTCCGGCCTCAGTGGCGATGATGGTAAAATCACGTGACAACAGCGTACCGACACCTGCTTTGTATTTGGCACCGCGCTGAGTAAGAATCACGTTTCCTGCTTCCACACGTTCTCCGCCGTATTTTTTGACGCCGAGACGCTTGGATCGCGAGTCACGATTTCCTTTTGTCGCTTTTTGTGATTTTGTATGGGCCATGGTCTATAGTATAACTTATGCAAGTGTTTTGATCTCAAGCTTGGTCAGCGTCGGACGGAATCCGGTGACGCGGCGATAGCGGCTTTTTGAGCGGAACTTGGCAATACGGATTTTCTCCCCTTTGCCTTGCTCAAGTACTGCTGCTTTTGTTTTTTTAGTGAGTTCTGGTGCTCCAAGATCTACAGCGGATCCGGCATCATCAAATGTTGCCAAGGTAGTAAGCTCCACGGTTGCACCCGTTTCTGCATCAATATGTTCCACGACAATATGCTGGCCTTCTTTGACCAGATACTGTTTTCCGCCTGTTTGGACGACTGCAAACTTTGCCATAAGTCATAATTATAGTAAATGGAGGCGCAAACTGCAACAGCACTACATCAGTAGCGCCATACCGATCATCAAACTCAGCAGTGACGACCCGCCGTAGGATACAAATGGCAGCGTAATACCGGTCACCGGAAGTACTCCCAGATTCATTCCGATATTTACAATGGCTTGAAATAAGAGTGCGCACGCAAAGCTCATACCGTACATAAACCGCACTTGTGCCAGTGAATCACGCTCTTGTCCCCACTTGATCGAGCGTCGAATCAGCAAAATAAACAAGAGAATATAGGCGATAATGAGCACCGCACCGCCCAAAAACCCAAACTGCTCAACCAGCGAAGCAAAGGCAAAGTCAGTATGGTTCTCCGGCAGAAAAAAGAGCTTTGTTTGGGTACCAAACCCCAAACCTTTCCCCAAAAGCCCGCCTGAACCGGCCGTGATCTTTGCCTGAAGTACATTGTAGCCGCTTCCAAGTGCATCCGCTTGCGGATAGATAAAGCTCACCAGGCGTGCCCGTTGGTATTCTTTGAGAAAAAACCACCCCATCGGAGCCAGCACCACCAGGGGGGCGCCCAATTTCAGCAACGTACTTCGCGGGACCGCAGAAAGTACCATGCTGACTACAAAAATTACCATATATACCAGCGCAGATCCCAAGTCAGGTTGCAGGAAAATGATTATAGTCGGTATGGCCGCCAAGCCAAGAATGCGCACGATTGCGCCCGGCTCATCAAGTTCGCGCCGGTATTGCGTCAGATAATACGCCATAAATAGCCCGAAAAACACTTTGAAAAACTCCGACGGCTGGAAATTAAAAAACCCAATATCAATCCAGCGCTTACTGCCGCGCGCCTCAAACCCGATGATGTAGGTAAATAATAATAACCCCACAAACAGCAGATACCAGACCCATGCATGCTCATAAAAAAACCGAAACCCCATCCAGCGCACCAGAAAAAAGATACTCAGTGCAACGCCAAAAAACAGAACGTGTTGCCACACAAGCTGCGGACGAATCCCCAAGATATTAAAAACAGAGAAAGAAAATAAGATGAAGATGAGTACAAAAAGCCGTTTGATCATGACACAAAAAACCCAAAACTAGCAAGCATCCTCCTCAAACAGTGGTGACTGCAAATGAGTCACCTGGTGTGAGAGTGCGTACATGTGCTTTTTTCTTGATTTCTTCGCCGTAGCCTTCAGGAATATCTTCCACTATCACATCAACTTCCTGATCCATGGCGGTGCCGAGTTTTTTGCGCTCTTTTTGGATACGACTAATCAGATCGCGTGCGGCGCCGGCAACCAGATCTCGATTTGCTTCATCCTGAAATTCGTGTGCCGAAGTCAGAACAAAATGATCGGCCTTCTCGTCTGCTTTGAGCTTGATCTCATATACATTTGCCTCAGCCCCGACAAGCGCCAACAGACTGGCGTCCAGAGCGGTCGGTCCCGACAGACTCACCTGGCGAAGCGGTGTTTTTACTTTTACCGCATCTACTTTGCGTTGATTAAGTAGCAGTGATGACAGGTCGCGCGCATGCTGCATCGATTTCTCAAGATCCACGTCGCGCTCACCAGCGGCTTCTGGCCAGCTGGCCAAATGCACTGACTCCTCACCGGTCAGATTGCGATACATAGACTCGGTGATAAACGGCGCAATCGGAGCAAGCAACTGAGACAAGGTTGTCAACACGGTATGTGCGGTCGTAAATGCATTGGTTCGATCATCAGCATCATCATGATCCATCGACATGCGATCACGACTGCGTCGCAGCCACCAGGTCGACATATCATCAACAAACTGCTGAACAAGACGAATCGCCTCTACCGTGTCGTAGCGATCCATCGCTGCTGTAACACCGGTTATCAACCCACTCAAAAGCGATAGAATCCAACGGTCCAGAACATGAGCCGATGGCGATCCCTGATCTGTGGGTCGCTCAAACTCCGCAATGGTGGCATAGGTGACAAAGAATTTATATACATTCCAGTACACGAGCATCAGGCCGCGTACTTGATTGCGGTATTCTTCTTCACTGATTTTAATATCCTCACCGCGCATGACAGGCGTACTCAGCAGGTATAGTCGCAACGCATCCCCCCCGTAGGTCTCAAGCATCATCTTGGGGTCAGGATAGTTTTTGAAGTTTTTACTCATCTTGCGGCCGTCGGTTCCCATAATAACACCTGTGACTTGGACATTCTTAAAGGCCGGTGCTTCATAGAGGGCTGCTCCTATGACATGAAGCACATAAAACCACGCACGAATCTGACCGGTGTACTCGGCAATAAAATCAGGCGGGAAAAAGTCTTCCAGCTTAAACGCATCATTAAATGGAAAATGGCGCTCAGCAAAACTGGCAGATCCGGCTTCTATCCAGCTGTCTAAGACTTCACTTACCCGGTGTGCCGGCTGCGAACACTCGGCACAGGTCACAACAATTTCATCAATCTCCGGCTTGTGCAGGTCTTTAACCGCGGTCCCACTCGCTCGCTCCAGCTCAGCAATAGATTCAGGCACAAAAAAGTGACCATTCGCACACTCCCACACCGGCACGGGACTTCCCCAATAGCGGTTGCGCGAGATATTCCAGTCCGGCGCACTTTGCATGCTCTTTAGGAATCGTCCGTGTTTAAAATGCTTGGGGAACCAGTTAACCTGTTCATTTGTTTTCTCAAGAAGAGGCTTCAGTCGCTGGATATCCACATACCATGCATGCTGCGGGTTGTAAAACAGCTGAGTCGCACAGCGCCAACAATGAGCAACGGTGTGTGTATACGGCTTGTCATCATAAACCAAACCGCGTGATGCAAGATCCTCATTTACAGCCTTATTTGCCTTCAGGTAATACATGCCGCCAAATTGTGGGACAGAATCTTTGATCATTCCTTCGTCATCCACATGCGTTTCAATATGGACATTGAGCTCACGCATCACGACCATATCTTCTTCACCGTATGCAGCCAACGTGACGATACCGGTACCCTCATCTTCGGTGACAAACTCCCCCGGCACGATCTGCCAGGCCAACTCGCCTTCGGCAATCTCGTAATAGTCATAATGGGGCACAAACCGCATACCAACCAATTCTGCTCCGCTCATTTCATCAACCACTTCATATGTCGGGTCTTCGTGGAGCATCTTCAGCGTTTCTTTTCCGAGGATGTAGAATTCGCCAGCTTGCTTGACTTTGACATATGTGAGTTTGGGATTTACCGCGAGTGCCGGTGTCACAATCTTGTTCCATGGCGTCGTAGACCACGCCAGAAAATACGTGGCATCTTGTCCGACAACTGGATATTTGTAGGTAGTGGCAGACTCCGTGACATCTTTGTGATTTTCCGCATCCATTGCTACCTCAAAGTTTGAGATCGGTGTCGAACAGTGCGGACAATAGAGCGAGACGCGAAGACCGCGATAGATACAGTTGCGCTTGTACATCTGGGCAAACACCCACATCACCGATTCCATGTACGGAGTGTCCCATGTCTTGTACGCATTTTGAAAATCCACCCAGCGGCCGATATGATCCACATACCATTCCCACTCGGCAGACATCTGCGTCACGTATTTTTTACATTCGGTAATAAATTTCGCGACACCGACTGTTTCTTCAATGTCGCGCTTACGCTTGATCCCAAGCTCACCTTCTACTTTGTTTTCAATCGGCAGTCCGTGCCCATCCCACCCCCACACGCGGCGCACACGATACCCTTTCATCGTGTAGTAGCGCCCGAATACGTCCTTCGGGATAGATGACAGAAGTGATCCGTAGTGCGGCATGCCGGTGACAAACGGAGGACCATCCAAAAAGGTCCACGGACGATCAGCCGGACGCTCTTCTACCGATCGCTCAAAAATCTTGTTTTTTTTCCAATACTCGATGATGTGCTCTTCCAGGTCCGCAAACTTCGGGACGGATTCGACAGGGGTATACATAATGATCAAGATTATACCACTTCCATGCACGCTTGCGGAGGCTTAGGACTCGTCGCGATTGCGAATCAGGGGGCGCAGGTGCATGGGTGTTTGAAAGGGGTCGTCTGCATCTTCACGCTCTTGGTTAAAGTATGCATGGCTTCCCTGCTCCACTGCCAGTTGCCCCTGAGGATCAATACACAGATAATTAAAGTGAAAGGTGCGCCCCTCACGAGGCGCTCCTTCATGAAAGGATTTGTGATTCGGGTCTTTTGAGGGTGACAGCAGCTTGGTCGACGTCCATTCATAACCATCAATCGGGGTAATGAGTCCCCGGCGACGCAACAAAAAATACTCCATCGCAGTCGGTGCAGACGGTATGGACTTGGGTGAAATGTGAGTGGGCAACAGCGTCGATAGTACTTCATCATAGAGCTCGACCGCATGTTCTGCACCCGGAATGTGCTCGTGATATTTGGTATTTTTTCTATTGAGGTAGCGCGTCAGCGGGATACCGACACCCATTGCGACGGGTGTATCGGTCGTAAGAACCCATTCTCCCTGTGGGTAGGGGCCGAGTGCATAATCTTGCTGACTGAGACCTAAGTGGCGGCGTAAAAACCGCTGGTCGCGCCTGCTCTCTGTAAGTCCGGGAAACACCTGTGTCATGTCGGCAAGCATCGCATCAGCGGCATGTGCAGGCTCATCGTCTTTGTGCATATCGATAAGCTCGTAGAGTCCCAGGTCCGGAAGATAGGCGGGAAACAGCCGATTGGCGCGAAGATGCTCGAGGGCGCCGGCCCAGGTATTTGGCAACTCAGGTACCGCAACGTCAACACCCAGGAGGCGCCTCCAATCGCTCTCCTCCTGAAACTGATACTCCCACGCTGCCGGGACATGTTCCTTGCGCACCATCTGAGGTCATTCTAGCTTACTTGGTTTCGTTGTCAATATGCGTTTTCTGATACAGCGTATCAAATGCATTGCGTATGTCGTGGATGACTTCTTTTGAATAGGGGTTATATTGCTGCAAATCAAGATACAGCTGCCACGTGTCATGACACACCTGATCCATAATCTCTTTGAGTTTTTGGGCACCGACGGTGTCTATCGGGGTCTCTTGAAATCCGTACTCCTGCAACAGACGTCCGATATAGTGGGCCACTCCCTGGCTGCGCGCGGCCATGCGATCGTGCTCATCCGCACTCATGCGAAGCACTGTCAGGCCCGCTGTGGCAAAGCGCTCGCTCCATGCCTCAAAGACACTGTCTGAAGAACGATACTGATCCATCATGATCGGAAGGCCAGCAAACCCATTGCGTGAGCTGTCCGGGCCAAACATGGGATGCGTCAGGATGATTGATACACCCTTTTGCGACACATGCGTATCAAAGACCTGTTTTGCATGCAGCTTGACGGAAAGCACGTCCAACAGGGTGTGTCGGGACGTGATATACGATGCATGATCGCAAACGGTCTGCTCAAGAATCGAGATAGGAACACAAAAAAATACCGTATCAACGGTCTTATAAAATAGAGCGGGGTCAGTTTCAAAGCGTACTCCGGGCACATCCGGGCGAGGCTGGCGTGTCAGCACAAGCACTTCCGGCTCATCAAGAAGTCGCAGCAGTGTTTGAGCAAAGCGACCATAGCCGACTATTCCAATTTTCATAAATGAACTTCAGCCAGTTTATCTAAAAAAGGCATCGTCCCTAATTCTACTGCATTTTTACTGCGGTACGTACCCACCCAATCAAGCTCTACTCCCTGGGAAAACAGTACGAGCGTCAAGTCGTCCACCAGCTCAGGATCCAGAGCAAATAGCTCAGGCGCCACTTGATGTTGGGCGTATACATAGGCGCGGCTGCCATCTTGTTTTTGAGGATTTGCCCGACCATGCAACCAATCATTTACTCCAAGCGCCGTATCCACCACGACCTGCATATCCATAGCTGTTTGATGGTGCAGTACACGAGCAGTCAGAAGGGGGGTGAGCAAATTCAGGCGGGGGCCGCATACAAACGCAGCGGATGTCGATTCGTCAGAATCAGCAAGCCCGATACCGCTCACAAACCGCGCCTGAGGCTGCAGATGCAGCTCGCCAAAGGCTACTGCGTTGCGTGCAGCATCTTCAAAAATAACCGACTGTGAAGCTCCGGTAAAGTAACGCACTGTCGGCGGCATGGGTGATTCCGGTGACAAAAATGGGGGGCGTTCGCTCATAATAGTTGCATTATAGCAAATACCTATGGGCTCTTCTGTCATGAAGCGTGACAGATTATTTCTTTCTCAAAAAGGCAGGGATATCAAAACCATCGTCATCATCTGAGAAGGATGGTTCTTCATCAAAATCATCCAGACCGGCAAATGGATCTTTTTGCTTAGACTCTTGTTTCTGTGGTTTTTTCTCAGGCTCCTGTTTTTTGACAAAGATGTCAAAATCGTCTTCGTCTTCCTCTACATCGGGCTCCGGCATGGCTTCGCGATCTTTTTGTGCAGGGCGTGCCGGTTCAACTGATTTGCCGAATATATCGTCTCGACGCGCTGACTGATAGCCAAACATCTTGAGACGACTTTCATCAAACTTGGTGGCGATAAGAGTAATCTTTATCTGGTCAACCATCTTCTCATCAATAACCGCGCCGAAGATGATATCGGCATCCGGATCAACTGTTTTTTGGATTATGGAGGCAGCTTCATCAATCTCGCTCATGGAAAGATCTGGTCCTCCGACGATATTAAAGAGCACACCGCGTGCACCCTCGATCGACACATCCAGAAGCGGTGAGGAGATTGCCTGCTTGATAGCTTGCATTGCGCGCTTTTCACCGCTACCAACACCCATCCCCATAAGCGCGGTGCCGGCCTGGCTCATCACGGTTCGCACATCGGCAAAGTCCACGTTGATCAGTCCAGCGACGGTAATGAGCTCTGCAATGCCTTTTACTCCCTGATGGAGGATCGAGTCAATGCGTTTGAAAGCGTCGACAATAGAAGTTTTGCGATCGACAACCTGCAGTATCTTCTGATTCGGGACAACGATGAGCGTGTCGACTTGCTCTTTAAGCGTCTCTACCCCTTCTTCGGCGGTCATTTTACGCTTGGCACCTTCAAAATCAAACGGCTTTGTCACGACAGCCACAGTAAGCGCACCCATTTCCTTTGCCACCTGAGCCACGACCGGCGCCGCTCCTGTTCCTGTGCCACCGCCTTCACCGCAGGTAATAAATACCATATCTGCTCCGGTGAGTTCATCTTTGAGTTTATCAATTGACTCCTCTGCTGCCTGGCGGCCCATGTCAGGATTACCACCCGATCCCAGACCGCGTGTTACCGCATCACCGATTTGGACTTTGATGTTTGCTTTACTGTGAAGAAGTGCTTGCGCATCGGTGTTTACCACCACAAACTCAACACCGGGGATTCCTCCTTCCTGAATCATGGTTTCAATGGCATTTCCGCCACCGCCACCGACACCGATTACTTTGATATTGGCCGGTTGTCCGGCACGAGGTTTCACGAGCATAACTTGATTACGGAATAAACTGTTTGAGCATCTCTTTGACGCGATCAAACGATTGATCCCACTTAAAGCCCTTAAACATGCGATTAAATTGAATCACACTGGACTCCGCCTCCATTATATTGCCACTTCGCGATAAAATCAATCCGACTGTTGCCGCATACTGCGGATCAAGAATCTCATCCAAGAGTCCTGAGATCTCGCCTGGCACACCGAGGCGAATCGGAAGCCCTAATACTTTACGTCCTATTTCCACCATGCCGACAGTCAGAGCGCCTCCCCCGGTGATCACCACGCCTGAAGGAATCTGCTTGGAAAAGCCGCTTTCTTCAATGACATCAAAAATCATGCGATACATTTCCTCAAGTCGCGCACCGATTATAGAATCCAACAGCATTTTCATAGAAATTTCATTGAGCTGCTCAGGCAAGTGAAGGCTACTCAAATCAAGTACATCATCTTTTTTCTTATGCTTGAGGAGTTTGTCTACGTGTTTGCTGAGAAAGAGTTTGATACGCTCGGCTGATTCCAGCGAGACGCGAAGGCCGACTGCGATGTCGTTGGTGATGTGCTTGGCGCCGATTGGCACAGAGCCCGAATACGATAATGCACCTTCTGCATAGAGACAAATATCCATCTTCCCGCCGCCGATATCTACCAAGACCACGCCGAGTTCTTTTTCTGTATCGGTAAGAACAGCAGTAGCTGACGCCAGGCCGGAGAAAATATAACCGGCATTGGTGACCCCCAGCTCCGAGAGACAACGATCAATGTTTTTCAGATTGGTAAGCGACGCTGTGATGATGTGGGTATCCACTTCAAGGCGCACGCCGCTCATGCCGACCGGATTTTTGATTCCTGCCTGGCCATCCACAATATACTCGCGGGGAGACACATCGATGATCTGACGGGTGTTAGAGAGCGATATTGCCCGCGCTGCGTCCACGACACGCGCCACATCTTCATGAGCAATTCCATCCTGGGGGCTTGAGACTGCCACGACACCGTGAGAATTCAAAGAGGCAATATGCGGTCCGCCCACGCTCACATAGGCATGAGTGATCTTGTGACCCGCCATGCGCTCGGCTTTTTCGATACTTTCTTCAACGGCATTGGTGACTTGGTCAATATCGACGATCAATCCCCGTTTGACGCCGCGAGAGGGGGTAGCATTAAAACCGATTACACGCAGATTTTCCTCTTCTTTGAGCTGTGTGGCGACTACGGTTGCAATCTTGGAGCTCCCGATGTCGACGCCACAAATAAGTTTATCCGCCATAATCTTGAATGAAAAAACTGCACGACTAAAACACAACAACCGGCTTATCAAAGCGCAGGTCGATTGTGCGATACGTGCGTCCGCTTCGTGTGAATTGTTCTAACAGCTGATGCAGCACGTATCCTTGCACTTGCACATCCTTATCTGCCGCAAAGATAATTTCCGCATCTTCCACACTACATCGTATCACATTCGCGGAGCCAATAGCAATATGTTTGACAGCAAGCGCCTCCCGTTGAGTCAGATACTCAAGAATAGCCAGTGCACTATGCAACTGATTGATAGTCAGTCGATCTCCTACTTGATATTGATCAAAGGCAAGTCGCTGGAACAGACTGATTTGGGTAAGTTCCGCAGAGCGAGTCGCACTTTCATCACGTTCGCGGCGCAACACGTATCCGTTTGTATCAACAGTCATCACTCCTGCATCAGCTTGAATCCAGGCGACCGGTTTTCGAGCCACCGTCATCAGAACCAACGTGTCAGGCCACTTGCGCACCAACACCAGCTTTTCAATATGCGGATTTGCATCCTGCAGTTGCTTTTCACGGTCAGTCACCCCCCATAGCATACTGGTGCCATAGAGCGTATTACTGCCAATCACCTGCGCATTCCCGGCAACGCGCACCATATCGATATGGGACACGGTAGTCATCCGATAACCAACAACAAGCACCGTGGCCAGCACGATCCCTGCAGCAGCCGCTGCAATCACGCGCGACGGAAAGCGGATTCCGGACGGTGCGGACAGGTGTGGCACTTTCATGTGACAGCGGCAGCGCGATCCTTGACAATCAACTCATACATAGTCGCAGCACAAGTGCGTGATCCCAGGTGCTCGAGATGCTCAAACACATTCGCATCGAATGTTCGTCCATGCATTTCACGAATCGCCGCCAGAAGCGTGGTGCTTGGCTCACTTTGGCGTACCATCAAAGCCACTCCCTCATCTTGCAGATACTGCGCATGCTTCTCCTGCTCACCCCGCGCAGACCAGGGAAGCGGCATGAGCACTGAAGGTAGATGCAATGCGCACAGCTCACTCACCGTATTGGCTCCGGCTCGTGACACCACGAGTTTGGCCGTGGCATAGATTTGCCCGATATCAAACGTGGAGATTTGCTTATATACCTTATACTGCTCATTCTGTTTCTTGCTGAGGCGCTCATAATCCTGAAACTCCTGCGTATCTCCGGTCTGATGCACGATGTCAAATTCTTTCAGCAGCTCCGGCAAAATCGCTTCAATATGCACGTTAATACTATGTGAGCCCAACGACCCACCCGTCACAAACAACAGCGGTCGATCGACACCGATATCGAGTGACGGAACTCCTGTAAACACGGCTTCGCGCACCGGATTACCAACGACTGTTGTTTTCTGCCGATCAAACGAATCAGCTGCCTGGGGAAACGCCACAAACACCCGCTTTGCGAGTCGTCCGATCCACACATTGGCCAAGCCCGGCGCAATAGTCTGCTCATGCGTATATACGGGCACACCAAGAAGCCACGCAGCAGCTGTAATCGGCAGCGCAATATAGCCGCCAAAAGACATCACCACATCCGGGCGTTCCTGCGCCATAGTGATAAGCGCCATCAAAAACCCCCATGGAATAAGAAGAATCTGTTTGATGCTGCGGGCAGTCAGGCTGCGGGTCAGACGCCCGGCAGGAAGATGAATAAAGCGCACGCTCTGACGCTTTTGGATCTCTTGATATTCAAATGAGAATGCCGGGTCGCCTTCTTGCGCATGTTTTCGCCCGACAAAGACCACACTTGTTCCGCGGTGCTTGAGCACTTCATCAGTCATGGCTAGTGCCGGAGCGGGGTGCGCACCGGTTATAAGCATCTTCATGCTTTTTATAATACCAGAAAGTGCCCCCGGATCAGCGCGACGACTGACGGGCATGACGGGCAATGCTTACCATCACGCCGACCAATGTATATGACACCAGGAGATTTGACCCGCCGTAGGAAACAAACGGCAGTGGCACGCCGGTCAGCGGCATCAGTGCAACCATCCCGCCAAGATTGATAATAATCTGAATCGCAAAGTACGCCATAATACCGCCACCCAAAAACATCCCGAAGCGGTCTTTGCTGCTGTAGGTAATCTGATACAGACGATACAAAAATACAAACAGCAAGAATATTAAAAGCGATGCGCCTATAAATCCAAACTCTTCTCCGATAATCGCAAAAATAGAGTCAGTGTGTGCTTCCGGTAAATACAGGTATTTCTGCTTTGACGCGCCAAATCCGCGACCGAAAATGCCACCGTTATGCAGGGAGATAAAAATCTGATTGATGTGATAGCCGACTCCTTGCGGATCAGCATTCGGGTTCATAAATGCTGTGATGCGAGCCACACGATATGGCGCGACAACCGCAAGCAAGGCAAACCCCGCAATCATCGCCGGCACCAGTGCAAACAAAAAGGTCAGCTGAGAACCTGCCAGAAAATACATTACAATACTTATCCCCAAAATAATAGTTGCCGTTCCCATGTCTGGCTGCAACATGATAAGAAATACCAAAAACCCCATCAAGGATACAAAAGGAACAAATCGTTTTTTTTCTTTGTTCATAAACCAGGTTGCCAGATAGATGATGACTGCCACTTTGGCAAAGTCAGTCGGTTGAAAGCTGAGTGGTCCCAACTCAATCCAGCTACGTGCACCACCACCTGTAGAGCCGATCCCGGGAATCAAAACCAGAAACAACAAACCGATGGCGATGACCATAGCAGAAAACGCAAGCTGTTGAAATCGTCGATAATCAAAAAACGAAAAAAACACCATCAACCCGCACCCCATCAGAATACGCAGAGCATGGAGATTGAAATAGTGAAAGCTGTTTCCGTACTCATCAATGCTTCGCACCGACGATGATTCAAACACAAAAAAGAGTCCGATGACAGACAAAAGAAGCACGATAATATACAGTTGAAACGGCCGCAGCGCGCGGGCACCGTGAGAAAGGCGCTCATACAAATGGCCGTGATCGGCACGATGGGCATAGGTACGTTTTCTGGGCATATGCACCATATATACTACTCGTCAAAGAGGCGTGAGGCAAATGGTGGAACGGGTGCGATTAGCGAAGGAATGCGAGCATGAGGCCGACAACCGCACAGAGAATCGACAGGAGCCAAAAGCGCATGACGATCTTGGGCTCTTCCCATCCGCGATACTGCAAAAGAAGATGAAGCGGAGCTGCGGTAAATGCTTTGCGCCGGCGGAATCGCTTGCTCATAAGCTGTATGAATGACGAGCCGATCTCAATCACAAAAATACCACCGATAATGGGAAGACTGAATGCTTTACCCAACATGAGTCCGATCACCGCAAACACCGCCCCGAAAGCAAGCGCTCCCGAGTCACCCAGCATGATGCGTGCAGGCGGAATATTAAAGTACAAAAAGGCCACCAGTCCCCCGAGCCAAATGCCTATAAAAAGAGATAACGGAATGTCTAAAGTACGCGCGGCATATATCCAAAAACTCGAGAGGGCGATCATCAGCACACCCGTAGCCAATCCGTCAAGACCATCGGTGATGTTGACCGCATTGGAAAAGGCGATGATGACAAACGCCGCAAACAGCACATACCACCATGACAGTGAAAACTGACCCAGATACGGAATATTGATAAAATCAATACGCAGCTCGGCATACAACCAATATGCAATAATAAGTGCGAGCACAATCTCCAGTATCAGCTTGTGTCGTAAGCGCAGCCCGAAAAAGTTGTCTTTTTTAAAGAAAAATATTTTCGTCAGATCATCATAAAATCCCAGAAGCCCGAAGCCCAAAAAAGTAAACACCAATATCTTCACCTCCGACAACACCGACGGATAGAGCGTGAGCACTTGCTGCCGATAGAAATATATGAGCAAAAAGAAAAATCCGTATAAAGCAAGGGTGGTGGCAATAATCAGTATACCGCCGCCGACGGGAACTCCTGCTTTATGATGGTTGTAGGTGTCAAAAATAGGAGTCTTCTGATTAAACGCGTCTTTGGTTATCTGTTTTTGTCGCTGAACTTTATTTTTATAGAGGAAGTTAATAAACGGAACAATCAGGACTGCATGTACGAGAAATGAGATGAACGTGGAAAACAAATACGTCGGCATAGGAATGACCTCTTAGTTGATATACCGCACTATATACGGGACAAAAATCAGCGATGCAATAAGAAGTGCGCCGAAGGAAAAGATGAGCATGGCAGCTGCAGCCACATCTTTTGCAATCTTGATATCCTCACGCCATTGCTTATCAATCGCATCAGTTGTCTGTTCTATTGCGGTGTTGAGCGCTTCGACCATAATGCCGATAAAAATCATCAGCACGATGATGAGAAACTCTACGTAACTGATCTGAAAAAAATAACTCGCAAGCACTGCGACAATCGAGAGAAAAAAATGTATGCGGTAGTTTGCCTGCGTCCGAAATGCCCAGACCATTCCTTCATACGCGTACTTTATCGAGAGTGAATGTTTCTTAAGCATATATAAACATACTACCAGAGTCAGACACGTTTTACATGTCCACCAAGTGCATTTACTTTCTTCTCGATCGCCTCATATCCGCGATCCAACGTTTGGATATTGGTGATAACAGATTCTCCCTGTGCAATCAATGCGCCGATCAGAAGTGTTGCGCCTGCACGAAGATCATGCACTTGCAGCGCACCGCCATGCAGTTCAGTGGGACCGCGAATCTCAATCGCCTGCAGATAAATATCATCAGGGTTGTAACTGAATTGATACACATCACGAGGATTGTCCACGACCGGCTGGTAGTAGTTGATGTCTGCTCCCAGTTTGAGCAATTCCTCCACATAGGCAAATCGATTTTCAAAGATGGTTTCATGAATGGTGCTGGTGCCTTTGGCTTGTGTCATCAGTACCGCCCAGTTGGGCTGCCAATCGGTCATAAAACCCGGGTGCACCTGGGTCACGATACTTACCGGCTCGATCACTTCAGGTGCTTTGAAATAAATTCCTTCACCTCGCGCTTCGACCACACTCGATGTACGCCGTATCGCTTCGACAAACGACGGGAACTGGTCTTCGGTGATATTAGTCAGGTGAATACTCCCGCCTGAGGCAATAGCCAGAGTGGCATAGGTAACTGCTTCATTTCGATCAGGTGCCACGGCATATTCCTGCGCCTGCTGCAGCCGACTGACTCCTTTGACTGCGATGCGGGCACCCTCGCGGTGAATACGTGCGCCGCAGTGAGTTAAAAAGGCAATAAGCTCATCAATCTCCGGCTCAAGCGCGGCGTTTTCAATCACTACCTCATCCTCACCCAACGTCGCAAACATGATCAACAACTCAGTTCCGGTGTGTGACGGCTTGGCAAATCGGTAGGTGCCGCGCGGTTTTGCGGCAAGCCGTGCATCGTAGAAACCGGTGTCTGACTCATATTCTACTTCTGCCCCCAGCTGCACAAGTCCCTCAACAATACGATCGATGGAACGCGCACCCAAACGACATCCACCCGGATTCGGTATACGACACTGACCGAATCGCTGCAAAAGCGGCGCAAACAAGAGAAATGACACGCGGATTTTTGAGCCATGCAGCAGATCAACTTCACTCTCACTCATCTGTCTGGAGTCAATCCGAATGGTGTGCTCACTATCCCAACTTATTGCCACACCGAGAAGCTGCATCAGGTGAAGAAGCTCCTCCACATCCCCGATGCGCGGAACGTTGCGGATCACCACTTCCCCATCCACAAGCATCGCAGCAATGAGCACCTTGAGTGCAATGTTTTTAGACCCGGCAAGGGCGATTTCGCCCTCGATCTTGCTCCCGCCTTGTATTACAAATGCATCTTCCATAGCTACTGAAATTATGAAATAACAACAACTTCCTCACGAAGTGTCAGTCCGCTTGACTGCCGCACCGCTTCTTTGACGCGGGCAATCAGCTCCAACAAATCTTCAGGTTTTCCCTGCCCTTCATCATCAAGGATGAAATTCGCATGTTGATCAGAGACTACAAATGATCCCACGCGCTGCCCTTTCATACCGGCCAAGTCGATCAAGCGACCGGCAGACAACGATGGCGCGCCGATTTGATCCGCTTCTGCCTGGGAAATGTTCTGAAACATACAACCACACGTGTGCGTACCTTTGGGTTGCGTCGCAGCACGATGATCAAGCGCGTCTTTAGAGCGTTGTTCAATGGCAGCAGGATCATCCTTTTTCAGACGAAATGTCACATCAAGCAAAATCTCTTTGGTCTCATGCAGTATGCTGTAATCATACGCAAACTGAAAGTAATCACGATCGACTGTTTTTACCTCGCCACTTGGAGTAAGCAGAGTCGCGGCCACAACCGGATCTCCCACATAACAAGTCGGCTTGGTCCACTTGGAGTTCATGTAAATGGCGCCACCCACACTGCCGGGCAGCCCGCGGTGGAATTCCAACCCGCTATACCCATGCTCGGTACAAAACCGAATCAACTGGGACAGAATCGTGCCGGAACCTACTTTCACATCCACCGTGTCATCGGTATCGGCAACCACCTCCATCGACTGAAAGCGGTTTTTAATTACAACCGCATGCAAGGGTGATTTCACAATAACGGTGTTTGAGCCGCCACCCAACAACAGGTACGGAAGCTCTTTTTCACGGGCAAACGCTATGGCCTCTTGGATCTCTTCGGGAGTAGTTGCCTCTACAAACCAGTCCGCAATCACCATGGTTTTCATGGTCGTGAGTACCGTGATGTCTTTGTGAGCAATCGGTTGAATCATACGTTTGAAAAACTGCCGTTACGCACGGGCGTGCTGCATTATATCATCTGCTACCCCATAGATGTCGCCTGCACCCATCGTGCAGACCACGTCACCCGGCTTGATTTGTGCGCGCACATGCTCCACGAGCGCATTCGTCGAGGCAAATGCCACCACATGCTCTTGCCCAGCGGCGCGGGCTTTGGCCTCAATGTCATAGGACGTGACATGAAATCGGCTGGAGTCTTCGCGGGCAGAGGGGAAAATCGGCGCCACACATGCCAGATCAGCGGCCGAGAGGGCGCGGGCAAACTCTTCGACCAAAGCCTGTGTTCGACTGAACGTATGCGGCTGAAACAACACCACCAGCCGTCTGTCCTCATAGCGCTTGCGAAGAGCCTGAATCACCGCGCGAATCTCATCCGGGTGATGGGCGTAATCATCTAATACCACCAACTCATCAGATGCGGTAATCACCTCCATGCGGCGCTTGGGACCGGTAAAGCCAATGAGTGCTTGCCTGATGGCATCCGGCGCAAATCCCAGATTCATAAGAAGCGTCACTACTCCTGCGGCATTGAGAATATTTTTCTCGCCAAAGAGTCCCGTCTGAAAATCCAGATGAATGTCCTCACCATGCAAGAGATCAAATGAAATGCCGTCTTTAGTTGTTTCATAGTTTACGATGCGGTAGTTGTTGTGTGGCAGGAGTCCATACGTGACGGCGGCCGTATTTTTTTTGGCATACGATGCGAGAGTCGGATCATCACCGCAGACCACAGTCGTCTGCGCTTTTTTCAAAAAAGTGCGATAAGCAGACTTCACATGCGCCAGATCACGGTACACATCGGGATGATCAAAATCGATATTCAAGCAGAGTGTGGCCGTGGGGTGAAGCAGGTGGAATTTGGGGGTGATATCATGTGGAGGGTGCACACCATACTCATCTGCCTCAATAACAAACCATTCTTTCCCGTTGTAGCTGCCGCCATCATACCCATTAAAGCCGGAGGAGCCGATCAGGTAACTGGGATTGGTATCCATACGAAGAAGCGCATATGCGAGCAGTGAGGAGGTGGTTGTTTTACCGTGGCAACCGCACACCGCCAGACGATTGGTAAACACCTGCATAAACTCACCCAAAAATGCAGCTTGCGATACGACTTGAACTCCTTTTTGTTTTGCCTGAGCGACAAGCGGATTGTGCGCACCTTGATGAGATGCGCTATACAGCACTAAATCGACTCCTTCAGGGAGAACCATATCAAACGTCGTGTGTACCGTGATACCCGCAGCAGTGAGCAAGTGATCAGTGATGTATGTGTCACCCACGTCAACGCCCTGCACCGTGACCCCCATCGCCTTAAGCATGGTAGCAATGTGAACCATAGCAACTCCTTTGATACCGATAATGAAAACGTTTGTGTAGTTCATATATGTATATAAAAGTATGAAGGCTCGAGGATCGATTGTCCAGCAAAAGGATACTTATGTGGTTTTTGATTTCCCCGACCCGAGCGCCTGCTGCACTGCCGCAAACTCATCCCAATCATATTCTTTCGTGCCGCGACATAGGCTTTTTTCATGACTTTTTCCCGTACAGACCACAATGTCGCCCGGATGTGCAAAAGAGACAGCGCAGGCAATAGCGCGCTTGCGATCAGACTCCACCATATAGCCACGCATATGTGCATCGTGCAGATCCGCCTCTGCCACTTTGTGCAATCCGTTTTTCTCAACACCTTCGGCAATTTCATCTGCTATCGCTTGAGGGTCTTCGGTACGATAATCCTCTTCAGTTATGACAATCACGTCCGCGTACTGTGCACTGTTGTAGCCCATAAGCGGGCGTTTTTTTGCATCACGAAGTCCCGCAGAACCAAACACATGAATCAGACGCCCTTCTGTTTTTTCACGCAAATAGGCAAGTACCTGCGCGATCGAATGAGGGGTGTGTGCAAAGTCAACTATCACCGCAAACGGCCCGGAATAGGCAACTTCCAGGCGTCCCTTAGGCAAGGTAAATGTCTTCAGAGCGGCCAGAATCTCTTTGTCTTGAAGCCCAAGCTCACGACAGATCGAGTACGCAGCCAGATAATTGTAGTTATTGTATGTCGGCAGGTCCTTTTTAATCGTTTTGGCAATATCAAGTTGGTAATCCGCTTTTTGCACAAGCCCGTAGGTTTTGATCTCCCCGGTATGCTGATACTGCATCAAAGACGAATAGGAGTCATCATCACGATTAATCAAGGTCAGGCGCGACTGCGCGATCAGCTTTGCCTTCGCCTGCACATATGCTTCATACGTATGATGATAATCCAGGTGTTCATGGGTAATATTAGTGACAGCTCCCAGCTCGTAGCGAATACCCGCATTTCTACCCTGATCAAACGCGTGCGATGTGGTTTCCATGACGAAATATTCATCACCATGGTCTGCCGCTTTTTTCAGCAGCTTCTGCACCTGCCAGACATCAGGCGTTGTCATATGTAAGCCTGTGTCATACTCCGTGTCTCCGATTCTGGCATAGACGGTAGACATCATCGATGCCTTATATCCACAGCCGGTAAGAATATGGTAAATGATGTGTGTTGTCGTGGTCTTTCCATCAGTTCCTGTGACACCGATGACCTTGAGGCGGCGGCTCGGGTTGCCAAAATACGCCCGTGCCACTATCGCCTTCATACGGTGATATACGTTGATGAGCGCCTGAAATCGTCGTTTAAGCTGATACATCATATGTTTATTCTACTGCACCCGCCCTACTGATCGGGGGTGATCTGATAATACACCATCAATTCTTTTGCGATATCAAAAAACACCGGAGCAGCTGTTTCTGAACCGTAGATCGAACTTTTCGGCTCTTTATACACGACAAGCGCCACAAACATCGGATTGTCTGCCGGTGCAAACCCGATAAAAGAAGCAATGGTTTTTGATGCATCGTACGTGCCTGATACCGCAATCTGCGCTGTGCCTGTTTTTCCGCCTATTTTCCCATGAAACCCATCAGGAATTGCATACTTATACTCACCGTTTTCAACTGTTGAGACGAGCATATCCACTACCGCCTTTGACGTCTTCTCACTCAACACACGCTCTTCAACCCGCGGATGAAATACTTGGGTGCGATTCTCACTCACTGCTTTTTGCACCACATACGGGCGAAGCAGTTTCCCCCCATTCACGACCGATGAAAACGCTCGCACCAACTGAATTGGTGTGACTGCCAATCCCTGCCCGAAGGTGGCGGTCGCATAGTCGATCTTATACCAGCTTTCTTTCGGCTTCAGATAAGACGGCGACTCTCCCTGCAGATCAATACCGGTGAGCTCCCCGAATCCGTAGCGATGCACATAGTCATACACTTTCTGATCGCCCAGTTTTTTTCCTATATATACCATTCCCACGTTTGACGAACGCTCAAGAATCTGGGCCATACTGATTTTGCCGGCATATTCATTGTTCCACGTGCGGATATCATATTCGCCCACCTTGACCGGCCCCTCTTCATTCATGGTTTCATCTTTTTTAATCGCTCCTTCCTCAATGCCTGCTGCCACTATAAGCGGCTTAAACGTCGATCCTGGCTCGTAGACGGTGGATATTGCCTGATTCGTAAAGGACTCGTTTGAAAACTCCCAATAGTGGTCAGGATCAAAGTCAGGCAAACACACGAGAGACAGGATTTCCATCGTCATCGGATTTGCCACGACCGCACAGCCGCTTTTGGCCTCGGTGCGTATGAGTCCGGCTTTGAGTTTTTCTTTTACAATGCGCTGCACCACTTTGTCGATGGTCAAGTACAAGTCGCGACCGTTGTGGGACGCGATACGCTCACGGCTTCCCAGCGACATAATGCGCCCGACCACGTCGCTGTCTGCTTTGACCAGCCCCGGCAAGCCGGCCAGATCCTGCTGATAGTACCCCTCAACACCGGAATACCCCATATCCTCTCCGTTTTTATCTTTGCCGACAAACCCCACTAAATGCGCAGCCAAAGAGGCTTCCGGATAAAAGCGCGCCGGTTGCGGGTCAAAACCGATTCCGGCAACACGCATTGAGTCAAGCTTAGACTTTGATTTTTCAGACATGCCCGACGTAATTGCCACCCATTGCAGCTTCGGGTCAATGCGCGCTTCCAACGTGGCGTCGCCGATTTCAGTAATGCGGTCAATAGCCGATATGACCTGATCGCGATTTTTTATCTGTTGCGGCTCGACGAACAGTTGATACTTAGTCTGGTTGGTGACAAGCGGGAGGCCGTTGCGGTCATAGATACGTCCACGCTCCGGCTGAATTTTTTTATATTGCAGATACCGGTTTTCAGTAGGCGACTGCCCGCCCATGACCTGGATGTATGCGAGTTTTGCTTCTATCGCAACGAATGCGACTAAGATGGCGAAAAATACGATGCGGATTTTGGACATAAGCGCGTATTACGTGCAGCACAATAGGGCGTGAATGAGTATCTCACAATGACGCACTTATTTGCGTGCCATTCTGATTCCGTCTATATACACCGGGCTCACTTGTGCAGTAAACTCCATATCAGCTGCTGCCGATGCTGTTTTTTGAAGCGAGTTGGTTTGGTAGAGCTTTTGCTCAAGAAGCTCATTGCTGTGACGCAGCTCTTTGGTCTGTTGGGCAAACTCATTGATCTGTTGGGTCATGCCGTTTGCTTTGACAAACATAGTAATGTTCATATATGCCAACATCAGCAACAAAGCGATGGTGGCAGTCCAGACGATTTTTTTCATGCTCTTTTTTGTGCAACTCGTAATGTGGCCGATCGCTCATACGGCTCTGGGTTTTTCTTAATAACACGTTTTTGGTTTGTGAGATTTGGTGACTGCTGCAGAAGTCGCTTCACCAGACGATCCTCAATAGAATGAAAGGTAACCACGACCAGCCGTCCTTCAGGAGCAAGCAGTTCAATCGCCCCGTCGATACCGCGGGTGATGTGATCAAGTTCTTCATTTACGCGCATGCGAAGCGCCTGGAAGATGCGAGCATATGAGTATTGGGCGCCGTCTCGAATCACTTCATTGATGGCCTGAATCAGGTCAGCTACAACGACAAAGGGGTGATGCTTTCGTACCGCAACCACATGAGCGGCCAACGCATCGGCCGCCAATTCCTCACCGTAGCGGGAAAACACCTCATAGAGCTCATCCTTGTCACACGTCTGAAGTACCTTCGCAGCAGTTTCTGTTTGCGCATCAGGATTCAGTCGCATATCCAAAGGCTGCTCAAGTGCCTGGAATGAAAACCCGCGACCGCTCTGCATCATCTGCTCGTATGACAGCCCGAGATCAAATACAACGCCGTCTACGTCTTTGACATCATGCGCTTTTGCCACCTCAGCAATATCTGCATAGCTTGCGGCGACCAGCATGACATTGGCATTGCCTGCATGAGGCGCTTGTCGGATCTGTCGGGCATCACGATCAAGTGCCAATACGCGTCCGCCTTTATCGAGTATTTCCTGAGTATATCCGCCCTGACCATAGGTTGCATCAACATACAGCTTGCCGGGTGCGACCTGGAGGGCATCCATAAACTCTTGTTTGTAGACAGGTGTGTGTTTCATGATAATTCGGTTGAATTCAAATACTCATGCCAAGTTGCGCTATCCCATAGCTCAAAATGATCTCCTACGCCGATGACGCAGACTTTCCCTTCCAATCCGGCATAGGAAAGGAGGTGTTTCGGGATGACAAATCGTCCCTGCTCATCGACTTCGACAACTGCTGCTGATGAGAACAAGAAGCGGCGCTTTTGCATGTCTTGCTGCTCAAGAAGTGACACAGAGCCGACTGCAGTCGCTTTTTCTTCCCAGGAAGCGCGGTCATAGCCGGAGAGACAGCTGGCGAAGCCTTTGGTCAGGACAAACGAGGTACCGGTGATGTGTTCGCGGATCTTTTTCGGAAGGACGATACGGCCCGGCGCAGAGAACGAAACTTCGTATTCACCATAAATCACCATATACCTCCATTATTCACCATTTTGAGTTCAAAGTCAAGGGTAAATGAGCACAAAAACCCACCAAAACCGGAAAGTACAGTACAATTACCAATATGAATAAAATCATCCGGGGTACTACGCGCCTTATGCTCAGCAAACAGGCGTCACTCTTCTCTTCCACGCTCATTGTGGCGGGTACGATCGGCCTATCGAGAATATTTGGCTTTATGCGCTATCGCGTGTTGGCAGGCTATTTTCCCAAAGAAATGTTGGACGTGTATTTTGCAGCGTTTCGCATCCCCGACATGGTGTTTGAGATTCTCATCACCGGAGCCCTTGCCTCAGCGTTTATTCCTATCTACATCAAATACCAAAAAGACAAAAAAGAGCTTTCCTATGAGATGTCTGCGATTATCAGCCTGGTATCTGCTGTCATGGCGATCAGCATCATCATACTTGCTGTATTGGCTCCCGTTATCATGCCACTTATCACTCCAGGGTTCTCACCGGACAAGCTACAGAAAGTCATTTTGTACTCACAGATTCTTTTGATTGGCCAACTACCGTTTCTTGTGGCCAGCAATATTCTTACCAGCATCGGACAGGCACAAAAGACCTTTATCATCACCTCGTTTGCACCGGTCGCCTACAATGTAGCGATCATTATTGTGACTATTATGGGAGCATCTTCTTGGGGTCTTATGGCACCTATAGTAGGAGTCGTAATCGGAGCAGTTGTGATGTTTATCATGCAGATACCTCTGGTGAAGTCGGCAGAATTTGCATTTCAAATCATACTGAAAATCACCAACGGCGTGCGCGAATTTACCCACATTATGATGCCGCGGCTCGTAACAGTGCTGGTGGCGCAAATTGATGCCACCGTAGATCTGGCCCTTGCATCATTTCTCGGTTCAGGATCCTATACTATTTTTTACCTGGCTCAACATCTCCAACTGCTGCCGGTCTCCATAATCGGCATCGCATTTGGTCAAGCTTCACTTCCCTATCTGTCAGAACTGTATCGGGAACGAAAAATTAAAGAGTTCGCACACCTTATTACGGAATCTATCGTGAGTGTGTTGCTGGTAACGATTCCCATTGCCAGTTTTTTTATATTTGCACGTACGCCATTAGTTCGTTTGTTTTTCGGTGGGGAAAAATTCGACTGGGATGCCACAGTGCTTACTGCACAAACGTTGTCATTTTTCGCACTCGGCATACCGGCTCACGCTGTTTATTACTTTTTGACCCGATGTTACTACGCAGTATTTGATACAAAAACTCCTTTTTTTGTCAGTCTCATATCAATTGTTACGAATATCGCTATCTCAGTAATGGGCGTATTTGTGTTTCACTTGGGGGTATGGTCTCTGGCGCTGGCATTTTCCACTTCGATGATACTGAATGTGTTTATTTTGCTTGTACTCCTTTCTCAGAAGCAACTCAACATAGAATTAGGTCTCTTTACCCGCCAGGTTATAAAAATTCTGACAGCCACGATTATCGCTTCGTTTTTTGTATACCTGGGCATGAAGCTGGTTGATGGGCTCATTCTCGACACACAGCGTTCGATCAATGTGTTTTTACTTCTGGCCGGCGGCGGCACCACGTATGTGGCGATTTATGCCTATATTACTTGGCTTTTGGGTGTTGAGAGTATTACTGAGGTGGTCAAAGTAGTTGATCGGGTGAAACGATACCGACAGCGTATTGTTGAAATTTACAGCAACTTCAATTCATGAGTACGACAGAAAGTGTCGAAAAAATGGCAGCCATTGAAGCGATACAGAAAAAGCTGCGCGGACAGCACCTGAGCTATGAGGAAATGTACGCCGTTGTGAAAGAAATTGCCGAACGGGATCTGGGAGATGTGCTAACCACGTTTTTTGCTGCATCTTTTTTCCGTGGAGGATTCAATGAAGACGAACTGTTTTTTATGACGCGTGCGATGGTGGAGACCGGGGAACGCCTTCACTTTAAGGGAATTGTTGCAGACAAACACTCTATAGGCGGCATTGCAGGAACGCGGGCCACTATGATTGTCGTCCCCATTATTCTGGCTGCAGGCTACACGATCCCCAAAACATCCTCGCGTGCCATCACTTCACCGGCAGGAACAGCTGACGTGATGGAGGTCTTGGCTCCTGTCTCATTTGAGCCGCAAGAAATTGAAGCAATCGTGAATGAGGTGGGTGGATGTATTGTATGGGGAGGAAAACTGGGACTTGCTCCTGCAGATGATGTCATCATAACTGTTGAGGAAGAACTCTCTTTTGAGTCACTTGAGAAAATCATCGTGTCAATCATGGCAAAAAAAGTGGCAGCCGGAACTACCCATCTTGTACTGGACCTTCCGGTTGGCGAAACCCTCAAACTCAAAAACCGAGCGAAAGCAAAAGAAATGGCTTCGTTGTTTGAGCTTATTGCAAAGCGATTTAACATACAGGTAACCATCGATATTAACCCGATGCGTGAACCTGCAGGTCGCGGTATCGGACCGGTGCTTGAGGCGATAGATGTACTGAAAGTGCTTGAGCAAACAGAGGATCGTCCGCTCCCCTTGGAGAAAAAGGCGCTGCATTTGGCAACAAAACTGCTCGAGATATGTCTCAAAGACAGTGGGAAAGACCCCGGTGATGCGCTTGAGATCGCACAGACGCTTCTGAAAAACGGCAGCGCACAGGCAGCCATGCGAACAATGATCAAGGTACAAGGCGGTGATCCAACAGTCACCTGTCACGATCTTAAGCCAGGACAATACACTCACACTTGCTCATTTGGGAAACGTGGTACAATAATTGCAATCGACAATTTTCATTTAAACGCGCTCGCCAAGATATTGGGAGCACCGGAAGATCGTGGCGCCGGCCTATACCTACATAAAAAAATTGGTGAATCCGGCACGGGGCATGAGCCGCTATTAACACTTTACAGTAATTCAAGCCATGCAATACAAGAGGCGATCGAGACGGTTGCACAATTCCCCATCTATGAGATCTCAAACTAAAGTTGTCATCACCCTCATTGTTCTTGCCGTTGTAATCGGTGTGGGCACCCTTGTCTTTAAAGAAGGTACCCTCCCCGTAGACCGTACTGACACTACAGAAAGCATGTTTGTAATTGCTCCTGGATCATCACTGAACACGGTAGCAGAGCAACTCCATCAAGAAGGACTTATCAGAAATCGTCTCGCATTTTATATTCTTGCCCGCTCTCTGGGTATTGAAAAACAAATTCAAGCCGGCGACTTTCGCCTGTCAAAGAGCATGGGTGCCAAAGATATCGCCACAAAATTGACTCAAGGATCACTTGATGAATGGGTGACCGTTATCGAAGGACTGCGCAAAGAGGAAGTTGCAGAAATACTCTCACCCAAATTTGATATTACAGAAGTCGAATTTAACCAGGCTGCAGAGGAAGGGTACCTCTTTCCGGACACCTATCTTATACCAAAAGAAGCAACGCTCCCAACAGTACTCGGCGTATTCAAGACCAACTTTGACAGCAAGTACACCACAGAAATTGCCGAAATGGCCAGCAGACAAGGGCTGACGCAAAATCAATTCATGACACTCGCGTCCATTGTTGAAAAAGAAGGAAAAGGGGAAGATCGACAAGTAGTGGCATCAATCTTACTTCGTCGGTTTAAAGAAAATTATCCCCTTCAGGCAGATGCAACAGTGCAGTATGCGCTCGGCTATCAGGCAGCCGACAAAACATGGTGGAAGAAAAGCTTGTCTCTGGATGACCTGAAGATAGATTCGCCCTACAATACATACGTTACCGACACACTGCCCCCGGGACCGATCTGTAGTCCTGGTCTCCAATCGATGGAAGCAGTAGCAAATGCCGACCCCAGTACCCCCTACTTCTTTTATCTTCATGATCCAACTGGTAGAATACATCCAGCCCGCAACAATGACGAGCACGAAGCAAATAAACGGAAGTATCTGTAATCTAAGCAGGTGCACATTGTAATTTTCCATTCTCATTCATATGCAACTTGATGCCCTTCAATCCATTACTAGCCAACTTCAAACTGAGCTTGAGAAAAAAATACCATCAAGCACTACGTCACTCTCGCATATCGCTCATTCGCTCCCTCAGCAAACACATGTACAGGAAGGTGAGCTATTTCAAGTCATTGTGGTTGGCGGTACATTTTACAAATGCGCATTGTATGAGATGCGCAAGCACGCACCGCATCTGAAAGAAGCGCACGATGGTATCTTGGAAACACTGGCAACCGGCGAGGTTCTGTTGGACTTTATTGAACAGCAGGTCCACCCAAGCGTTACGCATCTGGCGGTGAATCTCGCATTTCCCCTGCGACCAACGGTAAACGAAGCCAACGACCTGATCGACGGTATTTTAGAGCGAGGAACAAAAGAACACAAACTAACGGGACTCATTGAGAAGCCGGTTGGAAAAAGTATTCAGGAACACCTAATGAAAGCCAGAGGACAGGATGTTGAAGTGGCCGTAGCCAATGACACCATATGTCTTTTAGTCTCCGGACTTACCACAGTAACTGATCCTGAATCATTGGCGGCAGGTATTGTCGGAACCGGCCTGAACTTCTCCTACTTTGAAGATCCTCAAACAGCAGTAAATACCGAAACGGCCAGTTTTTCGAGCTTTCCGATCCCCACCGAGCTCAAAGATGTGGATGCAGGAAGCACCAATCCAGGCTCCGCATACCTTGAGAAAGCAACATCAGGTGCCTATTTATACCAACTCTATAATGCGCGCATGAAAGATGTCGAGCATCATTCTCACAGCATCACCGACACACGTCAACTTGATGACATTGCGCGCTCCACAGACCTCACATGTGCGCCGATTGCTCAGGAAATTCTGACTCGCTCCGCCCAGCTTTGTGCCTGCGTTATGGCTGCAATTACCCTACACAAACAACGCAATATGACGTTTGTTATGGAAGGAAGCGTGTTTTGGCGCGCCTGGAACTATCAAGACACCGTCAATGCAACAGTTGAGGATTTGTGTCCCGACTACACCATTCGTGTGGTGCGCATCTCTGAAAGCAACATGCTTGGCGCGGCGGCCTTGCTGACCGGCAAGTAACGAGCGTTTTCTACATCTGCTCGCCCTCTGGAGGAGCTTCGGCTTGGGGGCGATGAATCACTTCTCGTGGCTTTGATCCTTCTGCAGGACCCACATACCCTGCTTCTTCCAGTTGGTCCAACACACGTGCCGCACGAGCATAGCCGATCGACAGTTTGCGTTGTAATAGTGATGCTGATGCCTTATCAGTTTGCATAATGATCTCGATTGCCTGATTGAGAAGCGGATCGCCATTGGCCACTGCTGCTCCACCACCTCCCCCAACGCGCCCCCCTCCTGCCACGGCTGCGTCCTGCGCGGTAATTTCTTCTGTATAGTGCACAGGAGGTGCTTGTGTTTTCAAAAATGAGGTGAGCTCATGTATTTCTTTTTCCGTAACCAGCGGACCCTGCATGCGCCGTGGCTTTGCCTGGTCAGGGGGCAAAAAGAGCATGTCTCCCTTACCCATCAGCTTTTCCGCACCAGGCGTATCGATAATAACGCGGGAGTCGACGAGAGATGATACATTAAATGCCAAACGAGTCGGAATATTTGCCTTCATAAGACCGGTAATAACATCTACTGACGGGCGCTGAGTAGCAAGTATAAGATGAATTCCGGTGGCACGCGCCATCTGAGCGATACGCGTAATCAGATCCTCTGCATCGCCTGGGGCAAACATCATCAAGTCTGCCAGCTCATCGATGATAAAGACCAGATACGGTTTTTTCACCACTCCCTCAAGCTCATTGTATCCTTCCAAATTACGTACACCGACTTTGGCAAACTCCTTATAGCGTGCTTCCATCTCTGCCACTGTCCACCTGAGAGCCGATATAATTTTGTCCGGTTCGGTAATCACCTCAGTCATCAAATGCGGAATACCATTGTAGACGGAAAGCTCCACACGCTTAGGATCAACCATAATAAAGCGAAGTTCCTCCGGTTTTGCGCGAAACAGCATCGTGGTAATCCATGCACTCAACACTACCGACTTACCGGAGCCGGTCGTACCGGCAATCAGCGTGTGCGGCATGCGAGAGATACTATACCCTTGCACTTCACCGGTTACATCCAGTCCAAGCGGAATCAAGAGCGGATCATTGGAGTTTTTGAACGTGGTCGAAGTCAGTACGCGACGCAACGTGACAAGCTCTGCACGAATATTGGGCACCTCAATACCCACCAAGGAGCGGCCCGGGATCGGCGCCTCAATACGCACCTGACCCGACGGAGCAGCCAATGCAAGAGCCAAGTCATTTCCCAAAGAGGTGATTTTAGAGAGCTTGGTACCCATCGTAATCTCCAGCGCATACTGAGTGACTGTCGGGCCGTTATTGACCTCTGCCACACGGGCACGGATCCCGAAGCTATCGAGTGTTTTTTCGATGATATCAGCATTGGCCTGCACATCTCCTCGATCTGCTGCCTGTTGAGACACTTCCTGAAGAATCGAGATGGGAGGATACACCCAAGTACTTCCGGTTGTAGGAAGGGGGCGCACTGCCATTTCATTGTGATTTCCGGCGGCAGGGGCTGCAGCAGCAACTGGCGCAGCAGCGGGTTGTGGCTTTTGTTCCTTCCCGCCAAACAGCCCGAACATTGATTTTTTGTCCTGAATAAAGTCTTTCTGTTCTTTTTGTTTTTCCTCTTTTTTATCCTTTTTCTTTTTATCCTCTGGCGCAAACAGTCCGCCAAATACGTGCTTGGTGAAAAAGACCCAAATCCCTCTCGCTAGCATACCTATAAACTCAATCACCACATCAAGCGAGGTGTCCAAAAAGAGCACTACGCCAATCACAAACACAAAAATCAACAACACATAGCTCCACAGCGGAGTAAAATCAATCTTTGCCCGATTCATCAGAAGCTCTCCCAATGTGCCTGACTGAAACATCATGATGAGTGTCAGATACATCAAAGTTGAACCGATTGTCGTATGCGGACGGATCAGTTTCTTGCGTTTTTTTCCGAAGAAATGAGTCGCAATCATCAAAAGCAGAATCGGCAGCAAAAGAGCAAACCACCCCAAGGTCTCATGCAGTTGCGTATTTACGTCGGCAAGAAATGTGACGTCTGAGAGTCCAGGAAGCTGATAAAAAAAGGAGGCAATGACGACCAAAGCGCCCAGAACAAAAAAAATGCCAAGCATTTGGGAAAAGGATTTTCCGCTTACTTGACCACCAAAGAATTTTTTCTTCCGAGCCATATCCATCCATTGTAAAGAAGTTCCCGCACAAAATCAACGAATCCCTTCATGCGGGAGATATCGGCAGATAACACGAATTTCAGCACAAAAAACCCCGCCACACGGGCGGGGCTTTGGATAGGCATAGTAATAGGATTAGTTTGCCATCTCGAGATTGATACGGTTTTGCTTATCAACCTCATAGACGCGCACCTTGATTGTCTGACCTTCTTTGACGACTTCACTCGGATCCTTGATGAAGCCTTTGCCCATCTTGGATACGTGCAACAGCCCGTCACGGCCAGGCAGAATCTCGATAAATGCACCAAACGGGACGATGCGCTGAACGACTCCATCATATTCCTCGCCCACTTCCACATCACGAGTCATGTCTTCTATGGCTTTTGCAGCCGCATCTACGCGCACTGCATCAACACCGCAGATCGTGACTGAACCATCGTCTTCAATATCGATAGACGTTTCATACTTGGCAATCATGGCGCGAATATTCTTACCACCCGGGCCGATGATCTCACCGATCTTTTCAGTCGGTACCTGGATCACGGTCACTTTCGGTGCATGCTCTGACACATTTTTGCGCGGCTCTGCAATGACTGCATTCATCTTGCCGAGAATATGCAAACGACCGGCATTTGCACGCTCCAAGGTGGTCGCGATCATTTCATCGGTCAGTCCGTCAGTTTTTACATCAAGCTGAATAGCGGTGATTCCGTCTGCGGTTCCGGTGACTTTAAAGTCCATGTCGCCACCGAAGTCCTCAATACCCATAAGGTCGGTGAGTACTTCGTATTCGGTGTCGCTACGGGTTATCATACCCATGGCGATTCCGGAGACCGGGGCTGCAAGCGGCACACCTGCTGCCATCAAAGACAAGCTGGATGCACAGGTTGATGCCATTGAGGTTGAACCATTGGATGACAACACCTCAGATACCACACGCATGGTGTATGGGAATCCGGCACGGTCAGGAAGCACTGGCTCTATTGCCTTTTCGGCAAGAGCACCGTGTCCGATTTCGCGGCGGGATACAGACCCGATACGGCCGGTTTCTCCGACAGTATAGGGGGGCATCGAGTAATGATGAATATAATGCTTCTCTTCTTCACCTTCCGGGCCTTCAATAAGCTGCTCCATGCCGGGGGCACCGAGTGTGGTTATGGAAAGCACCTGGGTGTCACCGCGCTGAAACAAGGCTGATCCATGCATACGGGGCAAGGTGTCCACTTCGATCGTGATCGGACGAATTTCATCCACACGACGACCATCAGCACGGACTTTTGTGTCCAAGATCTGCTCGCGCATCACGGTCTTTGACACTTTGTCGATTGCCGCCATCAAGGCTTTCATATCGATCTCCATGTCGGTGTGCTTTTGCTTGAATGCCTCAATAAGATCATCCATCATACTGGAATCCTGGCTTTCTTTTTGCGCTTGTGCACTCACGAGCGCGGCAATCTCTTTTTTAAAATCTGCCTTCAATGCATCGGCAAGAGTGGTGTCGACAAGAGGCTTAGGCGCTTCCTCTTTGGGATGACCTATCTCTTTTTGGATTTCATTTAAGAATGCGATGATTTTGCTGTTTTCCTGCTTTGCAACTTTGATTCCCTCAATAACGATAGATTCAGTTACTTGATCGGCTTGAGTCTCAATCATCACGACTTTTTTGTCAGTTGATGTGACAACAAGATCGAGCTTGGACTCTGCCTGCTGGTCATTGGTTGGATTGACGATGTATTTGCCGTCTGCATAACCGACTCGAATCGTGGAAAGCGGTCCATTCCATGGCAGCTGTGACAAGTGAGCTACTGCTGATGCGCCAATTGCAGCGACAATCTCAGGAGAATTCACTCCGTCCACTGACATGACCGTTGCGATAATCTGGATATTTTTTCGGAGTTCTTTCGGGAACAAGGGGCGGATACCGCGGTCGATGATGCGTCCGTTCAGGATTGCCTCATCTGTAGGGCGTCCTTCACGCTTTACCCAGCGGGATCCTTTGATGCGACCACCGGCATACAGCTTTTCAGCGTATTCCACCTGCAGCGGCAAGTAGTCGATGTCATCCGGTGCTTTTCCGATGTTTAAGGTCACCAGCACGCGGGTTTCTCCCATGGATGCCATGACAGCGACGTGTGATTGGAGGGCGAGTTTGCCAAATTCTAATGAGAGGGTTTGATCACCGACGGTGATCTCTTTTTTGAGATATTTCATAGTAGTTTCTATTTCAGAAAGACTACTTCGACCATACATTGAATATGGCCGTGAGCGGTTTTAAATATTTATAATGGGTATAAAGACTATATTACTTCTTGAGACCGAGTTTGGCAATCAGCTCGCCATAGCGGATGGCGTCAAGAGTGTGGAGATAGTTCAGGATGCGACGTCGCTTTGCGACGACCTTTAAGAGTCCTCGACGGGAATGGTTATCCTTTTTATTCAAGTTCAGATGGTCAATCAGCTTCACGATCTTGTGTGAGAGCAGCGCAACTTGCACCTCAGGAGATCCGGTATCGCCGGATTTCTGGGCAAATGCTTCGATGATTGAGCCTTTTTCAGCTGACTGCAGGTCAAATGAGGCTTCAGTCGTCTTTTTCTCCTTTACAGGAGCTTCAGTGACTACAGCTGTTTTTGCTTTTGAGGCGGCTTTGGTCTCCTTCACCGCTTTTGTTGATGTGGTTTTCTTGGTTGCCATATTGTTTGTGATGAAAATTATAATAGGATAACGACTTTTTTTCAACCCCACATGAAGCATTTACACAATCCACGCCACAACAGCCGTTTCATAGTTCCGTTCGTGCTTGTTGGACTGTGCGCAATATATGTACTCTATGTACCGCCCCAAACACAACTTGTACGACTGGGGTTTGTGCTGCTAAGCACCATCATCCTTTCAAGCATACTCTGGCTCTTGCAACATCGTCTGATCATTATCGGCATCACAATCGGTATGTATGAGCTCATGACGATTACGCTGGGATTTGATATACTAAACACGATTGTTCTTGTCAGCACAGGCCTTGTTATCTATCTGTATGCAACTCTTGAGCAATCAGCACGCAACCGATGAGCGACACATTCTATATAACTACCACACTTCCGTATGTAAATGCGGATCCCCACATCGGATTCGTCCTTGAGCTCGTTCAAGCAGATGCAATAGCCCGATTTGCCCGCATGCAGGGACAGGAAGTGATTTTCAATACCGGGACTGATGAGCATGGTCAGAAAATTTATCAAAAAGCAATTGAGGCTGGCGTATCAGCCCAGGAGTACTGCGACGACTACGCCGCGCGGTTTCGCAAACTGGGAGACACCTTCCACATAACCAATACCCACTTCACCCGCACCACTGACCCGGCACACATCAGCGCTGCTCAAGAATTTTGGCGTCGCTGTCGGGATGCGGGATACATTGATAAAAAAGAATATGACGTAAAGTACTGTGTGGGGTGTGAGTTGGAAAAAACTGACTCTGAGCTTGAAAATGGCAGCTGTCCGCTTCATCCGAACCTCACCATCGAACACATCGCTGAAGAAAACTATTTTTTCAAATTCAGCGCATTTACTGAGCAACTTCTATCACTGTATGCACTCAGACCCGACTTTGTATTGCCGAATTTTCGCCTCAAGGAAATCCACAACTTTGTTCGAGGCGGGCTGGAAGACTTTAGCATATCGCGCTTAAGCAGTAAGATGCCTTGGGGAATCCCCGTACCGGACGATGAGAATCATGTCATGTACGTTTGGTTTGATGCATTAATCAACTATATCTCAGTCTTGGGCTGGCCAGGCGAGAATACTGATTACAAGACCGCTTGGCCCGGTATTCAAATTGCCGGCAAAGACAATCTGCGTCAACAATCAGCCATGTGGCAGGCAATGCTTCTCGCAGCAGACCTGCCGCTTTCCAAACAAATTATCATTCACGGATTTATCACCTCAGAAGGACAAAAGATGAGTAAGTCGCTCGGTAATGTAGTTGATCCGTATGCACTGGCAGATCAGTATGGGGTCGATGCGGTCAGGTATTACCTGCTTGCAGAGATCCCAAGCTTTGACGATGGCGATTTCTCTGATCATCGGTTTAAAGAGGTATACAACGCAGATCTGGCAAACGGCATCGGCAACCATGCCAGCCGTGTCACCAAACTGGCTGAAGGAATGAAACTACAAAATACTGAGACGCCCGAGTTGCCAGAAAAAGTGCAAGCGGCAATGAAGCGATATGAAAGCAATCACGCGCTAGCCCTGCTTCGCGAGCGATTAGTTCAGATGTCGCGCGATTTAGATGCAGATCAGCCGTGGATGATCAAAGATGCTGCAGAAAAAAACACAGTAATGCAAAAGCATCTTCGAGCTCTTTTTGAACATGCGCATGCGCTAAGCATATTTCTCCCGCACACAGCAACTCAGATCATTGATACTCTATCCACCGAGTCAATCACCAAGATTCCGTCTCTTTTCGTGCGCCTGTAAACCAGATGAAATCATCTGGTATGTTACGGAATCTGATACAATAATATATTCTTTACTATCCACCGCCTCATGAAAAAACTACGCCATTGGCTTACGAAGTTGTTTCACGGTAAGCACCCTATTATTCAGGCGGTAATTGGGTTGACTCTCATATCACTCATAGCGGCGGGGGTGTTCTTTTATATATACATACTCTATGGGCTCCCCAATCCGGGAAAGCTCAGAAACTACCAAACCACTCCTCTTGCTACTCACATCCTTGATCGCAATGGAAAGCCACTCTATGAGATCTTTGAACAGGAAAAACGAACGCCTGTGAAGATAAAAGAATTGCCGGATTATGTGTATAAAGCATCAATTGCCATAGAAGACAAAGATTTTTACCATCATGGCGGCATTTCCATTATCGGAGGAATCGGTCGGGCATTTTTGGAAAATATCCGTAATGAACAACTTCAAGGAGGCTCAACTATTACCCAACAGCTCGTCAAAACTGCCTTGCTTACGCCTGAGCGAACAATACAGCGAAAACTTCGGGAAATGATCCTCGCGTTGTGGACCGAGCAACTGTATAGCAAAGACCAAATTCTTGAAATGTATTTAAATCAGATTCCGTATGGAGGCTCAGCATACGGAATTGAAGAAGCCTCGCACGCCTACCTTAACAAGCCCGCCAGTAAGCTCACGCTCGATGAAGCAGCACTATTGGCAGGACTCCCCCAAGCACCATCACTGTATTCACCGTACGCAAATCCGGATTTGGCAAAGCAGCGCAGAAACCAGGTTCTTACTCAAATGAAAGAGCAGAAATACATAACTGACGCCCAATACAAGCAGGCGATTGCCCGACCGATTCGCACTTACGCTCCACGCAATACTATCAAAGCGCCGCACTTTGTGTTCTATGTGCGCAGTCAACTGGAAAAACAGTACGGCAGCAAACTTGTTGAAGAAGGAGGACTGCGTGTCACCACCACGCTTGATCTGGATATTCAAGAGGAAGCTGAAACAATTGCCCGAGATGAGATTGCAGATCTGAAAGCGCTGCGTGTAGGAAATGCGGCGGCACTTGTGACTCGCCCGCCAACCGGAGAGATTCTTGCCATGGTTGGATCAACTGATTATTTTGCCACTGAGTCCGGCACATTCAACGTAACAACCGCCCTGCGTCAGCCCGGCTCATCAATCAAGCCAATCAACTTTGCAATCGGTATCGACCGCAAGCTTGTTACTCCAGCAACTGTTTTTCTTGACGCAGCAACATGTTTCCCGGCACCGGAAAAACCCTATTGTCCGAAAAACTATGACTACAAGTTTCATGGACTTGTCCCCTTACGCATGGCCCTAGCCAATTCATACAATATCCCGGCAGTCAAAATGATGGCAATAAATACGGTAGATTCGTTTGTCGCATCCGCACCCGCATTTATGATCAACACCTTTACCCAACCGGAGCGGTACGGCTTATCCCTTGCATTAGGCGGCGGTGAAGTGCGTATGACCGAGATGGCACAGGCGTTTTCAGCTTTTGCCAATCATGGTATTCCACGCAAACTCAATGGAGTGTTGAAGGTTGAAGACCACAACGGCAATGTTCTTTATCAGTTTAAGGATGAAAACTTCGTTCAAAATGTGCATAAACCACTTGGCGATCCAAAGTTTATTGCGATCCCTGGAAAACGTGCCATATCAACGGAAGCCGCATTTATCATCTCACATATACTTCTTGATAACTTTGCGCGATCCGCCGCATTCGGCACCAACTCTCAGCTGGTTGTCAAAGACCGTACCGTGTCTGTTAAAACGGGTACCACCGATGATTTGAAAGATAACTGGACAGTTGGATTCACCCCAAATTTTCTCGGCATCGTATGGGTCGGAAACAATGACAATACCCCCATGAATCAAGCATTGACTTCAGGCATCACCGGAGCTGCACCCATCTGGAATGGCATTATGACATCGGTCTTAAAAGACCAACCCGACCTGAAACCACGAAAGCCGGCAAATGTTGTCGGAACACAAGTATGCTGGGGCACCGGCAATCTTGCCTCCTCCGGTGACTGCCAAAGCCGATTTGAATACATCATCAAAGGAACGGAAAAACTCCTCAGCAATACCGTAACCACCAAACGAGAACAAGTATGGGTAACCAAAGACAGTGATAAATTGGCAACTGAAGGCACACCGAATACGGAGCTGAAGGAGAAAACGATCGTAAACGACGGTTACTCCCGTGTATGCGTTGATTGTGCCGGCGATCAGCCACAACCCACACCGAATCCCTGATGAAAGCAGTCGTTCAACGATGCGGCAAAACCACACTTCGAGTGGATGGGATTGTGCAAGCACACATCAGCAAAGGGCTCGTTGTCTATTTGTGCCTTGAACCGCAAGATACCGCCGCCGGCATTGTGCCGTTTATTGATACGCTCACCACACTACAGCTCTTTCCCGACTCCCAAGGACGTATGAAACAAACCGTTGTTGACGCCGATGCAGAACTACTGATTGTTCCCCAATTTACTCTGACTGCGACGTTTACCCGGGGCCGCCCGTCGTTTGACGCTGCAATGGCGGCAAGTGATGCAAACCGGCTTTTTACACACCTTGCTGAGCAATGGAAAACACAATCTGTTGTGCCGGTCACCACCGGCATTTTCGGTGCCGACATGCAGATTGAAACCATACAGGATGGACCTGTTACGGTGCAATTTGAATGGTAATACTATGACCACCACTATTCTGATTGCCACCAATCACGCAGCAAGTCAACTGGTACAAACGGTCCGGTCAATTCGCAACAGTCATGGTATGCAAAATGTGCCGATACTCATTTTGGCGGACACTCTCCCCGTCTCTGCATCAGTAAAAGCAGCACTGCAACAGATGGGCTGCGCGGTGTTTTGGCAAAAACCCTCCACAACGCAAGCACACAAATATAGTGTGTTGCTCAAGCGCTGCAAAACAAGCCATATCATATTGACACAAGATGATGTGTTGTTTGATCCTCACACACTGCAAGCAACCCTACGCATACTGGAAACAGCACCTGAAACCACACTGGTAGGAGTACGCAATAGCCCCCTTGCCCCCCACAGCTTTCTTGAGCGGACCATCAGTATGGGAACCATTGTAAGCAATACCGCTGCCGCAAGGTATAATCATGGAGACAATTATTTGGCATGCATGGGGCGCGTGATGACACTGCCAACAAAGTGGCTACGCTCACTTTCAATTCCGCATGAAGCAGTAGCTCTTGATGCATATTTATATTTTCAAAATCGTGCACGGGGGGGTGTGTATCGCCTGCTCTCTGATCAACACGTCTACTTTCGAAGCCCGAACACGGTCAGTGAGCATCGCGCAAAGGGAGAACGATTCCGCAACATCCCAGCAGAGATGAAGCGCTTAGGACTGACCGTTGATACAACATCGTATACAATCCCACCAACAGCACTCATTCTAGGCGTCTTGCATGCTGCATCACTTGATATACTCGCCACGGGCGCCTATTTGCTCCTGATGATAGCCACCATAATCACACCGGGATCTAAGCATATGTCCGATCTAACCAGTGCGTGGTCGGCTGATGTAAGCACGAAGGACTTGGGAGTTGAATAGGTGCCACCGAGAAGAATTGAACTTCTGACCTAACGCTTATGAAACGTCCGCTCTACCACTGAGCTACGGTGGCAATTTCGTATATTAGAGTATAATTATACTACATGAAAGCGCTCGATCTCTCTGTAATTATCATCTCCTACAACACCTCTGACATTACGCGCGCCTGTATCGAATCAGTGATGCGCTCCATGAAAGACAGCGATCTGAGCTATGAAATTGTAGTTGTTGATAATGATTCACAAGACGGATCGGCAAAAATGCTCCTGGAGCTCAATAAACAGCATGACAGCATAATCACCTTGGTATTAAACAGTGAAAATATAGGATTTGGACGAGCCAACAACCTTGGTGTGAAAAAAGCGTCAGGCACGCATGTGCTTCTTCTTAACTCAGATACAATCGTATTGGACCACGCTATTGAAAAACTATATCGCTACACCACAAAAGATCCGAGCCGCCACTTTGTTGGAGCCAAACTCCTCAATGCTGACAAGTCACCGCAGGACTCATGCGGACCGCTCTACTCACCGTTTGTGGTCTTTGTTCATCTGCTTCTAATGGGGGATCGCTGGCCATCCGGTATTCGCTTTACCCGCACATCTCCCACCAGCAGCAAACAAGTCGGGTGGGTATCGGGCGCCTGCATACTCTGCAGCACAGAAGATTATCTGGCGTTGGGTGGATTTGATGAGGAGATTTTTATGTATATGGAAGAGATTGATCTTCTTAAGCGTGCCAAAGACCGTGGGATGCAGACGTATTTTTATGCGGACGCCCGTATTATTCATCTTGGATCCGCCTCATCAGGCGGCAAGCGCACCTTCCCGATTCTCCAGGTATACCGTGGCCTCTTGTATTACTACCAAAAGCACTACGGAAAAACTTCGCAAAGCCTGTTAAAAACTATGCTACAATTGAAAGCACTGCTTGGGATTGTCATCGGACGGTTGACCGGCAGCGCATATCTTACCCAAACCTATGAAAAAGCTTTGGCATTATCTCAAGGTCGTTGACAACAATCTCTTTCACTGGACGTTTCTTGCGTTTATTGTAGCTATCTCGTTGGTACCGAAGTTTCCGATACAGCGCGTTGAGTATACCTACATCAAGATTCGTATTGATGATGTGCTGCCAGTTATAGTTGGACTCGTGTTTGCTGTTCAGTGGATGCGACGTAAGATCAAGCTGCAGACCCGCTATATGCTACATATCATCCTCTTTTGGATAGCTGTGTTTGCCTCCTTTGCCTGGGGATATTATGTGCTTCATACTATTCGCGAACCGGTTTTTAACGTAGGGCTCCTGCACAGTTTGCGCCGTGTGCAATATATGTTTATTTTCTTCATTGCGATGTCAGCCGTAGTAAGCGAAGCGCGCTTCAGAACATACATGAAGACGTATCTTATCACGCTTGCACTGGTGGTCCTCTATGGTCTTGGGCAGAAATTTCCGTTTGTATGGAATAATTTTCAATACTGTCTTCCGTCAATTCAATCCATGAATCCGGCATACGTGGATGGACGACTTTTGTGTCTTTCCATATCTGATCGCATCAATTCAACCTTCGGTGGACATTTTGATCTGGCCGGTTACCTGACATTCTCGATTCCCATCATCATTGGATACTACTTCAGTCGCGCAAAGCGCTCGTATATCTTCTTGTTTGTGGGAGCACTGTTGGGACTCCTCTACACATCAGCTCGCTCGTCCTTTATGGCATATGCAGGATCTATTACCTTGATGATTTTTTATGCGCGACGCTTCAAGTTTTTCCTCTTTGTCATCGCTGTCACTGTAGCGCTCCTGTTTACTACCAAGGATATGACCAAACGGTTTGCTCAAACCTTTCAGGTAAAGACCGTGTTCATAAATGAACAAAGCGGCCAAGAACAGGTGAGTCAGAAAATCAGCGTAGACAATCTTCCTGCCGGAAACGCAAAAATAGGGGTCAATAACACACTGACAAAAAAACTCACTTCTAAGCAAACAACTCAAGTCAGCCAAGACGAAATTGAAAAAGCAGCGCTCAATGAGGCAATTGAAGAAGCCAAACGCAACGGCCAAACACTCACTACAGAACAATTGCAAGCACGGGCAGATGCCATATCAAAATACATTAAGCCACAACAATTGTTGCTTTGTGATATTTCTTGCTCAACCAGACTGCAAGTAGAATGGCCGCGAGCAATTGCAGCCTTCCAGACAAGCCCACTACTAGGCACCGGACCGTATTCATTGACAGAAGCCACGGACAATGATATTCTCCGATGGCTCGGCGAATTCGGACTGTTTGGCACTCTTGTATTTGTAGCACTCCTCTATCGCATCAGTCGTTCAACGTGGGCCTTTGCACACCGCGTCGAGGAAGATAAATACGTATATCTTGGATTTGTATTCGGCATCATTGCGCTTCTTGTTAACGCGCTGTATGTGGATGTATTTGAAGCATCTAAGATCGCCTACAACTTCTGGACAGTGGCCGGACTGATGATCGGTATGCAGATTGCTCATCCTCTCAAAACCCATGACAAACGATCCAAAAAAGACTAAACCCAACACACACAGATACTTAGAGGGAATTGCGCTACTTCTTATTATTCTCACCTCTTTATTTGTGCGCTTGTACAAGATCAATACACCGCTTGCTGATTTTCATTCGTGGCGACAAGCAGATACGGCAGCAGTCGCGCGCAATTATGTCAGAGACGGCATAAACCTAACTCGCCCCACATACGACGATCTCTCCAATATTCAGTCAGGCCAGGAGAATCCGCAGGGGTTGCGCATGGTTGAGTTTCCACTCTACAACGCAGCAATAGCAGTCGTTGCACCCTACGTCCCCGCCCCTATCGAGCAGGTTGGTCGCGGTATTTCCATACTATGTTCTCTGCTCGTACTTATCAGCATTTACATACTGCTACGCGAGGAAATAGACGGTATTACGGCACTTATTGGAGCCGCTCTCTACGGCATATTGCCCTTTAGTATATTTTTCTCACGTGTCGTTTTACCTGAGACACCCGCACTTGCTGCGGTGTTTGTAAGTCTTGTGTGTCTGCAGGCATATGCCAGCAAAAAGAAAAATGCCCATCTCTGGTATGCACTCTCTATTATCTCGATGGCCATTGCGCTTTTGATCAAACCGACCACAATATTCTTTCTCATCGCAAGCGGTTTTCTGTTTATTCGTCGACACACATGGAAACTATTTCAGAGCTGGCAACCCTATATATTCGTCATTGCAACAATCGCTCCGCTTGCTTGGTGGCGCACCTATATCGCTCAGTTTCCTGAAGCAATTCCTGCCTCAGACTGGCTCATCACCAGTATCAATACCGGTAACGGACTTCAGCGCATATTCTTCCGTCCGTCATTTTTCCGATGGATATTTTATGAGCGACTCAACAACATCATTCTCGGCGGTATGCTGTTTCCGTTTTTCATCATTGGCGCCATATCACGACAAAAGACATACTTTATCTACAGCATTCTTATCTCAGCACTGGCATATGTGTTTGTGTTTCAAGGTGGAAATGTGCAGCACGAATATTACCAGACACTTATTCTGCCTGCATGCGCTATGGCCTGCGCATGGGGTATCCGATCGTTATTTGGCTTACACCTCAAACAAATATATCTGATCCCCACGATTGGTGCGATAGTTGCATGTACAGGACTCGCATTGTTTGTTTCCTATGAGCGGGTCAAAACCTATTACAACTACCCAGAAGAGCTTGTGCAAATCGCCTCAGTAATCGATTCTGTCACTACACATGACGACCATATTGTTACTGATACGCTTGGAGACACGACACTGTTATACCTCGCTGATCGTCGCGGAGCGCCTGCTGTGTTTCAGGATTTAGGAGAGCTGAAGAAGAAAGGCTATCGCTATTTTGTCACACAAAACGGAGACGTTATCAAGCAAATCAAATCAGAAGAAGTGTTTGACGTCGTGTTTGAAAGCAATAAATTTGCCATCTTCCGACTGTAACGAGTCGCAGATGCGCCCTACTCACCGGTATGAAAATCCTCATGATAACTCCGTACGTCCCCTATCCACCGGCGTCAGGAGGGCAAATCCGGACGCTGAACCTGCTAAAACACCTACACAAAAAACATTACGTAACGCTGGTTGCGCTTTCAAAAAACAAAAAAGACCTTGAATATGTTGAGAGCTTACAAGAATACTGTGACGAAGTACATATCTGCGAGCGCCCGGCAAAGCCATGGCAGTTTAATAATATTATCAGCTGGTTTCTTTCGACAAAACCATTTCTTGTCGTACGCAACTACTCTCCTCAAGCGCGCCGTAAAATCGAAGATCTCCTCCAACACGACGACTATGACGTCATTCACTGTGAAACATTTTATGTCATGCAACACGTCCCGCCGACTGATATTCCGATTCTCTTGGTTGAACAGACTATTGAACTTGAAGTTTACAAACACTTTGTTGACTCCAAACCATGGTGGCTGCGGTCATTGCTGAATCTCGACATTATGAAGTTACGCTATTGGGAAGCAGCGTACTGGAGAAAAGCACAACTGGTTGCCACCGTATCTGAGGATGATCGGCAACGCGTGATGCAGATTGAGCCACGCATTGATCCGATTGTTGTGCCCAATGGTGCGGGCGAAGATATGGTTATGGAAAAGCTTCCCCACAAACCATTGACCAAGCCCACCTTATTATTTCAAGGCAACTTCTCCTGGCTCCAAAACAGTGAAGCAGCACAATATTTGATTGACCGCATCGTACCGAGCCTGGTACAAAAACACCCCGACATGCAGCTGCGGATTGCCGGACAACACGCAAACAAAATAACTCCCCATCCACACGTAGAGATCGTTGAGATAGCTAATGACGATATCGATACCGTCAGAAATTTATATCTGGAATCAAGCATTTTCCTAGCACCCATTTTTGGACCCGGAGGAACGCGACTGAAGATTCTGGCTGCAATGGCAAGCGGTCTTCCTGTTGTTTCTACAACCACCGGAGTGAGTGGACTTGAAGTTGTCGCTGACACCCATGTACTGCTGGCTAACACTCCGGAAGAGTTCGTCACACAAATTACCCGACTTCTTGATGATCCCGCCCTTTATGAACATATACGAAAAGAGGCATTTGCCCTCATTCACGAAAAATATAATTGGTCATCAATTGCCAGAGAATTGGAAGTTGCCTATACAAGGGTCAACCAGTAAATGAAGATTGCCGTAGACATATCGCAAGTCGCCTACCAGGGCACCGGTGTTGCGCGATTTACCGAAGGCCTTGTCAGCGCAGTTTGCCAATATGCTCCTGAACACGAGTGGATTTTTTATTATTCTGCCTTTCGTACTCCACTTCCCAAACCCATACACAACACGATAACCGCTGCACATAAACACATCAAACACTCACATATTCCACCGCGCATTCTGACCTTACTGCATAATCGGCTTCACACCATTCCTTTTGAAGTAATGATCGGGTCTACTATAGATTGGTATATCAGTTCCGACTGGACCCAAGCACCAGCACGATGTAGGCGCGCCACTATTGTGCATGACTTGGTGTTTCATCGATATCCCGAAACGGTTGCCCCCGTGATCCGCACGGCACAACAGCAGCGACTTCATTGGGCGCAGCGTGAATGTGAAGTAGTTTTTTGTGATTCTGAAAGCACAAAAACAGACTATGAACAGTATGTAGAAGTTCCCAATGCACGTGTAATCACCAACTATCCGGGAGTCAACCAAGTACAAACCATAGAACCTCCGCTTGTAGAAGAAGTGCGAAACAGATATCACCTCACAAAACCGTTTATTCTGGCAGTCGGCAAAATTGAGCCACGAAAAAACCTCCACCGACTGATTGCAGCATATCTTCGTCTCTACCGCAATGATATAGATTTGGTTATCGTCGGCCAAAATGGATGGGATGTATCAGTACAACAACTGGTTGAGCAAGCGGCATCATCGACCAATGCCGGAGCAGCTGCGCGGGAGTTGAAGGTGGCTGCTGAGAATATTCATTTTTTGGGTTTTGTACCCGATACTGATTTGCACGCCCTCTATCAGTCTTCTACTTGCTTTGTCTTTCCATCACTCTGGGAAGGTTTCGGATTCCCGCTTCTTGAAGCAATGCAGCATGGTATCCCAGTGAGTTGCTCAAACACTTCCTCACTGAAAGAACTGGGCAAAGATATCGCGGTTTTTTTTGATCCTGAAGACGTCTCTGACATGACGCGCGCCCTCAACATTGTACTGCGTGACGGACCGGATATTGATGCCCGTGTAGCCGCGGGGAAGAAGCACGCGGCAGAATTTACCTGGCAGCGATATGTGCAAACCATGATGAAAGAATTATCAAAGCAATAATATGATTATCGCCGTCGACGCCAACGAAGCCAATGTAGATCAGCAAGTCGGGGTATCAGTATACACCCTTGCGCTTATTCGTCATTTTCATACGCAAGCCACAGAGAATCTGCAGTTTGTGCTCTATGTGAAAGAGGCTCCCAAGCCGCATATGCCGCCGCAAACACCTTTTTTTCGCTATACGGTAGTTGGCCCATCACGCATGTGGCTTCGCCTGAGTCTTCCTGCGCACTTTGTTCTCCATCGACCCCAGTTTGATGTCTTTTTTTCACCCGCCCATTACAGTCCTCACTTTTGTCCTGCTCCCATTGTTACGACTATACATGATTTGGCATACGAATACTTTCCTCAAGAGTTTTTGCAAAAAGACTTGTACACACTTCGCAACTGGACACGCAGTAGTGTCCGCAGGTCCAAACACCTGATCGCAGTATCACAAAATACTAAGCAAGACATTGTTCGCCTGTACGACTGTCATCCGGATACGGTAGATGTTGTCTACAATGGATTTTCTCAGCCTGCCAAAGATACTACTGCACCTGAGAGTATTCCGAAAGATATGCACTATATCAGCTACATCGGAACACTCCAACCCCGAAAGAATGTTGCGCGCTTGATTAGGGCATTTGAAACACTCGCAACACAACACCCCAAACTCCAGCTTGTCTTGGTAGGGAAAAAAGGATGGATGTATGAAGGTATTGAGCAAGCGCTTGAGCAGTCTTTGGTGCGGGACCGAATTCATGTGACCGGATACGTATCAGATCAGGAGAAGATGCGTATTCTGCGCCATAGTCGTTGTTTTGTGATGCCATCGCTGTATGAAGGCTTCAACATTCCGCTTCTTGAGGCACAGTCAGTAGGTTGTTCAGTCGCAGCCTCAAATACCTCCTGCCTGCCTGAAGTCGGGGGGAATGCATGCCTCTACTTTGACCCTACAGATGTCAGTGCAATTGCAGCAACAATTCACACTGTGTTAACGCAAAAAACTGTTCAAGCCACCCTCGCCCAGGAAGCGCAAAAAAACTGTGCCCGTTTTTCATGGGAAGAAAGTGGAACAAAAACCCTTCAGATTCTGCAAGAAGCTGCAACCAGCGCACCCACTCAGTAAGTAAGTATAATAAATACCATGCAGACGCACGTCATTACCACGACCGACGAGACCACAAAAAACAAGTGGAACGCCTGTGCAAATCATCCGCTCCAAACATGGGAATGGGGAGATGCGCGCCTGGCGCTGGGGACACCTGTTGTGCGCGTCATGGGGCCTGATATAGACGGAAATGCAGCGGTATTTCAGGCAACGCTTCATCCGCTTCCAGTGGTCTCAGGCACCATAGGATATATTGCAAAATCAGCAATTCCATCGCCTGAAGTTCTTCGCACATTTGCAGATATTGGAAAAAGGCACAACAGCGCCTATATAAAATGGGAGCCTGATGCCGCCATCGGCACCGCAGCGCCAGTTCCCGATGCCCTTCGCAAATCAAGCATGCGTTTGTTTCCCGATTGGACACAAGTACTTGATCTTACTGCAGATGAAGATAGACTTCTTGCCAATTTAAAGTCAAAAACCCGGTACAATATGCGTCTTGCCGGCAAAAAAGGAGTGACGGTCAAGGAAGTAAATACCCAAGAAGGATTTGAGCAGTTTTTTGCGCTCTATGAAGAAACAGAGCGAAGACAACATCACTATGGACACACCAAAGCCTATCATAAGGCAGTGTTTCAGAGTATGCACCCTGCATACAGCCACATCCTAATAGCGTACTTCAACGATACACCTCTTGCAGCATATCACCTCTTTTTTCACAATGAAACACTCTATTATCCCTACGGCGGATCAACTACAAACCACAAAGAGGCGATGGCTCCGAATCTGCTCATGTGGGAAGCAATTCGTCTGGGCAAGCGCTTGGGGGCACACACCTTTGACATGTGGGGATCGCTGAGTCCGCAGGAGAGCGAGAACAGCAACAATCCTTGGTACGGATTTACCCGGTTTAAAAAAGGCTACAACACTGAGTTTGTAGAAAGCATCGGGTCTTATGATCAAGTGCTCAATCCACTTCTCTATCCGCTTCTAACTGCCGCATGGCATGTACGAAGCTTCTGGCTTGAACGATTTTAGTTTGCGACTTTCTTCGCCGCTGATGGAGACTTCGACAACAGAGACTTAAATGATGCATGTGTTGTTTTGTTGAAACGAAGCGCTTCTTTTAACACATCTTCAATGTGATCAACAAACACAAACTCTACTTCGTCTTTTACCACCTGCGGCACCTCTTCAAGGTCTTTTTTATTATTTCTTGGCAAAATAACCGTCTTTATATGAGCACGATGGGCAGCGATTACTTTCTCCTTAACACCGCCGATTTCAAGCACGCGTCCACGAAGCGTAATCTCTCCGGTCATTCCCACATCACGTCGTACCGGGATCTGAGTCAGTGCAGAAATCATAGCCGTAACAATCGCGACACCAGCTGAAGGTCCGTCTTTCGGCACGGCACCCTCCGGTACATGAATATGAATATCTGTCTTTTCAAAGATATCTTTGGGAAGCCGGAACATCTCCCAGCGACTTCGTATATATGAGAGAGCTGCTTGACAAGACTCCTTCATTACGTCTCCCAGGTGACCGGTCAACACAAGCGCACCTTTACCGGGCATTGTAGCCGCTTCTATAAAGAGAATATCTCCGCCGACTGATGTCCAAGCCAAACCGGTTGTGATGCCGACTGCGTCTTTTTCTTCAATCATCTGGCTGTTGTATTTGTATTGACCCAGATAAGTGGCAATATTTTTCTTATTGATTGTGGTTTTTTTCGTATCTTTCTCCACAATTTCACGCGCAACCTTACGATAAATTGTTGCAATCTGTCGCTCCAATTCGCGCACACCTGCCTCACGGGTATAGCGCTGCACGATAAGCCGAAGCGTTGCATCATCAAGTGTTACCACGTCGTGCGGTACACCATGTGCATTTTCCTGCTTGGACACCAAGTACTGCTTGGCTATCGCAAACTTTTCATCTTCGGTATAGCCGGCAAAGTGAATAATCTCGAGTCGGTCACGAAGCGCGTCAGGAATTGAATCCAGCATGTTTGCGGTTGTTATGAAAAAAACGTCAGACAGATCATAGGGCACTTCAAGATAATGATCAGAAAAGGCATGGTTTTGCTCAGGATCAAGCGCCTCAAGCAGTGCCGCTGAAGGATCGCCACGATGATCGTTTCCTATCTTGTCAATTTCATCAAGCATAAACACCGGATTAGTGCTTTTTGCCTGTTTGATTCCTTGAATAACCCGTCCCGGCATCGCACCCACGTAGGTGCGGCGATGACCGCGAATTTCTGCTTCATCACGCACACCACCCAATGACATTTTTACAAACTCGCGGCCTAATGAGCGCGCAATCGAACGACCCAATGACGTTTTTCCGACACCCGGAGGCCCGGCAAAACATAATATGGTTGGTTGATGCTCGCGTCTGGCCAAGGGGTCCTTTTTACCTTTTTTCGTTCCGTTTTCTTTTGCTTGTCGTTTTTTAAGCTCAATTACAGCCAGATATTCCAAAATGCGCTCTTTGATCTTTTGCAGACCATAATGATCTTCGTTCAAAACCGCTTCCGCTTTTTTGATATCGATCTTTTTGACTGTACCTGACGCAGTCCATGGCACATCACACAACCAGTCAAGGTATGTGCGCACATACGACGTCTCCGGGTTAAACTGCGACATCTGAGATAGTTTGCGCAGCTCTTTTATTGCCTTCTCTTCCACCTCTTTTGGCATGTGGGCTTTTCGTATCTTCAATCGGTATTCGTTTATCTCTTTATCTTCTCCCTCGCCTCCAAGCTCTTCCTCAATCGTTCGCATTTTCTCACGAAGGAAGTTTTCCTTCATACCTTTTTCAAACTTTTTATTTGTCTTTGAAGAAATGTTTTGCTCGATCTCAAGAATTTTGATCTCACGATTGATGTATTCAACCATCTTTTTCAGACGAAGTTTGAGATTGTGCTCTTCCAACACTTCTTGTCGTTCATTTTCCCGTAGGTCGATCACCATCGCTACCTGATTGGAAAAGTCGAGTGGATTATGAACATTCAGGATGTTCATAAGAAACACAAAGTCGATGGTTTTGCCAAGATTGATGGCTCGCTTAATTTGTGAGGAAATATGCTTAATCATCGCATGCACCTCTTCATCTTCGACCAGAATGTCGCTTACATGGCTTGTCTCAACAATGCAGTACGGCTCTGTCTGTACATAGGCTTCCACTGCAACTTTCTCCTCACCGCGAACAAGCGCCGTGATTTCACCTTTATCTCCTGTGACAACATTTTTGACGGAAGCCAAAACACCCACTTGGTACAAATCGGCCGGTTCAGGCTCATCAATGCTAGCGTTTTTTTGCATCACCAACACAACCTGCTTATTGCTGTCCATAGCGGACTTAATTGCTTCAACACTTTTTTCACGACCGAATGCAAGCACGTTTTCTGTACCCGGAAACACAATGCCATCGCGTACCGGAATGAGAGGATAGGTATTTGGTTTTTGTTCCATATGTTAGCAGTATATGTAAATGATTGCTAATTGTCAAGACTTATGCAAAGTCAGACAGAAGTGGCTCGATTGAAGAGGCTGTTTCAAAGCTCACCAGTGGTTCTTGAGGCGATATTACACAAGCATGATAAGCAGGGCGATCGCTTTTATAGACGATGCCGAGTCCATATTTTTCTTCATCCATAGAAAGCGCCACATCAATCGCCTGACGCTTATCCGTCGGATCATGCGACTCAGGGAGAAGATATGATTTCTCCAAATAATACTGATAGGTATTTACGCGATTAAACGACACACACGGCTGCAGAATGTTTACCACAGAAAAACCACTGTGTTGCATTGCTTGTTCAATCATATCCGAAACATGGTTAAGGTTGCCGGCAAATGATTGGGCGACAAATGAAGCGCCTTGTGTGATCAAAAAGTTTAAGGGCGAAACCGGCAGCTCAATCATGCCTTGAGGAGTTGATTTTCCTTTCGCACCATGAAGTGCTGTCGGCGCAACTTGTCCGGTAGTCAATCCGTACACACTATTATCGTGAATGATCAATGTGACATCATGATTCCCGCGACATGCGTGAAGCAAGTGGTTGCCACCCTCGCCATACGTGTCTCCGTCTCCGGCCACCACAACGACTGGCATCTGCGGATTGGCAAGCTTTGCTCCCACAGCGGTAGGAATTGCACGCCCGTGAAGCGAATGCAGTGCATATGCATGGAGAAAGTCATTCATGTTGCCACTACAGCCAACACCGAAAATGACCATCAGATCAGAGGGAGTGAGATTCTGTGCAGAAAGTGCGCGCTGTAATCCGTTGTGAATAGCCCAATCGCCGCACCCGGGACACCAGGTAGGGGTGCGATCATTCCAGGTTCCATGTTGATGTGTATTACTCATAATTATCCTTGCTGTGAAACAAACTGAATAATATCATCTGCCACAAGAGGTCGTCCGTCGAATCGCAATAATGCATTTTCAATCGAAATTCCGGTTTCCTGACGAAGGAGTCTTGCAAACTGAGCATGACTGTTTTGCTCCACCATAGCTGTCTTTGCTAAACGCTCAGGGGTGAAAAAGTCCTGAAGTTTTTCATGATTCAGCGGGTATACGTGGGTGAAATGAATGTAGGCAGTCTGTGTTCCTGCTGCTTCCAGTTGCGCCTGAGCAAAGAGCGCTGCACCTTTGGTTGATCCCCACCCCACAAGAATGTGCTGCGCAGTATCTATGTCCCCAAACACCTGCGGCATTTGAAAATGAGCAGTCAGATATGTTTCTGCTTTTTGATTGCGCTTGGCTACTTCAATGAGTCGGTCTTCCACTTCTTCTGACGTATGGCCATTTGCTTCATGAGTATACGAATTTGCCTGAAAATACACTCCTTTTTGGCCGGGCACCAGGCGCGGTGAGCTACCATCCTCCGACCAGGTATACCGTTCGTAGGAGGAGTCGGCTTCACGAATAAGTTTTCCACGGTCTACCGTATATGCAGCTTGCATTGCTGCGATATCAGCACGACTGATGTTCTTGTGCGATTCAGACAAAAGCATATCTGACATGACAATTACGGGAGTTTGGTAGATATCAGCCAAATTAAACGCCTCAGCAGTCATCGCAATCATCTCACCAATATCACCCGGGCTCAAGATGATTTTCGGAAACTCACCATGTCCGGCATGTACCGCAAACAACAAGTCTCCCTGCTCTGTCCAAGTCGGCATACCGGTGGCCGGACCGGGACGTTGGGAAAGGAAGATCACGATAGGTGTCTCGGTGATGCCGGCTAAGGAAATGCCTTCCACCATGAGTGCAAAGCCACCTCCGGAAGAACCCACAGCAGAACGCACTCCCGCAAACGAAGCGCCGATTGCTGTATTGATAACGGCAATTTCATCTTCGCTGTGACGAACAATCATATTAGCTTTTTCTTGCCATGCAGCAAGCGTTGCGAGTACCGATGATGCTGGGGTCATAGGATATGCGGCATAGAGCCGGCAGTTTGCCATCACTGCTCCCAGTGAAAATGCGTCGTTTCCTGTCATGACAACGCTTTTGCTATCGTCGAGCGTCTTGCCTGCAAAAATGGAGGAGGTCACCTCGGCATAGTGCTTTTTTACATAATTGTATCCCTCATCTACAAACAATATATTCGCATCCACAATACCTTTTCCTTTTTTTTCAAATTGCTTCGTGAGTACATCATGCATCCAGGAAATGTCACCACCCATCACGCCAATCAGTGCGCCCATGAGCACGGTATTTTTCATCATATACGACCCTTGCTTACTCTTGAGGATGTCGCGAAACGGTACAGAAACGGGCGTAACTTCAGGGTTTTCAATCGAAAATTCCTGCGGATCATGGAGCACCAACGCTTTGGGTGAAAGCAGTTGCTTGTGTTTTTCATACGTCTTCTCGTCAAAGCAAACCAGCAAATCTATCTGTCCGGTAAGCGTCTGGATGGGAGTATCTGAGATCATGATCTCATATGCATTATGACCGCCACGGATCAATGAGGGATACTGTACGTAATCAAATATATGATACCCGGTATGTGTTGCCAGCTTTGACAGGAGAAGACCCGAAGTCATGATGCCATACCCTGCTTCACCACCGATAAGTACTCGAAATTGCATAGTTACTGGTTCGTATTAATCATAACAACACGGATCTTTGTATCCGCAATTGTCGCAAATAGCATCGCGTCCACCCGGCATTCCGGACAACCCGTTGTAGCCGCAGTTTGGACACTCTCGTCTGTTATCTGGATCAATAATCATGGTTACGGATACACTACTGCTCCGGATTGATCTTTTAGAGTGATTGCAGCAACAGGACAGGCTTTTGCTGCCTCAAGCACTGCAGAGTCGTCGTCGGCACCAGCTGAATCCAAGATAATTGCTTTTGCCTCGTTGTCTAGGTTAAAGGTAGAAGGAGCTAGAGCTGCACAGGTTGCCGCCCCAATGCACAAATCACGCTCAATTGTTACTTCATATCCCCCCACAGATACTGGCCCTGATGGGTGTGCGGTACTTTTAGCTTTTGACATAGCGTGTAAGTGTGAATTTATGATGAAATAGTTCGCTGCACAATCTCCAGCGGCAACAATAAACATTGTACCCTACCCGGGTGTATTTTACTACCAATCAACCCATACATAGTCTCCGTATTCATAGCTTGAACGTCCACCAAGCGCTTTCCGATTATGTGATCCGCTAACAAGGAGGCTGCTGCGCGTGATATAGCACAACTTTCCCCATAAAAATGAGCGTCTTCTACTATGCCTTTCTTGATACTAAGCTCATACGTTAAATCATCTCCGCAGGATGGATTGGATGAAGCGCTCGAATGAGTGTGCCCTGGCAACGGACCGAAATGACTCGGATTTGCATACAAAGCCAAAATAAGATCGCTATACATACTGAGGCAATGATATCAGGTTCTTCATCAGAAGACCAAGAGGAGTGAGGCAAGCAAGACTGATGAGGCAATCATGAAG
>CAZOFT010000004.1:0-94234 GCA_964579395.1 uncultured Gammaproteobacteria bacterium | reverse complement strand
TGCGTCACGAGTGATGCAGGTGTTTGATTGATTTTCTGTGTTTGGCAAAATCAGCGAGCGGATCCTGCATGTGTTTGAGTCGTGCAAAAATCGTCTTCATTGTGTACATATGTGCATGCTTCAGATCTGCTACCTCGTCCCAATGGATTGGTGTCGCAACGGGCGCCTCGGGTTTTGCACGTACCGAATAGGGAGTAACTGATGTTTGTGCATAGGAATTGCGCAGATAATCAAGAAAGAGTCTTCCTTCCCGTTTTTCTTTTGAAACCTCTGTTGTCAGTTGTGTAGGATTTTGCGCCGCTGCATGCTCACATAGTTGACGGGCAATTTCACGCACATCATCAAACACAAGTTCCGGCCGAATCGGAACCATGACATGAATTCCTTTAGATCCGGTAATCATCGGATAGGAACAGAGTTTCAGCTCGTCACAGATTTTCTTGAACATAAGCGCAGTGTCTTTGACGAGTTTGAAGTTGGTGTCTGAGGGATCAAGGTCAAAAATAAGCCTGTCTGGTTTTTGGAGGTGATCTATGGTGCTAAGCCAAGCGTGAATGGTGATCGTTGCCTGATCGGCAAGATAGGTGAGCGTTTTCACATTTTCGCACAGAACTTGCGGTTGCGTTGTGTGGTCATGCAAAACTGGTATCAGTGCTTGATGGATATAGTCGGGAAAATAGTCAGGAACCTCTTTTTGATAAAAGCCGTCTTCTTGTATGCCGTTTGGGAAGCGTTGCATGGAAATGGGACGAGCGTGAAGGTGAGGGAGCATGGTTGGAGCAATCTCTGTGTAGTAATCAATGAGGTTGCCTTTGGTAATCTGATCCTTTTCGAACAAGAGCTTGTCTGCGTGTGTCGGTTTCATTAGTGTTACTATATCGCCTTGTTGCTGTCGACGCAAGATATCCAAGCTTGTAAAGCTGCGTATTTGCGAGTAGACTGTATCATTCATATGCGCACTGATACGTCTGCACCGTCTAGATTCGTCAAATGGCTTCCTCTTTTTGTATTGAGCTTAGGATTTATGGCCATCATTTTAGACACAACCATATTGAATGTGTCTCTTCGCGCAATGATAATAGATCTCAATACCGACATTCAAAGTATTCAATGGGTTATTACAGCATACTCACTGGTACTTGCCGCATTCACAATAACAGGGGGTCGTCTCGGAGATTTATTTGGTCGTAAGCGCATGTTTATCGTGGGAGCAATTTTATTTGCTATTGGATCATTTATTGCTTCAATCAGCACTACTGTCGGCATGCTGATACTGGGAGAGGCGATAATTGAAGGTGTTGGCGCGGCACTTATGATGCCTGCCACAATGTCGCTCATTGCCTCAAACTACAAAGGGCGAGACCGCCAGATTAGCTTTGGCATCTGGGGTGCAATAGCGGGCGGCGCGGCTGCACTTGGGCCGGTGGTCGGTGGGTGGCTTACAACCTATTCCACCTGGCGTTGGGCATTTCGCATCAATGTTGTCGTTGTGGTATTGTTGCTTCTTGGTGCGCGTTACATAAAAGAAGCATATGATACAGAAGAAAAACCCCAATTAGATATACCGGGAGTTGTACTGTCTGCAATCGGATTATTTTCAATCGTTTTTGGATGTATACAAGCTTCAGAGTATGGTTGGCTCAGTATGAAAAACACAAGCACGCTAATGGGGCTGACTTTTACTCAAGATTCTGCCTCGCCGGTTTTGTTTATGATTGCATTTGGCGTGATGGTGCTCGGAGTATTTCTTTGGTGGGAACAAAAAGTAGTATCAAATAATAAGACTCCTCTCGTGTCTCTGGCGTTATTTAAAAACGCACAGTTCACCATTGCTGTTTGTATAGTTGGACTTTTGTCGCTTGCAATGGCGGGGCTATCGTTTGCAATACCGGTGTTTTTGCAAACAGTCTTAGAACTGAATGCTTTGAACACGGGTCTTGCAATGCTTCCGATGACGCTGACATTGCTGGTTGCTTCGCCTTTTTCTGCTGTTATTAGCAAGCACATTGCGCCGAAGCGCATCATACAAGCAGGTATTGTGGCTGTGGGGCTTGGCTTTTTCTTGCTGCATACCGCAGTTACCGTCGATACATCGGTTATATCGCTTGCGCCGGGCTTTATGCTTTTTGGGGTGGGAATGGGCTTTATGATGTCGCAGCTTGCCAATATGGCAATCTCGGCGGTTTCTATTGAGGAAGCAGGAGAAGTGTCTGGGGTAAACAGCACGTTTCGCACCGTTGGCCAGGCATTGGGAGCGGCCATTATGGGAGCGGTGCTTTTGTCGGTGATGTCATCGGGACTTGCAGATGATGTATTGCGCAGTGCCGTTATTCCGTCTGCGCAAAAAATAACTCTCAGCAGAACACTTCAACAGCAAGCAAGTGATATCGAGTTTGGAACCGCGTCTTCGAGTGCGTTACGATCACTTCCGACACCGGTAATAGAGGAGATAGCCAGGCTTAGTAAAAATGCTACTGCCGCTGCCGCCCGGGTAACACTTCTTTTAGGAATTGGTCTCATGGGAATTGCGTTGACTATATCTAGCAAGCTGCCGGGTGGAAAAAATATTGAGTCAGAAAAATCAATTGCGGCTGGTCATTAAACACCTTTAACATGAGAACATTTCAAATCATTCTCACAAACTCCGTTATCGCATCGATTCTCAATTTTACAGTTTGGTTTGCGATTACGTTTTTTACCTATTTGCAAACTCAGTCAGTTTTTGCAACATCACTGATATCTGGTATTTATTTGGTGATTACAGCGGTAACCGGAATCTGGTTCGGCAGCATTGTTGATCATCATCATAAGAAAAACGTCATGATGGCATCAAGCATCGTGTCGCTTTTTTTATATGTAATAGCGTTTGTCATGTATGTGTATGCGCCGCCTGATGCTTTTAAACTAATAAGTAGCGCATATCTTTGGACTTTTGTGACGCTCCTTCTTTTGGGAGTGATTGCCGGTAATCTGCGTGGGATTGCTATGCCGACACTTGTGACGCTGTTGGTGGATGAGGCAGAGCATGATCGTGCGAATGGGCTCAATGGCATGGCGTCAGGTATTGGATTTATGGTCACGTCAGTTATTAGCGGGTATCTTGTTGGACGCTCAGGCATGCGTGAGGTTTTGTTGTTGGCCATTGGCGGCACGGCTCTTGCAGCTATTCACTTGGCGGTTATTGCAATTCCGGAGAAAAAAATCATTCATCTTGCGCATCAGCAAAAGCGCGTAGATTTATGGGGAACACTTCAGGTAGTGCGAAAAATTCCGGGCATGATGGCCCTCATTTTATTTACTACGTTTAATAATTTTTTGGGGGGTGTATACATGGCCCTTATGGATGCATACGGACTGTCGTTGGTGTCAGTACAAACTTGGGGAGCGATATGGGGGGTGCTCAGCACTGCGTTTATTATTGGGGGGATTATTATCAGTAAAAAAGGTCTCGGTAAAAATCCGCTCTATGCATTGTTTAGTGCGAATTTTGTCATATGGGCAATCAGCAGTGTGTTTACGGTATATCCGTCAATTTATCTGCTCACAGCAGGGATGTTTATTTATTTGTGTGTGGTTCCGTATATAGAAGCAGCAGAGCAAACAATTATTCAAAAGCTCGTGCCAAAAGAACGTCAAGGCCGTGTGTTTGGGTTTGCACAAACAGTTGAGCAGGCGGCATCCCCCATAACCGCTTTTGCGTTAGGACCAATTGCTCAATATATTTTTATACCGTTTATGACAACAGGCGCAGGAGTAGGGTTGATAGGTGATTGGTTTGGTGTTGGCCCCAGCCGAGGTATAGCACTCGTGTTTACTCTTACTGGAATTCTTGGTCTTATCGCAACGACAATAGGGCGACGGTCGCGCTACTATACGCAGCTGAGCGAGTCATATCTCAGTCGGTAATTTTCTGCAGGTGGGTGAGTTTGAAGCTTTTGGGATATTTGAGCCCGAAGCCGAAGATGCGATCGATTGCGATATGTGAGGCGAGTATCAGTGCACACTGAGTCAGTAGTACGCTTCCCAGGAGATTTCCCAGAACCCCCAGAAGGCCGGCGGCTGCGTAATTGTGCACAAGGTTATATGTGCGCGCACCAAACTCTTTGTTTTTCAGATAGCCGAGGATAGATAGGTCGGGTGTAAGAATAAGAAGTGCAAATAGTGCCCAGCTTCCCAAGATTGATTCATAAAGAAGCAAGAAGAAAATCAATAGTGCCAGGCTCTCAAGTCGTAAAACACGCGCAATCATATGCATTCAGAATACCATATTCAGTCACTGCATCACTGGTCTGATCGAACCAATTTCAATCGCAGACTGTTGGTTACTACCGACACTGAGCTTAATGCCATGGCTATGCTTGCAATAATTGGTGAAAGCAAGATGCCGAATGGAACGTACAATACGCCGGCTGCAACCGGGATGCCTACTGTGTTGTACCCAAATGCCCAGAAGAGATTTTGTTTGATGATACGAAGCGTGACCTGAGAAATCCGAATAGATTCAACTACTTTTTCCAGCGTGCCTTTGACCAGTACGATATCACCGGTATTAATTGCCACATCAGTACCCGTGCCCATCGCAATACCGATATCAGCCTGTGCCAGTGCCGGTGCGTCGTTGATGCCGTCACCGACCATTGCTACGATTCGTCTGGCGCCGCGTGAATCTGTCTGCAGCGAAGTGATGCGTTTGGCTTTATCACCCGGCAATACTTGTGCATATACCTCATCGATCCCAACTTCATGCGCGATCACCTTGGCTGTTTGCTTGTTGTCTCCCGTCATCATGACTGTATGAATGCCAAGTTCCTTCAGCTGACGCACAGCTTCTTTGGCATCGTCTTTTATCACATCTGCAATGGCGATATATCCGACAACTTTTGTGTCAACAATCACATAAGACACCGTGTGCGCTTTTTCGCGCTCTGTTTGCACAGCATGTTGAACTGCATCTTCAACGGTTGCTTTGAGATGTGTAACAAGCGCATCGTTTCCGACAGCGACCTTTTTTTTATTCACATGAGCTCGAATACCTTTGCCGCTTATGTCCTGAAATCCACTCACTGTGTAGTCGGTCTTGTTGTGTTTTGACTCATAATGGTTTACGACAGCTTGCGCCAAGGGATGGTGTGACTCACGCTCCAACGCGTAAACGTATTCCTCGTATTGTTTAGGTACCGCAGATGTGGTGACGGTTGGTGTGCCGCGTGTCAGGGTGCCAGTTTTGTCAAACACGATTGTGTTGAGGCGATGTGCCAGCTCGAGCGCCTGTGCATCTTTGACCAAAATGCCGCGCCGCGCCGCATTTCCTGTAGCCACCATGACTGCAGTCGGAGTGGCCAGTCCAAGAGCGCACGGACAAGCGATAATGAGGATGGTAATTACCACATAGAGTGCAATTGCAAACTCTCCCAACAGAAGCCACACGCCAAAGGCTACGGCCGCAATTACTAATACTGTCGGAACAAATACACCTGACACCTGATCAGCGAGTTTTTGAATCGGCGCTTCAGTAGCTTGAGCATCCTCGACAAGTTGTACAATCTGCGCAAGCATTGTGTCACTGCCTATTTTTTCTGCTTTCAACACGATGACGCCGTTGGTATTTACTGTTGCACCGATCACCCGATCACCTTTTTTCTTATCGACAGGCACTGATTCACCAGTCAGCATGGATTCATCAAGAGCGCTTTGTCCGGATATGATGATGCCATCAACCGGAATCTTCTCACCGGGTTTTACTTTTATCTCATCGCCGACTTGCACCTCACTGACTGGAATCATGATTTCTTTACCGCCGCGAATCACACGCGCATCTTTGGCCTGAAGCTTCAAAAGAGATGATATTGCTGCTGCTGCCTGACCTTTGGCTCGCGCCTCCAGCAGCCGCCCAAGCATGATAAAAAAGATGATAAAGACGGTCGCTTCAAAATATACTTCGCCATGTGCATATGTTTGGGGGAGCATATCAGGGGCAAGAGTCATCAGAGTTGAATATCCCCAGGCTGTGAGTGTGCCGATTGCTATCAATGTATCCATATTGGAACTTTTTGCACGGGCGCTGTGGTAGGCACTTTTGAGTATGTCGCTTCCTCCGATAAACAGTACCGGTGTGGCGATCAGGAGCTGAATCCAGGCAGGAAACATAAATGCCGGCCACCCAAGAAGAGGGGTTGTGATACCCATAGATATCATCATAATCGCAAATGGTATGACGGCCACTCCAAGCACGGAAACAGTTTTTTTGAGCGCTTCATAGCGTTGACCTTTCATGTCCATATGTTGATCATGCTCATTCATCTGTTGATGGCGAGGATCTGCCAGAACCGTTGTGTCACCTTGTGTTTGGATCAGTTTATAAGTGCCCGCTGACGCGACCGCTTTTGCAATATCGTCAGTGCTGGTTTTCCGCTCGTCATACTCGACTGTCATTTTTTCAGTTGCAAAGTTCACCACCACATGGGAGACGCCGGGAAGATCTGACACAACGCCTTCAAGGAGTTTTTTACACGCCGCACAGTGCATGCCGACAATGGGATAGGTTTGTTTGGTGAGTTGTTTGTTCATAGGACAGTGACGGTGACGGGCGGCACCATGCCCATCGTACAACTTATGGTATAGGTGCCTTTTTTCGGTGTGAATGAAACAGTTTTCGGACCGTCATTTAACAGAATGACGTCTTCATAGAGTCCCGGCATGTACATGGCTTGTGCACAGCCAACCACGCTTTCCGGGGTTACGGTAAGTTCTGTCGGGATGCCGGCTTTCAGAGTAATAGCTGTCGGTGTGTAGGTAAATCCTTTGGCCTGCAGAGAAACTGTTTGTACTTCTTTTCCATTATTTGTAGTGATGTTGGCAGTGTTCCTCTCTTGATTTGCTGTCTGCTCGGTTGTGACGACGCTTGCTGAGTTGGGAAGCCCTAGCAAGCCAAGTTGTGCATTCAGGTTAAAGAGTCCGAATAAGATAATGAGTGAACCGATGATGAGGTTGTATGTGGCTGCAGTTTGCGGTTTGGTCTGAAAGGAAATGCTGGTTGCGCTGATTATGGCAAGTGACGGGAGCGTGCCCAGGGCAAATAAACTCATCACAAGCGCACTTTGCAGGGGATTTCCCAGCGCCAGTGCGACGGATTGGGTAAGAAGGGTAAAGCCACAAGGGAGAAAGAACGTTGCGGCACCTGCTAAAAGCGGCATGTATTTTCCCTGAAATGATGATGAGTCGCTTATGCGTCTGGTCCACGCGGCAGGAAGCTGAAGGCGAATGTGGCGGACCCAGGGGACGCCCAGCATCTGCATGCCGATGATGACCATGAGAATTGAAACACCGGCAATCAGTACTGATGTGGTATTGAGTGACAGTTGAAACAGGTTGCCGACTGTACCAAGAAGCGCACCGAATACTGCATATGATGCAAGTCGTCCGATATTGAACAGTCCAAACGGCAGGGCAGCTTTGTAGCGTGATTGTCGGCCGTAGCGAGAAGTCCACTCGCGAGATAGTGACAGTAACAGGCCGCCGACTAATGCTGCACAGCTGGATACGCCCGCCAAAAGGCCGAATACAAAAAAACCCCACAAGGGGGATTGTTCTGAGATAGTTGCATATTGGCTTAATCCGCTGCTTTCTATCATGAGGTAGGCAATATAAGTCACGCCAAATACGCTGAGCATTTTGACGATTGTTTCCTGGTTCCAGGTGATCGCACCGATTGGTGTGGCGCTTACAAAATACCCATCATCTGCGACGCGCGCATTCATTTCATTTATAAATTGCTCATGCGCTGCCGGGGTAGCCGTCACGACTGCACACTGTTTGGAAAGTGATACATCAGCACTATGTATGCCGGGCACCGTTTTGATTTCCCGTTCCAAAAGCAGTTCGCAAGCCTGACAATGCATGCCCTGCACATAGTATGTTTTTGTTGTTTTTTTGGCCATGATACTTACTTGTATTTATATATTTCAACAAGTTCTGTGACGAGTTTTTCTGTCTCACCGCGTTTGGCTTGATCAATTGCACAGTGCCTGAGATGGTGCTCCATCAAGACGGCGTCAATGGTCTTAAGAGCTTTTTGCGTAGACAGTGATGTGTGAAGGACGTCAATGCAGTATGCATCATCTTCTACCATTTGTATAAGTTTATTCAGCTGACCACGTGCTATCTTCATGCGATGCAGTACGCGATCTTTGTGTGAATGTATTTTGACCATAGTGTTCTTTCTTTTTAATCACCCCCAGGGGGATTAGTCACATCCTACAATATGCTCTGTGATATTGTCAAGAGTTGCATCAAAGTCATTGTGCATCAAAAAATATCTCAATCTAGAGATTGTGTATAATGCAAGGGATGCGGTTTTTGAGAGCGATAGTTTTTGGGGCAGTTGCCATCTTGTTAGTCGGGAGAAATATACTCCTACGGGCAGTGCCGTTTCAGGATTGGGATAGCGGCATATATGCAGAAGTTGCTCGTGAAATTCTTCGTAATAAATCTCTCATCACTACCTTTAACGGTCATATCTGGCTCAACAAACCACCACTCGTTCACACTTTGGTCGCGGGAGTATTTGCCATCTTTGGTGAATCTGAGTTTTGGGCGCGGATGTTGATGGTAGTGTTGGCTATGATTTTGCTTCTCCTTTTGTATGCGCTCACTAAAAAAGTGGCACACATTCTCTTTAGTAAAGAAATAAAAAAACTTCCGGCATGGGTCGTGGAGGGAGTCTATCTGATTCCGGTTGTCGGAGTAGCTACATCGCCGCTTTTTATTGACCGTACAACAATACTCAATACGGACATAATTTTGGGTATTGCTTGGCTCGGATATTTTTATTGGCATGAGTCTTTTGCTGCTCGATTATTGTTCTTGTGTCTGGGTGTGTGGAGTAAGTCATTTACTGGTTATTATCCACTCATCTTAGATGTGTTGTTGTTTGTCCCCAAACGGGATTTGACACTAAAAAATGCTGCAAAGTATTTCCTTCTGCTTTTGGTTGCCTCTTCATGGCACATCTTCGCATATCTCAAATTCGGCGACTTTTTTATTCAGGCACATGTAAAGGATCAGGTTTTGAAGCGTGTCGTTGAGCCAATCGAGCTTCACTTCGGTGCTAAGTTATACTACGCTGACTTGCTGTGGGACAACATACGGTTGATCCCGCTTTTTTTGACATTTTCTATCTTTGTCTTGTATGAGCGCGTAAAAGGAAATTGGAAAAAGGTACTCTATGACACTCAACTGCGGTATGCGTATGCGATCATACTTTCACCGGTACCGTTTTTCGCCCTTCTGATGATTATGAAAAGCAAGATTCCCTGGTATCTGGTGACGGTGCTCCCACTGTTTTATATACCATCTGGCTTTATCATCTTTATGATGGATCGACGCATTCAGCAAAAACTGATCTTCGCATTTGTTGGCTTGTTTGCGCTTGTCGCAATGCTCCCCGCAACAATTTTTCTGCAAAGACCTGATCAACTGCCTGAGAAAATAACTATTGCCAACTGTATAGCATCGACCCAGCAGGATAAAAAACGACTCTATATGATGGTTGATCTACCGGAGCGTCAGGTACGTAACCTACTGGAATCTAGCCAACTCACCACAGAGACGTCATTTTTGTATGGTGGGTCTCCTTCATTTGTGTTTTATCTGAAAAAACCGGTGTATTTTTCTTACGACCCAAGTGAGACGCTGCAGGCATTGCCAAGAGAATCGCTAGTTATGTTGTCGCGGGGAGATCTGGTTCGTGAGCCTAAAATTGCCTCAATTGTCAAACAATCCTTTGTTGAGAATCGGTGTAGCGCCGACTCATGGGTAGTATTGACTCATAAATAACTACATCTGTTGCGGCTTGTTGCGACATGTCGCATCACGCATCTTCTTGTGTGAATTTGGGGAAAGGAGTATCCTTAATCATAACCAGTCCCCATAATTGAGATCATGAACTTCCTACGTACACTAAAGACGCGTTTGCGCCATATTTTTCGGCGTTCAGATGATACGGTAGTGGCTATCCCAAAGCGCATTATTGAGCACAAAGGGCATGTGTTGCTTCTTTTGGATCGTGTCAAACCGGGTGGCGCACCGATTACGTTGCAGACAGTAAATGGCTATGACTTCAGTCCTGTGCAGCGGCCACTGCCTCTGTATCTTATCAATATGCCGTGCGCAGCTGTAGTGACTGACTGGAAGGCGCCGCGTGATACGCTCATGTATTATGGAGATCGTGACATCCATGTAGCTACTTCCACAGATGGACACCACTGGAAGTCTGACTCCACACCGTTGCCGCTTCGTAGAAGCGCCTTTCCCATGCAAGTCGGAGGAGCATTTTTATTCAGTCACTCCATTGTGCTCCTGTACTACGAAACGCACATTGATCATGGGGTGCGAGTCTATGAAGCATTTGTTGCAGGCTTTGACCGCGAGGAACCAACCAAGCTGTTGTGGAAGCTTGATGCACCGTTGTGGCAAAGTGGCCAAGAATGGCCAGGCAAAAAAGTAGTTGCGCTGGGTGCCGTGCGAGTTGGTCGCAACATCATGAGTTATTGGCATGTTGACGGGGCACTCACCTACGCAGTCATCATGTCAGGCGCCCACCTCTCGCCGGATCAGATCAAGATGAATACGGTCTCACTGGCCAAGCACATGGATAATCCGATTATCAGTCCGCGTGATGAGCGTGACTGGCAAGCATTTACCACCTTTAATCCGGCAGCCTGCATCATCGATGATTCTGTACATATTCTCTACCGCGCCCAGGGCTTTGACTACCTTTCTACAGTGGGTTATGCCGTATCCCGCGACGGATACACGATTGATGAGCGCTCCGAGCTGCCGGTGTACGCACCGAGTCAACATTTTGAGACTAACGATACAGGAGATGCAGACAAGACATTGTGGTCGGGTGGTGGATATGGCGGATGTGAAGATCCGCGCATTACCGTGCTTGAGGATAGGGTATATATGGTATATGTTGCATTTGATGGGTGGTCACCGCCGCGCTTGGCTATGACGTCCATTCAGATTGCCGACTTTTTGGCGCGCCGATGGAACTGGACAAAGCCGGTTTTGATTTCACCACCTGGCATCATCGATAAAAGCGGATGTATTCTGTCTGAGAAAATAAACGGGAAGTATGTGATGTTTCATCGTGTGTTTCCAAACATCCTGATCGACTTTGTAGATGATTTGAATTTTGATGGCGAGACACGCTTTCTTACCGGTCAACACAGCATAGATATTCGCCCTGACAAATGGGATAGTCGCAAAATCGGTGTCGGTGCACCGCCGGTGAAAACTGATCGCGGATGGCTTCTGATCTACTACGGAGTTGATGATCGCGACGACAGCAAATACCATATTGGCGCAATGCTCCTGGATCTTGCAGACCCGACCAAAGTGCTGCACCGAAGTGATAGCCCCATTCTGCAACCGGAAGAAGAGTATGAAATGAACGGGTTTAAGCCGGGCATTGCCTATCCGTGCGGTGCGGTGATTATGAACGATCAGTTGATGGTGTATTATGGTGCAGCAGATCAGCATGTCTGCGTGGCGACTGCGCCATTAAACGAGTTTTTGGACCAACTTGAGCGTCAGGAATCCGCTACACTTACTCCATTGTCAATTCACGAAATCACCCTGAATGTTTCTGACCCGCAGTCCCCATAATCCAATCCTCAGTCCGGAGCCGACTCATGATTGGGAATCATGGGCGGTCTTCAATGCGACAGCGCATACGCAAGGTACCGACACGACGTTGTTTTACCGCGCAATAGGCGATGAGATTGTAATAAATGGCAAAAAGCTGCGTCAGTCGATAATCGGGCGAGCCACCTCCCACGACGGATACAGCTATGATGAGCGGGCGCCGTTTATCACGCCCGAGGAGCCGTGGGAGCGTTATGGATGTGAAGATCCGCGCCTGTGTACGATCGATGGCACGCACTATATTTTCTACACGGCAATCGGCAATTATCCTCCCAACTATCAGGGTATTCGCCTGGCTGTTGCGATATCAGATGATCTGAAGACCGTGCGCGAGCGTCATTTGGTGGCGCCTTTTAACGCCAAAGCCATGACGCTGTTTCCTGAGAAAGTAAACGGAAAGTATCTGGCCTTTTTATCGGTAAACACGGATCGCCCGCCTGCATCTATCGCCTACGCGCAGTTTGATCGCCTTGAGGATATGTGGAGTGAGGAGTACTGGAATGCATGGTATCAAGCCCTTCCGGAGCATACGATCAACCTCAAGCGCATGAATACTGACGGTATGGAAATCGGTGCTAATCCTATAAAGACCCCCCATGGGTGGCTATTGTTTTATTCGTATATCAAGCATTATTTTAATCCTGCTGTTCCGACAGTGTTTCGCGTCGAGGCCGCGCTTTTGGATGAGCGCGAACCCTGGCGCATCATCGGTCGTATTCCTCGCCCGCTCTTGATTCCTGAGGAGTCGTATGAGTTGCATGGCACGGTGCCCAATATTGTCTTTCCTTCAGCGGCTACTGCAGAAGGAGATGCGGTTCGCCTGTACTACGGCGGAGCAGACACGCATGTGTGTATGGCCACTGGCTCAATCACTGAGCTGCTGCAGCAAATGGAAGTGGGTACGCCGACGACCCTCAAGTGTGAAAAGTTTGCACATAATCCGCTCCTTCGCCCGATCCCTGAGCATGAGTGGGAGGCGGTGAGTGTGTTTAATCCGGCGGCAGTTGAGATGGAAGGAACGACCTACATTCTGTATCGTGCCCAGTCGAGCGATAATACATCACGTGTCGGTCTGGCAATCAGTCGCGACGGTAAATACATTGATGAGCGACTGAGCGAGCCGATTTATGAGGGGCGTGCTGATTTTGAACTGCCACAAAAAGTGGGGATGCCCAGCGGTTGTGAAGATCCGCGCGTCACGCGAATCGGCGATACACTCCACCTTTTGTATACGGCATATAACGGTGTGGTGCCGCGCCTGGCCAGAAGCAGCATTAGTGTTGAGCAGTTTCTTGCTCGAAACTGGGATGCGTGGACTGCGCCTGTGGCATTGTCTGAGCCACACGCGGCCAATAAAGACGGTGTACTCTTTCCTGAAAAACTCAATGGTTCCTATATATTGTTTCACCGAGTCGAGCCCAACATCTCAATCGATATGGTTGACACGCTGCAGATGAGCGGCAAGACATATCTTTCCGATAATCCCGTCGCGTTTCCGCGCAATAAGTCCTGGGACGAGGTGAAAATCGGCATTAATACTCCGCCGATTCGCACTGATCAGGGCTGGTTGACGCTCTATCACGGCATCAGCTTTGTTGATCATCAGTATCGGGTGGGCGCGATGCTTTTTGACCTGCAAAACCCGGAGCGACTGATTGCCCGCACGCCGTATCCGATTCTTGAGCCGGAGCGATCGTTTGAGACAGACGGTCTTGTAAATAATGTGGTGTTTCCGTGCGGATGGGTGTTGCGGGACAAGACGCTCTATATCTACTATGGTGGGGCCGATTCAGTGGTGTGCGGTGCAACAATTGGTTTAGACACGCTGCTTGATTACATGCATCGCAGCAAAACCAAGCAACACCTCTCTTTGTCTTAGAGTATTCAAGCTCAGATGCCTGTCTTGCGACTCATGTTGGAAAAAGCGCTTCACAACGGATGAAAAATAGTGTGTAATAGGTGCATATGTTGAACCTTAACTCGATCATGCTTGGATCAGAAAACTCAAAAAAATTAGCTGAATTTTATGAAAAGGTGATCGGCAAACCGGCCGATATGCATGAAGGCGATTGGTATGGATGGACAGTCGGCAAGTGTTTTTTGTCGATGGGAACGCACTCTGAAGTGAAAGGAATGGCAAAAGAGCCGCCGCGCATGATGTTTACGTTTGAAACAACCGACGTGGAAGGTGAGTTTGCCCGCATCAAAGAACTGGGAGCTACGGTGATTGCCGAACCCTACCAGATGGGCGATGCGACGATTGCCACGCTGGCAGATCCCGATGGCAACTACTTTCAGCTCATGCCTCCGTGGGAAGGATAATCTCGCATACCTGATTATATGAAGATTCAATTTTTAGGTGCAGCGGGAACCGTGACGGGTTCTTCGTATGTGCTCACATCTCAATCTGGACAGCCGATACTCATTGACTTGGGAATGTTTCAGGGCTTGCCTGAGATTGATGCTTTAAACTATAAGCCATATCAATATGATTGCTCACAACTTTCAGGGGCGATTCTGACGCACGCCCATCTGGATCATTGCGGTCGCATGCCGATTGTCGTAAAGGAAGGATTTGCCGGGCAGATACTGATGACTGAACCCACACGTGATCTGACCGAACTGTCGCTTCTTGATTCGGCGCGTATCGCTCATGATGATCAAAAGCCCATTTTGTTTACGAAGCAAGATGTGCAAAAAACCATCCAGCATTTTAAGACGATCAGGTATCGCGAGCCGACAGTGCTTGGGGATTTTCGCATTACGTTTCGTAATGCCGGCCATCTGCTGGGTGCGGCCAGTATCGAGATTGAAGACACTTCATCAACCGGACAGATGAAAAAAATCATCTTCAGTGGCGACTTGGGTAATTCGCCGGAGGAGCTATTGAAAGATTGCGAGTATCTGGAGGATGCCGATTGTGTCGTGATGGAATCAACCTATGGTGATCGTCTGCACCCAAATGAAGACGCAGTCGCCATGATTCAACGCGAGATCAATGCGGTGGAGCAATCTGGCGAGACGCTCTTGATTCCATCATTTGCTCTTGAGCGCACCCAAGAGCTTCTTCATATCATCATGCATCTCAAGCGCGATGGAAAAGTAAAGCCGGAGACACCGATTTATATGGACAGTCCGATGGCCGATCACGCCACACACATTTACAAAAAACATATCTCTTTTTTCAATCCGCATGTAGCGGGAGAAGTGGCGGCAGGTACGGCATTTTGGTTTGAGAGTTTGGATGTATTGAAAAAGCGCGATCAAAGTTATGCGGTGCAGCAACAGTCAGGTGAAGCAAAAGTCATCATTGCCGGCTCCGGAATGATGGTTGGCGGTCGTATCGTTGGCCACGCAGCACACTATCTGCCGATGGCGGGGACACGCCTCCTGATCGTAGGGTATCAGGGAGAAGGTACGCTGGGGCGCGAGCTGCAAGACGGCATGTCGGAGGTGACGATTGAGGGTGCGGCGATTCCGGTGGCCGGCACCATCAACAGCATTCACGCCATGAGTTCTCACGCTGATCAGGATGAGCTGATGAAGTGGTTGTCTCATATTCAAGGAGTAAAAAAACTGATACTGACTCATGGTGAGGACGGGCCGCGTCAGGCGCTGCGTGAGCGTGTGCAAAATGAACTTTCAATTACTGATGTCGCGCTACCGCATCTGAATGAAGAGCTTACGTTGTGATTGATGCAGAGTCTGTGCTTTTAAAACGCGGCTTGGGACTGATTCTCCCCCGATGAAAAAACTCAAATGATCGCGGTTCTCCGGTGACCTTGTCATGGCTGATATCACGTCGTTTCTCATCGATTGATTCACCAGTACGGGGATTGTATCGGTCTTTTCGAATGACTGCTTGGCGATCAGTTATGGTGATGAGGTAGCGAGGAGTGCTTATGCCGAGGATGCCAAGTACGTGGCGCGCAGAGCGATTGAATCGGAAAAACTCTTCTTCATACACGTGTTCATCTGTCCCGACTACTTCATGTCGGTGGAAGTTGATTCCCAGAAAGCGGGTGGATCGTTCGACAATCATTCAGCCCGAGTATAGCAGATACACCGTGGCTACTACTTCTTTTTCTTGAGCAAGGTGACTTCTTTCTGAAGCACATCAAGGCGCTTATCAATCTTCAGAAGCATCTTTGCCACTTTTGCGTCGTGAATTTCGTCATCTTTTTCGTCCTCTATGATATCGTCGATGTCGCGCTCCAGCTCATCGATATCTTTTTCAAGTCCTTCAAGGTCTTCCTCAACACCCTCCAGGCTCTCCTCCACGTCTTCCAAGCTTTCTGATGTTTTGTTTACTGTCATCTGGATAAAAAGCGCCAGATAAATTGCTTCAATGGATACGGCGGTCGTCAGTGCAAGCATCATCGTCTCAAACGACACTCCAATCAGTGGGAGAGCGAACATGACGACGAAAAATACGGTGTGCAAGTAGATTGAAGAGGTGGTACCCACCCATGCTGTAAAAAGCTCGGTAAGTGGTTTGTCCGGTCGGGGTCTTCGAATCTTTAGCCGCATAGAGCTATTGTATCTGAATAGCGGTCAGATTGATATGAGTTGTTTTTTGAAGCTGTGAGTGAGGTTTGCTAGACTACTCATATGAAAGAGAGAATCAAACGCATTGGAAACCATCGGCACGTGAAGCCGGTATTGATCGTGATTGGCGCTATATTGCTACCTGGTCCTGCCATCATTCCCCTAGTGGTATACATTGTCTACCGAGTGCGGCGTAAAAAATCTCCTGATTTGTAACCCACCCCTGCATATGATAGGGTAATAGTAAGAAAGGAGGTGGATGTATGGGAATTCTTGAGCTTATTATCGGACTTATTCTGTTTCTGGTGATTGCTGACATTGTGTTTAGCTTTGTGCCAATCCCACGAAACATTCTTGGCACAGTTGCTGCCGTCTTGATCTTGTACTTTATCTGGCGGTTTGTGTTTTGATGCAATAAGAAATCCAGAGTACGTGTGCCTTTTTTGCTTTGGAGCAATGATGCGCTATAATGGGGCGTGGCATTTTTTATTGTAGTTCTTCTTATTATCGCAAACGGCGTGTTGTCTATGGCTGAAATCGCCATTGTATCAGCGCGCAAATCAAAGCTCAAACGACGTGCCGGTGATGGTGATAAAAACGCCCGCCGTGCACTGGAGCTGAGCGCCAACCCGAATCGTTTTTTAGCAACGACACAAATCGGCATCACCTTAATCGGTATCATTACCGGTGCGTATGGTGAGGCGAGTATCTCCAATCATATTGCTTCATGGTTGGGGTTGTTGGGGTGGTTTGATCCCTATACGCGCCAGGTAAGCTCAGTGCTGGTTGTGGTAGGAATTACTTTTTTCTCTCTGATCATCGGTGAAATTGTACCCAAGCGTATTGGTTTGGCCTATCCGGAGACGATCGCTCTTCTTGCTTCGCGCCCTATGAATAAGTTATCACGCATGAGTAGTCCACTCGTGCACATATTAAGCGCTACAACCGATTGGATTTTGAGATTGATGCGGCTGAAAACAGGCGGAGAGGCGATTGTTGAAGAGGAAGAAATCCGACATATGATTAAAGAAGGTGCCCAGCACGGCGTGTTGGATCGCGCTGAACGAGACATGCTTGAACGTACTTTTCAGCTGGCAGATAAAAAAGTCAGCAGTATCATGACGGTGAGAAAAGAGATTGTGTGGCTTCAGGACGATGCATCGGAACAGACCATAAAGCGGCTTATAAAAAAACATATGCATACGCATTTTCCGGTGTGTGACGGCACGTTGGATTCAGTGATCGGAGTAGTGCGCACCGATGAGAGTCTATTTGGCGCATTGCAGCGGGGTAAAATAGATCTCATAGAGCATTTGAGGCCGGCACTGTTTATTCCTGAGAGTATGGACGCACTGCGTGCCCTTGAGGAATTTAAACGCACCGGACAGCGCATTGCCTTGGTGGTTGATGAGTACGGCAGTGTGCAGGGGTTGGCAACAGTCACTGACATTGTTGCGCATATCGTCGGTGAAATCCCCAAAAACGGCCACAAAGAGCAAACGGATATTATTCAGCGTGACGATCACTCGTGGTTGGTGGATGGCATGACCAGTATTGATTCGTTTAAAGAGGCTTTTCGCATGAAATCTGTGCCGGGGGAAGCAAAAGGAGAGTTTCACACGGTGGCAGGCCTCATCATGTACTTGTCAAAAAAAATTCCTCAAGAAGCTGATGTGGTTGAGTGGGGAAAGTATCATGCGGAAGTAGTTGATATGGATCAAAACCGTATTGATAAGGTCCTGTTGACCACTACAGATCGCAAAAAAAAGCTGTTAGAAAGCGTGCGCGGCGGAAAGAAAAAGAAGCCGGCACAAAAATGATGACGTGTAAATAGTTGACTTTGCAACTATTTTGGGTATACTGGGCACATGAAGAAGTTTCTATCAGAAGAGATGCGGGTTGCTGCAAAGATGCATCACGCGGTTTTTCTGCTTCAGAAACATGCCGATCTACACTTGCAGAAAAAAGAAGGTTTGAGCTTTATGCAGGCCCTTATTCTCAATATCATCAAGCACCATCCGCAGACAACCCAATCGTTTATTGTCGGCTGTACGCGGTTTACCCCTGGCGCTGTCAGTCGTCAGATTGAAGTGCTGCATGAGAAAGGGTTGGTAACACGCAGTACGAATGAGCAGAATCGGCGTGCGCAGGAGATTGAGTTGACGTCTGAGGGTCAAGCGCTTGTTGACCGATCATTTGCGATGTTAAACGAAGAGTTAAAAGAGTATTTTTCCGCACTCGATACGACACAGTTGCAGCAGCTCGGCGAACTTATGACAAAAGTCATTCTTCAGATGGATCCAGACTATTATCAATTTCATGAACCGGAAGATCAGTAAACCCAGTACTATAAGGTATAGTAGCTCTATTTCTAACCAACACATCATTAACAATGAAAGCCCTAAACACCATTACATCAACCTCTACCAATGTGCGTCGCAGCACCGGAGCCTGGCTTGGTAATCGTAAAAAACAAGCGAGCCGTATGTTTGTGCGCCATCCGATTATAAGCGTAGTTATCACACTGGCTCTTCTTTTGGGATTGATTGCGGCACAAAGCATGTTGCGCAAACCAAAAGCAGAAGCTGAGGTGGCAAAACCTGCCCGCACAGTTGATATCTTTTCCATCGGTCAGGCGCCTCGTGTCAAGGCTCAAGCACAGATTAAAAAATCAGGAGTCATAAAAATTGTCGCCCAAACGGGAGGAGTGGTGCAACAGATTCCGGTACAGGAAGGGCAGACTGTTTCACAAGGACAAAACCTTGCTTATATTTCAACGAGCTATGGTGGGGGGAGTACGCTGTCTGTTCAGCGGCAGATTGCACAAAAACAATATGCCAATGCAAAAGACACCTATGATCAGCAAAAAGATCTCATCGCCAAGCAGCGTGAGATTGCGGCAAAAAGTGACACAAACACCGATGAGCTTCGCAGTATCAGTGCAAAGTCAATCGATGAGAGTAAATCGTTGTTGAGTGTAAATAACGATATTCTCAACAACCTGAATAACGACATTTTACAGCTTGAAGCAACGAATTCAGCAGATATCAATCGTTCATCAATTCAGGCACTCAAGCAGTCAAAGACTGTGTATCAGTCAACTGCAAATTCTCTCTCATCAAGCATTCGCAATCTTGAGTACTCAACCGATAGCGATGGAGTCCAGTCAGAGTTGGCAAATCTCAATAAAGATGTTGCTCTGAAGCAATTAGATATTCAAGAAAAAGCGCTGACTTTGGGTCGCGACGTGTCGTATCTGCAGTATCAACTGGCTTCCATCAATGAATCATTGGCGTATCCATCATCACCATGCTATGGCGTTGTTGAGAAAGTGCATGTGAAGTTCGGTGATGTGGTGAGTCCGGGGATGACGCTGTTTACTATCAGCACAACGGATAAATCTGCATTGGCGGTGGCACTTGTGTCTCAAGATGTGGCAACTCAGGTTTCTATTCTTGAACCCTCAGTTCTTGCGGTCGGTTCGCAGACAGTAAGCGTCATGCCATCATATGTGTCTCAGGAAGCGACTGATGGTGTACTGTACTCAATCTATTACGCTATTCCTGAAGGGCTTGTTGCGCGTGCTATCGAAGGTGGATATATAGAAGTGGAGATTCCGGTCGGTAATGCGGGCACGACCTCTGTAGTACCATACATTCCGCTTGATGCAGTGCATCAGACACAAGATGGTGCATATGTGTATCTTGCAAAAAAGAACCGAGTTGTGGCTGAAAAAGTCGTGCTGGGTACCGTCTACGGACAATATGTTGAGGTGCGAGAAGGCATTCACGCGGCAGATCATGTGATATTGGATCGCAACGTTGTTGATGGCGATCGGATCAAGGAGCACATTTTATGAGCGATTCCCGACACCATACAGAAAGCAGCGATGCCTCATATCTTGCCAAACTCGAGTACGATAAAACACTCGAGTCACGTTGGTGGGCAAAATACATTGTGAATCTACGCAATGTGATACTGCTTATCATAGGTATTTTGGTGGTCGGAATTGCCAGCTATACCAGCTTGCCTCGCCGACTCAATCCGGAAGTGAAAATTCCTTCAATTTCAGTTTCCACGATACTGCCAGGCGCATCCCCCACTGATGTAGAGTCACTGATCACCAAACCCATGGAGAAAGAACTGTCAGGCCTTGAGGGCTTGGATACAATAACTTCATCCTCGCGTGAAAATAGCAGTACGATCATCTTGCAGTTTACATCTAATACTGATGTGGATAAGGCGCGCCAGGATACACAGGCTGCTATTGATGGTGTCGCTGGGCTTCCTGAAGACGCCACAACCCCTAAGGTGGTGAGCTTTGATTTTGAGAATGAACCGATCTGGCAGTTTGTTTTGTATGGAAAGAAGACGAGTTTGCCGACACTGTTCACCTATGCCGACCGCCTCAAAACGGCGATAGAGGAAAGCAGTAAAGTGAAAGAAGTAACGCTCAGCGGAAACGAATTGCAAGAGATTCAAGTAATCATGAAGCCGGAGCGCGTGCATGAGTTGGGGCTCAATATTAACGACATACGAACCGGCGTGCTTGCTGCAACATCATCCTATCCGGCAGGAACCATCAAAGCAAACTCGTCACTCTTTAGCGTAGCCATTGATCCGCAGGTGGAATCAGTTGCTGACTTGCGCAATGTTCGTGTAAAAGCAGGCGACACCGTGGTTCGACTTGGAGACATTGCAACAGTCAGTGAACGCTCCGCCAGTGAACAATCAAAAAGCTATTATGCTGATGCGAATACGACTGCGACCCGCGTGGTAAGCTTTGCTGTTTATAAAACAAAATCATCAGACATTGATGAGGCAGAGTTGGCAGTGAAGCAGATTATTGATGATGAGCTCAAACTTGCTCCAGACTTTTCTATTCGAACAACACTAAACGCAGCTGACCAGATTACAGAGCAATTTGATGAGTTAACCAGCAACTTCCGCGATACCATCATTTTGGTCTTCTTGGTGCTTGTCGCCTTTTTGGGATTCCGCCAGGCATTTATCGCAAGTCTGACGATTCCACTTACGTTTTTGAGTGCCTTTACGTTTATGCGACTGTTTGGATTGTCGATCAACTTTTTGTCATTATTCTCACTACTTCTGGCTTTGGGACTCTTGATTGATGACACCGTTGTGACCGTACAGGCAATGACTGCCTATTCTCGCTCCGGCAAATTTAATCCTCGTCAGGCCGGTGTCATGGTGTGGCGTGACTTTATCGTGCCGATTTGGTCCACAACCTTTACGACAATATGGGCATTTGTGCCGCTTCTGTTATCCACAGGCATCATCGGTGAGTTTATTAAATCGATCCCAATCGTGGTAACGGTAACGCTCATCTCCTCCACTGCTATCGCTGTTTTGATCACGCTTCCACTCATGGTCTTTTCGCTTGACCCGCACATGCCGCGTCGTGTGAAAATTCTCATACAAGTGGGTATCGGTATCGCTCTATTCGGAATGGTAATCTCTATCTCACAAGGTCCGCTCCTGCCGCTTATTCTGTTGGTTTTTGCCGTTTTGTATGCGGTGTTTCGTACTGTTGGCGGGCTTCTGCTTCAACGTGCGCGTCGGTATGCAGGTCACAATGCGTGGTATCGTACACATCATGCGTCGCTATCTGAACGTTTTGCAAATGGATTTATTGATATGGATCCGTTGGTATCAGGGTACAAGCGCATGATATCTCATGTAATCGCATCAAAACCTTGGCGACGCAATGTTCTTATCATCGTCTCATTGTTCGCGTTGTTTTCTTATATTTTACTTCCACTCGGGTTTGTGGTAAATGAATTTTTCCCCAAATCTGATGCGGACTCGTTTTATATAAATCTTGAGCTTCCTGCGGGCACGGCTTCAGACAAAACTGATGCTGAAACCAGAGATATAGTAGCGGCAGTGCGCCAGGACCCCGATGTGTCTTATGTCAGTGCTGACATCGGACGCACGTTTACCGAAAACGGTCCCGGAGGAGGCGGAGGAGGAAATGTTAGTCAGGTGACTATTAATCTGTTTGAGGAAAAATCGATCGCTGTTGCTGAGCGTCTTCGTAAGCATTTTGCAAACTATTCAACCGGTACACTAAACGTGGTCGAGATCTCTGGAGGTCCTCCTGCCGGAGCAGATGTGCAGATCAAACTCTTAGGTGACGACTTAAATATGTTGGATGGGTATGCAACGAAAGTAGAACAGTATCTCAAAGAGCAGCCGGGAGTTCGCAATGTCCAACGTTCAATTAAGCCGGGAACCAGTAAGCTGGTATTTACACCAGACTATACAAAGCTCAAAGACCTCGCGATCGATGCACAAACAGTCGGAGGACAACTACGCACCGCAGCATCCGGACTGAAGCTTGATTCGTTGACGGTCGGAGATGAAGAGCGCGATATTGTCTTTCGCTATGATAATGAACTCCTGTCGCCGCAGTCGCTCAACGCACTTACTATTCGTGCAAACGGTACAGAATATCCGCTGCTGACACTCGGTTCACTACACCTTGAAACCAATCCGACACTCATAACCCGCGAAGACCAGAAGCGCACCATTTCTGTCAGCGCATCAGTTGCATCCGGCTATTCGAGTGTGCAGATCGGAACTGAACTCGAGCAGTATGCTGACACCAAGCTGGCCTTGCAGCCGGGTTACTCGTGGGCTACCGGCGGCGCCAATGAAGAGAATGCCAAGTCGGTCCAATCAATCATGCAGGCGATGATTCTGGCATTTTTGTTGATCTTTACCAATATGGTTTTGCAATTCGGTTCATTCCGACAAGCAGTGCTTGCACTGCTGGTTATCCCATTTGCAATATCGGGTGTCTTTTTGATATTTGCGTTAACCGGCACGCCGCTGTCATTTCCTGCCCTTATTGGTGTGCTTGCCTTATTCGGCATTGTTGTAACGCACTCAATCATGCTTCTTGATAAAATCAACCTGAACCTCCATTCGGGAATGCCGTTTGAGGAGGCGATTGCCGACGCAGGAGCTTCGCGACTGGAGCCGATTTTGCTGACATCACTTTTGACCATTGTTGGTCTGGTACCTATTACGCTCTCTGACCCATTTTGGAGAGGGTTGGGTGGCGCAATCATTGCGGGGTTGGTGTTCACCGGCGCAATCAAGCTCTTCTTTATTCCCGTTGTCTACACGATGTGGTTTCGGGGAGACCATGTAAAAACACGACGCACCCGCTAAGTCTTGAGGATTATTGTATTTGCCCGCAGAATCCTGTTTAATGGGATATATCTATGAATAAGCGGTCTGTTGCAGTAGTGCTGGTGACTATAGTTGTCATTCTCACCTTTGTCCTCTTTTTTCTGCAGCTGGGTGAAGGGAGCGAGAAAAAGTCGGTATTCCAGGCTCTTCTTTCAGCAGGACAAACTGCCACCACATCACAAACAGACTCAAACGATGGTGTTGGTCGCACAATAGATCTCACGGTAAAAAACTGGGAGTTTGATCCGCCAACGATCATTGTTCCAGCAGGACAGACGGTTACGTTGCGTGTCAAAAGCGTCGACGTCCCCCACAGCTTCATCATTGAGCAGATTGGGACGGCAGTTGATGCCGAGCCATTTCGGACCAAAGATGTAACGATCAAGATTCCTGCAATAGGAAGATATGCTATTACCTGTACAAAAAACTGTGGCCCCTCGGGCTATGATGAAATGAAAGGAATGATTGTTGCGCAATAGCCCTATGAAAAAAACACAATTTTTCACCGTTATCGCTTTGGGGGTTGCACTGGTGCTTACCTATGCGCTCAGCACATCAACGAAGTCGCTCGGCACCAAAAACACGTATGCACAAGGAGCAAATGAAGATGTGTACATAGGGCAAAACTGTGTGTTGCCTGACGGGAGAGGAGGCACTTGTCAGTATGTAAATGCGGTGAGTGCAACATCAGGCAACTGCCAAAGCAAATTGGGTGCATCGTATGAATCGGTGCCTGGCTATTGTCCCGGTTCAAATAACGTGCAGTGTTGTGTGCCGCCACTTGCCAATACCGCAGGTAATGCGGGATTTCTTGCATTTGCCTCCTATGCTATCGACTGCACCAATGGTGTAGCGGTTACCGCAGCATATCAGGCCGGTTCTGATCCGACAAAGCCGCCGATTTACTATAACATTGAGTTGGTGAATGATCAGTCGCAAGCAGGGTTGGGGAAGGGTACATTGATCGGTCAGGATGTTACGGTAAATCAGGGCACCTATTTTGCCACAAATCCCACGTGGTATGCCAACGGACAGACAGCGTTATTTTATATTTACACCGTTCCGGAAAATACTGATCCGAAACAAAGTTATACGATACACGGACTAGATGCGGGGGGAAACATCGTGTCTCGTGCACCTGATGAGCAAGCACCGTTGCCGTTTACTCTGACCTGTCCGGCTACACCACAATCCCCGAATCCGCCGCCTATTGTGCCGCCTACCAATCCTGCTGTTGGTGGTGATAAAACTGATATGACTATCACCGTTCGACTCTTCCTGCCGCTGGGCGCCGGAACCATTAATCAAACGCCGGTTCTAACCACGTTGCCGACAGTGGTGACGGTGACTGATCATGCACAGCGTGGTGACGATGGCTCGCAGCTTGTGGATATGAAAGCGCTCAACAATGGAATATGGGAAGGTACCTATACGGGAACTCATATTCCCGGAAACGGATTCAGTGTCAGTGTGAAGCCATTGAATCATGCAAAAAAAACATTCTGTCATACTGGTGGAGCTTCACCTCAGGCGCTGTACTCAGACTATGAGTGTGACATTAATGAAGGAACAATCGCATTATTTGGTGGAAAGAATGTTCTTGATTTTTCACAAATTCCGCTGGGCTCTGGTGATATTGCATATGATGAGCGGTCAGATGGTGTGGTGGACTCACAGGATCTGTTTGCCATATTGCTGACGATATATAAAAGGCGTCCGTATAACGTAAAGTACGATGTCAATCTTGATGGCACAATATCTCAAGCTGATTTTGACCTGGCTCTGTGGTCCTTTTTGAATATTGCGCACTAGATACGACCTATGTACAAACACAGTGTATACCCCACATTTTTTTTGGCGTTGTTTGTCGCTATAACAATGGGTTTTGTGACAATCGGCTTGCCGCGTCTGAAAAACTATGCACAATGGGCACCCTCGCAGCAGCAAAAGCAAGTAAAAGAGTTTGTGAGTAAAAGCGGACTTGTCGATATTGCGCCTGCATCCGGTGAAGCCACTATTGGGGCAAATGCACAGATCACCCTTGACGTGACTGTTTCAATGCTTGATGATCATGTGTCGGGTTTTACCATACCCATTTCATATGATGTTGGCAAGTTTCAGTTTCTCAGCGCGCAAGATGTAAGTGATCAATATGATGTATTTGTCCGAAAAGAGCCAAAGTATGTAGTAATTGTGGGAGTTGAAAAAGCGGTTGGAAACACGCAGCTTTCGGCACTGGATAAAACACCGATGGCGAGACTTACATTTCGCACACAAGCTGCTGGTCACGGAACATTCCAGGTTGCACGTTCCATCCAAAGCGGTTACAAACTCAAGCTCAATAACGCCAACAACGAGGCTATTGAGCCGGCAAATGGACAGGCAATTATCACCATACAATAGGCTCTTTCACACACATCTCCTAAATCTAGTGTCTGCCGTCTGTAATTACCACTTGATTTTTCCCTCAGCACAGATATACTAACGGCATGAAGAAGGCGCTGACAATTTTGATTGTGGCTACAGTCCTTTGGTTTATCGGTGCAACTCAGTGGTACGTGTGTAATATCCAGTATCTCTGCTCTTCAACTTCTCCAACACAAGCTACTGATGCTTCAGACGAGCCTTCCGTATTTGAGCGAGTCTTCGGGATTGATAATGACGCAATTACTGTCGATCAGCCGGCAGGGTTTCAGCCGCAGAGCATTCACTTTGCACCTGATGCGACAGATTTTGCCGATCCGAATGAAGTCGCAGAAGTAGCCGCCATCATTTTGTCACATGTAAAAGAATATCCAGACGCATCCTTTATGATTGCCGGCTACACAGCAGACGTAGGGGGAGCTTGTTCAGACTGTGAATGGCTTTCACAGATGCGTGCTCAAGTCGTGCGAGACATGCTGGTGTCAGAAGGTGTAGATGAGAGTAAATTGACAGTGCGTGCCAGAGCGCTTGAAGACCCTGTTGCTGATAACAACACGCCCGAAGGTCTTGCAGCCAACCGCCGTGTAGAGATTACATTGATTCAATAACGCCCAAACCACATTATTTATTTCACTATCTACTTATGTTTTCACAAATCAATCCGCTTCACAAACCGACCGCCGCAGTTGAAATGCTCATTATGCTTTTTGTAGCATATGTTCTTGGATATCTGACACACTGGGTTATTTGTGCCTATCGCCATTCTGAACAAGCGGTTCAAGCTGATGCTGATGAAGTAGATGAGGATGAGATTGATGTTGTTTCAGATAATCTGACACGCATTGAAGGGATCGGTCCGCGTATTGAGAAACTTCTCAACGAAGCTTCTATATATACATTTGAAGATGTTGCCACTACCACCACTAAACAACTGCGAGATATTTTGCAAGGTGCAGGTCGTCGCTACCAGATGCATGACCCAAGCAGCTGGGGAAAGCAGGCACGTCTGGCCGCCAATGGCGAGTGGGAGAAGCTGAAGCGCATGCAAGACAAGCTTATTGCCGGCCGCAGCAAATAAAAAAGCTTAGCTCGCCAGATACGCTGCTCTCCACAACTCATAATCCAAGAGAGACACCTGACCGTCGTCGTTCCAGTCGGCACGCACTCCTGATTTGTCCAAGTATTCACTGCGCCATACGGAAAAATCTGACAGCTCTGTCTTGCCGTCACAGTCCAGATCAATTGATGCGCACGCCGAGGTCGGGTCGGGGGTTGGTTGCTGGGTAGGAAGTGGTGTCGGCGTGTCTGCAGGGTAGGTAATAAGAACCATGTCTTGAATCGCCTGATACGCAGCTTTCGGCTCATACTTGGCATTGAGAGGAAGCGGTGCTTCTGTGTGCCCGAGGTAGTCAGTAAGCCACGTGTATTTGTCAGTCAGCCCCCACGTTGTGATTCCGGCACAGGCACCGGTGCTCATACACGCTGTGATGACGTCGCGATAGATCTGCTCCTGCTCTGCCAACTGCTGTGCGGTCGCTGGGCTTGTGCCGATTGCCACATCAAGCTCTGTCACAGATACTTCCAGCCCCAAGTCGACAAACCGCTGCATGTTTTGTTGCATAGACTCAACGGTAGGATGACTCTTCAGGCTCAGATGTGACTGAAACCCAACGCCGGTAATCGGCACTCCCTGTTGAACAAGATCTTTAATCATCGCGTAGACCGCATCTGATTTACCGTTTTTGCCGATTATGCCGTAGTCGTTGTAGTACAGAGGAACAGTAGGATTTACCTGGTGGGCTTTGGTAAATGCATGAGCGATATATTCATCTCCAATCGTCTCCTGCCAGATCGAGGGGCGCCGCGCATGTGCTGAGGTGTCATCCAGTGCTTCATTTACCACGTCCCACGCGTACACATCGTTTCCCATGTGACCGACCACTGTCTCAATGTGATTGTCTAGAATGTCAGTGAGTTGCGCCTTAGTCCATGTTTCGTCAGTTACCCAAGCAGGAATATTTTTATGCCAGACGAGTGTGTGTCCGCGAACACCCATGTCGTGCGCTGTTGCATAGGTGATAATGGCGTCGGCTCCCGTGAAATCAAAAGTTCCTTTTTGCGGCTGTAGCACTCCCATCTTCATTTCATTTTCAGGAGTAACGCTTTTGACACGATAGGTGTTCATGGCGGCAGTAAAGTCTGATTCACTCAGTCGTTTGGATGTGAGCGCCACGCCCCACGGAAGTGCAAATGCCTGTGTGGTCACGGTGAGTGCGATGCTGAGCACAAGCAGCAAAGTTGTACAGTGTTTTTGTATCATGGTTGTGCACCTACGTATGTTGTTCTCCAGATTTGATAATCGGCAAGACTTACTGACCCGTCATTGTTGAAGTCGCTATCTTTGGTTACGGCATCAAAATATTCGGCGCGCCATCTGCTGAAGTCAGCAAGTGTCACGCTGCCGTTACAATCAGCATCGCCCTGCGCCTTTTTCTCACACCCCCCAGGAGGTGTGGTGGGTTGAACTGTGGGAGGCACTGTTGTTGGCTCACCGCCGCCGCCTGATCCGACTCCTTCAAGCGTGGCAGTCGGTGGCGTAAAAACACTGGCCAGCTGTGTTTTGGCGCTTGCGTATTCGCGCGTCTCTAAAAGGCCAAATGCCAGAGTGTTGGGCGTTTTTTGTATAAGCGGTGCATTCACGCGTCCGATACCGAATACGGTCATCTGCGTGCCCATGGGCCAAAATGAATCGCCGTTTGAGTCATCATCTTTCAGATACATATAGAGCGATCGATTGAGTGTACCATCTGAGAAGAGCGCCCATTCGGGGGCGGGAATATCTCCCTCCCATGATTCTGATGCCATTGTTTTTGTGCCGTCTGAGCGAGTGATATAGTCGCTATTGGGCTCAAATGATCCGCCGGGAGTCCCTTCGTATAAGAGCCAGTATGCATGTCCCGCTTTGGTGATAGTGAATGTTGCGTGTGTCGGATAAAAGTTGAATTGCCCTTCCCATGCGCCGCTGTAGCCGGTGGCATCGATGGTTACTTTGACCGGACCTTTGTGCACGATGGTGCTGGTCATCGTGGTATCGCCGGCGTGAAATCCTCCTTCGGGCTCAATGCCGTTGGGAATACCGCGAAACATGCCGTCACCTGCAGCAGCGGTGCTGTGTCCGATCCAGTCGTTTCCTTGCGTATCAAGAAGCGCTGCCATCCCTGCGCCGGACATATCATAAATATAGCTTTGCAATGGGCCGGTGATTCGGGTGCTAGGGGCACTTTGGTAAGTGATATTTTCTTCGGTCTTGAGTCCTTGTGTAAGAGTAGGGGGTGTGTAGGTGCCTTGTGTATCAAAGTACACGCGCACTTGTTTTGTGGTGGCAGTAGCTCCCAGATCCGGGAGATAGATATAAAGCGTACCTGAAGATCCGCCGGTTGTCGTGGGTTCAAACTGAGTAGGAATCGCCTCACCTACGGTTGTGCCGGTGATCAAATATGCTTGGATAGAGTCAGAAAGCACTGTGCCGCTTCCACCCGCTTGCTGCAACAGATCGGTCATGTTGATGGGTATCGGTACGACCCGTCCGGGAAGTCCTGCTGCAGCTGTAATAGAATAAGTTGCGTAATACCGGGCAGCTGAAGCTTGGGCGTAAATGCCTGTTGGGGCACTTAGACACACGAACCACAACAATAGAATCCAAAGCAAACGCTTCATGTGTACAGTGTATCAGAGATCACGAGAGAGGAGGTGGCTGGAGTCGCCCAAACGGTGCAACTTTATTTCGGTTGGAAGTTGCTGAATTCCTGGGCACATGCAATGCCAGAACAGGAAACACAGCTGTGGGTGAAGTTGCCTTCAAGTGCCGCTTTATGAATGCCATGATGTACCCACCAGTCAAATGCCTGTTCGACTGAGCTCATGGTTACAATGTTTTCGGTAATCCAATAGCCGATGTTGCGATCATACAGTCCTTTGTGCATGTAGCCGCCTGACACTTCAGGCATCACCTCAGGAGCTCGCTCTGCGGCAAGAGCACAGAGTCGGTCATCTTTAATAAATGCCGGAAGTCCGATAGATGCACGATGTGCATTGGCCATGTTAAATAATGCCTCTGCATCCAAATTCCCTCCCGTTGATGCAGGTACGAAAGCGGTTTGCCGAGCAGGAATCGGGCTGGGTGTCGGGGTTGCCGTAGGTGTTGGTGTCGGCTCTTTCAGTACAGGAGTTTGAGACGCGTGCACTGACTGATTTGAGGATGCATCGTAGGATTGACCATAGGCAATTCGGCTGGTATTTGTTGATGCAATTAAGGCGCGGAAAAGACGACCCCCTGGTTGTGGAGCTTGGAAGGCAAGCGACCGTGGGGCAAATATGTGAAGTGCAATGATTAGGGTGAGAACCACCCGCATTTTTTGCATATCGAAGCAATCATTATACCAAAAAGGGCGCTTTTTTTCCACCCCGGAGTCGTTTTCTGACTTATGTTGTTATAGCAGTCCAGAGAGTATGTTATACTGGGATTCATATGGATCAACAAACTGCTTCCCAACCAACTGCTCCTAAAACAGGCGGCCCGTCACAAGTTGAAAAGCTGCGCGGCACAAAGATGGTGCGCCTGATCATTATCGGCCTCTTGATCCTCATCGTAGCGTATTTATTGTATTCCGTCTGGTAATCTCGGCACACTGTTATTAATCATCAATCATATATATGGCAATTCCAAAATTGAAAGCATTAGAAAATCTTTCTGGCGGGACAAAAACTGCAGTTAAGGCAGTTCTCATCGGTGCGCTGGTCATCTTGTTTGGAGCATTCGGACTGGAGTTCACCAATAACGACTGGAATCTCAATGAGATGGCCGCTGGTAAAAGCATGCAGGAAGCAAAAATTAAGCGTGATTCATCGGGAAACTTTCTTCTGGAGAGTTGTCAGGATAACTTATACAACTGTTCCAACTTCAAGACCCAACAAGAAGCTCAGGAAGTGTTTGATAAATGCGGTGGCGCCGGAGACGACGTGAACCGTCTTGATGGTGATCGCGATGGGGTGGCCTGCGAATCACTCCCAGCCGATAAATAACGCATTTAGCTTGTAATTACCGCCTAAAAAGAGTATAACTAGGCGATGAGTGCAGCCCGTACCGATACTGAGGGGCAAGCTCGATTCGCGCAGCTCCCCGTCATCATCCGTCAGTCGGTAGCTGTTTTGTTTTTCAAACTGATTCTTCTTGAATTCGCGTTTCTTTCCTTTTTCCTCATTTTGTTGTTGATTGCCAGTTTTGCCGTGGCTTCGTTTTCTCTGACTGATACGTCAGTGGTTATATTTATCTACGGCATTCTCAATGTCATCAAAGGATTTATGACGATAGTGGCAGTCATGAATTGGGTGCGTCATTATTACGAAGTCTGGCCCGGAATCGTGATCTATAAGTCAGGCCTCTTCAGTCGTCATTCAAGCAGCTTTAAACTGCACAATATCAGCGTCATGGAGATAGAGCAGTCGCTGGTGGCGCGCGTGTTTCGTTATGGCAGTATTCAGCTGCAGAACATGTTTGTCAAAGAACAATTCTATCTGGTTGATGTGCCTCACCCGCAAAAAGTGATTCTCATGATTCAGACTTGTATGGAAAAGCCGACTCCTCAGGCGGCCCTTGAGGAGGCTCACGAAACACAATAAAACTTGCTCTTGCATCTCTTGGGGAGAAGTACTATCGTTTTATCAAATGATAAAATCAGGCGTCGGTATCTCAACCAATACAAACAATCCGCATGCTGCCGGACTTGAAGCAGCAAAAACTGCAGCAGAACAAGCAGGTGGAACGCCGGACGTATTTATTGTCCTCTCTTCAATTGCCATGAAACATCCTGAGGTTCTGGCAGGAATTTCAGAGGCATACCCCGATGTGCAGATGGTCGGTTGCAGTACGGCTGGTGAAATCACCAAAGACGGATCAAGCAAAGAATCGGTTGTAGCTATGGCTATTCGCTCCGATCAGATGCAATTTACCGTGGGTATGGGAAAGCCGGTAAAGGGAAATGAGCGCGCTGCAGGACATGCGCTGGCACAAGACATCAAATCGCGCGCACCGGGTGAAGTCACTTCAATGATCATTTTCTCCGACGTACTGGGCGCAAACGGGACTGAGATCTCCCGCGGCGTTTTGGAGGTATTCGGGGAAGATTTTGTCATGGTCGGAGGCGCTGCCGGGGATGATTTGAACTTCAAAGATACGCATGAGTATTACAACGGGCAAGTATATTCCGGCTACACCGTCGGTGTTGGTTTGAGTGGTGATTATAAAAAGGCGTTTGGTGCCAAGCATGGATGGGAGCCTGTCGGTGCAGCCCACACGGTTACCAAGGCAACGGGTACGACGGTTATGGAAGTTGACGGTAAGCCACCGTATGAGCTTTATAAAGAGTACTTCGGTGACAAAGTAGATGAGATCAAGTCAGGCATCCTCAATCGCATGGCGTTGACCTATCCTTTGGGAATGCAAGTTGAAGGAACTGAAGGATACATGATCCGTGTACCGCTTGTCTTTAATGACGACGGCTCAATTGTGTTTGGTGCCGAAGTAATTGAAGGAAGTAAAGTGAGTATCATGATGGGTACACAGGAAAAATCCATAGAGGCAGCAATTGATGTCGCGAAAAATGTGGCTGCGGAATTTGGTGAGACTAAGCCTGCGGTTCTGTTTATCTCAGACTGTATCGCCCGTAAAAAACTCTATGGTCCCGACGTGTCTAAAGAAATTCATGAAGTTACCAGTATTATCGGACCAGAAGTGCCGCTTATCGGATTTTACTCCTACGGCCAGCACGCACCGGTATATGGTGTTGTGGGCGACATAAATGCTTGTGACCCGAATTTCTATGAAGAATCGATCGTCATATTTGCGATCGGAGAATAATTGCGAATGAATGATCAAAATCCGCCCGCACCAACTCCTCCTGTAGATGAGGAAAAAGCTCGTCTTGATCGGGTGGCGAAGATGCTGATCAATAAAGACTTAGAGCTTCAAAAAGCGTACGATCATCTCGAAGAGGCGTTTGCCGAAACGAAACGTGAACGCGACCGTCTTCTTGTGGAGCGCAACAAACTGGCACATGTCATGTCAGGAATCGCCGATGGTGTGGTGGCTCTTGATACTTCAGGAAACATTGCCATGTTTAACCAAGCAGCCGAACGGCTCACCGGGCTTGTTTCGCACAATGTCGTCGGAAAACCGTTTGATGACTGTATCCGGCTCATGAAAAATAACCAGATGATCAACGAGCGTCTGGACGGTGATCTCAAAAGCGATGAGCAGGGAAGTGTGCTGAAAGAAAAAGAAGTGCAGCTGCAAGCGGGTACCGAGCAATCATCCTGGGCTGATATTTTAGTAACGCGCATCGATGATTCACAGGGAGTAAACGTGGGTTACATTATGGCGATGCATGACATCACCCAAGAACGCGAGCTTGAGGAAATGAAGCTCGATTTTGTATCGATGGCAGCACACGAACTTCGTACGCCACTCACTTCAATAATCGGATACCTTGAGGTATTTGTTCAGGCAAACCAGCAAAGTATTCCGGAAAATCAGATGCCACTTCTCAACCGCATCAACATATCAGCACAACGTCTGCAGGGACTGATTGAAAATCTGCTGAGTGTGACCAAAATTGAGCGAGGCATGTTGACTATGAGTCCTGAGCCGATTGACTGGGTGCAAAATGTCAAACATCTTATTGAGGATTTTCAGCTGGTTGCCAAAGAGCAATCTGTAAATCTTCACTTTCACGAGCCAGCAGGTACTGTGCCGAAATTGCATGTAGATATTATTCGCATCAACGAGGTGCTTTCCAACCTGATCTCCAATGCCATAAATTACACGCAGCGCAATGGCGATGTTGAGGTGGGAATCGAAGTAAATGGTGCAGATGTGACGACCTATGTGAAAGACAATGGGCCCGGTATTCCCCAAGAGGCGATACCGCATTTATTTACCAAGTTTTTCCGTGTTTCAGGAAAATTGGAACAAGGTTCAAAAGGTACCGGTCTGGGACTGTATATTTCTAAAGTAATCGTCGAAATGCATAAAGGAAAAATATGGGTAGAATCAATATTCGGGAAAGGATCAACATTTAAGTTTACGTTGCATTCAGATGCTGCAGAAGCTCAACCGCCTGCACCAGCACAGTAGGTATTTACTAGTTTCAATTTTTAATTATGGGAAAAATAATGCTTGTCGAGGACGAAGTCTTTATACAGGAGCTTTATGAAATGGTTCTGAAAAAAGAAGGCTTTGAGGTTGATGTATTTGGCGATGGTGCCGCTGCCGTTGAGGCACTCAAAACAAACACCTATGACTTGGTGCTTTTAGATATCATGCTGCCGGGGAAAGACGGCCTGCAGATACTGACTGAAATGCGCGCGATGCCGCAACACAAAGCAACAAAAGTAATCATGCTTACAAACCTCGGGAATGAGCACGTTATTGAGAAGACCAACGAACTTGGAATCACCGGGTATTTGATCAAGGCAGATAATACGCCTTCTCAAATCGTTGAAAAACTCAAAGGATTCATGGGGACACCCGCGGCAGCTTAAGACTGTTTTTGCAGTTTGTAGACGGCAGCCTTTTTGCCGTGCACCAGTACATTCCATTTATTGTGGAGCTTCCATTCATCTGCTTGCTCTTTGATAAGGGTGTCGAGGAGTTCTTTTTGTGCGCTGATCACGACAAAAATACCATCCGGTTTGAGTACACGCAGTGCTTCTTCAAAAAATCGATCGTATAATGCTGCGACATCGATCGTCTCGTCATGCAGGCCCCATGGCGGGTCAGTGATGATCGTGGTGACAGTTGCCTCGGGAATATCTTCCATGTCGGTTGCATCCACTTGTCCTATGACAAACTGCTTGCCGAATGATGCATATTGTGACTTTATGCCCGCAACGCGCTCCGCATCGGAGTCGGTGGCAAGAATCATCTTAAAGGGAAAGTGTTCTGCTCTGGCTGCGACTATCGCTCCGTGGCCTGCCATCGGATCAAGAACGACGTCAGTTTCTTGCGGTTGTGAGATGACAGAAAGCAGATAGGCAATCTCTGGATCCAAGCGTCCTGCTGGAAGGCGTTTTTCATCCCATGCCGGATGAGTCAGACGAAGCCCGAAAAAGCCCCAACCACCTCGGCGGGTATAAAATGCAAACTCACATTTTGGCTTCACGCGATTGACGACAAACACATTTTGTATTTGAATCGCTTCTTCAAGACCGGTGCGGATCTGCTTATCTAATGCGGTGGTTGCACCCTCATGCCAGTTCATGATGCGAAATGTAGAACCTTCTTCTTTTGCTTTTTGCATGTCGCGAATCATGGGGTGCGTGATGGTTTTGGCAAGTGCTTGCGCGTTGAGTGACGTGTGTGTGTTTTTAGGGAGGAGATAGGTATAGACCAGATACGTGTTGCTAAAGCATGGTGCTTTGATGATGCGATCTCGGCGCATTCCGCTTTTATAGAGCACCACTCCGTCATCAATATGCAAAATTGCGCCATCAGGCACACAATATTTCATCGCCTGTGCGATAACGTCTTTGAATCCGGCCGGAAAGGTAGATGCGTATACTTGCATGTCATAAGTATAGCGCATCCGAGCGCGAAATTTGCCGCTCTTGACTTTGGGGACCCATTTGCGGAAAAAAGGAGTATAGTGATCTTATATGAGTACACGCACATTTACTGCACAAGAAGCAGAAGAAATCGGATCTTCAATCGGGGTCGATTGGAGCGAGTATGATGTTGAGGAGTTTCGAATGGGACTCAGCGTGGAGTTGGAACACGGATCGCATGATATGCAAACCAACGTCACGAATGACGATCTAACCATGACGGCCAAGATTGCCTTTGCGCACATGAAAGAAATACCCGATTATTATGCCCGCCTGAAGAAAATGGAGGATGAAGGGGAGGCATATTGGGAGACACAGCGAAGCGATCCTGCTGATCGCTGAATTATGAACCCGGCACTTCTTGTGCCTGCAATTGACATGAAGCGAATCTTTTTATGGTGTGTAGTCTTGTACTTATTTTTGTGGGCGAAGCTGGCGCTTTTTATCGCCCGTCCGCGTGAGGTGATCGGCATTGCCGGCTCTGTAGGCAAAAGCTCGACGCGCATACTTATATATGAAATCCTTCGGGGGCAGTTTGCTACTGCTATGCTCTCCGGAAATTCAGAAACAGGGATCGCACTGTCGGCGCTCGGCATCTGGCCAAAAGATTATTCGGTAGGTGATTGGCTGCGTATGCTTATTCTTGCGCCGTTTGGCATCTTTCATCTGGTTGGCAAAACGCACATCATAGTTGAGATGGGCACTGATGACTTTCGTCCGCCGAAAAATATGGGGTTTTTGCTGGGCCTTGTAAAGCCGACAATTGCTGTGCATATGAATGCCACAGCGACTCATACTGAGCAATTTTCCCAGGCGGTAGCCGGCGGCGATATGGAGGCGATACTTGACGTCATTGCTACAGAAGACGGTCGAATCATGACAGAATCAGGCTGTCATGTTGCAATTTATAACAGTGATGATTCGCATATTGCTTCAGCTGTAAAGTCGTTCTTGACTTCATCGCGTGCGCACATAATGACATTTGGATCAGAGGGGAACATTTCATTGGTTGCTCATGAGGTACGACTCGACGGCACGTTGTTTCGTCTTCGTGACAGTGATGGACATAGTCTTCGTGTGCAGGTGCCGCAGTTTCTTTTGCCCACGCTCTATTGGGAAAACTGTGCTGCAGCGCTACTGGCTGCCCGGGCGCTTGGTATTCCCGATGACCATAGTCTCACTCGGATAAAAGAGCGCTTTCAGCTGCCAAAAAGTCGCGGCAGTATTTTTGCAGGTGTCAACGACTCACTCATTCTGGATTCAAGCTATAACAATAGTCGGGTGCCGATGCAGATGTATTTGAACATGGTTTCCCGACTCGCTAAAGAAACCTATCGTGATCTGATCATAGTGATGGGTGACATGCGGGAGTTGGGTGATCAGACGCAAAGTGAGCATGAAGCAATTGCCCGTGAGTTGGTAAAAATTGCTCCGACTTTCACTTACTGTGTCGGCGAAGCAACAAAACAATATGTGATGCCTCAGTTGCCAAAGACAGCAAGCGCATGGTACAAAGACTCTCGGGCGCTCGGCGACTATCTGCGCACACATCTGCCGCGGGAAGCCATAGTACTCATCAAAGGTTCGCAGAACACGATTTTTCTTGAAGAAACTGTAGTGCGCCTGCTTAATAATCCGCAAGATGCGACGCGTGTATGTCGAATGGATGCCGGATGGCAGCAGATAAAAAACCGTTATTTTTCCACAATTGAATCTCCCGCGTCATGAGAAAAGCGATCGATTACCCAGCGGTTGGCGTCGTGTTTTTGTGTCATGATGGGGCGGGAAACGTGCTCTATGGCAAACGTTCGCAGAACGCGCGTGATGAACAAGGACACTGGGATATCGGGGGAGGTGGACTTCATGTAGGCGAGTCTCTTTTGGATTGTGTCCGGCGGGAGGTGACTGAGGAATACTGCGCCCGTATTCTTGATGTTGTTCCTTTGGGATATCGGGAGATTCATCGCAAAGACGAGGCAACTGATAAAAACACACACTGGATATCATTTGATTTTGCGGTGCATGTGGATCGTGACACCGTGGCAATCGGGGAGCCGGAAAAGTGCCTTGAAATTGCATGGTGGCCGTGGAGAAGTGAACCCAGCCCTATTCATACCCAATGGAATATATATAAAAAGAAATATGCTGACGAACTGGCTTCGATCCTTTCACCCCGTTCATAATTATTCAGAACGATCTGTGATGAAGTGCAACAGGTAGCGTATACTAAAACAATGGAAGTAAATCCGGAAAACTCAACTCCCCCGCAGTCGCCTGAGGAGCTTGCGGCACAAAAAGCCCAGCTGATTGAAGCGTATAAAGACATGTTGTCGTTTCGTCCTATATGGCGACGTATGTGGTCTACATTTTGGGGACACTGGTTTGAAATTATTGGTGCTGGTGTCGTCATCTCGGTATTGGTTGGTATGATTCAGTCGGGGTTTCAGTTTTTGGTGTTGCCGATGCAAAAGCAACAAGATGTGTTTATCCCGCTCACGATAGTAGTCGCACTGCTGTACGTGGTTGTGCAAATGCAGGTACAAAATGGGTGGATTCGGTATCTGTTGCAGTTGATGCGACATGATGATGCGGCATTTGGGTTGTTTTTGGCGGACCCCGTTCGCATTATTTTTTCCTTTCTCGGAGGAATAGCTTTTTCTGTTGTTGTAACGGTAGGATATCTTCTCCTTTTGGTGCCCGGCATCATTTGGTCTGTGAAATATCGCTACGTACTGTATTTGATTGTCGACAAAAGAATCGGTATCAAGCAAGCATTTTCCGACAGTGCCGCGATGACCGACGGCTTGAAATGGCGCATCGTTACGCTGGATGCACGCATTGTGCTAATGGTTCTCGGACCGCTTCTTGCAGTGCTTTTGTTGGGGCTCGCAGTTACATACGGATACAATATAAGCGCTTCATGGGTGTCACCTCTTATGATTGTGGCGGTGATCGGTGCAATCGCATATGTCGGATATCTATTTGCTATTGCCGGACCACTTGGACTACTGCACTTTGTGGTATATGAGTTTTTGGTACAGCGTTTGATATCAACCTCTGGAGCGGCGCAAACGAACGCCGGTGAATCGGGCATATCCCAAACTCCGCAAGCGCCAGCTGGTGCTGCTTAGTACCATATCCTTTGTGGATATCAAATCGATACTGTGGATATTCTCTGTGCATCTGGACCATGAGCCGATCACGGTGCACTTTTGCCAATATGGAAGCTGCTGATATGCTGGCATGAAGTGCTCCTCCGCGCAAATACTTTTTAGTATTGCAGGCGCGTAGCGATAACGTTTTTGAACCGTCCACAATAACAAAGGTATTATCATAGGTGGCATCAGTCAGTGTCGAAAGGCTTTGTTGTACCGCATCTTCCATAGCGCTCCGCACTGCTTCACTTATGCCCACCGTGTCCAGTGTTTCATGTGAAATCGTACTGACCGCCCATCCGCATACTGTCTGCTGAAGGTGTGTGTATGCTCGTTCGCGTTCTTTGGCGGTCATGAATTTGCTGTCACGCACATAGTTCGGAAACCGGGTGTGCAGATCTACCACCACTGCACCTGCCGTAAGCGGCCCTGCCCATGGGCCGCGACCCGCTTCATCTACGCCTACAACATACCGATATCCTTCATTCAATAGGCGATGCTCCAATTCCAGTGTGGGATAACAATGGGTCATCGGGAAATAAAATCATCAATTAGTGCCTTCTTCTGATCTTGGGTCAAAGCGGCATCATACGTGGCTGACCGTTTTTGTCGGGAGAGTTCAAACAAGCAAACTGCAGCACATACCGACACATTAAAGCTTTCTACAAAGCCCTGCATAGGCACGTACATCAGTGTGTCGCTCAGTTTTGCTGCCGTTTCTGAAATGCCAGCATGTTCATTGCCGATAACCAGAGCAACCGGCTGCTTCGGCACCTGATAATCGTAAAGAGATTCTGCACCGGGATCAAGAATTGTTGATACGATCGCGTATCCGTTCTTTTTCAAATCCTCGAAACAGCTTTTTGTATCGCGATAGATGTGATAGGTGAGCCATTTATTCGCGCTTGAAGATGATGCTTTTCCTATGCGCTTTGGATTGTAGGGTTTGGTTTTATCAAAGATGAAGTATACGTCTTGAATGCCGAACGCGTCGCAGCTTCGTAGAATAGCTGCCGCATTGTGCGGATCATGGATGTCTTCTAAGACCACGGCTCCTTGGAGTCGGGCAGATGCCACATCAGTGATTTTTTGCAGGCGTCGCGGGGTGATGCTCATGACCCCATTGTAGCTGATGTGAGCTGGATTGGAATCCCGAAGTTGTATGTTGCAGTTTGATTATGCATAATAAATATGTGCACATCAATTGTGTGCAATCTTTATGCAACCTGACACCATCCCGGCGCATCACTTGGAGCAGCTTTTCGGCGTATCCCGCGAGCTGATGTGCGTGCTTCGCCGTGATGGTACCGTTGCCCTCGTAAATCCTGCATTCAAGTCTGCACTCGGCTGGTCAACTGAAGAGCTTGCTGGTCTGAAAATATTAGACATTGTTCATCACAATGATCTGGGTCGTGTCTTTCAGATGCTTACACGCATGAAGCAGGTTGATCATGTCAAAGACATTGAGCTTCGCATTCTCAGCAAGCGCGGGACGTATGTGCCGACAGTGTTTGATGTAACTGCTGCAGCAAATGGTGTTGAGTTTTATGCAGTAGGAAAGATAAATGGTGAGGAAACTGAAGGAGAAGATGAGGTCAGTCGGGTCACCGGTGGTCCTCCTCGTGCAGGAATTGAGACGATGGTCCCAACTGTCGGGCGCTGGCATGTAAATGTGCATACGGGTGATGTGGCCTGGTCTGACAGTATGTATGGGCTTTTAGGGTATGACAAAGAATCGTTTACCCCGCGGCGTCACACAGCATTTGAACGCCTCGGAGATGAAGATAGGGCAGCGCTTTTTGCGCGCCTGAAAGATGCTATGGGTTCGTATCGTGGTCAGGCAGTACAGATGCCGCAACAAGATGGAATAACAGTAACTCTTCCCGACGGGCGCGTGCGACATCTGCAGTGTATCGCCGCAGTCACCGGCACCAGCGACTCTCCGACTTACATGCATGGCTATCTGGTCGATATGAGTGATGCGCATGTGCATGCACAGGAATCGCAAAAACAAGCTCAGAAGAATCGAGCATTGAGCGAACAGTTTGGATTGTATCAAGCAGCATTGAGTTTTGTGCGTGAACCCGTATGTCTTCTTGATACAGCCGGCGTTGTGCAGTATGCCAACCCTGAAGTCACCATAGCCACCGGATATGAGCCTGTTGAGGTGGTTGGACGGCAAGTAGGTGAACTTTGGGCGGTGGAGGGGCCTGATAGAGAGTACTATCGCCAGATGGTAGAAGCAGCTGCAACAACTCGTACCCAACAGGTCAGTATCGTGCGCAATCGACACAAAGGTGGCAAAGAATATATGTGTGAAGTTCATATAGATCCTGTTTTGCAAGAAGATCAGCTTGTGGGTCTTGTGGCCCGTGAACGTGCTATTTCCTAACTCCCGCTTATGACACAGGATGCTCTATCACTTACGAGCGCAACTGAGCGCATTCCCCAAAACTGGTATGACTTTATCAATAGTCAGCCGCTGTTGTTGCAGGCACTGCGTATCGGATTCATCCTCATAGTAGCGTACACCGCTTATTTTCTTGCCCGTCATGTGTTGGTGAGCCTGGTGCTTCGGGTGATGAACCGTACGCTCAGCAGAGATGGAATTCACGAAACTGCCCGGCAAAAAACAGTAATCCGACTTGTTGAGTACACGATGACCATTGTGATCTGGGTTATTGCGGGGCTCATGGTGATGGGGATGGTGGGGCTTGATGTGCGGCCGCTTCTGGCAGGTGCTGGAGTTGCCGGACTGGCGATCGGATTTGGGGCGCAGTATCTGGTGAAAGATATCATCTCAGGATTTTTTATCATATTGGAAAATCAGTATCGCGTAGGGGATGTGGTGTGTGTGGGAACGATTTGCGGGGCTGTAGAAGATGTTACGCTTCGCAAGACAGTGCTTCGGGATATGAATGGTACGCTGCACCATGTTCCCAATGGTGAGATCCGCCAAACATCTAACATGACGCGAGATTATGCTAAGATCAATATCGACTTCAGACTACCGCTGGATGTAAATTTGGAGAACGCGTATGCGATCATCAACGATCTAGGATCTGATTTGGCAAAAGATCAGTTGTGGCAGGAGAAAATCCGAGTTGCTCCGCATGTGCTGCGTGTGGAGGATATTACTGACTCAGCTGTAATTGTCAAAATCGTGGGAGAAACTGCTGCAGGTGCCCAGTGGGATGTGTCAGGTGAGATGCGTCGACAGCTGGTGATTGCCCTTCATGAAAAAGGAGTAGGTCCCGCATATCCACGAAGGCTTGTCTTTCAGGAAGATGTCACGCCTGCTGCGAAAAGAAAAAGTAATCAGTAATCGATCGTGGCTGACACTTCTTCAGTTGAGGCCGGCTTGATGAGTTTTACCAGCTTGACCAAAGCATATGCGCCAAGCGCATACACAAAACTTGCAGTGATTGCAGACCATTCAAATATCGTACGCTGCACAACAGTGTCCGGGAACATGCGATAAAATGGATTTACGAGCGGCTGACTCAGCTCGTACACAAAGGTTACAAACAAGCTTTCGCTGGATGCTCCCAAGAGCTTTAAGATGATGCGAATTGCCAACACTACCTCAATGACCCAGAGGATATACCAAATAAATTGGTGCACACGGTAGATGGCACTTTTTCTGGTGTCCGTACGCTTTTGATTACGAGCCGCAATGGTCGGATCAAGATGAACCGATGGTGGCTTAGGTGGGTGTTCAGTTGATTGGGACGCGGTATGTTGTGGATTCATAGAGTTATTATAGCATATTGCATCTGTACCTTATGAATCAAACTGCATCAGTGAGGGAGCAAGCGACAAGATATGTCATACTGTATGTATGCATCCGCTTATTGAAAGTGCCATTATTATTTGGCTGTATATGTCTACATGGTTTATAGCGTCGGTGGTGCTTGAGCGCAATGATGTGGCTGATACTGCGTGGGGTGCCGGGTTTGTATTACTGGCCTGGTATCATCTTTTCATCACGGCTGACCCGACTGACCGATCATTCTTGCTGGCGTTGTTGGTGACTGTATGGGGAGTGCGACTCGTGTGGCATATCACCCGACGCAATCATGGAAAAAGTGAAGATTTTCGCTATGATGCATGGCGCGCACAGTGGGGCAAGCATGTGTATATCCGTTCTTACTTGGAAATATTTCTCCTTCAAGGAGCATTGCTTGTGGGGATATCTGCAGCATATGTACTTGCGCTTCGCAGTCCGTATCGGGTCGCGTTGGGTGTGCCAGATTGGATCGGGCTTGGGATGTGGCTGATAGGGTTTTTCTTTGAGGCAGTTGGTGATTGGCAACTGATGCAATATAAAAAGCACCCGGATCACAAAGGCGCCATCTACACACGCGGCCTGTGGCGCTTTACCCGCCATCCGAATTATTTTGGGGAGGTGGTGCAGTGGTGGGGAATCTATATCATAGCAGCAGGCGTGTTGGAGCAGTGGGCGTGGGTAATCATAAGTCCGCTTATCATCAGCGTGCTTATACTCTTTGTCTCAGGAGTTCCTCTGATGGAGCGGCGCTATGCGGGGCGCGATGACTGGGAAGACTATAAAAAACGCACCAACAAGCTTATCCCCGGACTCCCCAAACGTAAGAAGAAAAAGACAGATTAACGCTTCATCATTTTATATCCGCGCGTTCGCACGGTGACTATCTCATACTCCGGGTGTTTTTTTGTGAGTTTCACCCGCAGTCTTTCCACGAGTTTGTCGATGGACCAGTCTGATATGCCGTAGTCTTCATCCTCCGGCCACACGTGTTCAATGATGATTTCGCGCTCACAAATTTCATCAAGATGATTATGAAGACAAGTGTAGAGAAGATGTTCTTTTTTTGTAAACTCAAGTGACTCCGATTTTTTTGTTGATATTTTGCTTTGAATGAATGTTTCAAGAAGCGGAGAGAATACGCGAGGCTTTTCACCGTCACCGTTTATGACTCCGGTATTCCACAAATATGCACCGAGGCGCTCGTCCTCACTGGTGATGAGTTTGCCTTCATATACTTTTTTCAGAATGTGCTGCTCCTGCGTGCCCAGGCTTTCCCAGAGTTCATCCGACTGGAGTGCGATTCGCTCATCTGCTGCATAATGACCATTTCCCGATTTAGGATTTGTGTGGTGAGCTTCGTAATAATGCGTGAGTGCCAGCTGCAGATACTGTACGTGCCCTGCGGCAAGCGCGATGATTTTCTTCTTTTCAGTTTCAGGAATTTCAATCTGGAACGAGTGTTCAAATGAGCGAATAATTGATTCACTGTCACTTTCATTGGCCGGCTTTATGTAGTGTGTGCTTAAATAATCAAGAATGGTTTTGTTTCGTGAGGCAAGCGGTGCCAGGGCCTGCAGTTTGCGGTAGCTCGTGAACACATAGGAGATGCGGTTTTGCGCTGCATCATGGATACCTTTGAGGTTGTCAAAAAACTCTTCAGTGAGCAGATTAGTGATGCGGTCAAAGCGAGTGAAGAAGATAACTGGATAAATACCGGCCTGCACAATCTCATGAAGCGCTTCGCGCACGCCGTCATAGGTCATGAGGATATTTTCATACTGAATGCAGTTTTCAAAAATACGTGACACTTTTTTCTCAACTTGAGGAGGTGCTTTTGCATCGCGCACCGCGTCGACAATGCGCTTGAGGGTGAGCTGCCAAAACGGAAATGCCTCACGCTCAACTAAGTTGTTGAGATCGACCAATACAAACAGATATGTCTGGTTGGAGGGGTAATTCTTGTGGGCAAAGAAATGCTGAATCAAGTTGTTGATCCCGACACGCTTCATGCCGATGAGCTGCATCGAGTGATGCCGGGTGATGTGATCTTCAAAAAACTTCACATCATCTGTGCGAAACGACAATGGATATCCTTCTCCTATGTGCTTGTGCATGCTATATTATACATCCTACTGAGGGTTTTGGTCTGATATGACGCACAAAACCACTTCATGTTTTTGTCAGGTTAAGATCATGTGCTTTTAAGCCTTATCGCTATAATAATCTCCATGCTAAATCCAGAAGTGCTGATGCACGGCGTCACAGAAGAGGCAAAAATTACATTAGGCGCGATCGCTACAACAAGACCAAGTTCAATTAGAGTTGCAGAAGAGGTCGGAAGAGATCCGGTGTATCTTGTGCCATTGCACCAGAGTCCAGATAGGTTTGAAACGATCAAAACCACAGTGCGATCTATTGTGGCGCAAAAAAATGCATCAGGTGAGTCACCCCGACTCATATTGTCTGACAACGGCGTTTCACCGTCTGATATGCGTGGGGTTACTGCCCATATGCATAATGCTGGAATAGATGTGCATGTAGTAGATGCTCAACCTCGAATGCCTTCAGAAAAAAATGCCGCATATGCTCGAAACAAAGCACTTGAGTATGTTGCGGTTGCAAGAGAGCAAGAAGAACATTTGCGAGGTCCTATTGCGCTTATTGACTCAGACTCTGCGTTTGTGGAAGATGATGCGCTTTTGAAGTTGCAAGGGACATTGAATGATAAAACTAAAGCGCAAAGCGTAAACGGGGTTGTATCACTTGTCACAGATGTGGAAGGCTCTTATAACGAAAGAATTAGCGAAAAGAAAGAAGAGCGAATTGATGTTGTGCGCGCACTTCCTTCTTTGTGGCGGCCGGACGGCACAGCAGACCTGGCAGGTATTGTCGCATTTTCAAGTCAAGTTGCAGGGAAAACCACTGGCCAATTGATAAGGCCTGGTGCAGTTGGTCCACAGAATGCATATGTTCGTATGCCAAACGGGAGTGCAGAAGATATGATTTCTGCTCTATATCAAAGTAAAAAAGGTGATATTTACGTAAATGAAGGTGTGCACATAATTGACCAAGATAGACCAAACCCAGCAGCTTCACGCACGCAGCAAATGCAATGGGGAGAAGATCATGTGTATTTGCAACATGCGCTTACTGAGGCTGGAGTTCAAAAAGCGGGGATTCAAGTATTAGAGCCGTCAGCTGACGGTTGGGTAGAATGGATGGTGGCTGGATCTGATGAAGTATCTGGCCTAGTAATATGTCCGTCCCAACTCACTGGGCTCTTGCAGTACATATCAAGAGCCGATGATCTTGGTCTTGAAGACTTGATTGATCCGCAAGTAATGCAAATGGAAACAACTCGCATGGCAAATGTACTAACTCTGATTGAGGAGCGACGAGGACAAAGTGAAGGCGTGTTAAGAACAGAGCTTCCACATCCTGTTTGCACTAATACGCATGCAGGCAGGTTTACCGATATGGCACAAATCGGCAGACTGCTTGGTAATATGTTGGGCGTGCATGCATTGCATGCGGACACAAATGTTTTTACCATCCCAAATACATTCTTGTATGGAATGAGACAGCAGGCACAGTGGTAAAATAGATCATAGTATGAATATTCCAGACACATTCTTTTTTGGTATTGCAGATGCAGACTTGCAGGTAGTGTCTGAAGATATGGCGCGCAAGAACGAAGATTCGCTTGAGACAATGTGGATGCACTACTGTTTGCAAAATAGTATGGATACTCCGGGCGCTGCTATCGATCGGTATAGTCGATGGAAAGAGGATGCGGATCTCTTACTACAACTTGGGGTGCGTGATTATCGCACCTCAGTATCCATGGCTCGTACACTTACTGAGTCTGGCAAGATAAATGAACGAGCCATTGATTGGTATCGTATATATTTTTCCTACCTGCATAGCAAAGGTGTGCGAATCTACGCAACACTATATCATTGGGAGTTGCCACAGCACCTATACGAAAGTGGAGGGTGGAAGTCTCCAAAAACAACAGAGTATTTCAAAAAGCATGCTCTAGCAGTGTATGAGAGGTTGGGAGAGTACATAGAAGAATATTTTATTTTGAATGAGCCACGTTGCGCATCGTTGGTAGCACACTATCTCGGCGATCATGCTCCTGGGGAGAAACATCTTGCAACTGCTCTTGAAGTGGCACATCGCCTTTTATATGCACAAGCCAATGTTGTTGATGAGCTGCTGAAAAAAGATGTAAACATTAAGTTGAGTACAGCGCTGAATATCGGTCCCCGATACGCACAAGATATATCACAAGAAAACATACGGGCAGCTCGTTTGTTAGATGAACACAAAAACGGTTGGTTTTTGGAGCCGATTTTTTTGGGCAAATATCCTGCGGCGCTTGCAGAGGTTTATGGAAGTGCAATGCCGCAACAATTTCTGAATGAAGCAAAGTACCTAAAAATTTCTGAGAACCTGTATTCGCTCGGGGTAAATTACTATCGTGGCGACATTGCGTTTGCAGCCGATAATGAACTAGGGTTTGATAAGAAACTAAACCCAGATGGTGAAACGAGTGATTTGGGTTGGGGTTTATTTTGGGAGCCGGCGTATAGAAATGGGCTGTACGATATTCTTCTGCAAACATATGCGCGATATCGCGATCATGGACTGAAACGAATTTATATCACTGAAAACGGGACGGCCGTGAACACTTCTAAAAACCCGACAGAGGATACCAAACGAATTCGTTTTATGAACAAACATTTGCATATGATCATGCAGGCAATACAAATCGGCGTGCCGGTGTATGGTTATTTTCCTTGGACCTTTATGGATAATTTTGAATGGGCAGAAGGGTATCGCAGCGATAGTTCATTTGGAATGGTGTATGTTGATCGTAATTCAATGAATAGAATTCCGAAACAAAGTTATTACTGGTATCAATCTTTGATAAAAGGCCGCACCCTATCTGAGGATGCATAATGTCTTCTGAGCAGATACAATCTATCTGATGGAAAAAAAGGGAGTAAGTACATTGTGGTGGGATTTATATAAGCCCAACACCGGCATTCGCAGTCGTATTGAAACTATTTTGGGATCATATGGTATTTGTGAACCTATGGTGGTAGACCAGATTCTTCATGATATTTACGAGTCGCCAACTGAACCATTTGCGACAAAAAGAGCGCATGACTTTGTCCGAATGCTTCTGACTGGGGGACATACCGTCACGATCTGGACGCAAGGTGACCCTTCATATCAGCATGCCAAGATTGACCACTTTGGATTTCACGAATTATATGATCAGCTTCAATTTATTGTGTCTACAGATAAATGTGAAGCATTAGAGGCGGCAGCGGGGGCATTTCATGAAGAGCGCTTTATTCTGGCTGATGATCGATCGCATTTTCTCAAGCGCAGCGCTGATATGTTGAAGGAGCTTCCATTTAAACCGAAAACAACAACGATTCATGTTTGCGACAGACCGCAAACAGATGGTATGTGGACTCCCGACATCCAAGTCTCCGGCGTTGATGCGTTGCTTGAGCCGGCACATCGTCACTTATTTGAGCGGCCTGCTCATGTGCTGTGTGACTTTGACCGGACATTATTTGATCCGGACCGATTTACCACAAATATCATCTTCCCCCATATCGAATCAGTGATTGCAAATCGGTCACACTAAATCAAACTTCTCCTTCAGCTTCTTCTGATACAACTCGCCACTTGAAACTATTTCCCACTGTGATACGATACTGATAGATTATTACTTTCCACCCAACTTGTATGAAAAAATATCTGAGTGAACTGCTTGGCACGTTCGGACTCACCTTTGTTGTTTTAATGTCATTGCATTCGCAAACAGCGATTCTTCCTACCCCGCTTCTTGCTGCGCTCACGCTTATGCTTTTTGTATATATGATCGGACACATTTCAGGAAGTCATATTAACCCTGCTGTCACGATCGGTCAGTATGTTGTCGGCAAAATCAGTATGGCAGATGGATTGCTGTATATTGTTGCACAGATGATCGGTGCCGTGTTGGCGCGCAGCTTGGCGGTAGCGTTGGTGCCGGCAATCGGCGTTGCAGAAACAGTACCAGTTGCACCTTTAGCAACAGTTGCCGAGATGCTTGGAACATTCTTTTTCACCTTCGGTATTAGTGCGGTGGTGCAAGAGCGTGTGGCGCCATCTCTGAGTGGATTTGTTGTCGGTATGTCTCTTCTTTTGGGAATCGGCGTGGCAGCAATGGTTGGTTCTGCGGGTGTACTGAACCCAGCAGTCGCGTTTGGTTTATCGCTCTTTACCATGCCTTACATAGTCGGACCGATCGTCGGCTCACTTGCCGGTATGGTGGTCTACCGACTCTTGGACTTTGCTCAAAAAAAAGATAAATAATTTCGGGCCGGATTTTGATTCACGGGCATCAGAGGTGTATACTGGTCTTCTATGAAGATCAAACACATTCAGGGACTGCAAATACTTGACTCCCGTGGCAACCCCACAGTGCGTGCTTTTATCACGCTTGATGACAATTCCACTCATGTTGCATCTGTTCCTTCCGGTGCTTCAACAGGCACGCATGAGGCGTGTGAACTGCGTGACGAGAATGAATCTTATGGGGGAAAAAGTGTGGAAAAAGCAGTCGGTCATGTAAATGGTGTAATTGCACAGGCGCTTGTTGGCCATGATGTATTGGATCTTCACGCGATTGATCGGATGATGCTTGATTTGGATGGGACTGAAAACAAATCCAAACTGGGCGCCAATGCAATACTTGCGGTATCTTTGGCCTGCGCGCGCGCTGCGGCATCGGTGATGCGTGTGCCGCTGTGGAATTATCTTCATCGCTATTACTTTTCCACAACTGAAGTGTCTTTTCCGAGACTCATGGTAAATGTCGTAAATGGTGGTAAACACGCCAGTTGGAATTTTGATATTCAGGAGTTTATGATTTCTCCGACTGCCACTAATCCGGCAACAAGTGTGCGCGTAGCGGCAGAACTGTTTCACTCATTAGGAAGAATATTGAGTGCCCGAAAGATGTCGACACTGGTTGGCGATGAAGGAGGATATTCTCCGCTTCTATCATCAAATGCAGAGGTATTCGATGTGCTTTTGGAGGCGGCAGAAAAAGCAGGGTATGAAAACGTCAAAGACTTTACATTTGCGGTTGACTGTGCGGCAAGTGAGTTTTACGAAAAGCGCGCATACCATTTTAAGAAAACGAATCAAAAACTCACCGCGTCAGAATTGACCAAGTATTATTCAGAATTAGGTCAAACATATCATATTCAATCCTTTGAGGATCCTTTCAACGAAGATGATTGGGCGGCGTTTACCAAGTTTGCAGCAATGGCAGACCAGTTTCAATTCCAACTCGTCGGGGACGATTTGCTGGTCACCAACCCAAAGCGTATCCAGACGGCCATTGAAAAAAAAGCAGCCAATGCGCTGCTGGTAAAAGTAAACCAAATCGGCACGCTCAGTGAGACTGCAGAGGCAATTAAACTGGCCCGATCAGCCGGTTGGAACATCGTGCTTTCACATAGATCAGGTGAAACAGAGGATGCATTTATTGCTGATTTGGCATACGCGTGCGGTGCAGAGTTTATCAAAACCGGCTCGATGAGTCGAAGCGATCGACTGGCAAAGTACAATCGTTTGCTCGAAATCGAAGCAGGATTGTAAGCGTATTCTTTCCTAAAAAGTTGCCTGCTGGAAAATGCAGGGTATAATCGTGGTATGAGTCATGAAATGAGTCGTCGAACATTTATGGGGTTAGCCGGTGCAGCAATTATCGATCGGGCAGTCGGTGGCCCGGGATTTTCGTCTCGTGAAGCGGGTGCGGAAGTCAGATCTCAAGAAGTGCGTTGGTTGCCGCATCCGGAGTCAGGCCCCTTGAGCCGCTTTACTCAAAAGACGGAACAGGAAACGCAGTTTATCGATCAAATTCTCACTGGACAAGGGCGTGTGGTGGATCACTCCAACGCGCTTGATCCCAACTGGAACCTCAAATCAGAGCGTGCACTCTGGATCGGACATAGCGGACCCTTTGTTGCTGAAGTGCAAAAACGCCTTCTCGCTGACGGATACGCAGTCGGTACAGCTGACGGCGCGTTTGGCCCGAAGACCGATGCTGCGCTGCGTGCGTTTCAGGCTGCCCATGACATCGCGCCATCCGGTGCGACTGATGAGCTGACCTGGATGTGGCTGAATGACTGGCCCAGACCAGCATCGCCCGCTTCAGGTAAACATATTCTGGTGGATGACTCGGTGAAGCGGTTGTGGATCGTTGACGAAGCAGGGGAGACTCGATATACCGGCGGTATTACGAATAATTCCGCAGCACTTGCCAGTGTCCCCGCTGATGCCGGCTATCACCCTCAGGGATTTACAAATGTGGGTCGCGCGTATTCAGAAGAGTTTCTCCCTTTGTCATATGCTGTGCCGATTGCCCGATCAGATGACGGCGGTGCATTTTACAATCGTGAAATTATGCTGCATGGATTTCCGCTTCACGAATCAGCGCCCGGGACATTCTCACCTATTGGCTTCGGCTTGTCATCGCTTGGGTCGACCCGAGAACAATCACATGGTTGTGTGCGGTTGTCGTATCTGGGAGCAAAGATAGTCGGCAATGCCACTGAGCGATTCGGATATGACACGATTGCGCTGCGAAAGTAGTATCATTATCATCTGGCTATGAACAAAAAAGTTGCACTCATTATTTTAGATGGTTGGGGGCTTGGGGATTTGAACAAGCACAATGCTATTCATATGGCAAAGACGCCGTTTTTTGATTCAGTGTGGGACGCACATCCACACACTACGCTCCATGCATCTGGTGAATTTGTCGGCTTGCCGGTCGGACAAATAGGGGGGAGTGAAGTAGGGCATCTGACGATCGGTGCCGGACGCGTGATGTTTCAGGATCTGCCGCGCATAACAAAAGCGTTTGAAAACAAGCCGCTTGAGTTGGATACGATAGCTCACCTGATTCAAAAAGGACAAAAATACACTATTCATTTGATCGGGCTTTTATCTGCGGGCGGCATCCATAGTCACCAACAACATTTGTTTTCTTTGCTTCGTCTGATGGCAGACAATGGCTGCAAAAGTCCGATACTCCATGTGATCGCAGACGGTCGAGATACTGCCCCGCGTGCGGTGCGTCGTAGTCTGGATGAGCTGTTTGATGTGATGCGCGAGACTGGGATGGGGAAGGTTGCCACCTTGTCCGGTCGCTTTTATGCCATGGATCGGGACATGAATCTTGACCGCACTGCAGAAGCAATCGAAGCAATCACGGCAGACGAGTCGCGCCGCATAGATTCTGAACACAAACGTATTGAGAAGCGGCTTGATGATGTGATAGAAGCGGCATATGCACAAGATGTAACCGATGAGTTTTTACAGCCAGTCATTGTGGATCCGGAGTACGAAGGCATTACTGATTCTGATCTGGTGTTTTGCTGGAATTTTCGCAGCGACCGCATGAAGCAGCTTGTCAGTGTGCTGCACGAAACCATCCCGGATCTTGAAATTATTACCATGACTCGCTATGACAAGTCATATCCGTATCCGGTACTGTTTTCCAAAGAGCATGTAACAGATACGCTGGGTGAGGTTTTGAGTCATGCGGGCCGTGTGCAAGTGCGTGCCGCCGAAACAGAAAAGTATGCACACGTCACCTATTTTTTTAATGGGGGTGAGGAAGTGGTGTTTGAGCATGAGTCGCGATTGCTGACACCGAGCAACAAAGTAAAGCACAACGAGATGCCGCAGATGAAAGCACACGAGATCGCAACATCAGTGCATGATTTTGTCGCTGCACATACTCCGGATTTTATTCTCATTAACTTTGCTAATCCCGATATGGTTGGGCACACGGGAGATTTTGATGCGGTGGTTGCCGGAGTGGAGAAAGTAGATGATGAGTTGCAGAAATTGTGCGCCTATCTCACCGATCACGATTATGTCTGTTGTATCACTGCAGATCATGGGAATGCCGATATCATGTTTGATGTTGAAAACAATGTTCCCCACACTGCACACACGATGAATAAAGTACCGTTTATCATCTACGATCCGCAAGATAAAGCGACCCAATTGCTGAAATTGGATCAGCGTCCTTCGCGGGGGTTGCAGCATATCGCGGCTACGGTGCTTGATTTGATGGGTATCCCGGCACGCGATGTGCATGAGGCCAGCCTGATTCTGCATGAGTGATGTAGTTTGCTTCATTGACAATTCACTCCAAATCCCACACAATAAAAGCCATGTATTCACACGTATTTTTTGAGGTTTCCGAATGGGAGCGCCCCCATATTTTGCAGGCATTTCCAAAAGCGCAGCTTGTGGATGGGCCGCTTACGGCAGAAAATGCTTCACATTACCCACACGCCACGCACATATCGACGTTTATCTATTCTGATGTAACAGAGGAGGTAATAGCGCATTTAAAGGCAGCAAAAATTATAACTACCCGCTCAACTGGATATGATCATATCGATGTAGGGGCATGCGCGAAGCGAGACATACTCGTCTGCAATGTGCCTGAATACGGCACGCATACCGTTGCCGAACATACCTTTGCGCTCATTCTGACGCTGAGTCGGCGTATGCATGCAGCGATTGAACAAGCAAAAAAGTTTGACTTTGATCATGATGATATACGCGGATTTGATCTGTTCGGAAAGACGATTGCCATAATCGGCCTGGGAAAGATCGGATCAGAAGTGGCGCGTATTGCTCATGGATTTGGGATGAAGATTGTTACCTCCTCAAGTATGCGCAATGAGGCCTTTTCGGCAAGCTTAAATATAAAACACACCTCATTTGACGATGCTCTGAAAGCCGCAGACATCGTAACACTACACGTACCATATAGTGAAAAAACCCACCATCTGATCAACGCAAAATCTTGTGCAACCATGAAAAAAGGTGCGTTTCTCATAAATACTGCGCGAGGTGGTATTGTGGATACGCAGGCGCTCTTTCATGCGATTGAGTCAAATCATTTGGGGGGAGCGGGACTTGACGTATTTGAGCAGGAAGAGCAGCTTATGGAGGAGTTGTCAGTACTTTCAGGTCTTCGCCCGAGCGGATACGACTATAAGACGCTTCTGTTGGATCATCTTTTGGTGCGTCACCCAAACGTGATTGTGACACCGCACAATGCCTTTAATAGTAATGAAGCATTAAAAAACATCATTGATGTAACGTCTGAAAATCTTCATGCGTTTGATGCAGGTGAGCCCATCAATACGATCAGTCGCTAATTCGTCTTCTTGCGCCCAGTCTTCATACCAGTCTTCACGTCAGGTGTTTGAATGCGCTACAAAGCAACATGCATGAGGGTATCTGTGTCTCTGCGTCAGAGAGTAACTTGCGGTAGGTAGATGGCCAGTTTTTTGCGTACCCACCAGTTGCCTGTTTCTTCACGCTCTTGCGCGCTACTGAAGCGATAGGTGTAGACGGTGGCTCTGAGATACTTCGGCTTTTGGGCAGGTGTATGTGTCATAAGAGCTTTTACATCAGGCTTGTCCATCAAGAGCTTTTGACCCAGCTGCAGTAAAAATGGCGTTACCAGCTGAGGAGTCGGCTGATAGCCTTCCAGGTTTACCAATGCTTCACCATCAAGGCCAACAAACCACATCTGCCAATCAAGTCGTGGCATATAAGGTTGAACCCATTTTGGTGTCTCATCAAGTGCCTGAGGTTTGTATTTAAATTCATAGGTTTCCCAATTCTTTCCATCGGCTGATCCTTCAATTACGACTTCAGGTCGTGTTTTTGTCATGACGGCAAAGAGTCCGTATGAGCTGGTAACACGAAGCGGTGCAAGGGCGTTGCCTGTAACAACGAGCATGTCGAGCTTTTGTTGAACCGGTGGGACAAACTGAGTAAGACGAAGTATCCCCAGCATGGCCAATATAAGCACAAATGCATTGGTGAAATAACGCTGCGGCTCTCTAAATAGTTTCGGTGTTTTTTTAATCAGACACACGTCTTTAAGGCCGATTGCCTTTGGCAGGCGAGCCAGGTGTTGGTCGTCAAGCAAAAGTACTGCAATCGCAGTGGTCAGCAAATTAAAGAACGTGTAGTTGCCGAATGCTGCAATCATAACCTGTAAAAAGATGATGCTGTAGGCTGCGATGATTCGTGGTCTTCGCGGAAACAACATCAGTAGAGGTGCGCCAAACTCTATTACAAACATGCCGCCCGCCATAAATCGTTTGACGCTTTCCGGAAGTTGCTGTGCATACCATGCGAGTGGAGTAGGAAGCGGTTGAGTGAAAAAGTGATAGTTAAGTGCTGTTAAATCACGCCATGCAACATCGCCGCTGAGTAGCTTGACGATTCCTGATGAGAGAATAAATCGGAATAGTAAAAAGATAAAAAGCGTGCGGAAGTATTTGTTGTTGCGCGTAAAGAAAATGGCCAAGAATCCTACCTCAAGCAACAGCGCATCCCATTGATATGCCATGAACAATTGTCCGGCATTGGTAAGTGAGAGATAGCTGGCCCACAAAATAACCATGATAAGCGGACTTACAAATCCAAGCATCAGCGGCACACTCACGAGTGCACCAAAAAAGGCAACTGCCTTTAAAAACCAATCGGCATTTCCCAGCCAAAATACCATCGGTGCTTGCCACCAGGCAGCTTTTCCAAGCTCTCCAACGAGAAAGTTTTGGTATTCGCCGATCGGAAGAATGCCATTTTTTCCAACGAGTCCGACAATCTGCATGCCCACAGACAAAAAGGCAATAAAATAGACGAGTCCCAACAGGCGATAAAATAGCGCATGAGATTTGGAGTAGGTAATTTGCTCAATTTTGTTTCCGTAGATGAATTTGGTGAGAGGAGAAAGAATGTTTTTTCTGCGCTTTGAAAGGAATCGATATCCTGCGTTGCTCAGCGCGGCAAACGGCTTAAAGTTGTTATATAGAGGCAGAAGCCATGACCAAAAACCGGAATAGCTCAATATGGTATATACTCCTTTTGCGTCAGTCACGACCTCTCCGTCCGGGAGTGCAACAGCCACGTGCTTTGCTTGCTCGGTGAGTCTGTCGTCATATTCGACCTTTGAACCTGTGCTGTTTTTCCAGGAGTTTACTACGGCGCGGCAAAATGCACAGGTGCCATCATATGCTACAACAGGTTTTGAGTGACGTTCTGACATTGACTGACTTTAAAAAACTTATGACAAATTACTTAGGTGCTTTTCATTATTCCACACGTTTTGGGTAGAACACAAGTCTAATTTTTTACTTTTTTTTAAAATTAAGTGCGCATGAATTGATACAAAAGCGCTTCCCTGTCTTATCTGTCGGTCCGTCTTCAAATACATGGCCCAAATGTCCGCCGCAGGTTGCACATTGCACTTCAATCCGATGCATACCTAGCGAGTCATCATCCAGCAGTTGCACTTTTGCCGGATCAACCGCCTCCCAAAAGGACGGCCAGCCGGAGCCTGATTCAAATTTGGTGCCTGAAGAAAAAAGTGGTGTATGGCACCAGGCACATTCATACATGCCCTCCTCATGGTTGTCTACGTATTCGCCGGTAAAAGGCGCTTCGGTGCCGCCCTCCATGAGAATGTGTTTTTGTTTGTCGCTCAGGTGTGATGTGTCAAAGGTCATAGTGTATACAGTATACCGTTTTTGCCGTCTCCACACACTATTTTCTTCTGCATTGATATCCTGATCCGAGGTGTATAATAGAGCCATGAGACCACAAGAGCTGACCACAAAAATCTTTCTTGACAGTGCAAATCCGCAAGACACCAAAGCAGCTCTTGAGACTATCGGCTTTCTCGATGGGCAAACTACCAATCCATCGCTTTTGGTTAAGCATCCGGATCTGGCGTCGCATCTGGTGGATGGTAAGATTCGCCGTGAAGACTTGCTTTCTTTTTATAAAGAAAAGATAAAAGAGATCGGTCAGCTTCTCCCTGGCAAATCTATCTCGATCGAGGTATATGCTGATATGAGCACATCAAGTGACTATATGATCACCCAAGCACGTGAGATGTACTTTTGGGTGCCGAATGCCCACATAAAACTCCCCACTACCCATCAGGGTTTGGAGGCGGCAGACACACTGTCCAATGAGCGAATGCGCCTGAACCTTACGCTTTGTTTTACGCAAGAGCAGGCGGCAGCAATCTACAGTGCGACAGATCGCGCCCAATCCGGCCCGCGCATTGAAACGCTCTCCGGATATCGGGATGTATTTGTATCTCCTTTTATCGGACGACTGGATGATAAGGGAAAGCGGGGGATTGACTTGATTCGAAATATTCAAAAAATGTATGCAGACTCAGATCATCACGTTGGGATTCTTGCGGCTTCTGTACGGAGCTTGGCCCACTTGCTTATCATGATTGCGATGAAAGTAGATATGGTTACTGTGCCGCTTTCAGTGTTGAAGGAATGGAAAGAGGCAGGGATGACGATTCCAACTGAAGTGCCCGCCGATGCATTTGCTGATCTGCAGGAGATTTCATATCAGGAGATCGACTTGTCAACCAGTTGGCGCGATATGATTTTGGATAACCCCCTTACAGAAGCCGGTTTGGAACAGTTTGCCAGTGATTGGAATACAATTATCAAACGATAAATTGATGTTGGGAGAGCGAGGTGATTTGACATGAGTAAACCATTAGAAGGATTTATGAGCTTCGTTCGCGAGCAGGGAGTCGTCGGATTGGCTGTCGGTTTGATTTTGGGTGGTGCAGTGAGTAAGTTTGTCACCGCTATTATCGATGACTTAGTGAACCCGATTGTCGGCATTCTTCTCGGAAGCACCGAAGGCTTGGCAAAGATGCAATTTGTCATCCCCGGCACAAAAGCAGCTATCATGTGGGGACACTTAGTATCTGCATCACTGGACTTTATTGTCATTGCTGCAGTTGTGTATTATGTCGTGCATGGTCTTGGCTTTGATCGAGCAGACAAGAAAAAGTCATAATCGAAACCAATAAAAAAGGTCTTACGCAGTATCTGTTGTGTGAGGCCTTTTTTTATGGGGAAATGACACAAATAAGAGTGTGGCAGAAGCACAACATACGGCAAGTAATACACCGCCGATGATATCGCTAGTCCAGTGACCGCCATGCACAACTTTTGCAACATCAACCACAAGTGCAAACCCACATGTAGCCAATGCAGTAAGGATAGTGATAGGTGAAGTCCAACCGTATTTGCGTGCAACCAGCGCGGTTATGACAACAGCAAAAAACGCCGTACGGAAGCTGTGTCCTGATGGGTAGGAATACCCAACAATCTGATAATCTTTGTCAAATGCGACATCAGTATGGATGCGTTGAAACTGAAACGGAGGTCCTGGCTGTCTGAGGAGATTTTTCAACACATACTCCAGTGCCTGGCCGCCAAAATAGCTGAAAAGGATGATGATCGCAGAGATGTTTCGATACAGCAGTGCAAGGGCGCCCACGAGAATGACGGAAAACATAGTCACAGAAGCGATATTGGTGGTCAGTTTGAGAAGGGGGTCAAGTCGCACAGGAACATTGTTTTGAAGCTTTACCGTAAGGTCAAAATCAATACCTGCCAGAGGATCTTGGGTCAGAAATACATCTTTTCGTACCAAATTGGTAAAAAGCAAAAATGCCAGTCCGAAACCTACCGCAAGGATCAGTAGAAGATGTTTGACAGAAATAGACATGCCTTATATGGTATAATGAAATTCTGCATTTGCCAAGGTTAGTTAGGCATTCACAATCAGTATAAATAGCCATGAGCAGAGTGAGAAAAGTCATTCAAGGGTTACCTTCAAAGAAACAGTATTTTGAATTGGTTGGCGCCATGCTGTCTATTCCCGTGCTTATTACGGTCATCCTGCTTAATACAAACAGTTTGCGGGGTAATTCAGCAAAAACAACAACCCCTACCCCTGCGGTTGTCGTTACCGAGAAGGACCGGGTGATTACTCAGCCGCCACAAGTGATTTACCAAAATACTGGAAACGATTCTTCATCAGGCTCAAGTAATGCTTCTTGTACAAAGGATGTTGGGCAAGTGCGTATCGCTTCGCCTCGTCAGGATGAGGTAGTGTCCACGAATCCCGTCTGTTTTGATATTGCTTCAGATGATGACAGCATTTGTCCTTTGGTGTATTCGTATCGGGTAGATAGCGGAAGTTGGACTGATTATTCAAAGAATACGGTTTGTCTCTATAACCTGCAATCAGGAAGTCATACGGTTGATGTGAAAGTGAAGTCCAGTCAGTCTGATGACGTAGTGCAGTTGCGTCGCAGTTTTCAGGTAGGGCAGACTGATTCATCGCCAAGCACCACTCCATCGCCTACTGCTGCGAAGTAATCTCTCCTGCCACTGTTGTTGCCCAATCAGCAATCTTCTGCTCGTTTTCGTCACGCTCAAAGTAGAATCGATTCACACGAAGCGGTTCCAGTTTTTGTGTGCCGCCAAAGTCTGTAATAAATCCCGCCAGATGTTCAACTGATTTGGTAAATGTTGAGGTGTACATATTGGCATCGCCCAGCCCGTACACGAAACACACTTTGTCTTTGAGCGTGTCTGGGGTCATGAGTTTTTTGAGTTTATGATAGCCTGAGTTCATGTTGCCTTCTTCACGTTCCTCATACCAGGAGTTTGAGCCAAAAATGATGTGTGAATAGGGGGCAAAGTCCTCAGGTGAGGTTTTATGCACGTCTTTGATATCGGCATCAACACCTTGTTTTTGCAGTGCATCAGCGATAATTTCAGCAGCAATTTGTGTGCCGCCAGAGTAAGTGCCGTACACGATGAGCATTTTCATAGTCCAATTATAGTAAATAATCGGATGAAATACTGCTTGTGCGGATGCGAAGCAATCACTCAACAGTGGATGACCCATCTACCCTGTAGTGCATCATCATACCTGCTTCCAGGTGTTCAGCAATATGACAGTGTGCCATCCAATTTCCCGGATTACTTACTTCAAGCAATATATCCATAGTTGTACCCGCGGGCACCAATGCAGTATCCTTCCACACAAGGTTGGTATTCGGTTCATCGTTGATTTTTGTTATCAGGAAACGATTCCCATGAAAATGTATTGGGTGCTGCATAGGATGCACTGATGCATTACTGTTTGTCATGCGTATAGCAACAAGATCGCCTGTTTTGAAACGCCAATCAATCTCCATATTTTCTTTTTTTGTTTCAGTATCTGTGATGATCCAACGCATCGTTTCGGGGGTAGTATTTTCGTTCATCATGCTCATACCATCCTCCCATTCGATTCCCTCTGATGATGAGCCATGCATCATCATGTGTCCGCCCATTCCGCCCATTCCTTTCATTTGTAAGGAAAACGCTATAGATTTATCAGGCTGTCTTTGAAACTCTTCACGATATGGATCTATGCTGCGGATCGCATAGGGGTTGTCAGTTGGTTGATTGTAACGATCAAGTGCGGCTTGATCGGTAGGTCCTTTGGTGACGCTGATTGTGGCAAGTGGAGTGACGCCTACAGGAGTATTGTTGGCAAGGGTGTATGTGCCGGGAGTGTCGTATACCACATCTATAATAGCACGCTCACTGGGTCCTAAAATGACGCTATCTGTCATAATTTCACGTTCTGCAGCACCGCCATCAGAGCCGACATATTTGATACGTGCTCCATCGATGGTGAGGCGAAACGGTCGGGCATTGGCGCTATTAACAATGTAGTATCGCCACACGGACCCGGTTGTGGCACTCAGCGTTGCCTGAGTATTTCCGTTGGTGAGCATAGTATTGCCATAGGTACCCATCATAGTATGTGTCGCGTGTTCTTTGGATTTTGGTATTGTGCCATTTTCAATAAGCACATCATCGACAAATAAAACTTCTTCATGTGCTGCAGGTTCCCAGTAATCAGCGTTTTTTGGCTCGACTACGACTGCTCCATACAGTCCCAAGTCCTGCTGCAGATCTTCGCGAACATGCGGATGATACCAATAGATTCCGGGATCAGGAAATGTAAGGGTGTATGTGTATGACTCACCTGGCTGTATGGGGTTTTGAGTCAGGTGTGTACCGTCGGATTTATTTTGCAACCGAAGACCATGGCTGTGCAGCAGAGTTTCATATCGCGAATCGTTTTTGAGAGTAAGAGTGATGGAGGAGCCCTGTTTGACGCGGATTGCGGGGCCGGGAATACTGTCGTTGTAGGCCAACATACGAAATGACTGGTCGCCGACTGTGTGGGTAACTTCGCGAACCCGAAGTGTGTAGGTGTCACCATCATTCAGTCGGACCGTTTTAGTGGCTTGAGATTGTGCGGGTGGTGTGGCGCCGAACTTCTGGGTAAGTTGTGTTAGCCATGGTGACCTGACCACATATATAAGAGCAATCACAACGACGATTCCTACCCCAACTATCAGCCGCATTGGTGATTGTGTGGTGACGTTCATGCTGATTGCAGTATACATCTGTAATCTGAATTTGTGCTGAGCACATGCTTCATGAGAATTTCAGTAAATTTTGTGTACAATGGGGGTGATGGCTGCTAATAACATTCCTACTGTTTTGATTGTGTTTGGAGCGACAGGGGACCTGATGAGCAAAAAAATCGGCCCGTCACTCTTTCATTTGTACCGCCGCGGCAAGCTGCCAGCCATGTTTCGCGTCATCGGTGTGGCGCGACGGCCACTCTCGCATGATGATTTCAGAACCTTAATAACCCAATCTCTCATCGGGCACCGGGAATTTAAAGAAGGGAGCGATTTGGCAAACCAGTTTCTGGACCGCTGTTTTTACCAGCAGGGCGGATTTGGAGAAGATGAGACGTACAAGATGCTTGCTGACACCCTCGGTCGAGTGGATGGTGAATGGAATGTGTGTTCCAATAAATTGTTTTATCTCGCGGTTCCACCCAGACATTATGAAACGATTTTTCGCAATCTGGCAGATTCCGGATTGACAATTCCTTGTGGTGATGCCGATGAGGGGTGGACGCGCATATTGGTAGAAAAGCCCTTCGGTCATGATGGCGAAACGGCGGCGAAGCTGGATATTTTGTTGGGGTCTCTTTTTAAGGAAGAGCAGATTTATCGAATCGATCACTACTTGGCAAAGGAAATGCTTCAAAACATTTTGAGTTTTCGCTTTTCAAATAATTTGCTTGAGCAAAGTTGGAACGGACGACATATTGAAAAAATTACCGTCCGCTTGTTGGAAAAAGATGGCGTCGAGGGACGTGGTGGTTTTTATGACGGGATCGGTGCGCTTCGTGACGTAGGACAAAATCATCTGCTTCAGATGATGGCATTTGTAATGATGGAGCAACCGGCGGCGTTTACGGCAGAAGATGTGCGTGCCAAACGTGCTAAGATTCTCAAGCAGCTTATCACACCAACCACCGAAGAAATAGCAGGCAACACCTTTCGGGCACAGTATGACGGATATCTTGATGTAGACGGAGTGAAAAAGAGCTCCAAAACAGAAACATATTTTCGTGTGAAGGCATTTGTCGATAATCCGAACTGGAAGAATGTGCCGATCCTCTTGGAGGCAGGAAAAGCTATGAAGCGCCAAGTGAAAGAAATCATTGTCACATTCAAACACAGCTCACCATGTTTGTGTCCGCCGAATGTGAAAAAACATCTGAAAAATCGTGTTATCTTTGCTATTGAGCCTAAAGAAAAAATCGTCATTCATTTTATGGCAAAAAAACCGGGGCTCGATATGGAGATTGAGCCGCGTAAAATCGAATTCTCGTACCGCAGCGGCCGCAAGCACCAGTATGTGGCAGAGTATGAAAAACTGCTGTTGGACTGCATTGAAGGAAATCAATTATTGTTTGTAAACACAGAAGAAGTACAGGCGATGTGGCAATTTATCGACCCGATAGTCTGTGCCTGGGACAGCAATGTCGTCCCGCTTGCATCGTATCCAAAGCACAGTGTTATTAAGTTAAAAGAAGAATTACAAAATGGAGAATAAAGAACTGGCTGTTGTCGGACTGGGAAAAATGGGAGCAAATGTTGCGCGTCGCATGCGCGAGAAAGGGTGGCATGTGGTCGGATGGAATCGCACCCGTGAAGTAGCGGATGCGTTGGCTACCGAGTGCGGTGTGGATCCGGCAGGCACCTTTGAAGAGCTTACAGCAAAACTCACCCAAACGCCTCGTATTGTGTTTGTCATCTTGCCGCCTCAGGCCCTGGATGAAGTGTTGCCGCAGTTGGCTGCAGTCCTGGCTGCCGGGGATGTAATAATTGATTCTGCCAATGCAAACTACAAAGACACCATCCGCAGACACGGCGAAATGAAGGTAAAAACTATTCACTATATCGATGTCGGTTTTTCCGGAGGACCGGTCGGCGCATTGACCGGCGGGTGTCTGATGATTGGCGGTGAACCGGAAGTGTACGAAATGTGTCGCGATGCACTGCATGAGATGGCGGCACCCGGTGCTGCAAAACACTTTCCCGGAGTCGGAGCGGGGCACTTTGTAAAGACCGTCCATAACGGTATTGAATATGGCATGATGCAGGCGATGGCAGAAGGATTTGATGTCATGAATCGCAGCCCTTTCCATCTGGATCTACTTGATGTGTGTGACATCTATCAAAACGGCAGCGTGATTCAGTCGCGCCTGGTCGGATGGCTGCGGGACGCCTATGAAAAATACGGAAATGAGTTGGGCGAGATCTCCGGATCTGCCGGTCAAGGTGGCGGAGTAGGTGGTGCAGTCGGTAACAAAGGAGAAGCGGTATGGACAGTCGAGGCAGCTTCAGAGCTGGGGACAACTGCGGTGGTTATTGACGATTCAGTCAAGGCGCGTGCCATCAGTCGCGAGACACCCAACTATCAAGGCAAAGTAGTCCAGGCGCTTCGCAACGAATTCGGCGGCCACGGCACGAAGTAATAGTTCACTGTAATCCATGAGAATAATCGATATTTCGGTTCCGATGACAAAAGACACGGTGGTGTATCCGGGAAATCCGGCGTTTGAGACAGAAGTATCAGTCAGTGAGTCCAGTAAATCCCGGCTGACCATGCTTACTTTTTCTTCGCATTTCGGTACTCATATTGACGCTCCCAATCATGCTGATCAGTCGCTGGGCGGTATTGAGTCTTACGACTTGGAACGCTTTGTGGGGGTGTGTCGCGTGATTGACTGTACCGGTTGTGAGGGTTCAGTGGATCGGGAGACTCTTGAAAATGCACAGATTGAAGAAGGCGAGCGTGTATTGTTGAAAACCACAAATAGTCGGCGGGGACTCGATACGTTTTATGAAGATTTTGTGTACCTGCATCCTGAGGCTGCATCCTATCTGGCAAAACTTGGCGTAGCGCTTGTGGCGATTGATTATTTTTCTATCAAACAACGCGGATCTTCAGACAACAGGCCGCACGCTACGCTTTTGACAAACGGCATTCCCATCATAGAAGGAGTGAATTTGCGGGATGTGGAGCCGGGACAATATGAGCTTTTGGCGCTCCCTCTTGGCCTGGATGGCATAGATGGATCTCCCTGTCGAGCTGTGCTGCGTACGCTTTGAGGCCATAAAAAATGCCTCTTAATACACTGGGGGAGAGGTATCAAGAGGCATTACTACCTTGTATTATACAGATATTGTAGCTTCGTGCAACCTGTCGTTTTGATAGGGTGTGTTTGCAGAGTATAAAATATAAACATCCTATAATAGATAAAAAATAAGAGATAAACTATAAAGTTTAGTTTAAATAAAAATAATTCAGATAATAATAAAAGACTTGTAGTATAATCAGTGCGTGAACGAATATCGAAATTGTCAGCCGGGACTTCCTCTGAAAGAGCATGCATTGACTCGTCCGCAAACGCTTCGCGGCATGGTTGATTATGTCCACTATTACGATATCGATGAAGATGAAGCAGCGTATTTGTTTCGAGGAAGAGTGTGTGATATGGGTTCGGGGTTTGATGGGTTGGCGGCGAGCGTGAGCCGGGCCGGGTTGGATTGCCGGGTCTATTCAGTCAACCCGCTTCGAGCAGAGCCGAATTTTCCCGAGTTGCGCCGTGCAGAATACGCACGCAAAAAGACTGATCCGACTAGCGAGTTTTATGACTGGTCAGAGAGTCAGGTGACAAGCACATTGGCCGCAACCGATGCGCGAGCAAGTGCGGCGCTTGCTCATGAGGCAGATTATCCTGATGGGTATTTCGATACCATGTTTGACCACTTTGCCGTAATGTTTTATTCGCGTGACCGCATGCGAGATGAGTATGTGGCATCAATCAGAAATATGACCCGGATGATTCGACCGGGTGGACGACTTCTTATACGTGATCACCACATTGCCAACCCGTATGCATTTTGGTATCGATCACTGTTGGGCGAGTTGCATTGGCATTTTGAAGATTATTCGGTCCGGGGAAATTATGTAAAGCTTCGTAAACCGTCAGGTATAATGAAATCCGCATGAAACCGGATTTTGTTCAATTGCAAACCACAGACGGACTGACGCTTCCGGGACTGCTGTATCAGGCTCCGGGTGCGAAAAAGGCCGCAATATTCTTGCATGGTAATGGCACAACCTGTGTGTTTTACAAAACAAAAACAGTTGTTTACGAGGCGCTTGCCGCAGCCGGATATGCGTCGTTGGTGTTTAACAACCGAGGAGCGCATGCGCTGCATTCACACAAGATTGTGCGCGGGAGCGAAGTGGAGCGAGTCCCCGGGGGCATGGCGCATGAGGTGATTGCCGAATGTGTGCAGGATATCGATGGAGCAATCGCCTATCTGAAGCGGCAAGGATATGAAGAATTTGTCTTGATCGGCAGCTCGACCGGGGCAAATAAAATCTGCGTGTATGATCACTACAAATCCGATAATGAAGTGAGTACTTATGTGTTGACGGCCGGAGCAGACGATGTGGGGGTGTATTATCAGATCTTGGGAAAAGAACGATTTGAGAAAGAACTGACTCATGCGAAGCACCTTGTGGCAGAAGGCAAAGGAGACACTTTGCTTAAAAATCTGGTTGATGTGGGTGAAGTGTTTTCAGCGCGCGGCTTTGCTGACATTGCTGACCCGGATGGCGACTACAACTGTTTTCCGTTTATCGACCATGATCAAAAGCTGGGTTTGTCTAAAACGCTTCCGTTATTTGAGTATTTTTCCCATATCAAAAAACCATCGATCGTCATCTATGGAGGTGAGGATGAGTATTGTGGTGAGGGGGGAGGAGTGAAAGCGGCACGAGTACTCAAGGAGCTTCAGCCGACATTTACCTACGAAGTCATTGAGGGTGCCGATCATGGATTCACCGACCGCGATGAGGATTTGGCCAAAGCTCTTGCTTCACACTTGTCCTGACAGACATCCGCACGATACAATGATAGGATGAAGTATTGGTATGTGGCGCTTGGAATAAGCGTAGTTTTTATAAGTGCTGCAATCCTTCAGCTTCCTCGTCGATTTGTTTCCTCTGCTTGTTCTTCACCCGGTTTGGCTGACGCAAATTGTGACGGTCGCACCACGCTTGCTGATTTTGAGATTTGGAGACCGGAGTATTTGGGCGATCTGGGAATTGATGCTGACGGCGATGGTAATCTGTTGGATACTGATTTTGATGGGAATGGCGCCGTTGGATTGGCAGATTTTCAAACCTGGCGCACGGCCTATTTGAACCCGATTACACCAATGCCCAGTGCAACAGTTGAGCCGACTGAACCCGTGGAGCCCACGCCGACTGATATCCCGCCTGTCACTGAGGTGCCCTTGCCTACCGCTGAGCCTGAGCCGACCAAGCCGCCAACGGGTGCTATTGATTTTTCCACCTATCCGAATCTGCTGAACACGGGGATTGCAGGCGTTGGTCTGGAGTTGACTGACCTCACCACCGTAACCGGTGGTTACACAACGGTCAAAGATGGAGAAGTAATCTCTAAAAAATATATCAAAGGTGGTCCTCTGAAGATAAAACACAATAATGTAACAGTGGAACAGTCGTATATTGAATACGACTGGCCAGGTGAGGCAGGTGATTCGCGTGGGTATGCAATCGATGTGGACAACAGTAAAAAGGGAACTCTGATTGAAGACACCACGGTCAAAGGAGGGAAGTTGGGGGTGTGCTGCAGCAACTACACGGTGCGCCGCTCCATGATCTACTATTACCACGAGGACGGCATGCGCCTCAGCAACGACACCAATGTGTATGATAGCTATATTCACAGTCCCACTCCGAATAGTAACGCTGTGAATCCGCATGTCGACGGCATGCAGTCGCTTGGGGGAAATACCGCAACAATCAAACACAACACCATCGAAGGGCCACTGTCTCAAACATCGGCAATCATTGCACATGCTCATGTGAGTGGTGATCTGGTGAACTATACGATCGAAGACAACATACTCTCGGGAGGCGGATACTCGCTGAATTTGGATGAGCGAAATAGTAGCGTGTTCAGGAACCTTATCGTAAAAGACAATGTCATGCTCAAATGTAGTGGCTACAATGGCCCGTATGATATCGAAACAAGCAATTTCACCTTCACAAATCCGCGCTACGACGATGGCTCATCGGCCGTGCAGGCAAATGCTTATAGGGGAATCGGCGCCGGAAAGCCGACTTGCACTTCCCGTCGCCTCCTGTATGACGCCGCGCCCACGCTCTTTTTCAACCCCCCAAATGCAGTACGATAAAGTTAATTAGGGCAAGCGCTCCAGAGGCCGAGGCCCTGTGACTGTGCCTGCTTTTGCGCAGCATTGAGGATATCTTGTTTGGCTGTATCAGGTTTGTACGGATAGGACTTTGCTGCGCCTTGGGCCACAAGCAGCTCATTGATAAAGATCTCATTGCCGTTCCCATCTTCAACATACACATAACGCAGTAATCGCCCGTATCTATCTCTGTTTGTTTTATCGGGAACGAGCTTTACTGCAGCACCCAGAACAAGCGCCTCATTTGCTGCCTTTGCCTGCTGTCCGTAACACGTTGATTTGCCTGCACTTTCACGAAGCTCCGGCGCATCAATGCCTATGTAGCGCACCTTTTCACCGGATTCCAAAGTGACAGTGTCACCATCTGCAACATGCACAACTCGTTCAAATCCTGTTTGAACAGGAGCCGCTGTCGTAGCGGGAGTCGGTGTGGAATCAGTAAAAAAGCTTTTTGCGTAAGGAAGTTGATTCCACGACGCAGAAAGGGTGAGGAGAATCGTCGCAAGTGTAGCCACAATCAGGCGGTGGAGAGTAGTCTGTTTCACAGACTGTCAGTATAGCAGTACTCAGGCATTCGTCAACGCACCCACATCAGCAGCCACTTCCTGGGCGTGTTCTTTCGGCTTTACCTTCTCATACACTTTGACGATCATTCCTTGCGGATCAATGAGGTAGGAGCTGCGACTGACGCCCATATACTTTTTACCCATAAATGAACGCTCTCCCCACACGTCATACTGCTGCATCACTGTTTTTTCGGTATCTGCCAACAGAGAAAACGTGAGATGAAACTTGTCGGCAAACTTTTTGTGACTCGCTGTATCGTCTTTGCTGATGCCGAAGACTTGTATTTTCAGCGTGTTCAATTCTTCCATGCGGTCTCTCAGCTCACACGCCTCGATTGTGCAGCCCGGGGTGTCGTCTTTGGGATAAAAATAGACAAGAACCCATTGTCCTCGGTAGTCAGAAAGAGTGTGTGACTTGTTATCTTGATCGGGGAGTGTAAAGTCAGGGGCGGGTGTTTGAGCTTGAAGCATATGGCAACAGTGTAGCATAAAGCCCGATTTGATGCACCGCATGCTATAATAGGTGACACCGATCGGGGTGTAGCTCAGATGGCTTAGAGTGCACGCTTTGGGAGCGTGAGGTCGCAGGTTCGAGTCCTGTCACCCCGACACATTCTTACTTTTGGGCTTTGTGACGATATTTCTTCAGTTCGTACTGCTCATTCAATTTCCAGGATTGCACCAGCTCTTTTGCTCCGAATGATTCAAATTCCCACACACGCACATCTGTATCGTTTTTGTGCGTCGGTACGATAAAGTAGAGGATGGTCGCTTGCCCGTATGACTCAACAGGGAGCGGATGGTCTCCCATCGTGTCCAGCACGTATCGAAGCGGCATGGCGCGGTTGTCTTGCTGAGCATCCATCCCGACATTGTAAGCAGCAGGTTTTGCGTCTTCATGAATAATGTCTGCAGCATAGGTAAAGTCAGCGGGAGTAATGCCGTCTTGCAGCGGATTGCTTCTCTCAAACCAATGGTATGCGGGTAGATTTATGAAAAAAAGTAGAGCTGCAACGATGAGTAATTTGTCGGTGCGTTGTCCCAATAGCTCATAGAGTCCCCAGGAAACCAACAGCAGGAGTGGCACTTGGATGCTGATTGCGTAGTGGGTGGTAAGCGGTTTGCCGTACAGAAACAGAAGCCCCGACATGAGCACGATGACCAAAAGCACTACAAACGCCGGGTCTTGTGCCGAGCCGATTCTGCGCCGATGTGTGAATATTGTCCACCACACAAGCAAAAATGCGAGAGTGCCAAACCAGATATTGTTTCCGCCTACCATCTGCGCCAGAAGTGTCGGCCCCAGTGAAAAAAACGGAATCGGTGACCAAACGCCTCCTCCGGCTTGTGCGTATGCCAAGATGCCTCGAATGTTTAAAAAGTTATGCGTGAGTTCAAAGAGAATATACGGTGAAAGCCCGGTGCCGATCCCCACAACAAGAGGAATCAGATAGTATCGGGTGCGAAGCGGGGGATGCAATACGGGGTAAAGGAGTGCAGTAAGCATGATGACAGCAGTAAAGTAATGCATCTGCAGCATCATTCCCAGAAAAACTCCTAAAAGCAGACTCAATGCAATGAGCTGTTTTGTCAGAAATTGTTTTGTGTCGCGTATTGTAATCAGTAAACAAAGACAGAGCGTGGAAAAAAACACGGCAGGATAGGAGTTGAATATGGCCCGAGCATACTCAACATGAAGCGGCGAAATAGCAAAGAGAAATGCTGCAAAGAGTCCTACGGCATCATTTTGTATGCGCTTCCCGAGATAATACACAAGCGGTACCGTGGCAACAGAAAGCAGTGTCTGCATCAGCGTTCCCGACATGACTCCAGGCCCCAACAAAAGAAAGAAGGGGTACAACAAGTAATAAACAATCGGTCCGTTGTAGAAGTCGCCGACTGATGCTTTGGGCCCCAGCAGTGTAAAATCACCGCGCACCATGTTGAGCACCGCTTGTGCGTCAATTGCCTGATCGGCGCGAAACACCATGAGCTCAGGCAGGCGAAACAGCCGTATGATTGCGGCGATGAAGGTGAGTACGATTAAGGCTCGACGTTGCGTTGGGCTAAGCGTCATAGTCGCCATTATACCGTGCTTGTGGCTCATGCGCACATTTTTTGCATTTGTACGCTACACTATAGGGAGCATGAAAACGATTAGAAACCCTATTCTGGTCAGTGTACTTTCAGCGGCAGCACTCCTCACCTTTGCCGGCGTGTATTTTTTTACCAAAAATCCTTCCACCAATTCTGACACGCGCACAATCGAGATTGAGGGACGTGAATATCGTGTTCTTGCAGCGACAAATACAGCGCAGTGGTCACGGGGACTTATGCATGTACGTCGTCTTGATCACGCAGACGGGATGGCGTTTTATTTTGGAGAAGCGCGTACGCAAACATTTTGGAATATGAATACGTTTATGGATCTTGAGGTCGTGTGGATGCGTGATGGGAAGGTGATTGGCAGATCTGATTTGCCCTCGATTGAAAAGTCGCAAGAGGTTGTATACATCACGTCGCCGGGTCCGGCTGACACAGTTGTTGAGTTAGTCAAACAGTAATATGGTAGAAGAAATGACACCGTGGGATGTGGAGATGCGCATGCAGCCGTCTGAAATGCGGGCGGCTCTGGAGCGCGAACTTCCTGACCTGGCATCGCGTATCGCATTTTTTGCTCCTCTTCCGGGGGGAAGCGGTATTTATCCGGTTGATCACAAACATCTGCGGCTGACTGAGGATATGAAAGTAGAGCGCCATGCAGAAAAAGAGCGATTTCTGGTGCGCATCAATGACATGCGCGAAGACCCCGGGTTTTACGGGCTTTTTCCGGAAAATGATCATGAGTTATCGCGTCGGTATGAGGAAGTGATGAGTAGAAGAACACGAGATACAGAGCAAAAGCAGGCACTTGAAAAGGAGGCGCTTGAGATCGCTAAACAGCGAGTGGCGCAGTTTGATGAGCTGCTGGAGCGCTGGCAGCAGGAGTCGGGAGATGCGTTTATCTTGCCGTTTTATCATCGCTACTACATTAACGAAGAATCAGATCATCCGCTGATGGTGACGGTTGTGCAGGACTTTTCCGATGGATATGAGGGGTTGATGGATGCGGATCGCGTCCATGAGTTTAGTCAGGCAGCGCGCCACGTGCCGGGACTTCGGGGAGAGCTCACCGACACGTTGCAGGCATATGCTCGTGTGTTTGACTCGCTGCCCTCTGATGCACCGGTACCGACAGATATTATCGGGCGCTGGGATCAGTTTGGATTGGTGCAGGCCAGTGGTCAGCAATCAGTGGCACTGGTAGACACAGATCCGTTTATCGATACAAAAGCAGCAGAAGAGCGCACTCAGACAACCTACATCAAGCGCATGGCCCGGGAGCTGCAGCAGCTGCCGCAGGCAACTCCTCTAAAAGATATCGCATAATCACTTCTGCTTTTTGCTACACTGGGGGCATATGCTACTGCCACCTGTATACGATACCAACAAGACGTTTGATCAAAATTACCGCGAAGGCCCCTATCACGCATGGGCCGACGGCAAGCGCTATGAGCAAGAGGGTGAGCCGGAGCATAGCTTTTTCGGACACCCGGTGTATGAGCCGTTTGGAGTGTCAGCGGGCCCCATCTTCAACAGCAATTTTGCCAAAGGAGCGCTCGATAAATGCTTTGACATTCTTGTCTATAAAACGGTCAGATCGCGCGTCAAGCCGGTTCATCCCTGGCCCAACTTTCTTCCCCTGGAGCTGACCGGTGATTATGAATCGGGTGAGGTGGTTGCGCGTGATAATCAGGAATACCGAGAACCATTGGCTGCGGCAAATTCCTTCGGAGTGCCATCGGTTGACCCAAGTGTATGGATTGATGACATGAAAAAGGTAAATGAAATGATGCGCAAAGGCCAGGTCACGATCTGTGCATTTGAGGGTACCAATTGGGGTGAGGGGACAGACGCCTATATCGCAGATCACGCAAAAACAGCACAGATGGTTCTTGATACCAATCCCCGCGTGGTCGAGATGAATACGAGTTGCCCGAATGAAGGGACGACCAGCCTATTGTGCTACGACGTTGATCGTATGTATGAGATCACCTCGCGAGTCAAAGAAGTCTTGGGGAGTGTGCCGCTTGTGGTGAAAATCGGCTACTTTCCGGATGAGACCTTGCTTCGTCATTTCGTTGAGCGCATCGGTCCGGTGGTTGATGGCATTGCCGCGATAAACACCATAGGTGCACCTATTGTAACCGCCTCCGGCGATCAGGCATTTCCCGGAAACGGTCGCCAATATGCTGGCGTTTGCGGCACACCGATCAAGTGGGCAGGGCTCGATATGGTACAGCGACTCAAGTGGCTTCGCGAAGCGATGAGTGTTTCGTTTACTATTATTGGTATTGGCGGCGTGGTGACAGCAGATGATTATCATCACTATCGCGCAGCAGGAGCTGACGCAGTGTTGTCAGCAACCGGGGTGATATGGAATCCGTACCTGGCGCTTGATATCAAAAAGATTTCTCACTGAGGAAGCACTTCTACTTCGCCAGGTGTGACATTCATAACGCCATTTTCATAGACGGTTTTGCCGCGAAGCACGGTCTTCATTACTTTTCCTTGTACTGTGCGTCCCATAAACGGCGTCCAATGGCATTTGGTAAACAGCAGCTCATTGCGGATTTCATAGGACGCATTTTCATCTACTTCAATATAGGTGTTTTCCTGGGTAGGAATGTGAAAAATCTGACTGGGTCGGGTGTGACATTTGCTGATAATGTCGTCGACAGTGATTTTACCGGCATGTACTTCATTCATGAGAAGTGGCAGTGTGGTCTCAAGGCCAGGCACACCAAACGGCGGGTTCGGCGCATCTTTTTCCTCGCGCGTATGCGGCGCATGATCTGACTCAACGACATCGATGTCTTTAAAATGCTCCCATAAAAACGCAGCGTCACTGGCATCTTTAAGCGTTGGTTTCATACAGCAATATGCCCCCATTTTGGTCTGGTCTTCAGCGGTCAGAAACAAATAGTGCGGGCAGACTCCACAGGTGATGGGAAGCCCAGCAGACTTGGCATTGAGAATCGAGGTGAGCTCGCTTTGTGATGACACGTGACAGATGTGGGTCGGGTGAGATGTCATTTTGAGTGTTTCAATCACCATCGGCATCACGTCAGATTCAGCGTGTAATAAGATGGGTTTGTCCGGTGCCACGTCGTGCCATGCTTTATAGATATTTTGCATGGTGGGAATGTCGATTATGAATCCGCCCGTTGTCATGTTGAGATACAGCTTGAGCCCCATACTGATTGGGGCAGCGCTGACAAACTCCAAGAGATTGTCGCCAAGTGAGCCAAAATGAAAACCCATATCGCACACTGCCTTTTTCTTTGCAAGGTCTCGTTTTTCTATTTGCAGTTGTGTTGTGGTGATTGGAGTAGCATTGTTGGGCATATCAAAGACCATGGTGAATCCACCGGCGAGTGCCGCTTGTGTACCGGTGGTCATATCTTCTTTTTGAGTTTGACCGGGGTCTCTGAGATGAACGTGTATATCAATCAGTCCGGGGAGTTTGATCATGGGTGTTGGGATGTGAACGCACAGTCACAATTGATAAGGAAAAAACAGATATCATGGTGAGTTGGCAAAGTATGCAAACGGGGCACACAACATGGAGTTGTACAAGCTCAATATAGGCGATGTACAAACAAAATGCGAGACCGCCGGTAGCAAAGCCAAGTATGGCTCTTGCATTCTTTCTGAATGCAAAAAAGAGGATAGCGATGTAGCCGACAAGTCCATAAAGCGGCGTCGGGATTCCGAAGGTTTTTGCGACAGGTCCGTCGATTACTGCGTCACAATTGATGGTTGCGTTTACGGTGCAAGGGCGAAACGCAGGGGTTGTAATCTGCTCGTACATCAGATACATGGCGAGCACTATGCCGAAGATTGCGAGCGCTGCAATTAGTTTGTAATACGATTTCATGACGCTGAATGCTTGAGTGCCTCAATGCCGGGGAGTGTGCCTTTTTCAATAAATTCAAGCATCGCGCCGCCGCCGGTTGAGATATGAGTAATGTTTTCAAGATACTCTTTTTTTGCGATCGCCGCCAGTGTGTCTCCGCCACCGACTATAGATGTGCAGTGACTGTTTTGAGTGATCGCATAGTAGATAAAATCAGTGCCGCGGGCAAACGCCGGATTTTCAAAGTACCCAACCGGCCCATTCCATATGATGGTTTGTGCGCCCGCCAAGGTGCTACCCCAAATGGCTTGAGTCTCAGGCCCAATATCCAGTATCCGATCTCCTCGCTCGATTGCTCCTATTTTCTTCACTTGTGTGCCGTCTTCGCTGTCAGGCATTCCGCACACGGCATCCACCGGCAACATGATGGCAGTATGTTTTTCAGCAGCTTCATACAAGAGTCGGCGGGCATTTTCTTTCTCATCATACTCGAACATGCTTTCACCAACCTCTACATTTTGCGCAGCCAAAAAGGTATTGGCCATGCCGCCACCGACAAGCAGATGATCCGCGATGGTCATCAGGCGCCCGATGAGATTGATTTTGCTGGATATTTTAGATCCGCCTAAAATCACAACAACCGGTTTTTTCGGATGTTGGATTGCCTCGCCGATCATGCTCAGCTCGCGCTTGAGAAGGAGTCCGCCGTAGCTGGGAAGATATTTGGTGACGCCGACGATTGACGCCTCCGCTCGGTGAGACACCGCAAAGGCATCGTTGACAAATACGTCACTAAGCGCGGCAAGTGACTTGGCAAATTGCGAATCGTTTTGTTTTTCCCCTTCCCAAAACCTGATATTCTCAAGAACCAGCAGCTCATTGGGATCTTGGGCATCCAGCTCTTTTGTGTCTTTGGTAAAGTCTTTGACAAGCTTGACCGGGTGTGACGGCAGATATTCTTGCAGTCTCTTTACTACAACCTCAAGTGAGAATTTCTTTTTTTGCGTTTTTGTCGGGCGCCCCAGATGCGAGACGATGCGTACCTGATTTCCGGCTTCCATCAGCCGCTGTATGGTGGGCAGCACTTGCGTGATGCGTGCATCATCGGCAATATGATGTTTGTTGTCGATCGATACATTTAAGTCCACACGCAACAATACTCGCTTGTTTTTGATCTCAACATCGTCAATGTATTTGATAGTATGCATCGTCATAAATCAGGCCTGGCCGGCGCGAGTTGCAACATCAACCAAGCGTGTACTGTAGCCCCACTCATTATCGTACCAGCCGACAATTTTAACCATCGTGCCGCCGAGCACTTTGGTGTAGTTGGCATCAAATATGCTTGAGCGCGTGTCGCCGATGTAGTCGCTTGAGACCAGAACTTCAGTCTCGTATCCGAGTATGGAGGGCATTGTTGAAGACGCTTTCTGAAATGCAGCATTGACCTCTTCAACGGTCGTCGCTTTCTCGACCACTACCACAACTTCGGTCATGGAGCCTGTGGGGACAGGCACTCGAATAGAGCCGACTTCAAGCTTTCCTTCAACTGCCGGAATGACTTTGGCTACTGCTTTTGCGGCGCCTGATGTGGAGGGGATAGTGTTTTGAAATGCTGCGCGCGAGCGATCCGGCGACTTGCCGATATCATCAAGCATCGCCTGAGTCAGAGTGACCGCATGTACCGTGGAGAGCATGCCGTTTACGACCGTAAAGCGGTCATTGAGTACTTTGATCAAAGGAGCTGCGCAGTTGGTGGTACAGGAGGCATTAGATATAACAGATTGGCTCCAATCAAAGGTGTCATCGTTGACCCCAAGCACTACGTGCGGGGTCACGTCATCTTTACTTGGCGCAGAAAGAACTACTTTTTTTACTCCGTCATGCAGATGTTTTTCCAGATCTTCTTTTTTCGTAAACGCACCGGTTGCGTCCACAACTACCTCAACTCCCAGCTCACCCCAAGGAATATTTTCTGGAGTATCGCTTAGGGTCGTGCGGATCAGGCGCCCATCTACTTCAAGTCCCTGATCAGTCGCTTTGACGGTTTTTTCGAATTTACGATATACCGAATCGTGTTGCAGCAGATATGCCATCATGTCGTTTTTACTTTTTCGTGTGTTTATTGCAACTACCTCTATATCATCGCGCATCTCGCTGATGCGGGTGAATGCGCGGCCGATTCGACCGAATCCGTTTATACCTACTTTGACTTTGCTCATAAGAATGATTGTTTAATTTACAAACTCACTTATTCTTCACGATTTGCGCATATTTTTCAACCTCGCCCGCGCTTCCTGTGACAATCGGTGTGCGCATGTGAACATCGGTTGGCATAATCTCAAGCGGGGACCGGGTGCCAGAGAGCGCTTTGCCACCGGCCACTTCAACAAGCCATGCGACGGTGTTCACCTCATGCATCAGGCGCAGTTTGCCGGCGGGTGATTTGCTGTCTGCCGGGTAGAGGAAGATACCACCACGAAGGAGGATGCGGTGGATATCAGCAATCAGGCTGCCGATGTAACGCAGTTTATATCCTTCAGTCTTGAGTTGTTTGAGGTAGTTTTGATGAGCTTCGTCAAGCAGCATGCTGTTGCCTTCGTTTATCGAATACTCAGGATGCATGGTGGGTGTTTGTATGGCCGTGTGCGACAGTAAAAAACTGCCGATTGCCGGATCTAAGGTAAAACCGTCAACAGTACTTCCTGTCGTGTACACGAGCATGACGCTTGACCCGTACACGATATATCCTGCTGCAACTTGCTTATTGCCGGGTTGCAGGATATCGCCGTCGGCGTGATAGATCGAGAAAATGGTGCCGATACTGACATTGACATCAATGTTTGATGAACCGTCCAGAGGATCAAAATACACATGATATTTTCCGTTGGGGTTTACTACCTCAGGCTTTTCCAGCTCTTCTGAAGCGATCGTGTGCACCTGGCCGGTGTTTTTCAGCATATCAATCAGCAGCGTGTTACTGTACTCATCGAGTTTTTGCACCTGCTCATCAAAGGCATTGGTTTGGCCTGTGGTGCCCATGATGTCAGCCAAGCCGGATCGCTTTACATGTGACGCTATGTTCTTGCCGGCTTCGGCAATCTGATTCAGCAGGAGTGTCAGGCTACCGGTTGCGCCGGGGCTTTTTTGCTCCTCCTGCAAAATATGTTCAGTCAGCGTGATGACACGATTCATAGATGTATAAAGAACTCCAGTTGTTATTGGCCGCCGTATATCTTCATCGCTTCCTCAACGGTTGCGTTATCGCAGGTGATCGCGTTGGTCGCGTTGCAAAAGCGCACAGCCTCCTCCAGCGGTTTTTGATGAATGTTTCGCCCTGTTGCGTTGCCGCTTGCTCCGGCGATATGCACCTGATCATGCAGTGTTTTGAAAAACGTTTCCGCATCAGTGGATGCGCCACCGGCACAAATCAGCTTGGTACGCCCGGCAGCAACGACAGCTTCCTTGAGAGCTTCAGCGGATGAGCCCGATTCGGACTTGGGGTAATTTACTTTGACAAAATCTGCTCCCAGACATGCAGTGGCACCGGCGGCACCGGCGATGATATGCGGGTCTTTTTCATTGGGGACGGCCGCGCCGCGCGGGTATGCCCACACCACGACCACAAGTCCCAGATCATGCGCCACTTCAATAATCATAGATGCCTCCTCAAGCATGTCTGCTTCAAATTCACTTCCCCAATAGATGGTGTAACCGACACCGACCACATTGAGTCCGCCATAGTCAGCAAGCGCCATAGCCCGATCGATCGAACCTACCGCGTGACTGCGCGGATCTTTTTGCTTGACTCCGACAAGGTGAGTTTTTGAATTCATTTTGACCAGGTAGGGAATGTCCGGGTAGTCCATACCGTATTGTGCAATCATGCCGGCTTGTGTGGCAAAGCAGCCGATTTTGGCTTTTGAGGCAATCTGAAACATATGCTCAGGTGAGTTGTTTTCAGGGGTAATGCCCTCGCCGTAAAAGTCATCGTTTAAATGCTCAATTTTCTGGTCTCCGGCAAACAGCATCAGGCGGCCCGACCCTTGGGTCATGCGCTCATAATGCTCTTGGAATGTGTTTCGGTTGTCAGGATGGACATCCAATGGGACTTTGATCATAGGGTATCTGGTATGTGAATTAGTAAGTGTGTAAGTTCGGATTGAGTATAGTCTGAAATGTAAAAAGTATAAAGTCGAGATTCGCTTCAGCAACGATCATACACCTCTGGTGCATAATGGTGCATGACAGAAACTGGACAAGAAGAACTACCACCATCAACCGACGGACCATAAACTATAATGGGGGATATGGATGATTGTATATTTTGCAAAATAGTTGCAGGTGAAGCGCCTTCTTACAAGATTTACGAAGACGATCAGTTTTTCGGGTTTTTGGATATTTTTCCCCGCGTCGTGGGACACAGCTTGCTGATTCCCAAAGACCACCACCGCTGGGTGTATGATGTACCGAATTTCGGCAGCTACTGGGAAGCGGCGCATCGGATTGCCCGGGCATCCATGCAGGCACTTGATCCGGAGTTTGTATCGTTTATCACCCACGGCATGGAAGTGCCGCATGCGCATATTCACATCTTGCCTCGTGGTGAGGGAGAAAGTGTGTTTGTGCCAGATACCATGAAGTTGACGCCGGAAGAGCTTGAGGATACGCGTGTAAAAATTGTCACCCAACTTACATGAACAAACCTGAATATCAAGCCGTATACGACCTCCTTCTTACCGTCCCTGAAGGAAAGGTAACGACCTACGGAGCAATCGGCAAAAAACTCCATATTAATCCGCGCTTTGTCGGACGCATTTTACATGTGAATCCCGACGCGCCACGCGTGCCATGTCATCGGGTGGTCAAATCAGATGGACACCTGGCAGGCGGATACGCACTCGGTGGCAATGACGGGCAGAAAAAACGCCTTCTTGCAGAAGGTGTGGAGTTTGTCAGCGATGATCGTGTTGCTGCAGGTTCTATCCTGCTTCATCTCTCATGACGTCAGAAATCCGCATTGTTTTAGATACTCCAGTGAGCGTATACTGAAGGTATGAAATACTCATACAAAATCCTTCTGGCAATCGGAATTTTTTTGCTGGTATTTGTATTTTTTGCTGCCAAGTCCACTCGTGCCCCTGAGTCGCCTACAGAATCAACCGCTATGGTCTCGCCAACTGTAGCGCCTCCATCGGGCGAGTTTGGTCAAAGTGATGTAGAAGCGCTGCATGAGGCAATCCAAGATGAATATATAGCAGAAGCGATGTACGAAGCCGTTGTTGCCAAGTTCGGGCCGGTAAAGCCGTTTAGCAACATTATCAAAGCAGAGGATCGTCATAGTAGCGCAATCGCCCGCGTACTTGAAGCGCATCAGCAGCCGGTACCGACCCCTGCTCCCTACAAGCCGGAAGTTCCTGCGACTATTCAGGAATCATGTGTATTAGGAGTGACTGCTGAAAAAGCAAATGTTGCTTTATATGACTCGCTCATGCAGCTTGCACAAAGTGAGGATACCCGCCGCGTATTCACAAGCAATTCAGATGCGTCCCAATATCGCCATCTTCCGGCGTTTGAGCAGTGTGCGAATTAAAATGAAGAGCGTTTTTTAGAAGCAACAAGAAGACGCTCAAGTTTTTCAACACACTGTTCCAAGCTATCTGCAAATTCCTCAGCGCCAGCCAGAAGTGTTTGTGTCTGTGTAGGTGTTGGCTCAGTAACCGTTTCACCAAACAGATGCTTTCTTACCCGATGATACGCAGATATGACATGCTTCATGTCTACAGTTTAATTGATTTTCATCACCGTTATCACGACTTTATTCTTTTGGTAGTCTGCTTTTATGATGTCACCTGATTTGATCTTGCCTTCCACAATCTGCAGCGCAATCTCATCGACCAAAAACTCATTGATCACACGCTTGAGGGGGCGAGCGCCATACACCTCATCAAACCCGATTTCTGAAAGATGTTTTTTCAGAGTGTCTGAGATCTCCAGGCGCAAATGTTGTCCTGCAAGGCGGTGTTCAAGCTCCTGAATTTGTACATTCACAATACTTTGAATCATCTGCTGAGTGAGTGCATTAAATGTAATTGTCGCATCCAGTCGGTTGATAAACTCTGGGCGGAAATAGGCGCGCATTGCGGCTTCAATTTTTTGCTCACGGACTGCCTCGTCTTTCTCACTCCATGCTTCTGCACCCAGATTGGATGTGAATATGATGATAGTGTTTTTAAAGTTCACAGTGCGTCCGCGCCCGTCGGTGAGGCGCCCGTCATCCAAGACCTGCAAGAGGGTACTGAATATCTGCGGATGGGCTTTTTCCACTTCATCAAAGAGTACGACCGAATACGGTTTGCGACGCACTGCTTCGGTAAGCTGGCCACCTTCGTCATAGCCGATATAGCCGGGCGGCGCGCCGATGAGGCGTGCAATGCTGTGTTGCTCTTGATATTCGCTCATGTCGATGCGGATCATGGCGCGCTCATCATTGAACAAGCTAAATGCAAGCGCTTTGGCCGTCTCTGTTTTTCCGACGCCGGTCGGACCCATGAATAAAAATGATCCTATCGGTTTGTGTTCATCAGCAAGCCCCGCACGTGAGCGGCGGATAGCATTTGCCACGCGGTGAAGCGCATGATCCTGGCCGATGACACGGCTTTTCAGCTCTTCCTCAAGATGCACGAGTCGATCAGACTCAGTTGATAGCAGGCGGGTGACCGGGATATTGGTCCAGCGAGCCACAATGGCTGCAATATCTTCATCTGTTACTTCTTCTTTCAAAAGTCGTTCATCCTTGGGAATCGCCTTCCATGCAGTTTCGGCATCATGGAGCTTCTGCTCAATCTGCGGAATCGTGCCGTATTTGATCTTGGCTGCCTCATCAAGCATCACGTCGCGCTCAGCGCGCTCCAACTCTGCTTTTGCCTGATCCAGCTCGACGCGTAGTTTCTGCAGTTGGGAAATGACTTCCTTTTGGTCTTTCCAGCGGCTTTCCAGGGCTTTAAACCGAACATCTAACTCTTTGCGTTCCTGCTCAAGGGTGCGGCGGCGCTCATCTACATCTTTTTCCTTTTTGAGTGCAGCCAGTTCAATATCAAGCTGTGTCATACGTCGCTTGACTTTGTCCAGTTCAGTCGGCATGGACTCTGTTTCAATCTTGGCACCTGATGCTGCCTCATCGATAAGGTCAATGGCCTTATCCGGCAGGTAGCGATCAGTGATGTAACGGGTAGACAGGTTGACTGCCGCAAGAATTGCGTCGTCAGTGATTTTGATACCGTGATGGACTTCGTATTTTTCCTTGATGCCGCGAAGAATCGCGATGCTGGCTTCAGCTGAGGGCTCATCCACGTAGACCGGTTGAAAGCGGCGCTCGAGTGCCGGGTCTTTTTCCACGTACTGGCGATATTCGCGAACGGTCGTCGCACCGATTGCGCGAAGGGCACCGCGGGCGAGAGCTGGCTTGAGGATGTTTCCGGCATCGCTTGCACCCTCCGCTCCTCCTGCACCGACTATGGTGTGGATTTCATCAATAAACAATATGTATTTTCCTTCTGACTTTTCAACTTCCGTGATGACGCCTTTGATGCGCTCTTCAAATGATCCGCGATAGGCGGCTCCTGCCAGGATGCCGGTCAGATCAAGAACGAGTAGCTCCTTGTTTTGAAGCGTGGCGGGCACGTCACCATTCACGATGCGTTGGGCCAAACCTTCTATGATAGCCGTTTTTCCCACGCCCGGATCTCCCAGCAATACGGGGTTATTTTTCGTACGGCGGCTCAGAATCTGCATGACGCGGCGCACCTCTTCGTCTCGCCCGATGACCGGATCCAGTTTTCCTGATCTGGCCAATTCAGTGAGATTGCTTGTGTATTTCTCAAGCGGCTGCTCTTCCTGTTGAGGTGGTTGATATGATCCTTGCATATGACTATTCAGTAATGAATAACAGATGATTTATACCCCCATTTTAGACAAAATTAGCAGATATGTCAATAGATTGCTAAGTACAATCAGGATGACCAGGGGTGGCAGCGGGAGAGTTGTTTGAGCCCCAGCCGGATGCCTTCTAGAGCGCCCTTTTCCCGCACCATCTGGCGCGTGTAGTCACTACAGGTCGGGTTAAATCGGCAGCCTTGCCCGGGGGGAATGCCGAGCGTGGTATGCAGAAATGCTGAAAAACTTGTGTATACATCAAGCAATGCAAGCACCAGTGTTTGGAGTACGCCCATACCCCAATACTAGCATAACGCGCGTATTTTGGCTTGTCAGAATGATACAATAACTCCTATGAAGATATCTATTATCACCCTGTTTCCGGACATGCTGAAGCAGGTCGTTGGGGAAAGCATTATTAAGCGGGCAGTTGAGAAGGAGGCTGTTGAAATCGAAGTCGTGAATCTGCGGGACTTTGCCACCGACTCATATCGCACGGTCGATGACCGGCCGTATGGTGGGGGTGCCGGTATGGTGCTCAAACCCGACGTCTTGTCTGCGGCGTTAGCCCATGCAAAAAAAGATACATCGTCGGTAAAAACACTGCTCACTTCTGCAAAAGGTACGCCGTATACCCAATCAAAGGCGCAGGCGCTTTCAGCAGAAGAACATATTGTTATTGTGTGCGGTCATTATGAAGGAGTGGATGAGCGCATCATGGGGCAGATTGATGAGGAGATTTCGTTGGGGGACTTTGTCATGACAGGCGGCGAGATCGCGGCCGCTGCCATTGTGGATTCTGTTGTGCGCCTATTGCCCGGGGTCTTAAAAAAAGATGAAGCCACGGCTGAAGAATCATTCATGCAGATTGAGCTGACTGAGCTGATTACCGCAGTTGGCCCTTCTGAAGAATTGGTTGCTTTGCAGGTGGCTGGTCAGCAAAGCATCCGCCTGCTGGAGTACCCGCACTACACACGGCCTGAGGTGTGGCATGAGCAATCGGTTCCAGACATTCTGCTGTGTGGCGATCCGAAAAAAATCCGCGTATGGAAGCTGCAGCAAGCATATGCGCAAACCAAACAAAAACGTCCTGATCTGCTGTGCTAACTTCAGGAATTGTTCAGCATATGCAGGTATCATACAGCTCATATGAAACAATCCATACTCACTATCGTCTTCGTGCTGCTGATTGTCGGGGGCGTATATGTATATGTTAATAGAGGTAGCCAGGTGACCCAGCAACCAACAACTCAAACAACATCCTCAGAGCAAGCATCTACTACCGGCTCTACGACCTCATCTACAACCACGACTTCTGCAGAATCTAGCTATACCCTTGATGAGGTTGCGCAGCATGCAAGTGCGGATGATTGTTGGATGGCGATTGATGGGACAGTATATGATGTAACAGCGTTTGTGCAAAGTGGTGATCACCCGGGCGGCATGGAGATTGTGGATGGATGCGGACGCGATGCCAGTGGCATGTTTGCTAGAGAGCATCGGGGGAATAGTTCTGCGCCGGGTCAGGCTCAGGCAATGCTTCCGGAGTATCGCATCGGCACACTCAAGTAAGCCTTTTTGCATTCGAATGCAACTTGTGTACAATGGGGAAAGATTTGTTATTCAATTTATTATTCACGACTTATGAACACGACACCGTGGAAAGCACAAACCTTTGAAGAATCCATTTTCGCAATGGACGGCATTAGTAAAAAAACCGTTGAAGAGCACCTCAAGCTCTATGAAGGCTATGTCAAAAAATATAATGAAATAAACGAAGCACTCGCCGCACTTACCGATGAAGATCGGGCCGGGGCGAACCAATCATACTCAAAGATTCGTGAGCTTAAAGTTGAGCTTACATTTGCCTGGGGAGGAATTGTAAATCATGAGATTTATTTTGGTCATCTGGGAGGTGATGGTGAGATGGGTTCAGGGATGTTTGTGGAGCAGGTAAAAAAAGACTTTGGCTCGACCGAAGCCTATCTGGCCGATATGAAAGCTACGGCGATTGCTGCGCGTGGGTGGGTCTGGACTGCATGGAATCATCATGAAGGACGCTTGTTTAACTATTTGGGCGACGCGCAAAATGCATTTCCTGTGTGGGGTGCGACACCGATTGTGGCACTTGATACGTATGAGCATGCCTACTTCATCGATCATGGTGCAGCACGCGCCGCATATGTGGATGCATTTTTCAAAAACATGAACTGGAAAACGGTTGAAAAGCATTTTTCATCCATGATGATGTGTTGCGGCGATCAGGGCGAATGTTGTGGCGCCGGTTGCAATTGCAAATGATGAAATTACGACTATAATCAATCGGTATGTTCAGTCTTGACGGAGTCAGCAAACGATACGGCACAAAAACTGCTTTATCTGATGTGACGTTTGCAGCAAAAGAAGGTGAAATCATCGGTCTTCTTGGGGTAAACGGTGCCGGCAAGACGACCACGATGCGCTTGATCCTTGGCTACCTCCAGCCGACTGCCGGAACGGTGCGTGTCTTTGATGCAAACCCCATTGATGATCGCATGATGGTGTTGCCACGCATCGGCTATCTTCCTGAAAACAATCCGCTTTACACAGATATGAAAGTCAGCGAATATCTACAGTTTGTATCTGATGTAAAAGGAGAAGTGGATTGGGAGACATACGCAGAGGATGTAGGGTTGGCTGATGTTCTTGAGCAAAAAATCGAATCGCTATCGCGCGGGTATAAGCAGCGAGTCGGATTGGCGGCGGCTCTGTTTGGTAATCCGGATCTTCTTATCTTGGATGAGCCGACTTCCGGACTTGACCCGATTGAGCAGGATCGTATCAAAGCCTTGATCAAACGTGTGGCCAAAAAAAAGATTGTTATTTTTTCGACCCATATTCTGTCTGAAGTGGAAGACATTGCAAATCGTCTGGTTATGATCAATCATGGTCGAATTGTGTATGATGGCAAAAAACCAAGTGGTCGCGGCGCCGTAGAGAAACTCTTTAAAAAGCATGTCGCAGAAAAGTAATATGATACGCAACATTACCCTCATCACCAAAAAAGAACTGGCACAGTATTTTAATAACCCGATGGGATACATTGTGGTGTCGTTGTTTGCTGTCTTTGCGAATTTTCTTTTCATTAAGGATGTGTTTGTGTCTCAGACTGCTTCGATGAAGCCGTTTTTTCTTCTTGCCTCTTGGATCATGACCATATTTGTTGCCGCACTTTCCATGCGTAGTTTTGCACAGGAAAAACAACAAAACACGTATGAAACACTTATGACGCTCCCGATTCAAGAGCGCGATATCGTGATCGGCAAATGGTTTGGAGTCGTGGGCGCTCTGAAGATCGGATTGGCGCTGACGTTGGGCTTTCCGATTGCACTGCTCTTTTTGGTGCAAGGATACACAGCATTTATTCCTGAGGTATTGGTCGGGTATCTGGGGCTTATCATCTACGGCAGTATGCTTGCGGCAATCGGCCTGGCATTTAGTGTCACTACACGCAATCAAATCGTGGCATTTTTGCTCACGGCAATTACGTCGTTTTTACTGTATGCATTCTCAAGCGATTTTGTAGCACCTGTCTTGCCCCGCGCCATCACTGATCTTATCGTACCGTTTACACCGGTCTATCATATGGATTCATTTGTAAAAGGAATCATTGATCTTCGCGCATTGTTGTATTTTGCAAGCACCACATTCGGATTGTTGTGGTTTGTGTTACAGGTTATTAAGCGAAGAAACTGATCTATGGCAACTACGCAGAAAAAACCGGTTGAGAATGGTAAGACAAAGTCATCTCGTATGGCTGGATTACGGGCACGCATTGCCCGCATGTCGCACGGGGCGTTGATTCTGTTGGTGCTAGCGCTTATTGTTGCGGCCAACATTTTAGCTCACGCAGTCACTGCGCGTATTGATCTTTCCCGCGGCCATGCATACACACTCTCTGATTCTTCAAAGCAAATTGTTTCCAAGATCTCATCCAAAGATCCGGTCAAGTTGACCTTTTATCAGTCAAGCACCTTGCCGTCACAGCTGCAGCCGGTAGCGCGCGATGTGCGCGATTTGCTCACCGAGTATGAGCGCGCAGGGAATGTGCAGGTCTATTTTGTAGATCCCACTACGCCGGCCCAACAAGGTGAAGCGGAAAACGCAGGTATTCAGCCGCTGCAGTTTTCACTCACCAAGCGTGATCAGCTTGAGTACTCCAAAGGGTACTTCGGCATAAAGATTGAGCAAGGTAAAAAGACTGATGTTATCTCACAAGCGATCCAACTCAGCGACCTGGAGTATCAGCTCACGAGCGCGATTTACAAGCTGACCACCAAAGAGCTTCCGACTGTCGGGTTTGTGGGCGATGAGGGAATTGAGCCGCAGCAGCTTCAGGGACTGCGGGCACTCTTGGGCACACAATTTACTGTGCAAAGCAGCGCTACACCTGAGGCAAAAACAAAAGCACTTCTGGTGTTTGATTCAGGAAACAAGACGTATGATGAAGGCGAGATTGATCTGCTGACTTCTTATGTGAAAAAAGGCGGCAATGTGGTGGTGATGGTAGATGGAGTAATGGTCGATCCGTCACTGCAGGTCGCAGGTGCCAAGCATGGCCTGTTTGCCTGGCTGAAATCGTATGGTATCACCCTCAACAAGGATCTCGTCCTTTCCCAGCAATCTGAGTTTATCAATGCCGGTGCACAGACCGGCTCCCCATTTCAATTGGTGGTGCCGTATTACTACTGGGTAAAGACGGCTTCCCTGAATCCTGCTTATAGCTATTTTGCAAATATCCAATCGGTCAGCATGCCATGGGTATCATCTGTTGCAGTATCGCCGGTATCAGGGGTAAAAACGGAGGGAATCATCCAGACGTCACCGGTATCCTGGCATCAAACCAAAGACTATACACTTGATCCGCAACAAATCACTGAGCCAAAAGAATCTGACCTGAAATCATTTGTAGTGGGTGCAGTTGCAAAAGTAGACGGGGGAGGGAGCGTGATGGTGCTTCCTACATCGCGATTTGCCTATGCACAATTTCAACCGCAAGACAGCGGCAATCTGAACATGTTAGTCAACGTGGTGTCGCAATTTGCAGCAGGTGGCGCGCTCTCGGGGATCCGACAGCGTGACATATCTATTGTGCCGCTTCCTGTGTTGGCTGATAATGAGCGCGACATGGTGAAATACGCGACCATGCTGTTGCTGCCGCTTCTGTTTTCTGCCTACGGAGCATTTCGACTGTATAAACGTCGCTAACACCTTCTTCTACGATCGTTGGGAAAGCCACATTTGACTTGTTATAATTCCCTTAATTCATCAGTTTTCATTTGCCGCCCATGTCAACCGTTCGCACTCGTATCGCACCAAGCCCCACCGGCGATGATTTGCATGTAGGAAGTCTTGCGACCGCCCTCGTCAATTATGCAGTTGCAAAAAAACACAACGGCACGTTTGTCGTACGCATCGAAGACACTGATCGCACTCGCTTTGTTGAAGGAGCAGAACAAAAGTTTTTGGATGTACTTGTAGCATATGGTATTGCAGCCGATGAGTCTCCACAGCATGCAGGGGGGTATGGACCCTATCGCCAGTCAGAGCGTTTGGATATCTATAAAAAGCACGCGGAGACTCTCATCGAAAAAGGTGCGGCATATTATTGCACTTGTACCCGTGAGCGACTGACTGCACTTCGTGAAGAGCAGCAAAAACAAAAACACATTCCGCGCTATGATAAACATTGTCTCACCCGACAGGATGAAGTAAAAAAGCAGATAGAAGAAGGGATGGCACATGTGGTTCGTCTGAATGTCCCGGCCGATCGTGACATATCCTTTGAAGATATGCTTCGCGGCACGATCACCATCTCTACTAATGACCTCGATGATCAAGTTCTTGTGAAATCAGACGGGTTTCCCACGTATCACCTGGCGGTAGTAGTGGATGACTATCTGATGAAGATAAGTCATGTGATTCGTGCAGAAGAGTGGATTTCTTCAACTCCCAAACACGTTCTCTTGTATGAATCATTTGGCTGGGAGTTGCCAATTTTTGCCCATGTGCCGTTGCTTCGCAATGCCGACAAATCCAAGCTCAGCAAGCGTAAAAACCCTGTGTGGGCCAGTAGCTACTTGGAAGACGGTATCCTGCCAAGTGCTATGTTGAACTACCTGGCATTGATGGGGTGGTCACACCCTGACGAGAAGGAGATCTTTGATCTTGCAGAATATATTCGCGTATTTGACCTCAAGGACATGCAGCCGGTCGGGCCGGTATTTGATCCGGTTAAGCTTGCTTGGTTAAACGGTGAGCATATTCGCGCATTGGATGTTGATGACTTTCAGAAAAGAGTTGAACAGTATATGAGTACGTATCAGTCACATGACTGGAGGGTAATTGAAAAGTCCTCAAACATGTTTTCTCAGTCGATTCCGCTTGTTCAACCGCGCATCAGAAAACTATCGGAATACTACCCGATGTGTCGTTTTTTTTACGAAGATGTGATTGAACATGAAATTGATTTAGATCAATGCAAAGAGCTGCTGCATACAACAGCAGATACGCTGGAGCAAGTGACTGATTGGACAGCGGACGCGATCGGTGAAGTGATGCAGCGCGTGTGCACCGAAGCAGAGGCAAAGCCGCGCGACTATTTTCAGCAGATTCGTGTGGCAATAACCGGACGCAAAGTATCACCGCCTCTCAACGAAAGTATGGAGATTCTTGGAAAAGAAACTTCGCTTGCACGTCTTCGTATTTCTTGACCGGGGAGATATTTGCTGTATACTCCAACTGATGCATGAGCTGAGGGGGCTTGTGATAAGCGCCGGCTTTTCGCGTCGTAATACGCCTGTGACAGAACGACCACTCCCGCACCGAACCAAGCAGTGGCTCCAGATGAATCGGAGTCATCTTCCGTCAATTGGTCAGATTCGTGAAGCACACCGCATAGAATACTTACAGATGGCCTACACCACCTCAGAAGGTATGGCGCACGCGCTGTTTAACGCCGGTGATTACACGTGGAGTCTTGAGTCGCCGATCATGGATTTTCGTGCCGGTCCGCGGGGAGCGCATGCCTCTCACGCACGCACAAAAGCGGAGCTGACCAGTCGTCAGGGAGTCGGTCAGCATGTAAATGAACGCTTCGCCAACCCGTACCACAGCGGTTGTGTCAACTTGATTTGGAGTAATTTGGATATGTTTTGTGATACGTTTTTCCCGGCCGATCTTGCTGCTCCCGAGCAGTATCCCAATAATCGCGGGTATGTAGAGGTGATGGTTCGTTGTGGTCCGAAGCATCGAAAAAAACCTCGATCAATGGATATTGTCATCGAGCGAACAGACGGTGCACTCGTGGTGGTAGAGGTGGGGAGAAGAGCGCCCGACAGAAAAGATGCCCATCCCAAAGAATCCAAAGTGCGCTGGTACAAGCGGGGTATTGAAGATCTGGGGCTTGGTGTGCCGGTGTACGGAGTCGGTGCGTATTACTTTGAAGAGCCGGAAAAAGGCCTTATGAACCTATCACTTCTGCCGGTCTGATTTCCATGGAGCCGCTGTTAGAAGCGGCGCAAAGACATCCTCTTCCATCGTCATGTTGTAGATTGTCAGCTCTTCATCTGTTGGATTACGCTTCTGAAACCGCACGGTGGGACTATCGCAGATAAGCGCAATGGGCGTCGACTCAGCGCCTTCACCCATCGCAACAACTGCCGCTGCGGCAAGTCCTTCTGCTATGTTGGCGACACTTGAATGTAAGGTTTTCCCGAACACATCTTGCTGTGATCGGTAGTCGTGCAGCGCCTCAAATCCGCTGTGTGCCAGCGCGATGCCGGTGGTTCCCCGGCGAAGCGGACGGGACGTGCTGTCAGTTATGATGACGCCCACTTCATTGAGATTGTGTTTGGCGCACAAATACTCGCGTATCAGATTGGCTGATGCCTGTGTATCACGTGGCCAGAGCACATACTGTCCGTCACCATTGGATTCATCGATGCCGGCTGATGCCACAAGCGTACTGTTTGTGACAGTCAGCTGATAGCCATAGGGACTGCTTTCTTTTGGCAGGTACCAGTCGGCATGCTGTTTGACCAACACCTCTTTTGGTGTATCTGCTTGCGCGACTGATCCTTCACAGAGGGAGACGATTTTTGATGTTACTGCCACCACTGTTTGTTCCGGCAGCGCGACAACTACTTTATCTAAGAGATCTGTGATAGAGTATTCGTCGGCATGAATCGGTGATGTTTTGATAGAGATTATCTGCATAGTCGGTGGCACTAGTATACTACGACACGGGGGAGAACGTGGGTTGCAGATTGGGTCTTCGTTGTATAGAATGGACCTCTATGGCGCTTATTGAATCACATACTGCATATCAGCCAGCAGTTGAAGCGGCAGAGATGTATCCTGCAGCACAAGTAGTGTGGGCTGCGATCGAAGCTGCAAAAGAGTTTCACCGATTGCAAGAAGAACAGGCAGGGGCAGGTGTACCCGACACGCAGCCTGAGGAGTTTTATTCTTAATACAACACTTCTTGCCAGTGTGGATCCACGTCTACCGTGAGATCTAAATAGATTTTCTTGTTGGTAGCAAGCTCTATTTCTTTGCGGGCCATAGCCCCCATTTCCTTGATCTTGCGTCCGCCGGAGCCGATTATCATACGCTTGTAACGACCATCTGTGGTCAGAATACGAGCACGGATATAGGTTAGGTTTGCATCTCGCTCCGTGATCTCGTCTACGACCACCGTCACGGTGTACGGAATCTCTTCGCCCATTTTGAGAAAGATTTTTTCGCGAATCAGTTCCGAGATAAAGGTGCGACTGTCGAGGTTCAGTAGCGGGTATCCGGATGCATTTTCTGTGTGTAAGTGCACCTGTGTTTCAGCAGACAGTTCATCATCAGGCAGCAGTTCAAAGAGTTTATCCAAAAGAGGCTTTTCATGCGTTTTGTGCATGGCATCAATTTTGTAGACCATGTCAAACTCATCACGCATAAACTCATACTGCGGCAAATATTTTTCCGCATCTTCCTCATCTGTTTTGATATTCATTACCAGAATTTTTGGTTTGTTGATCTTGCGTACAATACCCAGCACCTTACCTTCTTCAAAGTCTCGGCGACGGCTCGGGTCAACCATATAGATAACCAGATCAACCTCATCCTGCACTGTCTCCAGAGTCAGGCGGTTGATTTTTTTGCTCAGCGAATCGCGGACCTTATCAAAGATTCCGGGCGTGTCAACAAACTCAATTGTCCCGCGCTCTTCCACCAGTTCAGCATGGATGGGGAAGCGGGTGGTTTGCGGTTTGGGGCTGGTGATTGCTACTTTTTGACCGATGATATTGTTGACGAATGTTGACTTTCCCACGTTCGGACGGCCCACAAGAAGCACAATGCCTCGCTTTTTTTTAGTATTGTCTTGTTGCATAGCTCTATTGTATCACGAAACTACCTATAGTACGAGCTCAGACTGCCTGCTCTCACTCCTGTATGATTGACAAAATATTGCCTGAAGGGTCACGAAACCACGCAATTCCGGCGGGACCCGGATACGTATGGTCAGTGTTTCGCTGAATGCCGTTTTCATCGGTTTTCACGTACTCTGTGTCATACTGTTCAAACTTCACACCGCGCATGCTCAGGTCATTGACTGCATGATCGATATCGCCGACGATAAAGTTGAAGACCGTAAATTCGGCCGGTTGGTGATCAGGCTTTGGATAGAGGATAAACGGCTGATTCCCCACCGTTTCCACGTGTAAAATACCCATCGGATCATCGTCTACTTTGAGACCAAGAACATCCTGATAAAAATGTTTTGCTTGCGCAATGTCTTTTACAGAATATCCGGCAAACGCTGTTTTATAAATAAGCATATGTTCACAGAATACTCATCCCGCAGGTCTTTGTCCAGTATTACTTGTGATGATCCGGAGCGATTGTTTTGTAGAAGAAGTATTTCCCGAGTTCGGTTGCGATAAGGTATCCTACCGCAATGGTGGCTATCGTTTGAATGTTGCCGAGACTCGGGGTGATAAAGGAAAAGAGCGTGTGCCCGATCCCGGTAAATGGCATTAGTACCCCGACAAGTGCTGCAAGGATTGAAAGGAGAATGAGTCCTGTGGCTGGACGAGTAGCATGCAGCATAAAGCGATGGCTGCGGATGGAAAAGAGCAAAACAAGCTCCGTCAGTACGCTTCCGATAAACCAATTCGTCTGCAAGCTGGCGGCTGACACTGAGGCAAATGCGACAAAAAACAGAAAATCAAAAACGGTGCTGATAAACCCCAGTGCGGTACCCAGCAAAATCGTGTCTTTGAAATCATATGTTTTGGGGCGAAGCACTTCTTCCGGCTCGACCGTATCTGCAGCAACAGCAATCATCGGCGAGTCGGTCAGGAGATTGATCAGTAGAATCTGAAGCGGCAAAATGGGTAGGTATGAAACTAAAAGCGACGCGATGGCGAGTGTGTAGAAGTTACCGAAGTTGGAAGTAAGCGTCGCCTTGATGTACTTGGAGATGTTGGTGAATATTACGCGGCCCTCACTGATGCCGTCGACAATCACATGGAGACTTTTTTGAAGCAGAATAATGTCTGCCGCTTCACGCGCCACGTCTGTCGCCTCGCGCACCACCAGTCCGACATGAGCGGCCTTTAGAGCCGGTGCATCGTTGATGCCTTCTCCCATAAAGCCCACGGTGTGATGATGCTGCAGAGACTGAATGATAAGGTATTTTTGCTGCGGCGTGACGCGGGCAAATACAGTGTGAGATTCGATTGCGGCGGAAACTTTGTTGTGGGGGAGCGCATCCAACTCATCACCGGTTATTACCAAGGCATCCGAATCGATCAGGCCGATTGAGCGGGCTACTGCGCCCGAGACGGAGCGACTGTCTCCCGTGAGAATCTTCATGGTGATACCCAAGTGTGCCGCCTGTTTTATGGCGTCGGCAACACCGTCTTTGATTGGGTCCACAAAGGACAGTGCTCCCACACAGGTAAAATCATGTTCAATCCGCTGCTCTTCCAGTGTGTAGGATGCGGTCACATCCTTTTTTGCGATAATGATGGTGCGGCGTCCTGCAGCTTCCTGGTCTTCACACCACTGTCGGGTATGGCTGGCGGCTGCGTTTTTGCTGCAGCGTGCCAGTACTGATTCTGCAGCGCCTTTTATGATCACACTTCGTGTACCTCCATGTTTCACGAGTCCCTGGCTGGTGCGTGACTGCGGGTCAAACGGCAACAGGTCGATGACTTTATATTTTTTGATCAACTCACTTGTGTTATGGTTGTGTACATTACGAAGCGCAATATCAAACGAATGCGCTGATGCATTCAGGTGTGTCGGCGCACACAATCGGGCATAGGCGATCAATTCATGTTCGCTTTTTTGTTCACTGGCACCATCGTAGGTCAGCACATTTTGTGTGAGCGTTCCTGTTTTGTCAGTGCACAACACATCGATACTGCCCAAATCTTCAATCGCAGACAACCGTTTTACCACCACTTTCTTTTTTGCCAATCGCCCGGCGCCGCGACTGAGAGCAAAGGTGATGACGACTGGCAGGCCCTCAGGAATCACACTGACTGCCAGCGCTATGGAAAAGAGCATCAGTGACCCTGCGTGATCAATGCCTTTCAAGAGGATATTCACCCCCATCATCAACACCAATGTGGCGCCGATAAGATAGAGGATAAAGCGACTGAAGCGCGCGATACTTTTTTCAAAACTGCTTTCACTGTCTATGGTTGTCGACAAGTGGCTGATCTGTCCGATTGCGGTGGTGTTACCCACCGCGCACACGATGCCGGTCGCATGCCCTGCCACTACTGTTGTTGAAGAAAAACACATATTTGCGGCCTGAAGCAGCTGGTGTGGAGCCTGCTTGGGTATGTCGGCAGTCTTTAAAACCGCAGCCGATTCTCCCGTCAAAGCCGACTCATCCACTTCCAGGCTCGTTGCCTGAATGAGTCGTATGTCTGCCGGGATAATGTCGCCGGGCCCGATCTGGACGAGGTCTCCGCAAACCAATTGTGTGGCCGCAATTTCAATCGATTTTCCGCCGCGCACCACGTCACAGGTGGCAGCGATATATTGTTTTAAGGCATGTAGGGTTTGTTCCGACTTAAACTCCTGATAAAATCCGACAACGGTATTGATCGTCACAAAGACCATAATCATGATGCCGTCGATCCCATCAGAAAGCAGAAATGACACGACTGCGGCGGCAACCAGCAGATACAAAAACGGTGATTTCAGTTGTCGAAGGAGTATAGTCAGCCAGCCATTCGACTGAGTCGACAAGGCGTTTGACCCCCAACGGGCACGATTTTGCTCCACCTGCAGCTCATCTTTGAGTCCCTGCTCTGATGAAGAGAATGTTGAGTAGAGAGAATCAACGGAATCGGTAGTAAAATGAGTGTCAGACATACGATGGATACAGTATATATCTGCACAGGAAAAAGTACCATATCTCGCGTGGGGACTGGGAAAAGCCAGCTTGATTTGATACAATAGTATTCCCCAAGACACCACTTCTCATGCCCGGTCGTCTAATGGTAGGACAGCAGACTTTGGATCTGCTTATCGGGGTTCGAATCCCTGCTGGGCAGC
>CAZOFT010000003.1:153441-156433 GCA_964579395.1 uncultured Gammaproteobacteria bacterium | reverse complement strand
GCTTTTTCTTGACGCGGCGCACCACATTCCAGATGTAATCAAGCACGATATACATGGCTACAGGACGCAGATTCTCCTCAAGGTCTCGAATACCAAAGACAGTGAGTTTGTTTTTAATATCAAAGTTTGATTTCTGATTAAAGATCCCGGCAGCCGATCCTGATACAAATTTTTCAATACGATTGGCCAACTCGCGCCCTTCGGTGGACTCCATACCCAAAAGCACCTTAAACAAATCCTCCAAAAGCGGGGCTTCATTCTGAAAGGTGGTCGGATCTTGGGTAATTCCTTTTTGCTGATAGGTCATCACTAAAGCCCGGTCCAACAACGCGTCTTGTGCTGGAGTGAGTTCTCCCATCATGACTTTCATCAGCGAATGCAGATCCAGGAGCTTATTGGAAAGCTCGTCGTGTTCCGGATTGTCACGATTCAGTTCAAACGGATTGATATGATACTGCGAAGTATGAGAAAACTCGATAAATTCTCCGCCCATTGACTGCGCCAGTTTTTGATACTCGTTATCCGGATCGATGATGATTACGTCGGTTTCCAGCGTTATCAGACGAAGCGCTTCAAGCTTTACCATAAAGGATTTTCCGCCTCCTGATTTACCCAAAATCACCGAGTTTGCATTCTCAAGTGTGTATCGATCAAAGATGATAAGACTTCCATCGTGTTGATTTACTCCATATAAAATCCCTTCATTGCGCGTCAGAGAGGCCGTCGAGAATGGGAATGTCATGGCAAGTGAAGTGCTATCCATATTGCGCCACACCTCGAGCTTGTCATAAAAGATGGGCAGTGTTGATTTGAAACCTTCCTCCATCTCCAGAGTCGCCGTGCGGGCAATGATAAGAAGCGATGACAGAATCGAGTCCACTTGCTTGGAAATTTCATCCAATTCTTCTTTTGAGTCGGCGGGAATAGTCACATAGAGGCCGAATTGAAAAAAACGCTCAGACCCTTTGGCCAGCTCCGCCTGCAAGGCAAGCGCGTCATCGAGCGACACTTGGACTGTCGGATCAACCACTTTTCCGGCTTTCATCTCCGACTCAATGGTCGCCTCCATCTCCGCAATCTTGCGCTTAAGCTCTTCCAATACTTCTCGTGATTCAGTCGGATAGATATACATCGACACATAGAGCGGATGGTCAAAGGTGATCAGTGAATACAGCCAGTTTGCCGACACATAGCGTGGATAGCCGACCACAAACATGGTGCGATAATACTTGTCTTCAATTTTAAGGTGATTAAAATCAACCTCCACAAATGACGGGGCAATCATGTCGCGGATAGACACCGTACCCTGCGCCATAACATTTGCCACTGACTGGGCAGTTGCATTGACTGTCGCTTTTTGTTGTTTTTTTCCGAATCCAAACATATGTGAGTAATTACGCTAATAGTTGATTGCTGGGCAGACTTACGTTGTCATAACAGTATCTGTGTAGCTTTGAATGGGTGCCAGTGGGCGCCCGGTTGCTGAGACATTATAGAGATTGTAAAAGAGCTCAACGAGTTGCTGCTGCTGCATGTCAGTCGCCTTCAAACCAATCTTCGTCAAAAGACGAATAAGAGTATCTCGCTTCGGATACAGCGCTGTTTTTGCACGACTGATCACATATTCCTTGCGTAGCCGCTTTCCTTGCGCTCCTGCAGCTCCCATCTCAAGCGGTGAAAATGGAATAGCGAAGAAAAACCGTCGCTCCAGAACAGTGGTTTTTTTAACGATATTTTTAATAAAGTCCTGATAGGCAACCAGTCGTTTTTTCATTACGTCATTATGTTGATTTTTCACTTTCAAAGAGAGATATTCCAGGTACGATGAAATATCCATTCGCTTGGAAAGAATCAGCACCTGTACGGGAAATGAGAGCGAATTCAGCAGGCTTGCATATGAATAGATCATCGATGATTGCTCTTCTGCTGACAGAAGCCAAAAGTTTACTGCACCGACCTCAATCACGACAACCGCGCTGTTATCCTTAAGAAGCACAATATCCTCTTGAATATCCTCGATCTCAATAAACGATTGGGTGGTGGCCTTAAGCGGAGATGTTGGTTTGGTAACGGGCATGTGGATGACAATAATTTATAGCATTTCCTTTGACTGCAGGTGGATCTGTGCTTTGTTTTGTTCGTGCAGCTCAACCTTCATTGTATCAAAAAAGTAGGTGCCCGACGGGTCCTGTGGCTCAAGGATATATTGACCGGGCGGGATTTGTGTATAGGTGGCAAACACCCCGTGCGGGTTTGTTTTTAATAGTCGAATTGGCTTATTGGAAAGATCCTTCACATACACGAGTGCTCCGGGTAGTGGCGTACCCTTTTTATTTGTTACCACCCCAAAGAAAAAAGGCTCCTTGGTGGGTGTTGGAGCTTTTTGAGGGGCTGTAACTACTGCTTGAGCTTGTTTGAGTTGACCCATCTGTTTGGTGATTATCGGAAGAGGGGTCGCGTGCGCCTGCACGATCGCTGCATTGATCTGCTGCAGTTTCTGGGCTCTGTTTTGATCAATCGGATTCGCTTGATGAGTCCGCGCCATATAGGCAGCGAGCTTTTCTTTGGAGTCAACATGAGCAATGGCATGGTGCGGATCTTCTGAAAAGTATAAATTCGTAAGCACATCTATCGGATCATTGTGTTTTTTATACGTGAATTGTGTGGGTGAGTTGATGCGTTTTATAAAGTTCCTGATTGTCACATCCATTGGGCGATCATTGATGGGGACCATCGCAAACACTACACCTGCCAACCCGATTATGATGCCCAGAAACTGCCCCAGAAGCGGAATAGGAACTAAAAGTGGAAAGCCAAACCACACCAGTGCACCCACAGCCACAAACATAATGATATATACAAACTGGCGAAGCGTGAGAAAGCCAATGAGTTTAAATTGGAAGGTGGTGATCTGCCTGGGGATCGGATGCTGCTCCATGATACCACTCAGTATAACAAGCACAAAGCCCAATAGGATAAGACCCATAAAAAA
>CAZOFT010000003.1:152117-153341 GCA_964579395.1 uncultured Gammaproteobacteria bacterium | reverse complement strand
CCGTATCGCTCGTGGCGAACCACTTCTCCTTCAACTTCGCGATCTTTCGGATATTTCTCCTCAATGGTTTCCCATGGATCGTTTGCGAGGCGCTTGATGGACAGATTGAGCTTGAGGTCTTCCTCATTTTTCTCAACAACTACTACATCAATATCTTCACCTACGCGAACAAGCGGTGCAACATCGGTGACTTTCTCCCAAGAGATCTCTGAGATATGTACGAGTCCTTCAACACCGTCAACTTCACAGAAAATACCAAACTCTGAATAACCAAGCACGTGTGCTTTACATTTGTCGCCGACTTTAATCTTGTCGAATTTCTCCTTGAGATCTTTGTGACTGATATTCAAAACAGACGCTTTTTGCGATACGACAAGACGATTTTTGGTCGGATCAACCTCCAACACACGCACTTTGATGCGCTGTCCGGTAAGTTTTTCAGGTTCATTGATAAATTCTGGGGTGAGCTGAATCTTCGGGATAACACCGCGAATACCCATAAACTCGATGAAGACGCCGCCTTTCCCGTATTCTCCACAGACGACTTCGATCTCTTCTTCTTTCTCTTTTTTCTCTTTGAGAATATCCCACTTGCCATCATTAAAGAAGGCTCGCATAGATACTACAGGATATCCATCTTTGGATTCTTCAGAGATGACGCGGACTTTTACGCGGCTTCCTACTTTGAGGTGTTCGAGGTATCCGGAAGCGTCTTTTAGCTCTTTGTCTCCGAGCACTGCGTGTGCTTTTGAGCCGAGGTCAAAAATGACTCCTTTTTTGCTTGCCTGAAGAATTTCGGCTTCGATTTCACTGCCTTTTCGGATTGCGGCAGGCTGCCTTTTTTGAAGTAATTGCTCCATGAGCGGTTGAGTTTGTTGTGTGTTTTTGGTCATATAGATATGAGTTGTCCTCCTTGGTGATTGCAAGTATATCATTACGATCTGAAAAATACAATATAGTAGCTCTTTCCAAACAGCATATAGTATGTTAGGATTGCCCTTGTAAGTGATCAGTGAACGCACGCTTAAGCTTGTTTTTCACATGATTTTGTGATATATTATAGGGCATTATGGAAACCAGTCTTATCTCCTCATTAATCGAGCGATTTGTCAGCTATCTGCAGTCGCAAGATAAATCTCAGTACACCATTGTCGCGTATAAAAAAGATCTCGAACAGTTTGTTGGATACCTCTCTTCTGTTGAAATCACTGATGTTCGCGATGT